>NZ_JBDGIR010000005.1:0-147082 GCF_057657315.1 Lysobacter sp. Soil_C_15
ACTCGGGACTCGGGACTCGGGACTCGGGACTCGGGACTCGGGACTCGGGACTCGGGACTCGGGACTCGGGACTCGGGTGGGTATGTTTCAGGGCGGCTTTAGAAACTGGGGGCTGTCGCGTGCATTCTCAAGCGGGATGCACGACCGCAGACGCAGACTTTTTACGAGTCCCGAGTCCCGAGTCCCGAGTCCCGAACTCCGTCAGTAGCCGCGCTTGCGCCGCAACCTTCGCGCGATGCCGGCACGGGCGATCAGGGCGAAGGCGCCGCCGAAGGCGAAGCCGGCCAGGTGGGCGGACCAGGCGACCGCGCCGAAGGCCGGGCCGATGAAGGTGAACACCACCTGCAGCAGCGCCCATACCCCGATCAACAGCGGCGCCGGCACTTTCACGAACTGCAGGAACAGGCCCAACGGCACCACCACGCCGAGCTTGGCGCCGGGAAACAGCGCCAGGTAGGCGCCGATCAGCGCCGACACCGCGCCGCTGGCGCCGATGATCAGCCGATCAGGGGTGCCGATCGCCAGCACCGCGGCTAGGTTGGCCACCGCGCCGCCGATCAGGAACAAGGCCAGCAGGCGCCACGGACCCATCGCGCGTTCGGCCGGCAGGCCGAAGATCAGCAGGAACACCAGGTTGCCGAGCAGGTGGGCCCAGTCGGCGTGCAGGAACAGCGCGGTGAACAGGCGCAGGATGCTGCCGTCGCGGATCGCCTCCCACCACGCCAGCGGATCGGACAGGCCGCCCGACAGCGCGCCCCATTCGAGCATCAGCCGGCGTTGCTCCGGTCCGGACAGCACCACCGCCGAGACGATGAAGGCGATCCACAGCAGAGCGAACACCAAAGGCGTGGCCCAACGCAGGCGCGTGCGTTCGCGTGAAGGGATGGCGACGAACATGCTCATGAGCGACGCCTATTCAGCATCGGACGAGGCCGGCGCGATACCGCTCGGAAGCGGAAAAACGCCCGCAATACATGGGTTTGCGACATCTGCACGGACGATTTTGCGATCTTGGGCGTATTGTTAGCGTTCGGTTAATGGCCGCGCTATAGTGCATACGGCGTCGTACGTCGGGAGGGGTTTCCGGCGGAACCGGGCCGACCCGCGCGGCCCGTGCTCAACGCCGCGATAGAACGAAAAATACTCCAACGGAGACTACACGCATGCAAGCCTCACACCGCATCTCCCGCCTGACCGCGCTCGCGCTCGGCATCGCCGGCGTCATCAGCGTCGGTTCGGCCGGAGCGACCGGCTTCCAGATCCGCGAAAACAGCGTCAAGAACCAGGGCCGCGCGTTCGCCGGCAGCGCCACCGCCAAGAACGACGCCGCTGTCGTGACCAACAACCCGGCCGCGATGGTGAACCTGGACTCGCTGACGATTCGCGGCGACGTGACCGTGATCGACCTGACCGCGAAGTTCCGCGGCGGCGGCACGGCCGCGGCCGGTACCTTGCTCGCGCGCCCGCTGACCGGCGGCAACGGCGGCGACCCGGGCGATGCGCAGCCGGTGCCGGCGCTGTCGATCGTGATGCCGCTGTCGGGCGCGTTCGAGAAGCTGACCCTCGGCGCCCAGTTGAACGCGCCGTTCGGCCTGAAGACCGAATACGACCGCGACTGGGTCGGCCGCTACAACGCGGTCGAGTCGGAAGTGAAGACCATCGACCTGACCTTCTCCGCCGGCCTGGCCCTGACCGACCGCTTCTCGGTCGGCGCCGGCCTGATCTGGGAACGCGCCGAAGCCACCCTGACCAACGCGGTCGACTTCGGTTCGGCGATCTGCCGGGTCAGCATCGCCGCCTGCACCACCCCGAGCCTGGCCGCCGCGCCGTTCGGCCCGCAGAAGAACGACGGCTACGCCAAGGTCGAGGGCGATGACTACGGCCTGGGCTGGATCGTCGGCCTGCAGTGGAAGCCGACCGACAAGTTCTCGATCGGCTACTCGCACCGCTCGGAGATCGACCACGAGCTGGAAGGCAACATCGAGTTCACCAAGCCGGCCAACGTCTCGGCCCTGCTGGCCGCGCGCGGCATCACCCAGTACAACTCGGGTCCGGGCGGCGCCAAGCTGACCACCCCGAGCGTCGACACCCTGAGCCTGCAGTACGAGTTCACCGATCAGTTCCGCATGATGTTCGATGCGCAGCAGACCGACTGGCACTCGCTGAAGTCGGTCGACATTGTCCGCGCCAACGGCACGCCGATCACCAGCGAGCCGTTCGAGTGGGAAGACACGATGATGTACGCGCTGGGCGCCGAGTACGACCTCAGCGACGCCATCACCCTGCGCGGCGGCATCGCCCTGGACGAGACCCCGACCAACGACGAGCACCGCACCCCGCGCCTGCCCGACAACGATCGCACCCTGTACTCGCTCGGCCTGACCTGGAACGCCAACGAGCACCTGAGCGTCGACGCGGCCTACACCCGCATCGAGATCGACAGCCCGAAGATCGACGTGGTCTCGAGCAGCGGCTCGCGCCTGACCGGTACCTACAAGGGCCACGCCGACCTGTTCGGTATCGCGGCTCAGTACAAGTTCTGACAGGTCTGAGTCATCCTGAAAAAGACCCCGCTTCGGCGGGGTTTTTTTTGCGTCCTTGGTTGAACTTCACTGTTCGGGCAGGCATTCGCCCCTAAAATTTTCGAGGGCTTCAGGAGCCCTCTTCGAGGTTGAATGCACTCGGCGAAAAATCAGGACAGGGAGTGTTTTTGTGAAAAATGTATTTATATTGCTTCTGTTTTCTTGCTTGTCGGCAGTGTCAGTGCCGGCATTGGCCCAGGATGCCACTGCATATCCGTGCTTCCTTTGTACAGATGCTCAAATGGCCGCTGAGGCGCGCTCATACGGAAGCGGGACAAGATACGTATATAGCCTCGGCGAGCGGATTGTAGGGTTCAACGTCCAGGGTGCTTCGGCGACGATGTTCGCTCCGGATCAGTTTGTGCAGGATCAGTTTTGGTCGCTTTACAACATTTACGTCGAGTCGAACGGCTCCATGGGTATCACTATCACGGTGGATATTCCAGAAAGCCAGGCAGGAATGGCATCTCCCTTGGTGGCTCCGGCGATTAAGGCCAAACAAACCGCATCCGCCTCTTTCACCGGATCAGTCAATGCATACGATGTTGTCAGATCGAGTCAGGCACGCAATCTTCTGGATCAGCGGCTGAAAGAGAACCCCAGGCTGGCTTTCACCGCTGCAGCTGCGAACCTGGGGCGTGCTATCAAGTTCGAAAACCTCTCCAGCGGTGGTGCGAAGCTAAGCGTTGAAGCCAAGTTTCCCGATGGAAGCAGGGTGGTCATGATCTTCAACTACGATACGAAGAACTGGGAGTACGCCAAAGGAACTGCTGTCGACTCCAACAACAATACGATCCCGGATTCCCCTCTTGACTTCGTCAACGGCGAAACAGGTTTCGCAGAGTTTGGTTTCGATAGTGGTTATAGCCCGGATGTCAGTGACTTCATCTATCGGGCGAACATGATGGGTATCCCGGTTACTGGTCAGCGCGGCTCCGGAAGAACCGGCATTGCATGCACGAAGGTGGGTGAGTCAATTCGTTGCCAACTAGTTTCGATGTGATGTATCCCGGTATGCATCTTGGAGTTCGGCTGATTGCCCCATGATGCCGGCATGATTTTTCATGTTTTCATAACTGAACGAAAAGCCCCGCTACGGCGGGGTTTTTCTTTTTCGCGCATGCCACGATGGCGGCTTTCCGCCCGTCGCCGCGCCGCGCATGGATATCGCTTCCGAACCCCGATCCGCCCCGCATGCCGCTGCCGCGGTGCCGGTGCTGGCCTGGTTGAGCGGCCGCGCGCAGCCGTACACGCGCCCGGGCAGCCTCAGCGCGATCGATAAGCGCACCGTAGCCGGCCGGGTGCGGATCGGCGCGCACGGGCTCGAAGGCGACGAGCAGGGCGACCGCCGCGTGCACGGCGGCGCCGACAAGGCCGTGCACCATTACCCCTACGATCACTACCCGCGCTGGCGCGAGGAACTCGGCGCGCATGCGCTGCTGGATGCGCCCGGCGCGTTCGGCGAGAACCTCAGCAGCGTCGGCATGTACGAGGCGAGCGTGTGCCTGGGCGATCGCTATCGCTGCGGCGGCGCGGTGCTGGAAGTCAGCCAGGGCCGGCAGCCGTGCTGGAAGCTCAACGACCGCTTCGGCGTCGCCGACATGGCGCGGCGGGTGCAGGCCAGCGGGCGCACCGGCTGGTACTACCGGGTAGTGCGCAGCGGCGAAGCGGAAGCCGGCGATGCGCTGGCGCTGATCGAACGGCCGTGGCCGCACTGGAGCCTGCAACGCTTGGCGACGCTGCTGTACACGCGCACCCTGGACCGCGACGAACTGCGCGCCGCCCTGGCGCTGCCGCTGGTGCCGTCGTGGCGCAAGCTGGTCGAGAACCGCCTGGCGCGCGACGCGGTCGAGGACTGGGGCTCGCGGATCGAGGGGCCGGCGTCGGCGTGAGCGGGCGCTCGGCCAGGCCGGGCTCGCCTACACTGTCGTCCCGACCGCCACCCGCCCGAACGATGTCCGCGATCCGTTTCGATGCCGAAGAAAAAGCGTTGTTGGTCGGCAAGCTGCAGGCCTATTTCGAGCGCGAGCTCGGGCAGCCTTTAGGGCGCTTCGACGGCGAGTTCCTGCTCGACTTCGTTTCCGAACAGATCGGCGCGCACTACTACAACCGCGGGGTGCGCGACGCGCAAGCCTTGCTGGCGGCCAAGTTCGACGACATCGCCGACGCCTGCTACCAGCTCGAGCGGCCGACCGAGCTGCGGCGCTGAGTCAGCCCGCGGCGGCGCGCCCGTCGCCGGCGGAGGCGAGACAGGCGCGGGTCGGCGCGCTGAGGATCAGCACCGCTTCCTGGCGGAAGCGTCGTTTGTAGGACGCGGCGATCTCGACCACGCGGCGGCGGCCGTCCGCGCTGTCGACGTGGACCAGGTCGATCGCGCGCGAATCCTCCTGTTCGATCTGGCCGCCGGCGCCGCGCCACTGGCCGCGGGCCTGGTAGACGGTCAGGCCGTCGGGAAAGCGCGGCGTCACCACCTCGGCCAGGAACGCCTGCCATTGCGTCTCGCTTACCGGTCCATCGGGGCTGTTCATGCCGAACAGCATCCGATCCAGGCGGCGTTCGCTGCAGGCGCCGGACGTGAGCGGCAGCGGCGCCAGCGAGGCGCAGCCGGCCAGCGCGCACAGCAGCGCGGCCACGGCGAGGCGCAACGGCGGTCGCGGCGGTGAGTGGCGCAGGGCCAGCGGCATGAAGGCGTCCCGGTGAGCGGTGGGTCCATCTTGCCAGGATGAACCGCGCGGATACGCCGGTCGCGGCACGGCGTATCTGCGATGGCCGTCGCAGGTGCGCGCGCGGCGCCGGCCTAACCTGCAAATCCGCTTCGAACCGCGCGCGCGGCGCCGGCGGACCGCGCCTGCACCATGCCCTCGCGCCGTTTGCGTTCGGCCGTGTTCCTCAGTCTGGGAGCGCTCATGAGCACTTCATTCGCCCAGGTCCGGTTGCAGGCCCTGCAGCCCGACGATGCCGACTACGCGCCGCTGCTGGCGCTGGCGCAGCCGCGCGCCGAGCAGGCGGTCGGCTTGCCGCTGCGGTTGCAGGTCGACCATCTGGACCGGCAGGGCGATTGGGCGTTTCTGCTGTCGCGCATGCGCGCGCCGGACGGCAACCGGATCGACTGGAAGCGCACCGACTACGCCGAGCAGGCCGCTGCGGGGGCGATGTCGGAACGTTACGCCGCGCTGTTCAGGCGCGACGACGGGCAGTGGCGGTTGATCGCGCAGGCGGTCGCGCCCGGCGACGTGGCTTGGGAGACATGGCCGCAGGAACACGGCGCGCCGGCGAGCCTGTTCGGCTACTGAGCGCCGGCCGCCGCGCGGCGGAGCGCCCCCAAGGCCCGCATCGCACGCACGCCGTCGCCGCGCTGCGGCCGCGGCCGCAACGCGACGAAGACCGCGCCGCGCGCGCTGCGCTCAGCGCGGCTTGGACAGGATGTACCAGTCGCCGCTGGCGCCGCCCCAGCTGATTTCCTGGGTGCCGTCGGCGTTGCGGTTGTTGGAGCCGATGAATTGCGGCTTGCCGTTGGCGTCCAGGCCGGCGAACAGCACCGTGTGCGATTGCCGCGAGTTCTGCATGATCACCACGTCGCCGGGCTTGGCCTGGCCGACGTCGACCCGTTTCCAGCCTTCGTCGATGAGCCGGTCGCGCAGGTTGACCACCGAGTCGGTATGCCAGTCGATCGCGCCGGCCTTCTGCAGGCAGGCGGTAACGAAGTTGGCGCAGCACACGTCGCTGGGCACGTTCGGGTTCATCGGGATCTCGCCGCTGCGCTTGAGGTCGCTGGCGTCGCGGCCGAGGAAGCGCTTGGCGATGTCGGCGGCGTTGCCGCGGCCGGTGTCGACCCGGGTGTCGGTATCGACGCGGTTGTCGGTGTCGATGCGGCCGTTGCCGCGGCCATCGCTCAGCCCGTCGAGCTTGAGCGTGTCGCCGGCGAAGATCAGGTCGCGATTGTCGATCTGGTCGTTGAGCGACATCAGCCGCTCGACCGTGGTCTGGAACAGCAGGGCGATTTCGGACAGGGTATCGCCGCGGACGATGTGGTGGATCATGGTGACTCTCCCGTCGAGCGTGTGCCGGATACGGAGAGCAGCCCCCTGACTGCACCTGCAGGCGAGTGTCCCGCCGTGCCGCGGCGCGCGACAGCCGGGGCGTGCCCTAGCTAGGGCGCGCCCGAGCAGCGCAATGCGATCGCGCGCACGAAACGAACATTCGCGTGCGGCGCGTACCTGGGCGGCAGGTTCCTGTAGGAGCGGCGTGAGCCGCGACCAACCGCAGCGACGCACGTAAGCGCAGCATCCGAAGCGCGTCGAAACCACTCGCGCTCGATGCTCCAGCGCTTCGGATGCCGCGCTCGCGCACATCGCTGCGGTTGTCGCGGCTCACGCCGCTCCTGCAAGAGCCGGGCGCAATAAAAAAACGGCGCGCCTGGCGGCGCGCCGTTTCGGGGTCGCGTGCATCGCGGTATCGCGACGCGACGCGGGTCAATCGCCCAGGGTCAGCAGCGAGGCGTTGCCGCCGGCCGCGGTGGTGTTGACGGTGATGGTCTTCTCGGTGGTGAAGCGCGGCAGGTAGTGCGGGCCGCCGGCCTTGGGGCCGGTGCCGGACAGGTTCTGGCCGCCGAAGGGCTGCACGCCGACCACCGCGCCGATCTGGTTGCGGTTGACGTAGCAATTGCCGACCTTGACCCGCGCGGCGATGCGGTCGATGGTCTCGTCGATGCGCGAGTGGATGCCCAGGGTCAGGCCGTAGCCGGTGGCGTTGATCGCGTCGATCACCGCGTCCAGCTGATCGGCCTTCCAGCGGATCACGTGCAGCACCGGGCCGAACACTTCCTTGTGCAACTGGTCCAGCGACTTCAGCGCGTAGGCGCGCGGGGCGAAGAAGCTGCCGTGGGCGCTGTCGGCGTCGAGCGCGACTTCGGCGATCTTGACCGCTTCCTTGTCCATGCGCGCGGCATGCTCGACCAGCATCTTGAGCGCGTCCTCGTCGATCACCGGGCCGACGTCGGTCGACAGCAGGCCGGGGTTGCCGACCTTCAGCTCGGCCATCGCGCCGGCGAGCATGTGGGTGACCTTGTCGGCGATGTCGTCCTGCACGAACAGCACGCGCGCCGCCGAGCAGCGCTGGCCGGCCGAGGTGAAGGCCGAGCCGATCGCGTCCTTGACCAGTTGTTCCGGCAGCGAGGACGAGTCGGCGATCAGCGCGTTCTGGCCGCCGGTCTCGGCGATCAGCACGCCGATCGCGGCGTCGCGCGCGGCCAGGGCGCGGTTGATCGCGCGCGCGGTGTCGGTCGAGCCGGTGAATGCCACGCCGGCCACGCGCGGGTCGCGGGTCAGCGCCGCGCCGACGGTGGCGCCGTCGCCGGGCAGGAACTGCAGCACCGCTTCGGGGATGCCGGCTTCGTGCAGCAGCTTGACCGCGTAGTAGCCGATCAGGTTGGTCTGCTCGGCCGGCTTGGCGATGACGCTGTTGCCGGCGGCCAGGGCGGCGGAGATCTGGCCGAGGAAGATCGCCAGCGGGAAGTTCCACGGGCTGATGCACACGAACACGCCGCGGCCGGACAGGTGCAGGGTGTTGGATTCGCCGGTCGGGCCCGGCAGCGCTTCCGGCGCGAACAGCTTGCGTGCGTGAGCGCCGTAGTAGCGCAGGAAGTCGACCGCCTCGCGCACTTCGGCGACGCCATCGGGGATGGTCTTGCCGGCTTCCTTGGTGCACAGCGCCAGGTACTGCGGCATGCGCTGCTCGAGCAGGTCGGCGGCGTGCTCGAGGATCGCGGCGCGGCTCGCGGCCGGGGTCGCGTCCCAGCCTTCCTGGGCGGCGACGGCGTTGCTCAACGCCCGCTCGACCGTGGCGCTGTCGGCGGCCTGCCACTGGCCGACGGTCTCGCGGCGGTCGGCCGGATTGGTGACGGCGATATCCGGGCCCTGCACGGTCGCGCCCGGCACCAGCGGGGCGGCGCGCCAGTCGCCGACGGCGGCGTTGACGGCGGCGGCGAGGGACTGCAGTTGCTGATCGTTGGCGAGATTGACGCCCATGGAATTGGTCCTGTCGTAGCCGAAGCTGCGGTAAAGGTCGGCCGGAAGCGGAATGCGCGGATGCGGAATGCTGTCGAAGCCGGACACGGTCTCGACCGGATCCTGGATCAGGTCCTCGATCGCGATGTCCTCGTCGGTGATGCGGTTGACGAAGCTGGAGTTGGCGCCGTTCTCGAGCAGGCGGCGGACCAGGTAGGGCAGCAGGTCTTCGTGCGAGCCGACCGGGGCGTAGACGCGGCAGGGCGCGTCGAGGCGGTCGGCCGGAATGACTTCGGCGTACAGGTCGTCGCCCATGCCGTGCAGCTTCTGGAACTCGAAATGCTTGGCCCGGCCCATCGACTGGGCGCGACGGTGGATCGTGGCGATGGTCTGGGCGTTGTGGGTGGCGAACATCGGGTAGATCGCGTCCGACGCTTCCAGCATGCGCCGGGCGTTGGCCAGGTAGGACACGTCGGTGTTCGGCTTGCGGGTGAACACCGGATAGCCTTCCTGGCCGTCGATCTGGGCGCGCTTGACCTCGCTGTCCCAGTACGCGCCCTTGACCAGGCGCACCGGGATGCGGCGGCCGTGGCGGCGGGCCAGGTCGGCGATGAAGTCGATCGCCTCCGGGGCGCGCTTCTGGTAGGCCTGGATCGCCAGGCCGTAGCCTTCCCAGCCGTCCAGCGACGGGTCGGCGTAGGCGGCGGCGATCACGTCCAGCGACATCTCCAGCCGGTCGGCTTCCTCGGCGTCGATGGTGAAGCCGATGCCGTAGCCCTTGGCCAGTTGGGCCAGCTCGAGCACGCGCGGGGTCAGCTCGGCGAACACCCGGGCGCGCTTGGCGTGCTCGTAGCGCGGATGCAGGGCCGACAGCTTGACCGAGATCGACGGCGCGGCGAATACGTCGGCGTTCTTGTCGTTGCCCTGAGCATCGCCTTGGCGATGCGGAGAGAAATGTTTGCCGATCGCGTGGATCGCGTCGCGGTAGGCCTGCAGGTAGCGCAGCGCGTCCTTGGTGGTCAGCGCGCCTTCGCCGAGCATGTCGAAGGAATAGCGGTAGTGGGCGTTGTCGCCCTTCTTCGAGCGCGCCAGGGCCTCGCCGATGGTGCGCCCCATCACGAACTGATGGCCCATGATCCGCATCGCCTGGCGCACCGCCAGCCGGATCACCGGCTCGCCGACCCGGCCGACCAGGCGCTTGAAGGCGTTGTGGACGTCGCGCTTGGTGTCGTCGGCCAGATCGACCAGCTTGCCGGTCAGCATCAGGCCCCAGGTCGAGGCGTTGACCAGGACCGAGTCGGACTGGCCCAGGTGGCGCTTCCAGTCGGCGTCGCCGAGCTTGTCGCGGATCAGCTTGTCCGCGGTCTCCTGGTCCGGAATGCGCAGCAGGGCCTCGGCCACGCACATCAGCAGCACGCCTTCCTCGCTGCCCAGGTCGTACTGGCGCATGAAGGCTTCGATCGCGCCCTGATCCTGGGCGCGGGCGCGGACCCGCCGGACCAGGTCGGCCGCGGTCGCCTGGGCGGCGGCGCGGTCGGCGTCGGGCAGGCGCGCGAGTTCGAGCAGGGCCCGCACGTGCTGGGCTTCGTCGCGGACCCAGCCGGCGGTGAGCGCGGCGCGCGGACCGGCCGCGGGCGGCGGCAGTTCGGGGCTGATCAGCGCGCTCGGCGCGGTGGCGTGCGAGCGCGGCGGCGGGCCGTCGCTGGCGACGGCGGAGGAGGCGTTGGTGGACATCGGACCCGGGACGGGGGGAGGAAGACCGCCATTTTAGAGCTTTCTATCGGTCCCGGCCTGTATGGCGAGCAGGCGCGCGCCGGCGGCCGGCGAGCGGCCGGGACCGCGCCCTCGTCGCGCCCTCGGCGTGCCCGCGCTGCGCGCCGGAACCGGCTCGATTGCGCGAAAGCCCGCCGTTGCTGGCTTTGCGCGCGATTTTTCCTGTCCATGCGGCGGGTTGCCGCAGGGCGGGGCGACCGCTACCATTTCGCGGTTATCCGTAGCGCCGATGCCGGCGTGATGGGCCCTCATCAGGGCTCGCCAGCCACCTCTTCCCGCAAGGTCCCCGCGCTCAGCCAGAATCGGCGCGGCCGGCGCCCGGGAAGGGCAGCCCGCGGAGCGCGCGTTGAACACCACACTGATTTTCTGGGGCTCGATCTGATGAAAGCCGGTAGTTTCAAGCAGTGGGCAGTGGGCATCGCCGCGATGGCCTTGCCGGTTCTCGCAGTCGCCCAGGCGGCCGATCCCAAGCCGTGGCAGCTCAACATGGGCGAGGGCGTCACCGCACAGTCGGCCAACGCCTATTCGGCGCACATGCTGGCGCTGTGGATCTGCGTGATCATCGGCCTGCTGGTGTTCGGCGCGATGGCCGTGGCCATGTTCAAGTTCCGCAAGTCCAAGGGCGCCGTGCCCGACAAGGACTTCACCCACAGCACCAAGCTGGAGATCGTCTGGACCGTGGTCCCGGTCGCCCTGCTCGTGCTGATGGCCTTCCCGGCCACCAGCAAGCTGATCAACATGTACGACACCCGCGACTCGGCGATGACGGTGAAGATCACCGGCTACCAGTGGATGTGGAAGTACGAGTACCTGGGCCAGGACGTGGCCTTCACCAGCCGCCTGGACCGCAAGAGCGACCAGCTGCGTCAGAGCAAGAAGAAGATCACCGTCGCCGACCACGAGCACTACCTGCTCGACGTCGACAACGTCCTGGTGCTGCCGACCGACACCAAGATCCGCTTCGTGATCACCGCCGACGACGTGATCCACGCCTGGTGGGTGCCGGCGCTGGGCTGGAAGCAGGACGCGATCCCGGGCATCGTCAACGAGGCCTGGACCGAGATCAAGCAGCCGGGCGTCTACCGCGGCCAGTGCGCCGAACTGTGCGGCAAGGACCACGGCTTCATGCCGATCGTGGTCCGCGCCCTGCCCAAGGCCGAGTACCAGCAGTGGCTGGCCGAGCAGAAGGCCAAGAACGCCCCGGCCGCCGCCCCGGCGGCTCCGGCCGCTGCGCCGGCCGCCGCCCCGGCCGAAGCCGCGCCGGCCGCGGCCGCCGCCCCGAATTCCGACACCACGGCCGCCGCTCCGCGCGCTGCGACCGTCGGTTGATCGTCAAGCATTCATCAGAGGTAGGCCATGGCAGTCACGCACCCCGTCGCCGATCAGCACGATCACCACGATGATCACGCCCACCAGCAGGGCTTCATCGAGCGTTGGTTCTTCTCGACCAACCACAAGGACATCGGCACGCTGTATCTGATCTTCAGCTTCGTGATGTTCATCATCGGCGCTGGATTCTCGGTCTACATCCGCGCCGAACTGGCCGAACCGGGCCTGCAGCTGCCGGGCGGCCCCGAGTTCTTCAACCAGATGACCACCATGCACGCGCTGGTGATGATCTTCGGCGGCGTGATGCCGGCCTTCGTCGGCCTGGCCAACTGGATGATCCCGCTGCAGGTCGGCGCGCCGGACATGGCGCTGCCGCGAATGAACAACTGGTCCTTCTGGATCCTGCCGTTCGCCTTCACCCTGCTGCTGATGACCCTGTTCCTGCCGGGCGGCGCCCCGGCCGGCGGCTGGACCCTGTACCCGCCGCTGTCGCTGCAGGGCGGCTCCAACGTCGCCTTCGCGATCTTCGCCATCCACATGATGGGCATCAGCTCGATCATGGGCGCGATCAACGTCATCGCCACCATCCTCAACATGCGCGCCCCGGGCGTGGACCTGCTGAAGATGCCGATCTTCTGCTGGACCTGGCTGATCACCGCCTTCCTGCTGATCGCGGTGATGCCGGTGCTGGCGGGCGCGGTGACCATGCTGCTGACCGACAAGTTCTTCGCCACCTCGTTCTTCAACGCGGCCGGCGGCGGCGACCCGGTGATGTTCCAGCACATCTTCTGGTTCTTCGGCCACCCCGAGGTCTACATCATGATCCTGCCGGCGTTCGGCGTGGTGTCGGAGATCATCCCGACCTTCAGCCGCAAGCCGCTGTTCGGCTACCAGGCGATGGTCTACGCCACCGCCTCGATCGCCTTCCTCTCGTTCATCGTGTGGGCGCACCACATGTTCACCGTCGGCATGCCGCTCGGTGGCGAGATCTACTTCATGTTCGCGACCATGCTGATCGCGGTGCCGACCGGCGTGAAGGTGTTCAACTGGGTCACCACCATGTGGCGCGGCTCGATCTCGTTCGAGGCGCCGATGCTGTGGGCGATCGCGTTCGTGATCCTGTTCACCATCGGCGGTTTCTCCGGCCTGATGCTCGCCATCGTGCCGGCCGACTTCCAGTACCACGACACCTACTTCGTGGTCGCCCACTTCCACTACGTGCTGGTGACCGGCGCGCTGTTCTCGATCATCGCCGCGGTCTACTACTGGTGGCCGAAGTGGACCGGCCGGATGTACAACGAGGGCATGGCCAAGTTCCACTTCTGGTGGACCATGGTGTTCGTGAACCTGCTGTTCTTCCCGCAGCACTTCCTCGGCCTGGCCGGCATGCCGCGCCGTATTCCCGACTACAACGTCGTGTTCGCCGACTGGAACCTGATCAGCTCGATCGGCGCGTTCGGCATGTTCCTGACGCCGTTCATGATGGCCTTCATCCTGTGGCGTTCGAAGGTCGCCGGGGTCAAGGCCGAGGCGCGCTCCTGGGAAGGCGCCAAGGGCCTGGAGTGGACCGTGCCGAGCCCGGCGCCGCACCACACCTTCGCCACCCCGCCGGTGATCCGCGACGGCGACCTCGCCCACGGCGACATCACCCACTGACCGGACCGCGCCGCGGAATGCGGCGCGCGCCCCGGGCGCCGCGCCGCCTTCCTGGCCACAGACGATGAACCGTCCGCCGACCGATCCGCAGGATCTCGCCCGCCGCCGCGCCGCGGCGCGACGCACGGCCTTGTGGTTCGGCGCCGCGGCGGTGACGATCTACGTGTTGTTCATCCTCAGCGGGGTGCTGTCGAAGTGAACGAGCGCGACGCCCAGACCGTCGAAGCCCGCCGCCAGGCCGGGCCGAAGATGACCCGGACCATGATCCTGGTCGCGCTGGGCGCGTTCGGCTTCACCTTCGCCCTGGTGCCGATGTACCGCATCGCCTGCGAGAAGGTGTTCGGCATCCGCCTCGAGCGCGGCGCCGGCCAGGCCCAGGCGCAAGCCGCGCCGGCCGCGGCGCGCCTGGTCACGGTGCAGTTCGACGGCAGCGTCAATTCCAAGCTGCCCTGGGACTTCAAGCCGCACCAGCTGAGCATGAAGGTGCGCCCGGGCGAGCAGTACGAGACCACCTACTACGCGCGCAACACCACCGACCGCGCCATCGTCGGCAGCGCCTCGCCGTCGGTCGCGCCGGCGCGCGCGTCGGGCTATTTCAACAAGACCGAGTGCTTCTGCTTCACCGCCCAGACCCTGCAGGCGGGCGAGTCGCGGGAGATGCCGGTGCGCTTCATCGTCGACCCGAACCTGCCGGCCGACGTGCACACGATTACGCTGTCCTATACCTTCTTCAAGAACGACGTGCTCACCGCGCGCCTGCAGCAGGGACCGGTCTCCAAGGCCGCCTCCTCGCCGCTGGCGGCGCCGTAAGCTGGCTCAGCACCCACAGGAACGCCGCCATGGCCCACGCCCATACGCCAGACGCCAATCACTACTTCGTGCCGCACAGCAGCCGCTGGCCGTTCCTCGGCTCGATCGGCCTGTTCACGACCATGATCGGCATCGCCAGCTGGCTCAACGAAGTCAGCTGGGGCAAGCCGGTGTTCTTCGTCGGCCTGGCGATGATGGTCGGCGTGCTGTTCGGCTGGTTCGGCGACGTGGTCCGCGAATCGGTGCGCGGCAACTACAACAAGCAAGTCGACGTTTCGTTCCGGATGGGGATGATCTGGTTCATCTTCTCCGAGGTGATGTTCTTCGCCGCGTTCTTCGGCGCGCTGTTCTACGCCCGCCAGTTCGCCCTGCCGTGGCTCGGCGGCGACGGCGACGGGGTGATGACCAACAGCCTGCTGTGGCCGGAGTTCAGCGCGGCCTGGCCGAGCTCGGGCCCGGGCCAGGTCGGCGGCCACTTCCAGACCATTCCGGCCTGGGGCCTGCCGCTGCTCAACACCCTGATCCTGCTGACCTCGGGCGTGACCGTGACCCTGGCGCACCACGCGCTCAAGGGCGCGCACCGCAAGGCGCTGTTGGTGTGGCTGGGCCTGACCGTGGCCCTGGGCTGCCTGTTCCTGTTCTTCCAGGCCGAGGAATACATCCACGCCTACAAGGAACTGAACCTGACCCTGGGCTCGGGCATCTACGGCTCGACCTTCTTCATGCTGACCGGTTTCCACGGCGCCCACGTCACCCTGGGCACGATCATGCTGGCGGTGATCTGGTTCCGCTGCCTCAAGGGCCATTTCAGCAAGGACAACCATTTCGCCTTCGAAGCGGTGGCCTGGTACTGGCACTTCGTCGACGTGGTGTGGCTGGGCCTGTTCCTGTTCGTCTACGTGCTGTAAGCGCGCAGGCAGTACCGACGACGAAGGGCCGGCAGCGATGCCGGCCTTTCGCGTTTACAGGCGCGTTTACGGGGACGGAGGGGTTGAGCGGGCTTAACCCCTCCGTCCCTGGCTTGCTGGGCCTGCGCAAGCTGCAGGCCGTGGCGCCCCGCGCAGGCGGGCATCGGAGACTTCAGCGTCTTGTCGCGGTGGAGCCCGGGATCCCCGCGTTCGCGGGGATGACGGCAGCTGGGTTTCGAGGAATGGCCGTAGGCAGCTTTCGATGGATGGCCGTGGCAGGGATTGCCCGCGCCTGCGTCGGGCCGTCCTGCCTGCGCAGGCGGGCATCGACAGACTTCAGCGCCATAATAGGCAGCCGGGCCGTGCCGCTCCGGTCGCCTCAGCCCGGGTTGGAGCCCACGCCGTGCGGGGTGATCCAGCCCATCCAGATCGACACGATCACGATCAGGATCAGCGCCACCGACAGCGCGATGCGCCGGGTGAGCGCGTTGACCGTGCGCTTGCTCTGCCCCTTGTCCACCAGCATGTAATACAGGCCCGCGCCCAGATTCCACAGAATGACCCCGAGGAACGCGATAACCAGCAGGACCTTCAGCTCTTGGCTCATCGCGGCCTCCTTGGGTGCGCGCGCGGGTGCGAAGCGCGGATTATCGCAGCCCGCCCGGAGGATGGGGTGAGCCGTCGCGGCAGCCTGCTGTTCGGCTGGGCGCTGGCGCTGGGCGCGATCGCCCTGTTCGCCAACCTGGGCCTGTGGCAGGCGCGGCGCGCGGTCGAGAAGCAGGCCATGCTCGACGCAGCGGCCCAGGTGCTGCGCGAACGTCTGCCGCGGCCGTTGTCGGCGGCGGCCGATCCGGCGCGGCGGGCCACGGTCGACTGGGCCGCGGGCCTGGGCCGCTTCGACCAACGCGGCGCCTTCTTGCTCGACAACCAGCAACGCCACGGCCGCGCGGGCGTGCGCGCTTACCGCATCTTCCTGCCGCGCCACGGCGCGCCGTTGCTGGTCGACCTGGGCTGGCTGCCGCTGGCCAGCGACCGGCGCCTGCCGGCGATCGTCCGTCCCGAGGGCGAGATCGCGCTCAGCGGCCTGCTCGCGCCGCCGCCGTCGCCGGGCATCGCGCTCGGCCCCGGCCTGGCGCGCGAAGGCGAGGCCTGGCTGCTGACCCGGGTCGATCCGGCCGCGATCGCGTCGGCCACCGGCGTCTCGGCGCCGTTGGCGCCGCGCGTGCTGCGCCTGGATCCGGCGTTGCGCCTGGGTTACGACCGCGACCTGGAACTGCTCGCCAACACCTTGCCGCCGGACAAGCACCGCGGTTATTCCCTGCAGTGGTTCGCCCTCGCCGCCGCGGTGCTGATCACCGCCCTGATCCTGACTTTCCGCCCGCGCCGCGCCCGCCCATGACCGACACCCCGAGCCAGACCGTTTCCCCGCAGCAGCGCAAGCGCAACCGCCTGACCCTGCTGCTGATCGCCGCCTTCTTCTTCGTGCCGATGCTGGTCGCCGGGCTGCTGCGCTTCTCCGACCTGCACCCGGCGGTGAACCGCCAGCACGGCGAGTTGCTGGAGCCCAAGCCCGACCTGCGCCGGCAGCCGCCGCAGCTGGCCGACGGCCGCGCCTACGCCTGGAATCCGGGCGCGCGCACCTGGCGGATCCTGGTCGCGCCGCCGTCCGGCTGCGCCGCCGCCTGCGTCACCTTGTCGCGCCAGCTCGACACGGTCTGGCAGTTGTTCGGCAAGGACGCCGACCATGTCGAGCTGCTCTGGGTCGGCGAACCGCCGGCCGGTGCGGCGCGTCCGGCCTCGTTGCGGGTGCTGGCGCCGTCGCCGGCGCTGAGCGCGGCCCTGCCGCGACTGAACGACCCGGCCGGGGTGCCGGTGTACGTGGTCGACCCGAACGGCTTCGTGATTCTGCGTTACGCTCCCGGCTTCGAGCCGGGCGGACTGCGCGCGGATCTGTCCAAACTGCTGAAACTGATGTGAGCGACCGGCGGTCGCGCGCGCCCTGCGGGCGTCGCCGCGGCCGGCCGCTGCGGGAACCCTTTCCAGAATGAGCGTAACCGGCAAAGGCCTGGCGACCCCGGGCCTGTACAAGAACTTCCACCGCATCGCCTGGCTGGCGGTGGGGCTGGCGCTGTGCGTGATCGTGTTCGGCGCCTTCGTGCGCCTGTCCCACGCCGGCCTGAGCTGTCCGGACTGGCCGACCTGCTACGGCCGCGCCGCCTGGCCGACCACGCCGCACGAGATCGGCGACCACGCCGCGACCCAGATCCGTCCGGTCGAAGTCGACAAGGCCTGGCGCGAGCAGTTCCACCGCATGATCGCCGGCCTGCTCGGCGTGCTGACCCTGACCCTGGCCCTGGTCTCGGCGCGCCGGCGCCGCAAGGGGGTGGCCCAGGTGCTGGCCGCGGCGGCGGTGGTGGCGATCGCGATTGCGCTGTACATGCGCGGACAGCACGTCGCCGCTTCGGCGTTGGCGATCCTCGGCGAGGGCATCCTGCTCGCCGCGGCGCTGCGCTGGAGCAATGCCGATCTGTCGCGGGCCAGCGCGCTGACCCTGGCGGTGATCATCTTCCAGGCCCTGCTCGGCATGTGGACGGTGACCTGGCTGCTCAAGCCGATCGTGGTCATGGGCCATCTGCTCGGCGGCCTGCTGACCTTGTCGCTGCTGGTCTGGGTCGCTTGGCGCGCCACCGACCGGCCGATCCGCCTGGCCGACGCGCCGACGCTGTGCCGCTGGATCGCGCTTGGGGTCGCCGTGCTCGGCGTGCAGATCGCGCTCGGCGGCTGGACCAGCGCCAACTACGCCGCGCTGGCCTGCGGCAACGACTTCCCGACTTGCGTCGGCCAATGGTGGCCGCGCCACGACTTCGGCGAGGGCTTCGTGCTCTGGCGCGGCATCGGCGTGGACTACGAAGGCGGCATCCTCGACGGCGAGGCGCGGATCGCGATCCAGCTCGCCCACCGGATCATGGCGCTGGCGGTGTTCGTCTATCTGATCGGCCTGGCGGTGAAGCTGCTGCGCACCCCGGGACTGCGCGGCTGGGCCAGCCTGCTCGCCGCGCTGACCCTGCTGCAGGTCGGCCTGGGCATCGCCAACGTCAAGCTGGGCCTGCCGCTGGCGGTCGCGGTGGCGCACAACGCCGGCGCCGCGCTGCTGCTGTTCGTGCTGGTCTCGCTGCTCGCGCGCCTGCGCACGCCGGAGCCGTGATGAACGCCGCCGCCCGCCCCACCTTCAAGCAGTACTGGGACCTGACCAAGCCGCGCGTGGTCGCGCTGATCGTGTTCACCGCGATCGTCGGCATGTTCATGGCCGTGCCCGGCTGGCCGCCGCTGCGCGAGTCGGTGCTGGGTTTCCTCGGCATCTGGCTGGCCGCGTCCTCGGCGGCGGCGATCAACCAACTGCTGGACTCGCGCATCGACGCCAAGATGGCGCGCACCTCGTGGCGGCCGATCGTCGCCGGCCAGGTCAGCCCGACCCAGGCCCTGGTGTTCGCGCTGATCCTGGCCGCGGCGTCGATGCTGATCCTGGTGCTCTGGGTCAACCTGGTCACGGCAGTACTGACCTTCGCCTCGCTGATCGGCTATGCGGTGATCTACACCGTCTACCTCAAGCGCGCCACGCCGCAGAACATCGTCATCGGCGGCATCGCCGGCGCGGCGCCGCCGCTGCTGGGCTGGGCCGCGGTCACCGGCATGCAGGGCGAGTGGGACTGGGCCCACTCGCTGCTGCTGGTGCTGATCATCTTCGTCTGGACCCCGCCGCACTTCTGGGCGCTGGCGATCTTCCGCCGCGCCGACTACGCGCGGGCGATGGTGCCGATGCTGCCGGTCACCCACGGCGTGGCCTATACCCGCTGGCAGATCCTGTTCTACACCATCCTGCTGGCGGTGGTCTCGGTGCTGCCCTGCGTGTTCGGCATGAGCGGCTACTTCTATCTGTTCGGCGTGCTGGTGCTGGACGCGATGTTCCTCTATTACGCCTGGCGGCTGATGAACCCGCCGGACGAGCTGTACGCGATGAAGGTATTCAACTACTCGATCGTCTATCTGATGGTCCTGTTCGCCTTCCTGATGATCGACCACTGGCTGCCGACCTCGCTGCAGCCGGCGCCGTTGTTCCAACTGCAGCGCGCCGGCTGAGCCGCGCTCAGCGGCACCAGCGCTGGTGGCTGGCGTAGGCCTCCTGCAAGGTCGCCGAATCGCCGTCCTGGGCCATTTCCTCGATCTGCCGGCCGAGTTCGCGGCAGGGCGCGGCCGGATCGCCGCCGCCGAACAGGCGGCCGATCGAGCGCAGGACGCTCTGCGGCGAGCGCGGCGCGGCCATGCGGAAACGCTCGACGCCGGCGCCGGGCAGGGCCGGCGCGGCGCGCGCGAACGGATCGCGCGCGGCGAAGCTCAGGCCGCGGTCGGCCTGATCGACGAAATCGGCCGACAGGCCGGTGGGCGGGTCGGCGCTGGCCGGCGCGGTGGCGGCCGGCGATGTCGGTACCGAGGTCGCGTGCGTCGACGCGGGCGCGAGCGGTCGCCTGACGGTAGCGGCGGCGCGACGCGGCCGTGCCCGGACCGGTTCGCTGCGCGCGGGTGAGGCCGGCGCGGTCGGCGGCGGCGTGCGCACGATCCAGTACAGCTGGGTTTCCACCGCGGTCGCGATCGGCGGCGCGCTGCGCAGCAGCTTGTGCGCGGTCCAGGCCAGCAGGGCGTGGACGACGATGACGACGGCGCCCGCGACGACGCGGTCGTGGCGATCCTTGCCTGGGGAATGCATGACGTCCTCGCGATGCAGTGCGGGGAGTGTAGGCGCGGCCCGGACGCGGACCCTGACTGGCAGCGAACCGGCGCGACGCCGGCTCAGTCGGCGACGTCGTCGCTCGCCGGCGATGCGGGCGCATGGGACCGGCGGGCATACCGCGCCGCGACCTGGGCGCAGACCAGCAACTGGATCTGGTGGAACAGCATCACCGGCAGCACGATCGCGCCCAGCGCCGAGCCGGCGAACAGCACCTTGGCCATCGGCACGCCGGTGGCCAGGCTTTTCTTCGAGCCGCAGAACACGATCGCGATCTCATCGCTGCGGTCGAAGCCGAGCCGGCGCGCGGCGACGGTCAGCGCGATCATCGCGGTCGCCAGCAGCAGGACGCAGATCGCCAGCAGCAGATAGACCGATTCCACCGGCGTGCTCTGCCACAGTCCGCTGGTCATCGACGCGGCGAATGCGGCATACACCACCAGCAGCACCGTGCCCTGGTCGGTGTAGCGCAGCAGCGCGCGCCGTCGCGCCACCCAGGCGCCGATCCACGGCCGCAGCAGGTGGCCGGCGACGAAGGGCGCCAGCAACTGCAGCACGATCTTGCCGATCGCTTCGGCCGGGTCGGCCATCCCGCCCTGCGCGCCGGCCAGGGCGCTCATCAGCAACGGGGTCAGGAACACGCCGAGCAGGCTGGACGCCGAGGCGCTGCAGACCGCGGCCGGGACGTTGCCGCCGGCCATCGAGGTGAACGCGATCGAGGACTGCACGGTCGAGGGCAGGCAGCACAGGAACAACAGGCCCAGGTAAAGCTCCGGCGTCAGTCCGCGTGTGGCCAAGGGCTTGAGCGCCAGGCCGAGCAGCGGGAACAGGGCGAAGGTGGCGGCGAAGACCAGCAGATGCAGGCGCCAATGCGTCGCGCCGGCGAGGATCGCCTCGCGCGACAGGCGTGCGCCGTGGAGGAAGAACAGCGCCGCGATGGCGACGTCGGTGAAGCGGTCCAGCGCTGCGGCCGGCGCGCCGGACAGCGGCCAGGCCCAGGCCAGCGCGACGGCGGCCAGCAGGGCCAGGGTGAAGCGGTCGACGTGCAGGCGCATGGGCCGGGATTGGGGATTGGGGATAGGCAGGACCGATCTTGCCTGGTCTTGGGCGCCGACGGGTTGGCCGGGGTGTTCCGGCGCTGGCCGATACAGGCCGGTCGCGATGCCGCCCTGGATACCCGCGTTCGCGGGATGACGGTAGGTGGGCCGCCTGGTTTCTGTCCGCGAAGGCGGGCATCCAGAGACTTCAGAGTCGTGCCTCGATGAAGCCCTGGATCCCCGCTTTCGCGGGGAGGCCGAACGCCTCAGCAGGGGCGCACGCGCTCGGCGATTTCGGCGGCGCTGTCCGGGGTCACGTACCAGCGGCCCGGGTCTTCGTATTCGAAGTCGATCGCGACTTCCGCCGCTTCGCGGTTGATGCGCATGATGCACACCCGCCACGGCGCCTTGCCGGCGACGTGGGTGGCCAGGCGCAACTGTTCCAGACGGTTTTCGAGCTCCGCGCCCGACGGGGTCAGCGCCTCGCCGGGCTGGCCCTTGTCGTAGCGGAAGCCGTTCAAGCGGCTGATGCCTTCGCCGTACCAGGCGATCAGGGCATAGCCGTCCCACGGCCGCTCGCCGGCCTTGGGGTCGACCACGATCAGGCGCGCGATCTCGCCGAGCAATTCGTCTCTGTTCATGTCCAGCCTTGGGCGTTCGGGTTAGGCGCGGGCTGCGATCAGCTCGTCCATCTGCTCGCTGTCGACCCGGTCGTACTGCTGTCCGACCCGGTTGTCGAAGCTCACGCGCTGATCGTAAACCCTGCCGCCGTCGGCCGGGTCGATCACCTCATAGGAAATGCGAACCCGGTCCGGTCGGTCGGCGCCGCGCGGGCTCAGGTCGATGGCGACGCGCACCTCCATGCCCTGGTCGATCCAGGCCGCCCATTCGTTCTCCAGGGTCTTGTAGGCGCCCATGTTGAAGTT
Source organism: Lysobacter sp. Soil_C_15 (assembly GCF_057657315.1). Classification (NCBI taxonomy): domain Bacteria; kingdom Pseudomonadati; phylum Pseudomonadota; class Gammaproteobacteria; order Lysobacterales; family Lysobacteraceae; genus Lysobacter; species Lysobacter sp. Soil_C_15. The sequence continues at coordinate 21,810 of NZ_JBDGIR010000005.1, forward strand.
GCCGTTCTGCGGGAACAGGTTCTTCAGGCCCTGGTCGGTGACGAAACGATGGCCGAACACATGCCCGCCCTGGTCGCCGTCGATGCCGCGGTCGGCGGCGTCGCGTTGCGCCTGGGTTTCGGCATCGCTGCGCTCGAGCTCGCTGAACACGGTGCGCAGGGTGGCTTCGGCATGCACCGGGCGGCCTTGCTCGTCGACGATCCAGCGCGCGTCGTTGGCCTCGCCGCCGTCGGGATTGACCACCCTCGCTTGGATCGGCTCGATGCCGGCGGCGACGCGGCCGGCATAGTCCTCGCGCACCGCCGGGCCGCTGCGCTCGCTCACGGCGCGGTCCAGGATCTCGCCGAAGGCGCCGCGCAGCGCATGCAACTGGCCCGCATCCAGCCGTTCGGCCAGGCCGTTGGCGAGGATCTCGCGCTCGGCCAGCGGCATCGCGTTCAGCGTCGCCGGTGCGAGCGCGGCGGCGGCTGCCGTCGCGTCGTCGCCGTCGAGCGGCAAGCCGGCCGGCGGAAGCAGGGAATCGACGGAACGGAAGTTCAGCGGGTCGGTCATCGCCAGGGCCGGCAGCGCAGGACGCCGCCGACCTTAGCGAGGCGCGCGCTGCGGGCCCAGTTAGGGAAAACCCCAGGAGCGAAGAGTGAGCGCAGAGTAGCGAGGAGCGAGCGACGGCCCGCTTTACTTACGCCTCACTTCTCCAAACTCACTTCTCGCTTTCGCCGATCAGGTGTTCCTGCCAGAACCGCATCACCGCAGCGCCGAAGAAATCGCTGTTGGCTTTCTTCTGGAAGCCGTGGCCTTCGTCGTCGAACATCAGGAACCACACCGGCTGGCCGTTGCCGCGCACCGCCTTCACGATCTGCTCGGCTTCGGTGTAGGGCACGCGCGGGTCGTTCTTGCCCTGGGCGACGAACAACGGCGAGCGGATCTTGCCGGCGTTCTTCAGCGGCGAGATGCGATCGAACACCGCCTTCATCTGCGGGATGCGCTCGTCGCCGTATTCGGCGCGGCGCAGGTCGCGGCGGTAGGACTCGGTATTGGTGAGGAAGGTGCCGAAGTCGGAGATGCCGACCACGTCGACCCCGGCGCGGATCCGGTCGCTGTAGTGCATCAGCGAGGACAGCACCATGTAGCCGCCGTAGCTGCCGCCGTAGACGCCGACCCGTTGCGGATCGAGTTCGGGCTGTCGGGCGATCCAGTCGAGCAGGGCGCCGATGTCCTTGACCGAGTCCTCGCGCTTTTCGGCGTTGTCCAGGCCGAGATAGGTGCGGCCGTAGCCGGCGGAGCCGCGCACGTTCGGCACCAGCACCGCCGCGCCGAGTTCGTTGGCCAGGAACTGGGCGGTGGCGCTGAAGCTGGGCAGCGACTGCGCTTCCGGGCCGCCGTGGATCTGCACCACCACCGGCAGCTTCTTGCCGGCCGGCACCTGCGCCGGCTTGTAGTAGAAGGCCGGAATCGTGCGCGGCCGGCCGTCGACTTGGTCGAAGGTCGGGTAGCGCACCAGGCTGGGAGCGACGAATTTCGACGCGTCCAGTCCGCCGACTTCGCTGCGGGTCCAGCGGGTCAGCTGGGCCGGCGCCAGGTCGATCACGTAGACGTCGCTGGGCGAGGTCGCGGTGTTGATCGACAGGGCGATGCGGCGGCCGTCGGGCGAGAACTCGACCCCGCCGATCACCCCGACCGGCAGCTCCGGCAGGGGCACTTCGCGATGCCCCGGCAGCGCCAGCACGCGCAGCTTGCCGATCCCGTCCTCGTTGCTGACCAGGGCCAGGTGGCGGCCGTCGGCGGCGAGCGCGAGGTTGTCCACGTCCCAGGGGATGCCGGCGCTGAGCACTTCGAACTTGCCGCTGGCCGGTTCGTGGCGGCGCAGGGTGGCGAACTCCTGCGGCTTGCCGTCGATCGGCTCGTCGGAGACGTAGTACACCGCGCGGCCGTCGTGGGAGAAGCGGAAATGGTTGATCGAGGCCTTGCCGCCGTCGACCGGGAACAACTGCAGCTTGCCGGTCTGCAGGTCGACCAGGCCCGGGTAGGACTCGGCGGCCGAGACGTACTTGATCACCAGCAATTGCTTGCCGTCCGGCGAGAAATCCGAGGCGCTCCAGTTGCCGCCTGCGGTGACCACCGCGCGCGGCTTGCGCGTGGCCAGGTCCATCACCCACACGTCGGTGTCGGTGCCGTTGCGCAGGGTGCTGCTGTAGGCCAGCTGCTTGCCGTCGTGGGAGAACAGCGGGCTCTCGTTGCGCGACTTGCCGTCGGTCAGCAGGGTGGTTTCGCGGCTGGCCAGGTCGAACCAGTGCAGTTGCCAGAACTCGTTGCCGCCAACGTCCTTGGCGAACACGAAGCCCTCGCGGCCGGCCGGCGCGGCGGTGAGGCTGCCGACCGGTTCGCGGTAGAAGGTCAGCTGCTCGCGCATGCCCAGCGGCTGGCAGACCCGGTGGGCCTGGGTGGTTTCGGCGAAGCGGGTGCCGATCAGCAGGCAGCCGTCGCCGGTCCAGCCGCCGAGCCCGGCGCCGCGGGTGTTCTGGTAGCGGTTGAGGCGCTCCAGCAGCTCGGCGGGAATCTCCGGCAGGTTCTCGCTGACCCGATTGCCGTGCTGTTCGCGTTTGACCGCGGACGAGGGTTGGGCGTGGACGCTGGCGCAGGCCAGGGCCAGCGCGGCGATGGACAGAACGTGGCGCAGCGACATCGGCGGTTCCCCTGATCGAATCGGGACGAATCGGATCGAAACGGGCGTCGGCCGCGGCGCGGCCGGCGGACAGCCGAGCTTAGCCGGTCGCCGCGAACCGCGCGCCCTCCCGAAAGTCACGGCAGGCGCGGCGCGCCGTTTGGCTTAGAGTGCCGCGATCGCCGCCCGGGTCCGTTTGCAGGAACAGGGCGGCAGCGTTCGCAGGAACGCGCCATCCGGGGACGAACGCGTCGCGCGGCCGCCGGCCGTATTTCAGGGAGGAAATATGATCGACCGCAGAGGATTCCTGCTCGCCGCCGCGGGCTGGCTGGCCGCGGCCTGCGCCGGCCGCGCCCGCGCCGATGCCGACGCACTGCCGGCTTGGGCGCCGTCGTCGTGGGCGCCCTACCCGCAGGCGATGGCGATCGACGGCTGCGGCTTCCTCGGCAACGAGGACGGCGAAGCCGACGCGCCGCTGGCGCCGGCGGCGATCGCCGATGCGCGCGCCAGCGGCTTGCGCGCGCTGCAGGTCACGGTCGGGCCGGTGGCGCGCTACGAAAACGCCTACGAGTCCACGGTGCGCGACCTGGCCTACTGGGAGCGCGAGTTCGCCCGCCACCCCGACCTGTTCCTGCCGGTACGCGGCGCCGCCGACCTGGAACGCGCCCAGCGCGAGCGCAAGCTCGGCATCGTGTTCCATTTCCAGGACAGCGCGCCGATCGGCGAGAAGCTGGAACGGGTCGACGACTTCCAGCGCCTGGGCGTGCGCACGGTGCAGCTGACCTACAACCTGCGCAATCTCGCCGGCGACGGCTGCATGGAGCCCGGCGATGCCGGGCTGAGCCGGTTCGGCCAGCGCCTGATCGAGCGCCTCAACGAGCGCCGCCTGCTGCTGGACCTGGCCCACAGCGGGCGCCGCACCGCGCTGGAGGCGATCGCCGCTTCGAAGGCGCCGGTGCTGATCAGCCACACCGGCTGCGCCGCCCTGGTCGAGCGGCCGCGCAACAAGACCGACGCCGAGCTGCGTGCGGTGGCCGAAGGCGGCGGCGTGGTCGGGATCTACCTGATGCCGTTCCTGCGCGAGCAAGGGCAGGCGACCGCGGCCGACGTGATCGCGCACCTGGAGCACGCCTTGCGCGTCTGCGGCGAGGACCACGTCGGCATCGGCACCGACAATGCGGTGTCGCCGGTGCGCTTGACCGAGGCCTACAAACGCATGCACCGCGACACGGTGCGCGAGCGCCAGCGGCTGGGCGTATCGGCGCCGGGCGAGCGCGAGGACGTGTATCTGTTCGTGCCCGAGCTCAACCACGCCCGCCGCTTCGAGCGCATCGCCGCGCTGCTGGCGCAGCGCGGCCACTCCGACGCGCGCATCGGCAAGCTGCTGGGCGGCAATTTCGCCCGGGTGATGAGCGAGGTGTGGGGGTAATGCTTCTGTAGGAGCGGCGTAAGCCGCGACAATCGAGGCGGTGTACGCAAGCGTCCTTGCCAAAACCCGCGTATCGCAGGGGTAAGAGCGACGCAAGTCGCGACCAACCGCAGCGGTGTACGCAAGCGTCCGCGCCGAAGTCCGGATAGCCGGTATGAGCGGTAAAGGCGACCCGAATGCCCAGGCTTCGGCCACTGCGCTTTCGATCGTCGCTTCGGTTGTCGCGGCTTACGCCGCTCCTACAGGAAGCGGGGTCGCTCAGGCCTTGGCCGTGGGGCGGGACAAGCGCGCCTGCAGCAGCGACAGCAGCTCGCGCTTCTCGTCCTCGTTGAGGCCGGTCTCGCGTTGCTGGCTTTGCAGTTCGGCCAGCCGCTGCTCGACGGTCTGCTTGTCGAGCTGGGCGATGGCGTCGAGGAACTCGCGCTGCAGGGTGTCGTCGCTGCCGGGCAGGGTCTGGCTGGCCAGTTTCTGCAGCGCCGCAGCCTGCTCGTGCTCGGCGAAATGCTCGAGCAGGGCGCCGGTGCTGATCTCCGGCCGCTGCTGGACCAGGTCGACGATCGCGGTCAGCAGTTCGATCCCCGGCTGGCGCAACTGGGCGAAGCGGTACGGCGGCGCCAGCGCCGCGGCCAGCGAAGGCTTCTGCAGCACGATCGCGATCGCGCTGCGCACCAGCGAGCGCTTCGGCGTCGGCGCGGCGCGGCCGCCGCCGTGCGCGCGCTGCGCCGGCACATGCGTTTCCGGCCCGGCGGCGCGCGCGCCGACCCCGGTCAGCTCGGTCAGGCGCTGCTTCATCAGGTCGCCGAAGGCGCCGTCGGGAATCTGCGCCAGCAAGGGCTTGGCGCGCTCGGCGAGGCGGCCCTTGCCTTCCAGGGTGTTGAGATTGACGTCGGCGGCGAGGCTGTCGAACAGGAACTGCGACAGCGGCATCGCCTCGCGCAGGCGATGGTCGAAACCGTCGGCGCCCTCCTGGCGCACCAGGCTGTCCGGGTCTTCGCCGTCGGGCAGGAACAGGAAGAAGGCCTGGCGGCCGTCCTTCATCCGCGGCAGCACCGACTCCACCGCCTTCCACGCCGCGCCGCGCCCGGCGCGGTCGCCGTCGAAGCAGAAGTACACGTCGGCGGCGTTGCGGAACAGCAGTTCGGCGTGGTCGGGCGTGGTCGCGGTGCCCAGCGTCGCCACCGCGGTGTCGACGCCGTGCTGGAACAGCGCGATCACGTCCATATAGCCTTCGACCACGATCAGGCGCGGGATCTTGTTGTGCGCCTGGCGCACCTGCCACAGCCCGTACAACTCGCGGCCCTTGTGGAACAGCGGGGTTTCCGGCGAGTTGAGGTACTTGGGCCCGTCCTCCTTGTCGAGCACGCGGCCGCCGAACGCGATGACCCGGCCGCGGCGGTCGTGGATGGGGAACATCACCCGGTCGCGGAACTTGTCGTAGACCCGGCCGCTTTCGTTCTTGGAGAACAGGCCCGCGCGTTCGAGCAGCTTCATCCGCCGCTCGTCGGTGCCGAGCGCGTCGCGCAGGCCGTTGAAGCTGTCGGGCGCATAGCCGATGCCGAAGCGGTCGCGGATCTCGATGCTGACCCCGCGCGCGTCGAGATAGCCCTGGGCCTTGCCGCTGGCCGCGTACTGGCGCAGGAAGAAGCGCTGCGCCGCCTCGACCGCGGTGTACAGGTCCTGGGTCTCGGAATCCTGGTTGCGCGAGCGGGTGTCGCGCGGCACCTCCACGCCGATCCGCTTGGCCAGTTCGTCGACCGCGTCGAGGAACTCGAGCCGGTCGTAGTTCATCAGGAAACTGATCGCGGTGCCGTGCGCGCCGCAGCCGAAGCAGTGGTAGAACTGCTTGGTCGGCGAGACCCAGAACGAGGGCGAGCGCTCGTCGTGGAACGGGCAGCGCGCCGAATACTCCTTGCCCTGCCGTTTCAGCGGCACGCGCGAGCCGACCACCTCGACGATGTCGGTGCGGGCGAGGAGGTCGTCGATGAAGCCGTCGGGAATGCGGGCCATGCCGGGGCGCGCCCGGGCATCGGGCGCAATCGCTGCTGGTGGATCGGCGTCTAGGATGCCATGCGCGGCGGCGCGGGGCGTGGCCGGGTGCGGCCGCTGGCTCAGGCCGGGGGCGCGGCCGCGGCGCGCGCCTCGCTCAGGCGCCGGCGCAACCGCGCGCGCTCATCGAGCATCGCGGTGATCAGCGCGCCGAGCAGGAACGCCATCGCGCAGTAATACATCCACACCAGCATCACCACCAGGCCGCCGGCCGGGCCGTAGGCGCTGCCCAGGCTGGCCTGGCCCAGGTACAGGCCGATCGCGCTGCGGCCGAGCATGAACAACGCCGAGGTGAGCGCGCCGCCGACCAGGGCCCGGCGGCGGCCGACCGGCCGGTCCGGCAGCCAGCGGTACATCGCGGCGAAGACCAGGGCGTAGAGCAGGAACGAGACGATGCCGGCGGCCAGCGGCAACAGATCGGGCAGGTAGGCGATCAGCAACTGCAGCGCCGCCTGCACCGCCATCGACACCACCAGCAGGAAGCCGACGCTGATCGCCATGCCGAACGAGAGCAGGCGCTTGCGCAGCCAGGCCAGCGCCCCGCCCAGGCGCTGGGCGTCGCTGCGGAACACCCGGTTCAAGGCGGTCTGCAACTGGCCGAACACCGCCGAGGCGCCGACCAGCAGGGCCAGCAGCCCGAATCCCGCCGCCATCGAGCCGGTGTCGGGCCGGTGCTCGGCGTTGGCGACGATCAGCCGCGCGGTGCCCTCGACCTCGCTGCCGACCAGCAGGCCGATCTGGCGGAAGAATTCTTCCTGCGCCGACGGGTACAGCGCGGTGGTCAGCCACAGCAGCAACAGCACCAGCGGCGCCAGCGAGAGCAGGGTGTAGAACGACAGCGCCGCGGCCAGGGCCAGCAGGTCGTACTCGAAGAAGCGCTCCAGCAACTGCCCCGGCGCGCTGCGCCCCAGCCGCGCCTGCAGGGCGCGGATGCGCTCGGCCAGGTCGTCGGGATCGGTCGGCGGTGCGGGCGGGCTGGGTTGCAAGGGCATGCGGCAGAAGGGGGCGACGCGTGCGGCGTCGCCCCCAGTATGCCGGCCTGGGGTTAGCCGGGCGTGGCCGCGGCGTTCAGGCGTGGGCTCAGGCGGACTTCGGTCGCGATTGCTGCGGCCGCCTCAATCGCGGCGGCTCCAACTACGGCCGCTTCAATCACGGTCGCTTCGCGGCGGATTCAATCACGACGGATTCAATCACGGAAGTAGTCGTGACGGCCGGCGCCGTCGTGGCGGCCGCCGTGCAGGCAACAATTCTCTTCAACCTCCGGGCCGAACCGCAGGGGCAGGGATCGTTGCGGCCCAGCTTCTCGACCAGTTCCTTGTCGCCGTGGACGAAGCGACGGCCGCGACGGACCTGGGTTTCCGAGGGATAGCCCCGGCGGCGCTTGCGGGTGAGCTCAAGCGCGGGCGCGGTCTCGAAAGCAGTCGGGGCGGGCGCGATGGCGTGGTTTCATGGAACACCTCCTGGCGTGTGGCTCGTCGAGCCGGCGAAGGACGCCGCCGTGGGCGGCGTCCGGGTCCTGCGGCCGCGCGCGATGCGGGCGCGGCGGGTGGGGCTGCGACGCTGGCCGCTCAGCCGGCCAGGCGCTGCTTGGCCAGGGCCGAGACCTGGCCCATGTCGGCCTTGCCGGCCAGCTTGGCCTTGAGCGGGCCCATCAGCTTGCCCAGGTCGGCCGGGCCGGTCGCACCGACTTCGGCGATGAGCGCGTCGACCACGGCCAGGATCTCGGCTTCGCCGAGCTTGGCCGGCAGGTAGCGCTCGATCACCACGATCTCGTCGCGCTCGACCTGGGCCAGGTCCTCGCGCGCGGCGGCCTGGTACTGGCTGACCGAGTCGCGGCGCTGCTTGACCATCTTGTCGAGCACCGCGATCACCGCGGTGTCGTCCAGTTCGATGCGCTCGTCGACTTCCTTCTGCTTGAGCGCGGCGTTGATCAGGCGGATCACGCCCAGGGACTGCTTGTCGCCGCTCTTCATCGCGGCCTTCATGTCTTCGGTGAGGCGTTGTTTGAGGCTCATGGGTCGGGGGCCGGGAATGGGGAATGGGGAATCGGGATTGGTCAGGAGCGGGGTAAAGAGCGGGTGGGAGAGGCGGCGCGGTCTGTTTTTGCCGATGCCCTATTCCCTACTCTCCGTTCCCGGCTCTCAAGCCGGAAACGCAAAAAGCCGGCGGCGCCCGAGGCGCGGCCGGCTTCGTGCTCGCTACGCGCGCAGATCGGCCTGGGGCCGAACGGCGCGAAGCGGGCGATCAGTACAGGCGCTGACGCTTGGTGACGTCGCGCGAAGCGCGGCGGGCCTGACGCTTCACCGCAGCAGCGGCCTTGCGCTTGCGTTCCTGCGTCGGCTTTTCGTAGAACTCGCGCTTGCGGGTCTCGGCCAGGACGCCGGCCTTCTCGCAGGTGCGCTTGAAGCGGCGCAGGGCAAATTCGAAAGGCTCGTTTTCGCGGACTTTGACGCTGGGCATACGTTATCTCGTTAGGGAACCGGCCCGGGCAGACCGGGAGAGCCGCGCATTATAGCGATGCTCGGACGGAAGGTGCAACATACACCCCCATGAACGCGACATTCTCCCAGAAAACCGCGGCCGGCGGGGCGCTCCGATGAAGGTCCTCGGCATCGAGACCAGCTGCGACGAGACCGGCGTCGCCGTCTACGACACCCAGGCCGGGCTGCGCGCCCACGCGCTCTACAGCCAGATCGCCCTGCACGCCGAGTACGGCGGGGTGGTGCCGGAGCTGGCCAGCCGCGACCACGTGCGCAAGCTGCTGCCGCTGATCCGCCAGACCCTGGCCGAGTCGGACCTGCGCCCGCAGGACCTGGACGGGGTGGCCTACACCGCCGGCCCGGGCCTGGTCGGGGCCCTGCTGGTCGGGGCCGGGGTCGCCCGCGCCCTGGCCTGGGCGCTGGAGGTGCCGGCGGTCGCCATCCACCACATGGAGGGCCACCTGCTGGCGCCGCTGATGGAGGACGACCCGCTGGGCCGGCCGCAGCCGCCGTTCGTGGCCCTGCTGGTGTCCGGCGGCCACACCCAACTGGTCGCGGTCGACGCCATCGGCCGCTACCGCCTGCTCGGCGAGACCCTGGACGACGCCGCCGGCGAGGCCTTCGACAAGACCGCCAAGCTGATGGGCCTGCCTTACCCGGGCGGGCCGCAGTTGGCGGCGCAGGCCGAGCTCGGCGTGCCGGGGCGGTTCAAGTTCGCCCGGCCGATGACCGACCGGCCCGGTCTGGACTTCAGCTTCAGCGGGCTCAAGACTCAGGTCCTGCTGGCCTGGCAGAACAGCGACCGCAGCGACCAGACCCGCGCCGACATCGCCCGCGGCTTCGAGGATGCGGTGGTCGACACCCTGGCGATCAAGTGCCAGCGCGCCCTCGACGCGGCCGGCTGCGACACCCTGGTGGTCGCCGGCGGCGTCGGCGCCAACCGCCGGCTGCGCGCGCAGCTGGCGGCGATGGCGGAAAAACGCGGCGGCCGGGTCTGTTTCCCGCGTCCGGCGTTCTGCACCGACAACGGCGCGATGATCGCCTACGCCGGCGCCCTGCGCCTGCAGGCCGGCCAGCACGAAGACGCCGCGGTCAAGGTGACGCCGCGCTGGGACATGGCGTTGTTGCAGGCGGTATAGCCTTGCTCGGGACTCGGGACTCGGGACTCGGGACTCGGGACTCGCCGCTGCGGGACCGCAATCCGGGTCTCGCGAAGCCGATGCGATCCCGCCTACCATAGCCGCGCTTTTCCGAGTCCCGAGTCCCGAGTCCCGAGTCCCGCCCCCTATGGACCACGTCTTCATCGAAGGCCTCGAGCTCGAGGCCGTGATCGGCATCTACGACTGGGAACGCAAGATCCGCCAACCGCTGGTGTTCGACCTGGAAATGGACTTCGACAACCGGGTGCCGGCGGCCAGCGATGCGATCGGCGACACCTTGGACTACAAGGCGATCAGCGACCGCATCGCCGACTATGTGGGCCAGTCGCAGTTCGGCCTGGTCGAAACTCTGGCCGAACGGGTCGCGGCGATCGTGATCGAGGAATTCGGCGTCAGTCGGGTGCGGCTCAAGCTGACCAAGCCCAGCGCGATCCGCGGCGCGCGCGGGGTCGGGGTGCGCATCGAGCGTTCGCGCGCGCCGTGATCCGCGGCCGCCGAGCGCGGCCGGCGAGGCGATCGTCCGCCGGCCCCGGCGCCGCCCCTCTTGCGCATCGTCGCGCCAGGTTCGACGATGCGGCGGGGAATTCGTAGGGGAACGGCGATGTTCGACAAACTTTCGCGCAGCTGGGAACTGGTCAAGGCCAGCGCCGCGGTATTGCGTTCGGACCGGGAGCTGATGCTGTTTCCGGTGATCTCGGCGATCTGCGTGTTGGTGGTGCTGGCCACCTTCCTGATCCCGGTGGTGGTCATGGACGCGTTCGCCGACGGTTTCGGCGTCGGCGCTGCGGTGCTGAGCTTCGCCTTCTACTTCTGCCAGTACTTCGTGATCATCTTCTGCAACTGCGCCCTGGTCAGCGGCGCGATGATCCGCCTGGAGGGCGGCAACCCGACCCTGGCCGACGGCTTCCGCGCCGCGACCGCGCGGTTGGCCGCGATCGCCGGCTACGCCGCCATCGCCGCGACCGTCGGCATGATCCTGCAGGCGCTCAAGGACCGCGACAACAACTTCATCGTGCGCCTGATCGGCAGCGCGCTCGGCGCGGCCTGGACCATGGCCACCTTCCTGGTCGTGCCGGTGCTGGTGGCCGAGGACATCGGCCCGGTCGAGGCGGTCAAGCGCAGCGTGGCGCTGTTCAAGCGCACCTGGGGCGAGAGCGCGGCCGGCATGGTCGGCATCGGTTTCGCCTTCGCCGCGCTGATGATCGGCACCGGCCTGGCCGGCTTCGGCCTGGCCTGGCTGCTGGGCCTGATGTCGTCGGCGCTGGCGGTGCTGGTCGGCGCGCTGACCGTGCTCGCCCTGCTCGCGCTGGCGGTGTACCAGAGCGCGCTCGGCGGGGTGTACTCGGCCGCGCTGTACCGCTACGCCAACGAAGGCGAACTGCCGGCCGGCTTCGAGGGCCTGCAGCTGGAGAGCGCGCTGGTCCGGCGCTGACGAGGAGCGCGGAGCGGCCCGGGTTGGAGCGACGCAAGTCGCGACCAACCGAAGCGACGTTCGAAAGCGTGCTGGCCGCAGTCCGGCCAGTCGGATCACGCGAACTGCGCCGTTTGCCCGGCCTGCGGCCGCCGCGCGGGCGTAACCGGCGCGGCTGTCGCGGCTTATGACCGGAGGAAATCCCCGTGGGACGCCGCTCCTACAAGGGCGGCGGCGGTCGCGCTGACGGGGTTCGGGCCGTATCCTGGCGGCCCGCTTGCCGTGCGCCCGTACGCGCCCCGAACCACGTGAATTCTTTCGATCTGCCGCCCCCCGACGCCGACGCGCTGGCGCACAGCGCGCGCCTGTCCGCCCTGATCCGCGAACAGATCGCCGCCCACGGCGGCGCGATCCCGTTCTCGCGCTTCATGGAGCTGGCCCTGTACGCGCCCGGCCTGGGCTACTACAGCGCCGGCGCGAGCAAGTTCGGCGCCGAGGGCGACTTCGTCACCGCGCCCGAGCTCGGCCCGGTGTTCGCCGCCTGCGTCGCCGAAGCGGTGGCGCCGGTGCTGCGCCAGATCGGCCCGCAGGCGCGTTTCCTCGAGCTCGGCGGCGGCACCGGCGCGTTCGCCGAAGTGGCGCTCAAGCGCCTGCTCGAACTCGATGCGCTGCCCGACCGCTACGCCATCCTCGAGCCCAGCGCGCAGCTGCGCCACCGCCAGCGCGAGCGCCTGCGCGAACGCCTGGTGCCGCCGGTGTTCGAACTGCTGGAATGGCCCGACGGCCCGTTCGGCGACGAGTGGGACGGGGTGCTGTTCGCCAACGAAGTGATCGATGCGCTGCCGACGCCGCGCTTCGCGATCCGCGACGAGGAAGTGTTCGAGGAGTACGTGGTCGCCGAAGGCGAGGGCTTCGCCCGCACCCTGCGGCCGGCCGACGATTTCCTCGCCAATGCGGTGCGCCTGGCCGAGCGCCGGCTGGAGCGGCCGCTGGCCGAGGGCTATCGCTCGGAACTGCTGCCGCAGCTGCCGTACTGGATCCAGGCCGTGTCCGGCGGCCTGCGCCGCGGGGCGATGCTGTTCGTCGACTACGGCTATCCGCGCAGCGAGTACTACGCGCCCGAACGCGCCGACGGCACCCTGCGCGCCTATTACCGCCACCGCATGCACGACGAGCCCTTGCTGTGGCCGGGGCTGCAGGACCTCACCGCCTCGGTCGATTTCACCGCCCTGGTCGAGGCCGGCGTGGCCGCCGGCTTCGACCTGGCCGGCTACTGCAACCAGGCCAGTTTCCTGCTCGGCAACGGCTTGGCCGGGGTGCTGGAGCGGATCGAGGGCATCGCCGATCCGGTCGAGAAACAGCGCCGCCTCGACGAGGTCAAGCGCCTGACCCTGCCCAGCGAAATGGGCGAGCGGTTCCAGGTGATGGGCTTCGAGAAGGAGGTCGAGTTCGGGGTGGCGTTCATGGCCGGCGACCTGAGTTTCCGCCTGTGAGCGCGTTGCGCGAGTTCCGGCGCCCGGCGCTGTGGTGCGCGCTGGGCGCGGCGATGGTGCTGGCGGTGATCGGCGCGACCCTGCTGCCGGCGCGCGAGTTGCCGCCGCCGCCGTTCTCCGGTTTCGACAAGATCGAACACTTCGCCGCCTACGCGGCGATGTCGGCCTATGCCGGGATGCTGTTCGCGCGCCGCCGCGCCCAGGCGATCGCCGCCGCGGCGTTGATCGCGCTCGGCGTGGCGCTGGAATTCGCCCAGGCCAACCTGACCCAGTCGCGCAGCGGCGACATCGTCGACGCCCTGGCCAACAGCCTCGGCGCCGTTATCGGCCTGCTGCTGGCGACGACCCCGGTGGCCGGCTGGCTGCAGCGCGTGGACCGCTGGCTGGCGCCGCGCGCCGGCTGAACGCGCGACGTGTTTTTTGCGCAAACGCCCCTGTTCAGTGTGCTTCGGGTGCCGTAGCAACTGAACCCCGGGTGAGCCTCGCGTCAGTAAGTCGAGGTTTGTCACATTGCCAGGGTCGGCAAGATCACATGGCAGCTTGCGCAAAGGTTAAAAACTTGTGAGGCTCCACCGCGGGCTGATCCGGCCTGCCCGTCCCTCGCAAGGAACCCCTTCCATGTCCGTAGCGCATCGCAACCGTCTGGCCTTAGCCGTGGCCGCCGCCATGGCCGCCACCCTCGTGGCCCCCACCGCCTTCGCCCAGGAGCCCGCCCCCGCGCCCAGCCGCGAAGCGACGACCCTCGATGCGGTCCAGGTCACCGGTTCGCGCGTGCGCGGCCGCGCCGCCGAAGACACCGCGGCGCCGGTGGACGTGATCGGCAAGGAAGAACTGAACGCGACCGGCGCGACCGAGATCGGCCAGATCCTGCAGATGCTGGAGCCCTCGTTCAATTTCTCCCGCACCTTCGTCAGCGACGGCACCGACATCCTGCGCCCGGCGACGCTGCGCTCGCTGGGCCCGGACCAGGTGCTGGTGCTGGTCAACGGCAAGCGCCGCCACCAGCAGGCGCTGGTCAACGTGCAGCAGACCATCGGCCGCGGTTCGGCCGGCACCGACATCAACGCGATCCCGCTGTCGGCGATCGAACGCATCGAAGTGCTGCGCGACGGCGCTGCCGCGCAGTACGGCTCCGACGCGATCTCCGGCGTGATCAACATCATCCTCAAGAAGCAGACCGAGGAGACCCAGCTTTCGTTCCAGGCCGGCCAGTACTACGCCGGCGACGGCGAGAACTACTCCGCCTCGGTCAATCACGGCTTCAAGCTCGGCGGCGACGGCGGTTACCTCAATCTGTCGCTGGAATACCGCGATCGCGCCGAGACCAACCGCGCCGGCCCGGACAGCCTGCGGGTGAACCCGCCGCGGGTGACCCAGCGCCTGGGCGACGCCGACGCCACCGACGCCTACTTCTGGTTCAACGGCGGCCTGCCGGTCGGCACCGGCGAGCTGTACTGGTTCGGCGGCCTGTCGCGTCGCGAAGGCGACTCTTCCGGTTTCTTCCGCAGCGCCGGCGACAACCGCACGGTGCCGGCGCTGTACCCGAACGGCTTCCTGCCCAACATCCTGACCACGGTCGACGACCACTCGCTGGCGGTCGGCTACAAGGCGCCGATCAACGACAACTGGGACTGGGACGTCTCGATCAACCGCGGCCGCAGCAAGTTCGGCTTCGAAGAGAGCAACTCGGTCAACGTCAGCTGGTGGTACGAGCCCAAGCCGGGCGGCGGCATCTACGCCGCATCGCCGACCAAGGCCGACACCGGCACCCTGCAGGCCGACCAGACCACCTTCAACCTGGACTTCCGCGGCACGCTCAAGGGCTTCAACGACAACCCGCTGTACCTGGGCACCGGCCTGGAGTACCGCAAGGACGACTACCAGATCCGTCCCGGCGCGCCGGTGACCTACACCTACGGCCGCACCAACGATCGTTCGATCGCGATCGTCGGCCAGACCGGCGACACCGCCCAGCCCGGCATGCAGGGCTTCCCCGGCTTCTCGCCGAACGAAGCGGTCGACGACGGCCGCCACAACTACGCCGTCTACCTCGATCTGGAAACCAACCTGACCGAGCGCTTCCTGCTCGGCGGCGCGATCCGCTACGAGGACTACTCCGACTTCGGCAACACCACCACCGGCAAGCTGTCGGCGCGCTTCGACGCCAGCGACGCGTTCGCGGTGCGCGGCACGGTCTCGACCGGCTTCCGCGCGCCGGGCGTGCAGCAGCTGTTCTACAGCCAGCGCTCGACCAACCTCAACGCCGCCGGCGAGCTGACCGACACCCTGACCGCGCGCCAGGACAGCGCGGTGACCCGCGCCTTCGGCATCGAGCCGCTGAAGGAGGAAACCTCCAAGAGCGCCTCGGTCGGCTTCGTGCTCAAGCCCAACGACCGCTTCTCGCTGACCCTGGACGTGTTCCGGATCGACATCGACGACCGGATCATCTTCTCCAGCAACATCCAGCCCGAGGCGGTCGGCAACAACGGCCTGCCGTGCGCGGCCAACAACGCCAACTGTCCGATCCGCGCCATCCTCGATCCGATCGGGGTCGGCCAGGTGCTGTTCTTCACCAACGCCATCGACACCCGCACCACCGGCGTCGACCTGGTCGCCAATCACAACACCGAGTTCGCCGGCGGTTCCAAGCTCAACCTGACCGCGCTGGTCCACTTCAACAAGACCGAAGTCAAGTCGCGCCGCTCGCAGTCGGCGATCCTGCCGCCGAACGTGCTGTTCGACGACACCCAGGTGACCCTGATCGAGGAAGGCCAGCCGCGCTCGCACCACGTGCTGCAGGGCGTGTACGAGGTCGGCGCCTGGGAATGGACCGCGCGCGCCAACTACTACGGCTCGGTCGCCGGCGAAGGCTTTACCCCGGGCGTCAAGCAGCGTTGGGGCGGCAAGTGGCTGGGCGATCTGGCGGTGCGCTACAAGTTCAGCGACCAGCTCAGCCTGACCGTCGGCGGCAACAACATCTTCGACACCTATCCCGACAAGTGGGACAAGGTCGACGGCGCGCCGTTCCCGCAGCTGGGCTTCAAGTACGGCTGGGAAACCCTGCCGTTCGGCATGAACGGCGGCAGCTATTACGCGCGGATCGATTACCGCTTCTGATCGCGCTGTAACGCAGCCGACAAGCCGCCGCGCTCACCCGCGGCGGCTTTTTATCGTCCGGATCGGCATGTTGGACGGGGTAGGAGCGACGCCAGTCGCGACCGGGGCTGCGTTCTCGCGCCGTCGCCGAATGGAGCGCTGCGAGGGCGGCGTAAGCCGCGACACGACGCGCTGGCTTGCGTCGCCGTTGTCGGGGCGTGGTCGCGACTGGCGTCGCTCCTACCCCTGTGGCGACTCGGTATCGGCCTTGCGCTGGGCGGCGATGGCTTCGATGCGGGCGCGGCGCATGGCTTCGCCGACCGCCGGACCGCTGAGGCCGGGCGCGAGGTCGCCGGCGCGCACCGCCAGCGCGGCGCGCAAGGCCGCGACCAGGGCCGCGCCCGACGGATAGGGCTGCTCCTCCAGGCCCAGGCGGCCGCGCTTGTCGGCCTCGCAGACCAGGCTCATCTGCTCGATCCGCTGCGGGTTGCGGAACCCGTCGCAGCGCGCGATCAGCTCGTACACGCTGCGCGGCCGCATCTCGGCCAGGCGGTGTACGTTGAGGTGCTCGCGGCAGACCGCCTCGGCCAGCAGGCGGTGTTCGGTCGGTATCTTGAGCCGCGCGCACAACCGCGCCAGCGGTTCCAGCCCGGCGTGCTCGTGGTTGTGGTGGCGCGGCAACAGCTCGGCCGGGGTCAGCGCCTTGCCCAGGTCGTGGGTCAGCGCGGCGAAGCCGATCACGTCGTCGCCGGGCGCCAGCCGCGCGGCCATGTCCATGACCATCTCGGTATGCACGCCGGTGTCGACCTCGGGGTGGTACTCCGGCCGTTGCGGCACGCCGTACAGCGCTTCGACTTCGGGCAGCACCGCGGCCAGCGCGCCGGCCTGGTGCAGGGTGCGCACGAACGCCGACGGTTGCGCGCAAGTCAGGGCGCGGCGCAGTTCCTGCCAGACCCGTTCGGCGACCAGCTCGGCCAGCTCCCCCGATTCGGCCATGCGCCGCATCAGCGCGATGGTTTCCGGCGCGACCTGGAAGCCGTGCGCGGCGAAGCGGGCCATGAAACGCGCCGCACGCAGCACCCGCAGCGGGTCCTCGACGAAGGCCGGGCCGACGTGGCGCAGCACCCGCTGTTCGATGTCGCGCGCGCCGCCGTAGGGATCGACCAGGCTGCCGTCCTCGGCGCGGGCGATGGCGTTGATGGTGAAGTCGCGCCGGCCCAGGTCTTCTTCCAGGCTCACCGAGGGGTCGGCGTCGACGACGAAACCGCGGTAGCCGCGGCCGGACTTGCGTTCGGTCCGCGCCAGCGCGTACTCCTCGCCGCTGTCCGGGTGCAGGAACACCGGAAAGTCCTTGCCCACCGCCTTGAAACCCGCGGCCAGCATGGCCTCCGGCGTTTCGCCGACCACCACGTAATCGCGGTCCCCGGCCGGCAGGCCGAGCAAGGCATCGCGGACCGCGCCGCCGACGAGATAGGTTTTCACTCTGGTCTCCACGGGACTCGGGACTTGGGACTCGGGACTCGGGACTCGAAAGAGCGCTGCCGGCGACCTGGCGGAGACGCGGGATACTGCTTTACGAGTCCCGAGTCCCGAGTCCCGAACCCCGCCAGTTCAGCGCGGCGAATTCTGCGCCAGCAAGGCGATGATGTCCTCGGCGCCGGCGCTGCGGCCGAGGTGGCGCACGATCGGGTTCGGCTGACCGGAGACCCACAGCCGCAGTTCGGCTTCCAGGTCGAAGTGGCCGGCGGTCTCCAGCGAGAACATGACGATGCTGCGGTAGGGCAGGCTGAGGAACTCGGTCTTGCGTCCGGTCACGCCCTGCTTGTCGACCAGGATCAGGCGCCGGTCGGTGAACACGATCAGGTCGCGGATCTCGCCGAACGCGCGCTGTACGGTTTCGCCCGGCGCCAGCAGCGGAGCGAAGTCGTCGTTGACCTTGTCGGCGGATTTGGCGCCGGCGTGGCCGAGCAGAGTGTCGAGCAGGCCCATGGCAGGGTCCCTTCGCGTGAGGTGGCTCATCCTAGCGCAGCGCCGCTGCGCTTGTCGGGCGGCGTAAGCCGCGACCACCGCAGCGGTGTACGCGAGCGTAGCGCCCGAAGACCTGGGGCGCAGCGCTTGGAGCGGGTACTGTCCGAACGTCCGGGCTTCGGCGACAGCGCTGTCGAAAACCGCTGCGGTGGTCGCGGCTCACGCCGCTCCTACAGGGGGCAGGCCGAGAATTTCGGGCAGCTTCGGCAGCACCGGGGTCGGTTCGACGCCGAGCTTTAGCAAGCCGTTCTCGACGCTGGTCGAATCGGTCTGCAGCGAGCGCCAGTTGTCGCGACTGATCGGCTTGCCCGGCAGGTGTTCGCCGACCTCGGCCTGCAACTTGCCCAGCGCATCCGGCAGCGGCAGCACCAGGCGCAGGCGGCCGCGCGCGCGGGCGGTGGCGCGCACGATCTCGCCCAGGCTCAGCACGTCCGGGCCGACCAGGTTGTAGCTGCGGCCGATGTGCTGGCCGTCGTTCAGCGCGTTGACGAAGGCCTGGGCGACATCGCCGATCCACACCGGCTGGAAGCGCGCGCCGCTGCGGCCGATCGGCAGCGCCGGCGAGTAGCGCAGCAATTGGTCGAAACGGCAGAACAGGCCGTCGCCGGGGCCGGCGATGACCGACGGCCGGAACAGGGTCCAGTCGAGCTTGCTCGCGCGCACCCGCTGCTCGGCGCGGCCGCGCGATTCCAGGTAATGGCTCTGGCCGGTGCCGGCGTTGAGCGCGCTCATCTGCAGCAGGCGCTTCACCCCCATGTCGCGCATCGCTTCGAGCAGGGCGTCGAGCAGTTCGACGAACACGTGTTCGAAGCCGGCGCCGCTGTCGCCGCGCTCGTTGAGGATGCCGACCAGGTTGACCACCGCGTCGACGTCGTCGAGCACGGCGCGCAGGAAATCCGGATTGCCGACGTCGCCCTCGATCAGGCTGGCGTCGCGCGAGAGCCGGCGCTTCTTGGCCGGCTCGACGCCGCGGCTGAGCACGGTGATGCGGCAGCGCTCGCGCAGCAGATGGTCGACCAGATGCCGGCCGACGAAGCCGGTACCGCCGAGAACCAGGACATGACGGCGCGCCATCGCGGCCTCACTCGCCCTCGGCGCTTTCGGCCGCAGCCGCCGGTGCGGCGGCGGGCCGTGCGGCGGGTTCGGGCGGGCAGACGAAGGCCTTGCGCTTGCCGTCGACGACCCCGCGCAGGCGGTCGCTGACGTTCATCGCGTCGCCGTTGAGTTGCCAGTCGTAGATCACGCTGAAGGCGAGCACGCGGGCGACGTACTCGCGGGTCTCCTTGTAGCTGATGGTCTCGATCCAGAACTCCGGCTCCATGCCCGGGCGCTGCGACTGCCAGCGCGCCAGCGGCGCCGGGCCGGCGTTGTAGCCGGCCATGGCGAAGTAGGGCTGGCCGCCGTACTTGTCGAGCAATTGGCGCAGGTAAGCGGTGCCGAGCACGATGTTGGTGTCGGAGTCGTACAGGCTGGCGGCGCCGCCCCAGGGCAGGCCCAGGCTCTTGGCCACCTGCGCGCCGGTGCCGGGCAGCACCTGCATCAGCCCCATCGCGTTGGCGCCGGAGCGCGCCTTGGGATTGAACACGCTTTCGGCGCGGATCTCGGCCGCGACCCAGGCCGGATCGATGCGGTTGGCGGCGGCCTCGCGGCGGATGGTGTCGCCGTGGTGCAGCGGGAAGCGCAGGTAGTACAGGCGCTGTTCCTGCGGGGTCTTGTTGAGCGAGAACACCGCGCGGTCGAACCACTGGTAGCCCTGCGCGACCTCGATCGCCAGGCGCCGCTGGGTGTCGTCGAAGCGGCTCAGCGCCTCGTCCCACTCGCGCACCGCCCAGCCGCTGCGGTCGATCTGGTACAGGCCCATCGCCCGCAGCAGCGCCGGATCGCGCGCGATCGCGCTCTTGGCGGCGAGGCTGTCGGCCGGCTGCACCGGGCACAGCGCGTACGGCGCGCCGAGCCGGTCGGCGGCCAGGAAGCCGTGGAAGTCGGTCTTGCGCGCGGCCTCGCGGTACAGCCGCGCCGCGCTGGCCTGGTCGCCAGCGCGTTCGCTGAGCCGCGCCTCGAAGAACTGCCAGCGCGATTCGCCGCGCTGCTTGGCGCCCATCTTGCGGATCGCCGCCAGCGCGCCGGCCCAGTCCGAGCGCGACATCGCCTCGCGCGCGCGCCACTCGTGCAGACGTTCGTCGAAGGCGACCTCGGGCACGGCATTGAGCCGGCGCGCCGAGTCGGGTTCGTAGGAGGCCACCGTCCACAGCGCCGCCTGGTACAGCACCCGGCCGCGGTCGGCGTCGCTGAAGCCCAGCGCCGCGGCGTACTTGGGCAACTGCGCCTCGGCGCTGGCCGGCTGGGCCTTGGCCAGCTTGGCCAGGCCGTAGGAGGCGATCTTGCGGCTGCGCTCGGTCTTCGGCCAACCGAGCGCGCGCTCATTGACGTTGTCCAGGAACGCCGCGTAGTCGTTCGCCAGTGCGAGTTGCTCCGCCGGCAACCCGCGCGCCGCGGCGCGCATCACCGCCGGCTGCCATTCCGCGGCCGCGGCCTCGATGCGTTCCCAGCGCAGTTCCGGGCTCAGCCCGCCGCGCGCGGCGAGCAGCGCGAACGGCGCATCGCAACCGTCGGGCAGCGACTTGCCGCCGCTGCGCCAGATCGCCTGGGCCTCGCGGTTCCAGGCCTCGTCGAGCCGGCCCAGCGCCTGGCGCGCGTTCAATTCGGCGCAGCGCAGGGCGACGCTGCGTTCCTTGCCGGCGACGCTGCGCGGGGTCCAGGCGGCGAGGAAGCTCGGCCAGTCCTCGCGGCGCGCGGTCGCAGCCAGCCAGATCTCGCGGAACGCGTCGCCGGAGGCTTCCTTGCCGCGGCGGGCGAGGAAGTCGGCGGCCTGGCCGTTGTTGACCGCGTCGATGTTGCGGCGCAGGTTCGCGTACTCGATCCAGCCGTACAGCGGATGCCGGCCGAGGTCGGCGTACTGGCCGGCATCGAAGCCGGGGCGCTCGGCCGCTTCCAGCGCGGCGCGCACCCGCGGCAGCTGCGGATCGGCCGCCGGCGCGGGCAGCGGATGGGCGATCGCGCGCGGCTTGACCGCGGCGCCGGCAGGGCTCGGCGCCGACGCCGTGGTCTGGGCGCAGGCGGTGGTGGCGAGGGCCGCGACGAAGGCGGCGACGGCGAGGCGGAGAGGGCGCGGGAGCATCGCCGGACTATAGCCCAGAGCGGATGAATGCCTTATATGAACAAGCCCGCGTTGCGAGCGGATTGCTATCGCCGTCGCGATCGACGCTATCGCCTCGCGCGCTCGCGCAAGACGCGCGGTCGCCAGCGCGCGCAGCGGGGCGCAGAATGCGGCCTTCGCTCGCCGCGCCGCGCGCCGCCATCCAGGGCGGACTTCGGTCCCGCGCCGCTGGCGTCGCCCCCGAGATCGCTCTGGACGATCGCCTACCGCTGGACCAGGCCCGCTGCGATGAATCGAGTTTGCAATTCCACCGCCTGCGGCGCGTCGGTAACGACCGGAGCGCAGGCATGACGGTGTGGTTGGTGTTCCTCGCGCTCGGCGCGGTCGCCGGCGTGCTCGCCGGCCTGCTCGGCATCGGCGGCGGCCTGGTGCTGGTCGCGGCGCTGGCCTGGATCGCGCCGTGGATGGGCATCCCGCAAGAGGCGGCCATGCACACCGCGCTGGCCAGTTCGCTGGCCAGCATCGTGCTGACCGCGACCGCCTCGGCGCGCGCCCACGCCAAGCGCGGCAGCGTGCTGTGGCCGACCGTGCGCTGGATGGTGCCGGGGCTGTTGCTCGGCGGCTGGCTCGGCAGTTTCGTCGCGGTGCGCATCGACGGCAACTGGCTGCGCCTGATCGTCGCCGGCTACTGCCTGATCGCTGCGGCGCAACTGTTGTTCGGCAAGAACCGCGCGCCGCTGGCCGACGGCGCGCCGCCGCCGCAGGGGCTGCCTCTGTCGGCGGCTGGGGTCGGCATCGGCGCGGTGTCGGCGGTGGTCGGCATTGGCGGCGGCAGCATGACCGTGCCCCTGCTGGTCTGGCGCGGGGTGGCGCCGGTGCGCGCGGTCGGCACCTCCTCGGCCTGCGGCGTGGCGATCGGCCTGGCCAGCGCGGTCGGCTACGCGCTCAACGCGCCGCCCGGCGCCCTGCCCGAACACGCGATCGGCTACGTCTACCTGCCCGCGGCGATCGGCGTCGCGGTGGCCTCGGTGCTGGCCGCGCCCTACGGCACCCGGCTCGCCCATCGCCTGCACGGCGACACCCTCAAGCGGGTGTTCGCCGGCTTCCTGATCCTGGTCGCGGTCAGCCTGCTGCTCGGCGGCCGAGCCTGACTGCACGGTTCGCCCCGGCCTGGCTCCAGCCGCGCGGCCGGAGGGGCGGCGACTGTCCGCAGACCTGGCTGAACGGGCCACCGCACGACGCCGTATCGACCGTGCGTCCGCCGGCGCCGACGAAAGCGATCCGAAACTGGAACCGGTTTGGCAAGACCCTCCTGTTTGCGCCTTGTGGCGGATTCACGGATTGTTTACAACCTCTCGATGCCTTCCGACCGATCGGACGGCGTGCCAATAGCCAGCAGAGCTAAGTCACATAACTTGAGGGAGAGAGAGTCGATGAAAGTGTCGCGTCGCCATGCCCTGGCGAAAGCCATCCAGTTGTCCCTGCTGATCGCACTGCCCGGGTTCGCCGCAGCCCAGGACGCCGCTCCGGCGAAGGACGCCACCACGCTCGACACGGTCCAGGTGACCGGCACCCGCATCAAGAAGGCCGAGATCGAAAGCCAGGTCCCGGTCCAGACCCTGACCCGCGACGACATCGAACGCACCGGCCTGACCTCGATCGGCGACGTCGTGCAGGAACTCACCGGCGCCGGCTCGGCGCTCAACACCAAGTTCAACTCCTCGGGCAACTTCGGCTTCTCGCCGAACGGCGACGGCATCGGCGCCGGCTCGGCCCAGGTCGACCTGCGCCACCTCGGCCCCAAGCGCGTGCTGGTCCTGGTCGACGGCATGCGCTGGGTCAACGAGTCCTCCGCCTCCGGCGTGGGCGCGGCGACCGACCTCAACACCATTCCGCTGGCCATCGTCGAGCGCATCGAAGTGCTCGAGGACGGCGCGTCCTCGCTGTACGGCTCCGACGCCATCGCCGGCGTGGTCAACATCATCACCCGGCGCAACTTCGACGGCGGCCAGGTGACCCTGAACTACGGCCAGTACGGCAAGGGCGACGGCGAGCTGCAGGGCGTCGACCTGGCCTACGGCTTCAACACCGACAAGGCCAACCTGTTCCTCGGCCTGAGCTACGTCGACCAGGATCCGGTGTTCTCGCGCGACCGTGCGCTGTCGCGCGTGCCGGTGCCGGGCCTGGGCGTGGAGACCGGCAGCTCGGCGACCCCGAACGGCCGCTTCATCATCACCCCGCCGACCGCCAGCACCGCCTGCCCGCTGACCGACACCGACGACGATCCGAGCACCCCGCCGATCCCGTTCTGCAACATCACCACGCCCAACGGCAGCAGCTTCCCCAACGGCGTGCGCTATCCGCAGGACTTCATTCCGTTCACCGGCGCGAACCGCTACAACTTCGCCCGCGAGAACATGCTGCTGACGCCGTCCAAGCGCACCGGCGCCTTCGCCCAGTTCCGCTACCACTTCAACGACAACGTCCAGGCCTACGTCAAGGCGCTGTACAACCGCCGCGAATCGGTCAACCAGGCCGCGCCGGAACCGCTGTTCCTCGGCCTCGACGCCGGCACCGGCAACGTCTGGTCCGAGCACATCACCATCTCGCGCCTGAATCCGTTCAACCCGTTCGGCTTCGACCTGACCACCGAGGGCGCCAATCCGAACCTGGTCCTGCTCGGCCGCCGTCCGGTCGAGGGCGGCCCGCGCATCTTCGAACAGCAGGTCGATACCCAGTACATCGCCGCGGGCGTGGAAGGCAGCTTCGACGCCGGCGACCGCACCTACTTCTGGGACGTCAACTTCGCCAGCAACAAGAACGAGGCCGAACAGACCAACCGCGGCAGCTACAACATCCGCAACATCAACATCGCGGTCGGCGATCCGGCGGTGTGCGCCGCGACCCCGGGCTGCGTGCCGCTGAACCTGTTCGGCGGCCCGGGCACGATCACCCCGGCGATGCTCAACTGGATCAGCCCGGTCGTGCGCGACCGCAGCGAGCAGAAGCTGCAGACCTTCACCGCCAACCTGTCCGGCGATCTGTTCGACCTGTGGGCCGGCCCGCTGTCGTTCGCGGCCGGTTACGAATACCGCAAGTACGAAGGCTTCTACCGCCCCGATCCGATCACCGTCGCCGGCTTCTACAACGGCACCCAGTCGCTGCCGACCAAGGGCGAGTACGACGTCAACGAAGCCTATGTCGAGCTGAACCTGCCGCTGATCAAGGAAGGTTCGTTCGGCAAGAGCCTGGACCTGAGCCTGGCCGGCCGCTATTCGGACTACTCGACCTTCGGCGGCCAGTTCACCCCGAAGTACGGCCTGCGCTGGCAAGTCGCCGATGAGTTCCTGCTGCGCACCACCTACGCCGAAGGCTTCCGCGCGCCGTCGATCGGCGAGTTGTTCGGCTCGGCCAGCCGCGCCGACCTGCAGCTCAGCGATCCCTGCCTGATCTCGATCACCGGCGCCCCGCCGACCGGCAACCGCGCCAACTGCGCCGCGCTCGGCGTGCCGGCCGGCGCGACCCAGGCCAACAGCCAGATCTCGGTGCAGACCGGCGGCAACCCCGACCTGGAGCCGGAAACCGCACGCAGCTTCACCGCCGGCTTCGTCTACAGCCCGGCCTGGGCCGCGGGCGTGCCGTGGTCGGACAAGTTCGACTTCGAGGTCACCTACTACCGCCATTCGCTGGAAGGCGCGGTGCAGGCGATCGACGCCCAGACCCAGCTCAACCTGTGCGTGCAGACCCTCGACCCGACCTACTGCAACGGCATCACCCGTTCCAGCGTCGGCGGCATCAACTCGTTCGAGAACAAGCTGACCAACCTGGGTTCGATCAAGACCTCCGGCTGGGACATGGACTTCTTCTGGACCCTGCCGGAAACCTCGTGGGGCCAGTTCAAGTTCAGCTGGCAGAACACCTGGGTGACCCAGTACGACGCGGTCGGCGCCGCCGGCCAGGTGCAGCCGCGCAAGCCGGGCGTGGAAGTCAACGACAGCGCGATCCCGGAGTGGACCTCCAACGCCACCCTGTCGTGGAAGCGCAACGCCTGGAACGCGTCGTGGACCGTGCGCCACATCTCCGAGCTGGACGAAATCTGCCAGGCCTCGGCGCTGGACTCGCCGTACTGCGACAACTCGGTGACCGGCGAGAACAAGCTCGACGCGATCACCTACCACGACCTGCAGCTGGGCTACCACATCGACTGGCTGAAGGGGCTGCAGATCACCGGCGGCGTCAACAATCTGTTCGACAAGGATCCGCCGGTGTGCCTGTCGTGCTCGCTCAACGGCTACGACGCGTCCACCTACGACATCCCGGGCGGCCGCTTCTTCTACCTGCGCGCGGACCTGCGCTTCTGATCGCGGCGTAGTTCGATCCGATCGCGGCGTAGTTCGCTACCCGCAACAAAGCGAACGGCCGGTGGGCGACCACCGGCCGTTTCGTTTGCGTGCCGGTGTCGCCGTCGAAGCAGAAACAGAGGCAGGGCTTAGGGGTAGCAGCGACGCCAGTCGCGACCGCGCAACCCCAATCTCGCGCCGTAACCCCTGTAGGAGCGGCGTGAGCCGCGACGCGTTGCTGCCGGTTGCGCCGCCGCCGCGAGACCGCGGTCGCGGCTTGCGCCGCTCCTACCCGTCGCGGCGCGGTTTCAGCGCAACGCGCTTTCCGGTACGTCGAGTTCCAGCGACAGGGCCAGATGGTCGGATTGCGCGGCGGGCACGGCGCGGGCGCCGGCGAAGCTGAGGCCGTCGCCGAGCAGGATGTGGTCGATCGCGCGCTGCGGGCGCCAGCTGGGGAAGGTCGCCAGCGGTTCGCTCGGCGGCTGCAGGCGGGTGCCGCGGAACAGGGCCTGCATCTCGGGGCGGTCGGGGGAGCAGTTGAAGTCGCCCATCAGCACTGCGTGCGGGTGGTCGTGCAGCAGTTCGGCGATGAAGGCCAATTGGCTGCCGCGCGAGCCGGCGCCGAGCGAAAGGTGGGCGACGGCGACGGTGAGGCCGTCGTCGCCCTGGCCGTAATGGGCGATCAGCACGCCGCGGCCGGAGATCCGGCCGGGCAGGGGATGGTCGACGACTTCGCGCGGTTCCAGCTTGCTGAGCAGGCCGTTGGCGCTGGAGGCGACGCTGCCGACGCGCCGGTTCGGCTGGTGGCTCCAGTACTCGAAGCCGGCGCGCTGGGCCAGGTAGTGGGTCTGGTTGGTGAAGCCCGAACGCAGGCTGCCCGGATCGCTTTCGTTGAGGCCGACGATGTCGTGCTCGCCGGCCAACTGGGCGATCGCGTCGAGGCTGCCGCGCTTGTTGCCGGCCGGCAGCACGTGCGACCAGCTGCGCGTCGCGTAATCGCTGTAGCGACGCGTGCTGGAGCCGGCCTGGATGTTCGCGCTGAGCAGGCGCAGCCGGCGTGTGGTCATGCCAGGTCCCTGGGCGTGCGGGCCGATCAGCCCTGGGCCGGCGCCGCCGGGGCGGCGGCCGCCGCCGGAGCCGGAGCCGGAGCCGCGGCGCCCTCGGCCGGGGCGGCCGGGGCCTGCATCGCGGCGCGTTCGCGCGCGACCAGGTGATCGGCGACCCGCAGCATGTCGGCGAAGCCCTTCTCGGTGGTGACCAGGTACTTGCCGTTGATCACCAGCGAAGGGCTGGCGCTGACGCCCGAGCGCTGCATGAACTGCTCGGCGCGCTTGAGCTTGGCGTTGATCGCGAAGCTGTTCATGGTACCGATGAAGTCGGCCGGCTTGGCGCCGTACTTGGCGTAGAAGTCGCCGAACTGCTGGTCGGTGACGCTCTGGTACGGGATGGTCTGCTCGATGTGCACGGCGCGGAACATCGCCTCGTGGGTCTTCTCCAGCAGGCCCAGGGTCTGGGCGGTGTAGAAGGCCTTGGCGAACGGAATCGGGTTGCCGCCGAACGGGCCGGCGACCGGGGTGAACTTCACGTCCGCGGTCTGCTTCTTGCGCCAATCCAGCAGCTGCGGTTCGAACTGGGCGCAGTGCGGGCAGGTGTAGCTGAACACTTCGGCGACTTCGATCTTGCCCGCGACCGGCTCGTAGGCCTGGCCGGCCGGGATTTCCTGATAGTCGGCGCCGGCGACCGGGGCCGGGCCGGCCGGCGGGGTGGCGACGGCGGCGGGCTGGATCGCCGGCTGTTCCGGCGCCGCCGGAGCGGCCGGTGCGTTGTCGGCCGCCGGAGCGGCGGCATCGGCGGTCGGCGCGGCCGGCGTGGCGGTGTCGGCGGCCGGAGCGGTGTCGGTCTTGTTGCAGGCCGCCAGCGCGACCAGCGCGGTCAGCACGAGCGGATAGCGGGACAGCGAAGCCATACGCGAATTCATCGGTGGAGTCTCCACAAAGCGATCGGAATGCGATCAGTCGAGGGGGCGGGCGCGCGCCGGTGCGTCGCGGCTCCGCCGGCAATGGCCGCCAGGATAGCGGCCGTCATGGGGAAGCGGGAGTGCAGGCCGGCTCAGCGCTTCTTGCCGGCGCCGGCGCGCTCGCGCGCGATCAGGTGGTCGGCGACGCGCAGCATGTCGTCGAAGCCCTTCTGGGTGGTGATGCGGTACTTGCCGGCGACGACCATCGACGGGGTGCCGTCGATGCCGCTGGCCATGATGAAGGCCTTGGCCTTCTCCATCGCCTGGTTCGTTGCCGGGCCGGTCATGCCGGCGGCGAAAGCCTGGGCGTTGGCGCCATAGCGGGCGTAGAACGCGGCGATCTCGGCCGGGGTGGCGTTCTGGATCGGCAGGCTGCGCTGCTCGTGCAGGGCCTTGAATACCGCCTCGTGGGTCTTGCCCAGCAGCTTCATCGACTGCGCGGTGTAGAAGGCCTGCGCGTACGGGGTCCAGTAGCCGCCCCACGGTGCGGCCAGCGGGACGAACTCGACGTCGGCCGGCAGCTTGGCGCGCCAGGCCGCGATCTGCGGCTCGAAGTGGGCGCAATGCGGGCAGGTGTAGCCGAACACCTCGACCACCTCGACCTTGCCCTTGACCGGCGCGAACGGCTTGCCGCCTTCGATCACGACATAGTCCACGCCGATCTCGGGCGCCGGGCCGGCCGGCGCGCCGGCCTTGGGCGCGGCGAGGGAAGCGAAGGGGAGGGCGGCGAGCAACAGCAGGGCGGCCAAGCGCAGTTTCATCGGTGATCTCGTCGGTGGTGGCCCGCAGCGGACGCAGTTCGTCGCGCGAGCGGAGGGCGGACATGAAAAACGCCGGCGCCAAGGATAACGGCCGGCGTCTCAAGCGGGAGTGTTGGAATGGACCGGCGCGGCATCGCGGAAGTTCCCGCCGCGCGCAAGGTGACCGGGTTCACTGTTCGCATCGCATCGCATCGCATCGCGGCTGCCGGCGCCTGTAGAGCATGCCTATGGAAACGAAAACGCCGGCCTGTCGCCAGGCCGGCGTCGGGTCGCGGCGTGCGCCGGCTCAGCCCTTGGCGGGCGGCGCCGGAGCGGCGGCCGGGGCCGCAGCAGGCGCGGCCGCCGGGGCCGGCGCCGCTGCCGGCGCGGCCGGCTTGGCCGCAGCCGCCGGCATCTGCGCGGCGGCGACGTCGTCGGCGCGCGGGTGCAGGCCCTGCAGGTAGCTGGACAGCGACCCGATTTCCTCGTCGGTCAGCTGCTTGGCCACGCTGGCCATGATGTTGAACAGGTGCGGGTCCTTCTGCGCGGTGGTGCCGGCGCGGTATTCCTCCAGGCGACGCTGCGAGTAGGCCGCCTGCTGGCCGGCGATGTGCGGGTAAGCCGGGCCCGGATTGCCGGTGCCGCCTGGACCGTGGCAGGCCATGCAGGCCGGGATGCCGCGGGCCTTGTCGCCGGAGCGGAACAACTGCTCGCCGACTTGGTAGAACTTCTTGCCTTGGTTCGGGCCGGCCGCGATCGCGGTGTCGTCGGCGACGCCGGCGCCGGACTTCTGGGTCGCGAAGTAGGCGCCCAGGTCGCGCGCGTCCTGGTCGCTCAGGGCGTCTGCGTAGGGCTTCATCGCCGCGGCCATGCCGGTATTGCGCTCGCCGCTCTTGAACAGGGCGATCTGGTGGGCGATGTAGCGCTCGCTCTGGCCGGCCAGGCGCGGGTACTGCGGGTCGGTCGGGTTGCCGTCCAGACCGTGGCAGGCGGCGCAGGTGCCGGCCTTGGTCGCGCCCGCCTTGACGTCGCCCCAGACAGGCTTCGGGCTGCCGGACAGCGGTGCGGTCTGGACCGGTTCCTTGTCGGGAATCGGGGTGACCGTGGTCTGGGCATACGCAACGGCGGCAGCCGCGAGGGCGACGAGGCCGACGAGGCCGAAGACGCGGGCTTGGCTCATGTAGCTGGGCTCCGAACTACTGGCGTGCTGCGGGATGGGCTGGCGGACTGCTGGCGCCCGGCGCGTCGCGCGCGCCGGAACCTTGGAATTATCAGGGTCGGCCCGGACCGGGTCAACGCGGATTCAGGCGCCGACGGCGCCGCGGACGCCGGCGCATGCGATCCTAGTGCGATGACCAACCACCTCGCCCGTGCCCGCTACCTGTTGTCGGCGCATAACCACAAGCAATTGCCGCCCGACGGCGGCCACGAGGTCGCTTTCGCCGGCCGCTCCAACGCCGGCAAGTCCAGCGCGCTCAACGCCCTGTGCCAGCAGAACGCGCTGGCGCGCGTGTCCAAGACCCCGGGCCGCACCCAGCAACTGGTGTTCTTCGACGTCACCCCGCCGTACCGCGGCCCCGAGCCGGCGCCGGAGCCGGACCGCTTCCTGGTCGACCTGCCGGGCTACGGCTACGCCAAGGTGCCGCAGAACCTGCAGGCCCACTGGCAGGCCTTCCTGGACCGCTATTTCGAGACCCGCCAGGCCTTGCGCGGCCTGGTGGTGGTGATGGACATCCGCCATCCGCTCAAGGACTACGACCGGCACATGATCGGCTACGCCGCCGGCCGCGGCCTGCCCGCGCATGCGCTGCTGACCAAGGCCGACAAGCTCGGCCGCGGCCAGCAACAGCAGCAGCTGATGGCGGTGCGCAAGGAACTGCACAACGCGTTCGGCGACACGGTCAGCGTGCAGACCTTCTCCGGCGAGTCCAAGCAGGGCGTGGACGAGGCGCGCGCGGTGGTGATGGGCTGGCTCGGCCTGGGCGAGGCGCCGGCCGAAGCCGCGCCCTGATCGCGCCCGGCCCGCGCGCGGCGCTCAGCCTGCCGCGCGGGCGACGTAGGCCGCGTAACCCGGCAGGCGCAGGCGGCCGGCCTCGACCGCGCCGCTGGGCAGGCCGTGGCCGTGGTCGGCGCGCCAGCCGGCGCGTTCGCCCAGCTCCAGCATCGCTTCCTCGGCGCCGAGGTTGAAGGCGATCAGCAGCGCTTGCGCGCCTTCGCCGCGAACGAAGGCCAGCACCGGTTCGGGCGTGTCGAGGAAACCGATCGCGCCGTGCAGCAGCGCCGGATGGCGCTTGCGCCAGCCTAGGAAGCGGCGCAGGCGCTGCAGCGGCGATTCCGGATCGCGTTCCTGCGCAGCCACGTCGAGGCCGCGATGCGCGTCGGCGATCGGCAGCCACGGCGCGGCGTCGCTGAAGCCGGCCAGTTCGGTCGCGTCCCAGGGCATCGGCGTGCGGCAGCCGTCGCGGCCCTTGAAGGTCGGCCAGAAGGTCTTGCCGTACGGGTCCTGCAGCGCCTCGAACGGCAGCTCGGCCTCGGGCAGGCCCAGTTCCTCGCCCTGGTACAGGCAGACCGAGCCGCGCAGCGAGCAGACCATCGCGCTGAGCAGGGTCGGATAGTGCGCCGGCAGGGCCGCGCCGCGGCCCCAGCGGGTGACCACGCGCTGCACGTCGTGGTTGGAGATGGCCCAGCACGGCCAGCCCTCGTGCATCGCCTCTTCCAGGGTCTGCACGGTGCCGCGGATGTAGCCGGCGGAACGGTCGTCGGTCAGCAGCTCGAAGCTGTAGCCCATGTGCAGGCGGCCGTGGCGGGTGTACTCGTCGGTGGTCGCCAGCGAATCCTCCGAGGAGATCTCGCCGAGCGCGACCGCGCCGGGATAGCGGTCGAGCAGGCGGCGCAGCTCGGCCAGGAACTCCAGGTTCTCCGGGCGGGTGTTGTTGTAGTAGTGGTACTGGAACGCGTACGGGTTGTCCGGGCTGAAACCGCGCCCGACCCGCAGTTGCGCCGGCTTGGCCGGGTTGTCGCGCAGTTGCGCGTCGTGGAAGCAGAAGTTGATCGCGTCCAGGCGCAGGCCGTCGACCCCGCGCTCGAGCCAGAAGCGGACGTTGTCGAGCACCGCCGCGCGCACCGCCGGATTGTGGAAATTGAGGTCCGGCTGCGAGGACAGGAAATTGTGCAGGTAGTACTGCTGGCGGCGCGGTTCCCAGCGCCAGGCGACGCCGCCGAACAACGACATCCAGTTGTTCGGCGCGGTGCCGTCGGGGCGCGCGTCGGCCCACACGTACCAGTCGGCGTAAGGGTTGTCGCGGCTTTCGCGGCTGCGCTGGAACCACTCGTGCTGGTCGGAGGTGTGGCTGAGCACCTGGTCGATCATCACCTTCAGCCCCAGCGCATGCGCCTTGGCCAGCAGCCGGTCGAAGTCCTCCAGGCGCCCGAACAGCGGGTCGACCGCGCGGTAGTCGGCGATGTCGTAGCCGAAGTCGGCCATCGGCGACTTGAAGAACGGCGAGATCCAGATCGCGTCGACGCCGAGGTCGGCGACGTAGCCGAGCTTGTCGATGATCCCGGGCAGGTCGCCGACGCCGTCGCCGCTGAGGTCGCGGAAGCTGCGCGGATAGATCTGGTAGACGACCGCGCCGCGCCACCAGGCGTCGTTGGCGTGCGGGACGGCGGTCGGAAGGCTGGCGGCGGACAAGAGAGACCCCTGAAGATGGCGGGCGGCGTGCTGCATCGCCGCGATGCGCGGCAGCTTACCGCCGCCGGCCGCGGGCGCCGTCGCAGCTGCATACGTATTCATGCCGGCGCGAGCGGACGAACTGCGACATGAATGCGGCGGCCCGGCATGAATACGTATGCAGAAACCGCTGCGGCCGCGACGGCTTGCCTAACATGCGCTCGGACCGAGGGCGCACGCATCGCCCCGGCGGACGCAGCGCGCCGACAGTGCGCGCGCGTCACGACACATCTAGCTTCTGGAGGGGAGCATGTCGAAACTGAAGCCGGTTACGCCGCAAACGCAATTCAACCGCCACCTGCTGACCGCCGCCCTGGCCTCGCTCGGCCTGTGCAGCTCCTGGACCGTATGGGCCGCCGACGCGCCCGCGCCGCAGGACCCGCCGGCCGCGACGGCGCCGGCCGAGGCCGGCGGCGCCGCGCACGAACTCGACGCGGTCCAGGTCACCGGCAACCGCCGCGTGCAGTCGATCCAGAAGTACGCCGGCACGATCCAGTCCTTCAGCGGCGAAGACCTGACCAAGCTCGGCATCAACACCGACTTCCGCAACCTGCAGGCGGTGGTGCCCGGCCTGCAGATCACCCGCCAGGAAGGCAAGTACGAGATCTTCCTGCGCGGCATCGGCGCGGCCGACTCGGACTTCTCCTCCGACCCCTCGGTGGCGACCTACTACAACGGCATCTACCTGCCGCGTCCGCGCTCGATCGGGCCGATGTTCTTCGACGTCGACCGGATCGAGGTCAACAAAGGCCCGCAGGGCACGGTGCGCGGCCGCAACGCCACCGGCGGCTCGATCAACGTGATCTCCAAGCGCCCCGAGCTCGGCGTGACCAGCGGCGGGCTGAAGGTCGGCGCCGGCAATTACGACTTCACCACCGCCGAGGGCGTGCTCAACCTGCCGATCGGCGAGACCTTCGCCCTGCGCGCGGCGCTGTTCGACGAGGAGCGCTCGTCCTATATCGGCAACGGCTATCCCAAGTCGCTGTTCGACGCCGAAGGCCCCGGCGCGATCGACAACCAAGCCCTGCGCCTGTCGGCGCTGTGGGAACCGAACGAGAAGTTCTCGGCCTATGTGATGCTGGACAAGGTCACCGAGCGCGGCACCGGCGACCCGGGCATGTTCGCCGAGCGCGGCCTGGCCGCCGGCTACGACATCGACGACCTGTCCGATCCGTTCCGCCAGTACTTCCGCACCCAGGGCAAGACCACCAACGACATCGAGGGCGTCGCGGCGACCTTCACCTACGCGTTCAACGACGCGGTGTCGGTGGAGTTCAACACCTCCTACCGCAAGTACGACTTCTACAACCGCAACGCCTCGCGCGAGTGGCAGCTGGGCCCGGTGTATCCGGGCTCGGACCGCGAGGCCTACCACAATCCCGAACGCCTGGCCTGGTACGACACCTTCTATCAGGCCGACAAGTCCAGCTCGACCATCAACGAGCTGCGCTTCTTCGGCGACACCGGCAAGCTGATCTGGTCGGCGGGCCTGTTCAATTACGAAGAAAAGTACGACTACGTGTCCTGGGACGTCGGCAACGGCTACTTCGGCGATTGCGACTGGTGGCGGCCGGGCACGGTCTGCGGCTGGCAGGACGGCCTGGGCGGCGAGAACCGCGGCGACAACTCCAAGGTCGAGTCGAACGCGGTATACGGCGACTTCAGCTTCGCCGCGACCGATTCGCTGCGCCTGATCGGCGGCGTGCGCTACACCCGCGACAAGAAGATCGCGCGCGAATCCAACGTCAAGTACCAGTTCGTGATTCCGGAGGGCCTGTTCCAGCAGTTCACCGGCCAGCCGATCGACACCGCGACCAACCCCTACACCACCGGCCTGGTGCTGGGCTCGCCGGGCTTCCGCCTGGCCGCGCCGGGCGGACGTCCGGGCGGCGAGCCGAGCATCTGCACCGGCTGGACGCCGGCCGAGCTGCGCTGCGATCCGGGCGCGAACACCCTGGACTACTTCCTCGGCGGTTTCGCCGGCTTCGGCGTCGACGACAACTGGGCCCAGTTCCTGCGCCAGAACCGCGACCAGATCCAGGTCATCGCGCGCTCGGACTTCCCCGGCGGCCGCAGCGAGGACGTGTACAAGGACAACTACGTCGATTGGCGGGTCGGCTTCGAATACGACCTGTCGCCGCAGGTGATGCTGTACGGGACGGTGTCCACCGGGACCCGCTCCGGCGGCATCAACCGGCCGCTGTCGCTCAACGACGGCAGCGCGCTGGCGCCGACCTTCGAGCCGGAAGAGCTGACCTCCTACGAGGCCGGCATCAAGGGCGACTACCTCTGGGGCGAGACTCCGGTGCGCTTGAATGCGTCGGTGTTCTATTACGACTACCAGAACAAGGTGCTGCAGAACCTGATCGACGTGCCGGCGCCGACCCCGACCAACCCCAACGCGACCAGCCGCCAGGTGTTCAACGACAACGCCGCCAACGCCAGCGTGCTCGGCCTGGAACTGGAAGGCCGGGTCGGCCTGCCGTACGGCTTCGACATGGGCTACAACTTCACCTACCTGGACGCGACCTTCGACGACTCCAAGGTGCTGGACACCCGTTCCGGCGGTCTCGGCCTGATCGTGCCGCTGGACGGCAACCGCCTGCCGAACACCTCCAAGTACAACGCCAACGTCAGCCTGTCGCAGACCATCGACATCGGCCGCGGCGCGCTGAGCTCGTTCGACTGGACGGTCAACCTGACCTACCGTTCCGACTACTACCTGACTGCGTTCAACAGCCGCGGCTTCGGGCTGGACGCGGCCGGCAAGGTGATCGAGATCCCGCTCGCCGACATGGCCTTCAACAACGGCTCCAACCCGGCCGCCGGCGGCGGCCCGGCCAGCGGCCTGGCGATGCGCGACGACGTCGACGGCTTCCTCACCGTCAACGTCTCGGCCGGCCTGAACTTCGGCGAGGACAACCGGTTCCGCATCGACGGCTTCGTGTCCAACCTGACCGACGAGGTCTATTCGGGCAAGGGCTTCATCAACAACGCCACCAACATCCGCTACTTGAATACGCCGCGGATGTACGGGATCCGGTTCTCGTCGCAGTTCTGACGTAGGCCAAGGCAAGAGCGAATCCCCCTAGCCCCCCCTTTTCCAAAGGGGGGAATGCAGCGCGGGAGATTGGGCAGGGGCGGCGATTTTCGGGTGACGCCGCAGCTCTGCTTGTCTTCCCCCTTTGACAAAGGGGGATCGAGGGGGATTTGCTTTTGACCCAGCCGCGTCCGTGCGGCGCGGTCGTCCCAGCCCGCCACATGCCAGTATCCAATCCATGACCGATCGCCCCGACGCGCCGTCCCGCAAGCCGCAGCTGTCGTTCTGGCAGATCTGGAACATGTGTTTCGGCTTTCTCGGCATCCAGTTCGGCTTCGCCCTGCAGAACGCCAACGTCAGCCGGATCTTCCAGACCCTGGGCGCGGCCATCGACGACATTCCGATGTTGTGGATCGCCGCGCCGCTGACCGGGTTGATCGTGCAGCCGATCGTCGGCTACCTGTCCGACCGTACCTGGAGCGCGAGCCTGGGCCGGCGCCGCCCCTACTTCCTGATCGGCGCGGTGCTGGCCTCGCTGGCCCTGCTGGCGATGCCGAACGCGCCGTTCCTGTGGATCGCCGCCGGCCTGCTGTGGGTGCTGGACGCGTCGATCAACATTTCGATGGAACCGTTCCGCGCCTTCGTCGGCGACCAGCTGCCGCCGCGCCAGCGTCCGACCGGCTATGCGATGCAGAGTTTCTTCATCGGCGTCGGCTCGGTGGTCGCCAGCGCGCTGCCGTACGTGCTGGCGCATTACGGCGTCGCCAACACCGCCGCCCCGGGCCAGGTACCCGACACGGTGCGCTACGCCTTCTACGCCGGCGGCGCGGTGCTGCTGTTGTCGGTGGGCTGGACCGTGCTGAGCACGCGCGAGTATCCGCCCGAGCAATTGGCCGCCTACGACGAAGCGCCGCCGGCGCCGCCGCGCGCGCCCTGCGACCGGATGCGCTGCCTGCTGCTGGGCGCGGCCTGGGTCACGGTCGGCGCGATCGTAGCCGCGGCGATCGCGATGGCCGCGCTGGACCGCCAACTGTACGTATTGGCCGGCATGATCGCCGCGTTCGGCCTGGCGCAGTGTCTGCGCGGCCTGGTCGGCGAGCGCAGCGGCTTCGCCAGCATCATGGACGACCTGCACGGCATGCCGCCGACCATGCTGCGCTTGGCCGTGGTGCAGTTCTTTTCCTGGTTCGCCCTGTTCGCGATGTGGATCTACACCACGCCGGCGGTGACCCAGTTGCATTACCGCAGCACCGACACCGCCTCGGCCGCCTACAACGACGGCGCCAACTGGGTCGGGGTGCTGTTCGCCGCCTACAACGGCTTCGCCGCGCTGGCGGCGGTGGCGATCCCGTGGATGGCGCGGCGCTGGGGCCTGCGTTGGAGCCATCTGATCAACGTCTGCCTGGGCGGCGCCGGGCTGATCTCGATCGCCCTGATCCGCGACCCGCAGTGGCTGCTGCTGTCGATGCTCGGCGTCGGCTTCGCCTGGGCCTCGATCCTGTCGCTGCCGTATGCCCTGCTGTCGGACAGCCTGCCGGCGGCGAAGATGGGCGTGTACATGGGCATCTTCAATTTCTTCATCGTCATTCCGCAGTTGGTCGCCGCCAGCCTGCTCGGCTTCCTGCTCAAGGCCTTCTTCCACGGAGAACCGGTATGGGCCCTGGTGATCGGCGGCGCGAGCCTGGTCGTGTCCGGACTGTGCGTGCTGCGGGTGCGCGAGCCGGGCGCGGAGGCGCGCGCATGAGCCGGCTGGCGCTGGCCGCGTTGGCCCTGGCGCTGGCCGCTTGCGCGACGGCCGGGCCGGCCGCTTCGCCGCCGCGCGACTACTACGGCACGCTCGAGCCGATGGCCGGCGACGCGGTGTACTTCGTGGTCACCGATCGCTTCGTCAACGGCGACCCGAACAACGACCAACGCGAGCAGGGCGGGCCGGATCCGGCCACGCGCAGCTTCGATCGGCCGGTGGCGGGCGCGCCGGCCGGCGAGAGCGACAACATCGGCTACCTCGGCGGCGATTTCAAAGGCTTGCTCGACAACGCCGGCTACATCCGCGAGATGGGTTTCGGCGCGGTCTGGCTGACCCCGATCGTCGACAATCCCGACCAGGCCTTCACCGGCGGCGAGACGGTGACCTGGGGCGGCGCGTTCCAGGACCGAGGCAAGACCGGCTACCACGGCTATTGGGGCGTGGATTTCTTCCGCCTCGACGAGCATCTGCCCAGCCCGGGCCTGGACTTCGCCGCGCTCACCGCCGGCCTGAAGCGCCACGGGCTCAAGACCGTGCTCGACATCGTCGCCAACCACGGCTCGCCGTCGTTCACCATGCCGCGCGACCAGCCCAAGTACGGCGAAATCTATCGCGACGGGGTGCTGGTCGCCGACCACCAGAATCTGCCGCCGGAGCGGCTGGACCCCAAGCGCGAGCCTTTGCACCGCTTCTTCCACGCCCAAAAGGACTTGGTCCAGCTGTCCAACCTCGACGACACCAACCCGGCGGTGCTGGACTATTTCGTCGATGCCTATTCGCACTGGCTGGACCAGGGCGCCGACGCGTTGCGCATCGACACCATCCGCCACGTGCCGATGCCGTTCTGGCGCAGCTTCGCCGCGCGCATGCGGGCCAAGCGGCCGGGCTTGTTCATGTTCGGCGAGGCCTTCGACTACAAGGCCGAGAACATCGCGCCCTTCACCTGGGCCGAGAACGGCGCGGTCAGCGTGCTCGACTTCCCGCTCAAGGAGCGCATGGCGCAGGTGTTCGGCCGCGCTCGCGCCGACTACGCCCGGCTCGACGAGCGCCTGTATCTGCAGGACGGCCCGTACGCGAACCCGTACGAGCTGATGACCTTCTACGACAACCACGACATGGCGCGGCTGGACGCCAGCGACGAAGGTTTCATCGACGCCAACAATTGGCTGTTCACCGCGCGCGGCATTCCGGTGATCTACTACGGCTCGGAAACCGGCTTCCAGCGCGGCCGTGCCGAGCACGCGGGCAACCGCAACTACTACGGCCAGGCGCGGGTCGATGCCGGCGCCGCGCACCCGATCCATGCCGCGCTCAAGCGCATCGCCCAGGTGCGGCGCGACTCGCCGGCGCTGCAACGCGGGCTGCAGTCGAACCTGCTGTTGCAAGGCGACCGGGCCGCGTTCTACCGCGTCTACCAACACGGCGGCACGGCCCAGATCGCCCTAGTGCTGCTCAACAAGGGCGACGCCCCGGCCGATTTCGCGATCGCCGAGCGCCTGCAGGCGGGCGCCTGGCGCGCCGCGCTCGGCGGCGGCGAGACCGTGATCGGCGAAGGCGACACCCTGCGCGCGCGAGTGCCCGCGCACGGCGTCGAGGTCTACCTGCTCGACGCCCCGGTGCGCGATACCGGCCTGGCCGCGGCCCTGGACCGGGCGATGGCCCGCGCCCGCCGCCGCTGATCGCGCGCGACCCCCCAACACTTATTCATTCCGCCCCAAGGCTTTCCCCCCCTTTGAAAAAGGGGGCAGGGGGATTTGCTCTTGCTTCATCGCGGCCCATCGCCATCGCTCGAATCGAGCCATCCACAGAGATGGACGCGCAACCTCTCCGCGGACGCTCCTGCGGCATCGCACCGCTGCGGCGGTCGCGGCTTACGGCAACAGGACATCCTGTGGGCCGCTGCTCCTACAGCAAGCAGTGACGCCGCGGTCAGCCCGCGCCGCAGGACTTGCGCACCACCAGCGAGGTCGGCAGCCGCACGCTGTGCGCTTCCTCGTCGCCGATCAGTTTCATCAGCGTATCGACCAGCAGTTCGCCGGCCTGCTTGGTGTCCTGGAAGATCGTGGTCAGCGGCGGATGGGCGAAACGCGCCATCGGAATGTCGTCGAAGCCGACCACCGACACGTCCTCGGGCACGCGCAGACCGCGTTCGGCCAGCGCCCGCATCGCGCCGATCGCGATCAGGTCGCTGGCCGCGAACACCGCGTCGAAAGGCAAGCCGCGCGCCAGCAGTTCGCGGGCCGCGGCATGGCCGGCGTCCTCGGAGCTTTCCGCGTCGACCTGCAGGGCGCGGTCCAGGCTCAGCCCGGCGTCGGTCAGGGCCTGTTCGCAGCCGAGATAGCGGTCGAGGAATTCCGGGTAGTGGCTGGAGGCGTCGCCGAGAAACGCGATCCTCCGCCGCCCCAGCGCGACCAGGTGGGCGCCGGCCTGGCGGCCGCCGCCGAGGTTCTCGCAGCCGATCGACAGCCCCGGCTGATCGGGCAACACCGCGCCCCAGCGCACGAAACGGGTGCCCTGTTCGACCAGCTTCTGCAGCTTGCCCTGGTAGGCCAGATAGTCGCCGTAGCCGAGCAGGATCAGGCCGTCGGCCTTCATGCTGTCCTCGTAGTCGGCGGCCCAGTCGTCGGACAACTGCTGGAACGAAATCAGCAGGTCCTGGCCGTGGCGGGCGCAGGCGCGGGTGATCGAGCCGAGCATGGACAGGAAGAACGGGTTGATGTGCGACTCGTCCGGGGTCGGGTCCTCGAACAGCAGCATCGCCAGGGTGCCCGAGCGCTGTCGGCGCAGGCTGGAGGCGTGGCGGTCGACCTTGTAGTTGAGCTCGCGCACCACCGCTTCGACCCGGCGCCGGGTGTCGGCATTGACCAGCGGGCTGCCGCTGAGCACGCGCGAGACGGTGGCCTGGGACACGCCGGCCAGATGGGCGATGTCGACCGAGGTGGCTTTGCTCTTCTTGCGCATGGGCTGGAGTGTAGCCGGGACTCGGGGCTCGGGACTGGGGGCTCGGGACTCGGGACTCGGGACTCGGGACTCGAAGAGCCTAGCGCCTCTCGTCGCCGATTCGTCCCCGCTTTCACCGGGTCGCCAGTCCCGAGTCCCGAGTCCCGTCGCTCAGTCGCCCAGGCGCGGATCCATCCAGGCTCGCAAGGCATCGACGGCGACATTGATCGCCACGATCAGCGCGCCGATCGCCAGCACCACGCCCAACACCAGGGTGTAGTCGCGGTTGAGCGCGCCCTGGACGAAATAGCGGCCCATGCCGGGGATGCCGAACACCTGCTCGACTACCGCCGAGCCGGTGACCACGTTGATCAGCGCCGGCGACAGCCAGGCCACCACCGGCAGCAGGGCCGGCTTGAGCGCGTGGGCGAACAGCAGCCGGGTTTCCGACAGGCCGCGCGCGCGCGCCGCGGTCAGGTAGTCGGCCGACAGCGTTTCCAGCAGCGAGGCGCGGGTCAGGCGCGCGCAGTAGGCGATGTTGGGCAGGGCCAGGGCGATCACCGGCAAGACGATGTTGTCCCATTCGCCCCAGCCGCCGGCCGGCAGCCAGTGCAGGCCGACCGCGAACACCAGCACCAGCAGCGGCGCGACCACGAACTTGGGCACCGCCAGGCCCAGCCCGGCCAGGCCCATCAGCAGCCGGTCGGTCCAGCCGCCGGCGCGCAGCGCCGCCCATACCCCCAGTCCGATGCCGAGCGCCAGCGCCAGCAGCAAGGCCAGGCCGCCGT
The DNA here is from genome assembly GCF_057657315.1 of Lysobacter sp. Soil_C_15. Classification (NCBI taxonomy): domain Bacteria; kingdom Pseudomonadati; phylum Pseudomonadota; class Gammaproteobacteria; order Lysobacterales; family Lysobacteraceae; genus Lysobacter; species Lysobacter sp. Soil_C_15. Next base: position 62,114 of record NZ_JBDGIR010000005.1, read on the forward strand.
TGAGCATCGACACCGGCAGCGCGTTGGCGATCAGCTGGTTGACGGTGTAGTCGGGATACTGGAACGACGGTCCGAGGTCGCCGCGCACGGCGTCGCCGAGCCAGGCCAGGTATTGCATCGGCAGCGGCTGGTCGAGCCGGTACTGGGCGTCGAGCGCGGCCTGCACCTCCGGCGGCGCGGCCTTCTCGCTGTCGAACGGGCCGCCCGGCGCCGCGCGCAGCAACACGAAGCACAGCGTCGCCAGCAGCCACAGGGTGATCCCCGCCTCGAACAGGCGCGAACCGAAACGGGCCAGCGCCGGCCGCATCAGACCTGCACGCCGAACAGGCGTCCGACCAGGGTCGCTGCCGCCATCGCCAGCGCGCCCCAGAACGCGACCCGCAGCGCGCCGCGCAGCACCGGCGCGCCGCCGGCCCAGGCGGCGAGCGCGCCGGACCCGAACAAGGCGGCCAGGGTGGTCGGGATCGCCACCGCTTCGACCTGCTGGTGTGGGGCCAGCAGCGCCGCGCCCAGCGGCAGGGCGGCGCCGCACACGAAGGCCAGCGCCGAGGCGGCCGCGGCCTGCAGCGGCCGCGCGCGCAAGGTTTCGGTGATGCCCAGTTCGTCGCGGGCGTGGCTGCCGAGCGCGTCGTGCGCGGTCAGCTGGCGCGCGACCTCGTGCGCCAGCTCCGGGCTCAGGCCGCGCTTGACGTAGATCCGCGCCAGTTCTTCCAGTTCGCTGTCCGGGTCCTCGGCCAACTCGCGCCGCTCCACCGCGAGGTCGGCGCGTTCGGTGTCGGCTTGCGAGCGCACCGAGACGTATTCGCCGGCGGCCATCGACATCGCTCCGGCGACCGCGCCGGCGATGCCGCTGGTGAGGATCGCCGCGTTGTCGGCGCCGCTGGCGGCCACCCCGACCACCAGGCCGGCGACCGAGACGATGCCGTCGTTGGCGCCGAGCACCGCCGCGCGCAGCCAGCCGACCCGCTCGGAGCGGTGGGTTTCGCGATGACGGCCGAGCGAATGCCGGCGCGGGGAGGGGGTCATGGGCGCAGACTCAACCAGCGGCTGGCGTGGCGGTCCAGGGCGTTGGGCTGGAAGCCGCCCACGCGCTCGGAGACCAGGTGTTTGGAGGTGTAGAAATACAGCGGAATCGCGGCATGGTCGTTGAGCAGGCGCTGCTCGGCGGCGCGCAGCCAGGCGTTGCGCGCGGCTTCGGTGGCGGCGGCGTCGGCGCGCGCCAGGCGCTGGCGATAGCCGGCGTCGTCGTAGCCGGTCCAGTTGAGCGGCCCGTCGTTGCCGAACGCGGCGAGGAAATTGCGCGCGTCGGCGAGGTCGCCGATCCAGCCGCCGCGGAACGCCTGGGTGATCGCGCGCTGCTTGCGGTTCTGCACGAATACCTTCCATTCCTCGTTGCGCAGCCGCACCTGCACGCCCAGGGTCTGGCGCCACATCGCCGCGACCGCCAGCGCCAGGCGCCGGTGCGGAGTCGAGGTGTTGTAGCGCAGCTCGACCGTCAGCGGCTCGCGCGCCGAGTAGCCGGCGTAGCGGTACAGCGCGCGCGCATGCGCTTCGCGCTGCGCTTGCGGCATCGACGCCCACGCCAGCGTCGCCGGCGCGTAGCCGGCGATGCCCGGCGGGACGATCCCGTAGGCCGGGGTTTCGCCCAGGCCGGTCACGTAGCGGGTCAGCTTGTCGCGGTCGACCGCCATCGCCAGCGCCCGGCGCAGGGCCAGGGCGCGGTCGTCGCAGCGCGCCGCGCCGGCAGCGCAGGGCGCATCGCGGAACGGTTCGCGGGTGGTGTTGAGGCCGAGCCAGAACGCGCCCAGGTAGGGCGACAGGCGCAATTGCGCGCCGAAGCGCCGGCGCAGCGAGGCCAGCGGTTGCGGCGGCACCACCTCGGTGATGTGCAGGTCGCCGGCGGCGAAGCGCTGCAGTTCGGCGGCGGCGTCCTCGGTGACGTGGAAGCGCACCCGCTCGATCGCCACCGCGGCGGCATCGTGGAAGCGCGGATTGCGCACCAGCTGCAGATTGGCCTGCGGCGTCCACGCCGCCAGGGTGTAGGCGCCGTTGGAGACCAGTCGCCCGGGCCGGGTGTGCTGGGCGCCGTGGCGCTGCAGCGCCGGCAGGTACACCGGAAAGGCGATCGGCAGGGTCAGCAGGGCCGGCAGCGAGGCGCTGCGGTTGAGCCGGAACTCGACCGTGCGCGGATCCGGCGCCGACACTCCGAGCCGCTCCGGCGGCACTCGGCCGGCCTGCACCGCCTGGGCCTGGTCGAGGGCGTCGAACAATTCGCCGAACGGCGCCGCGGTGGCCGGCGCGAACGCGCGCCGGAAGCTGGCCGCGATCTGGCCGGCGTCGAGCGGCTCGCCGTTGCTCCAGCGCAGCCCCGGGCGCAGGACGAAGCGCCAGGTGCGGCCGTCGGCCGAGACCGTCCAGCTTTGCGCCATGCCCGGGATCAGGCGGCCCTGCGCGTCCTCGGTGACCAGGCCTTCGTACAGGTCGCGCAGCACGTTGCCGCAGGCGACCTCCTGGCAGCGGTGCGCGTCCAGCGTGCTCGGCTCGGGGCCGTTGCCGCGTTCCAACTGCGCCGGCGCGGTCTGCGCAGGCACGCCCGGCGCCGCCAGCGCCAGTAGCAGGGCCGAACCATAGCGTTGCAGGACGGACGTTGTTCGGCGCAAAGCGAGGTCTACACTGCCGGGGTCTTGCGATTGTAGGCGAGCCGCCGCATATCCAGACTCGGAAACAGTGCAAGGTGGCACGCAACAGACCGGCCGGCGGGCCCATGACGGGGCGCCGGCCGCGGTCGTTGGCCCGTCTGCGACGGCCGGCGGCTTTCCGCGCAGCGACGCGCGAGCAGGGCATCCCGCCTTGCCGAACAGAATCAAGCGAGGTGGATGTGTCCGGTCCCAGCCAGGTCAAGGATATCGAGATTCCCGACGTCAAGGCCGGTGGCCGCGACATGCTGGTCGAGTACCTGGCGTCGGGCGCGCGCCCGGATGCGGACTGGAAGATCGGCACCGAGCACGAGAAGTTCGGCTTCCGCACCGACGACCTGCGGCCGCCGACCTTCGACGGCGAGCGCGGCATCGAGGCCCTGCTCAAGGGCTTGGTCCAGTTCGGCTGGGCTCCGGTCGAGGAAAACGGCCGGGTGATCGCGCTCAGCCGCGGCCAGGCCTCGGTCTCGCTGGAGCCGGCCGGCCAACTGGAGCTCTCCGGCGCGCCGCTGGACACCCTGCACGACACCTGCGTCGAAGCGGCGACCCATCTGCGCGAAGTGCGCACCGTCGCCGAGCCGATGGGCCTGGGTTTCCTCGGCATGGGCTTCCAGCCCAAGTGGCGCCGCGACGAGATGCCGTGGATGCCCAAGGGCCGCTACAAGATCATGCGCGAGTACATGCCCAAGGTCGGCAACCTGGGCCTGGACATGATGACCCGCACCAGCACCGTGCAGGTCAACCTCGACGTGCGCGACGAAGCGGACATGGTGAAGAAGTTCCGCGTCTCGCTGGCCTTGCAGCCGATCGCGACCGCGTTGTTCGCCGATTCGCCGTTCACCGAGGGCAAGCCCAACGGCTACCTGTCCTACCGTTCGCACATCTGGACCGACACCGACCCGGACCGCACCGGCCTGCTCGATTTCGTGTTCGAGGACGGCTTCGGCTACGAGCGCTACGTCGATTACCTGCTCGACGTGCCGATGTACTTCGTCTACCGCGACGGCCGCTACATCGACGCCAGCGGCCAGTCGTTCCGCGACTACCTCGACGCCAAGCTGCCGGCCTATCCGGACCGGCGCCCGACCCTGAAGGACTGGGCCGACCACAGCACCACCGCGTTCCCGGAAGTGCGGCTGAAGAAGTACCTGGAGATGCGCGGCGCCGACTCCGGCCCGTGGAACCGGATCTGCGCGCTGTCGGCGTTCTGGGTCGGCCTGCTGTACGACGCGCAGGCGCTGGACGCGGCCTGGGACCTGGTGCTGGACTTCACCCCGGCCGAGCGCCACGCCCTGCGCGACGGTGTGCCCCGCCATGGCTTCCAACTTCCGTTCCGCGACGGCAAGGTGCTGGACCTGGCGCGGCGCGCGCTGGAGATTTCCGCCCACGGCCTCAAGCGCCGCGCGCGCCTGAACCAGCACGGCGCCGACGAGTCGATCTACCTGGAGCCGCTGGCCGAGTTCGTGGCGATGGGCAAGAGCCCGGCCGAACGCAAACTGGAGCTGTACCACGGCGCCTGGGGCGGCAGCGTCGACCCGGTGTTCAAGGACTTCGCCTACTGAGCGCAGGCGCGGCTTGCGCCAGCGGGCTCAGGCGGCGAAGTCGACTTGCCCGGCATCGGCGACCGTCGCCACGGTCGCCAGCATCTCCAGCGCCGCGCGGTGCCTGAGCGGATCGGCGCTGGCGCACAGGTCGCCGACCACGGTCACTTCGAAATCGCGGTCGTGCGCATCGCGCGCGGTGGTCTGCACGCCGGTTTCGGTGCTGACCCCGCAGATCGCCACGCGCCGGATCGCCGCCGCGTGCAGGCGCGCCTCCAGGTCGGTGTCGAACAGCGCGCTGACCCGCGGCTTGGTCACGATCCAGTCGCGCGGCCCGACCTCCAGCCGTTCGTGGAAACGCGTGCCCCAGTCGCCGTCGCGCAGCGCGCCGAGCTCGGCCGCGCGGCCGAACAACGGCGAATGCCGCGGCAGGTCGGAATAATCCGGCGCGAACGCCACCCGCACCATCGCCACCGTCGCGCCGGCGGCGCGGGCGCGCGCGGCCAGGCCGTTGCAGCGCGCAATCAGCCCGCTTTCGCGCACCGCATCGGCGGCGCGCGCGAGCTTGCCGTCCGGGTGGACGATGTCGTTGATCAGGTCGATCACGATCAGGGCGGTGCTCATGCGCTGGGCTCCGGGGTCGCGCGGCGGCGGTCTGGCCGAGTTCGCAGTGATACCCGCAGCGGCGTGGACGCCGTGTCCAGGCGCGGCTCAGCCGGCGGCCAGTCGCTTGTCGAGCGCGCGCAGGCGGTCCAGGTCGGGCTTGTGCAGGCGGCGCAGGTGCGCCGGCATGCGCTGCGCGCGCGCCAGCGTCTGCGCGCACAGTTCGCGCGCACGCGCGCTCTCGCCCCAGCCGGCCAGGCATTGGGCGTAATGCGCATGGGCCTGGAAGCCGCTGCTGTAACCGGTCAGGGCCTCGAACTCCTCGCGCGCCTTGGCCCGGTCGCCGCTGGCCGCGACCGCGCGCGCATAGGTCAGATGGCCGTCGGCGGAGCGGTAATCGGGGCGCTTGGCGATCAGCTCCTCCAGCAACTGCCGCGCCTGCGCCGACTCGCCGGCTTCGAGCAGGGCCCGCGCCAGGCGCACCTGGATGTCCGGGTCGTCGCGATGGATGCCGCTCAGCGCGGCGCGGTAATGCGCCAGCGCGTCGCCGGCGCGACCGGCGTCGAGCAGCGCATCGGCCAGGCGCAGGCGGTGATCGGTGGTTTCGGCCGTATCGAAAGCGTCCTGCGCTTCGCGCAGGCCGCGGTCGGGATCGAGCAGGCGGCGCACGTTGCCGGCCAGGGCGCGGCCGTGGCGGCTGTGGCGCTGTTCCGGCAGCCATACCGCGAAGGCATAGACCACGCTGCCGAGCAGCGGGAACATGAAGAGCACCATCAGCCAGTAGCGATCCTGGCCGCTGCGCACCGCGTGGACGGCGAAATACAGGGCGACGACGACGTGCAGGCCGATTCCCAAGTACGGCATTGGCATTCCCTGGCCGAGTGAGTTCCGGGCGCTAGTGTCGGCATTCGCTGCGTCCCGCGCCAGCGGTTCGGCCCGCCGCCGGTCGGCGCACGAACGGCACGAATATGCTCGGGAACGCGGCCAGGCCCGAGCGTCGCTCGGCGATTCCGCATTCCCTGGTCCCGATTCCTGTCGTCGCGCCAGGCGCCGGCGCGGCCGCGCGCCGCAACGCGATCGCCGCGCCGGCGACGATCAGCGCCGCGCCGAACCAGGTCGACGCGCCGGCAGAGCGGCCGAACAGCCACCCATCCAGCGCCGCGCCGACCGGCACCGCCACATACATCAGCGGCGCCAGGGTCGAGGCGTTGCCTAGCCCGCGATAGGCCAGGTCGCGCAGCGACTGGCTGCCGAGGCTGCACAGCGACATGCCGAGCAGCGCCGCGACCAGCGCCCAGACCGGTTGCGTCGCCAGCGCGGCCGGGTCGATCCGGGTCGCGCCCCAGGCCGCCAGCGGCAGGCCGACCAACGAGGCCTGCAGGTATAGCTTGAACTGGTTGCGCAGCGGCGGCTGGTGCTGGGCGCTGCGGTAGAACAGCACCTGCGAGGCGGCCATGGCGAAACCGCCGCACAGCGACAGCGCGGCGAGCCGGTCCAGGCCGTGCGCGCCGGGATCCAGCACCACCGCCACCCCGCAGAAGCCGATCGCCAGGCCGCACAGCGCCGGCCCGCGCAGCCGTTCGCCGAGCCAAGCCCAGGCGATCAGCGGAATGAACAAGGGGCCGGTGTTGTACAGCAGCACCGCCCGCAACAGGTCGCCGTGGATCGCGGCGTAGACGAAGCAGCCTTGCGAGATCACCACGCAGACCGCGCGCACCCAGGCCGGGCGGTCGGCCAGAGAAAACACCGCGCGCCAGTCCGCGCGCCCGGCCAGGGCGACCAGCGCCAGTCCGGGCAGGAAGAAGCGCGCCCAGATCACCAGTTCCGCCGGCAGACCGGCGGTGTAGCGGGTCAGCAGGCCGAGCACGGCCAGGCAGATCGAGGCCGCGGCCATCAGGCCGGCACGCAGCAGCAGGGGGCGGGGGGCGCGGGCGGCGCTCGGAGCGGGGTGGGTCATGTGGTAAATCTAGGCCGCGAACCATCCCGTTAAAATTTGTAAATCCAAACCAGGCGGTAAGTTTTCATGACCACCAGCGACCCGTCCCCACGGCGCCTGCCGGCGCTGCGCGCGCTGCAGGCCTTCGCCGCGGTGGTGCGCTACGGCGGCATGCGCCGCGCCGCCGAGCGCCTGCACCTGAGCCATGCCGCGCTCAGCCAGCACGTGCAGCACCTGGAAGAGGCTTTCGGCTTGCGCCTGCTCGACCGCCAAGGCGGCCGGGCGCGGCCGACGCCGCTCGGGCGCGAGTACGGCGAGGCACTGATCGAGGGCTTCGAACGCATCGAGGCGGCGACCGCGCGCCTGCGCGCGCGCGGCGACGAAAGCCGGCGCTGGCTGCTTGGCGCGCCGACCAGCCTCAGCGTCAGCCTGCTGTTGCCGCGCCTGGAAGACTTCGCCGCGCGCGCCGGTGCCGAGGTGCAGTTGTTCTGCCCGGCCAATGCCGACGACCTGGCCCAGGGCCGGGTGCATGCCTTGCTGATGCATCGCGACCCGGCCGCACTGGGGCTGCGCGGCGAGCTGTTGTTCGAGCAGGCCTTGCAGCCGGTGGCCGCGCCGGCGCTGGCGGCGCGCCTGGATCTCGCCCATTGGTGGCGCGAGCGCACCCCCGGCGCGCGTCTGCTGCACGTGACCAGCGAGGGCTGGCGCGAGGACTGGCCGCACTGGTTCGGCGAGGATCCGGCGCACTGGCCGCTGCCGTCGCTGGGCCTGTCTTCGCCGATGCCGGCGCTGAGCGCGGCGCTGGCCGGGCAGGGCATCGCCCTGCTGTATCCGCGCCTGATCGCCGAACCGCTGGCGCATGGCGCGTTGTTGCCGCTGCCGTGTCCGCAGCCGCCGCCGTCGCGTCGGGTGTACCTGGCCTGGTTGCCGGAAGCGCACGGCAGCGCGCGGCTGGAACGCCTGCGCGATTGGGTCACGGCCTTGTTGCGCGACGACGAGGCGCCGCCGTCGCCGTGATGCCGCGCGCATCGCCGATCGCGAGCGCATCGCGCCGCGGTCGTGCGCGCCGCGGCGCAGCCGGCTTGCGGTGCGCGTCGCCGCATATGCTCAGTAGCAAACGTCCTAAGTCGCCGGCGCCGCCGTGGCGACGGCGCTAAGTCGCGGATGCGGCAGGGCTGGCGCGGCGTTCCGTTGCGCCGGCGAAAAAGTTGCAACGGAAACGAATGCGCGCGACGGTGCGCGTCGCGCCTGCGGCTTGGATTCGCTTCGTACAGGTGTTGTAGCCTTGAAGGATGAATGTCCTCCTCGATACCAGCGACGAACCGTTGCGCGCCGTAGACTTCGCCTCCACCGACGCCTTGCTGCGCGACGACGTCAAAACGCTGGGCGCATTGGTCGGTGAGATTCTCGCCGAACAGCGCGGGCAGGGCTTCCTCGACGAGGTCGAGCGCTTGCGCCGCGCCGCGATCCGCCGCCGCGAAGCGCAGGCGCCGATCGGCGCGCTCGCCGATGCGCTGGCCGACACCGACCTGGAGCAGGCCGGCGATCTGGTACGCGCCTTCGCCACCTATTTCCAGGCGGTCAACCTGGCCGAGCGCGTGCACCGCATTCGCCGCCGCCGCGACTACGAGCGCAGCGGCGCCGGCGCCCAGCCCGGCGGCTTGCGCGACGCGCTCGGCACCCTGGCGCGGCAGGGGGTCAGCGCCGAGGAAGTGGTCGCGCTGCTGGCGCGGCTGCGGATCGAACCGGTGTTCACCGCCCACCCGACCGAAGCGGTGCGGCGCGCGCTGTTGGAAAAGGAGCGCACCATCGTCTCCTGCCTGGTCGACGACATCGATCGCGGCCGCACCCCGGCCGAGCGCCGCGCCGACCGCGAGCGCATCCGCCTGGCCCTGACCGCGAGCTGGCAGACCGCCGAAGCGCCGGCGGCCAAGCCCAGCGTCGCCGACGAGTTCGAACACGTCGGCTTCTATCTGTCCGAGGTGCTGTACCGGGTGCTGCCGGTGTTCTACGAAATGTTCGAGGAGGCGCTGCGCGAGACCTACGGCAGCGCGGCCGCGTTGCCCGACCTGCTCGGCTTCGGCACCTGGGTCGGCGGCGACATGGACGGCAATCCCAACGTCGGCGCCGACACCATTGCCGCCACCCTGGCCGGCCAGCGCGCGCTGGTGCTCAACGCCTACCGGCGCGAACTGGCGTCGCTGGCCGAACTGCTGAGCCAGTCGGTCAGCCGGGTGCGGGTCGACGACGCGGTGCTGGCGCGGGTCGAGGACTACCGCTACCAGTTGCCCAAGGCGGCTGCGCAGCTCAAGCCGCGCCACGCCGACATGCCGTACCGCAACCTGCTCAGCCTGATGGCGGCGCGGCTGCAGGCCACGCTCGACGAGAGCGTGCACGGTTATCCCGACGCGGCCGCGTTCCTGGCCGACATCGCCCTGATCGAACGCAGCCTGGCCGCGCACCAGGGCGCGCATGCCGGCGGTTTCGCGGTGCGCCGCCTGCGTCGTCGCGCCGAATGCTTCGGCTTCCATCTGGCCAGCCTGGACCTGCGCCAGGATTCGGCCACCCACGACGCCGCGTTGGCCGCGCTGTTCGACCAGCCGGACTGGGCGGCGCTGGACGTCGCCGCGCGCGCGGCGCGCCTGCACGGCGTGCTCGACGGCGAGGCGCCGCCCTCGCGCAGCGCCGCGAGCGCTGCGCAACCGACCCTGGACGTGTTCCGCGCCGTGGCCCGGCTGCGCCCGCGCTACGGCGAACGCGCCTTCGGCCCCTACATCGTCAGCATGAGCCGCAGCGCCGCCGACGCGCTGGCGGTGCTGGCCCTGGCCAAGACCGCCGGCTGCGCCGAGCGCGACGGCCGGGTGCCGCTCGACGTCGCGCCCTTGTTCGAAACCGTCGACGACCTCGATGCCGCCGCCGATACCTTGCGCGCGCTGTTCGCCGATCCGGTCTACCGCGACCACCTGCGCGTGCGCGGCAATCGCCAGGTGGTGATGCTCGGCTACTCCGACAGCGCCAAGGACGGCGGCATGCTGGCCTCGCGCTGGGCCCTGCATCGCACCCAGAGCGCGTTGACCGCGCTGGCCGCCGAAAGCGGCGTGCGCATCGCCTTCTTCCACGGCCGCGGCGGCTCGATCAGCCGCGGCGGCGGCAAGACCGAGCGTGCGGTGATCGCCGCGCCGCGCGGCTCGGTCGACGGCTATCTGCGCCTGACCGAGCAGGGCGAGGTGATCCACCGCAAGTACGGGATCCGTGCGTTGGCGCTGCGCAACCTGGAGCAGACCACCGGCGCGGTGCTGCGCGCGACCCTGCGGCCGCGGCCGCCGGAGCCGCGCGGCGACGGCTGGCGCGCGCTGGCCGCCGAACTGGCCGCGCAGGCGCGCGCGCACTACCGCGCGCTGGTGCACGAGAACGAGCTGTTCCCGGCGTATTTCCGCGCCGCCACGCCGATCGACGTGATCGAGCGCCTGCGCATCGGCTCGCGCCCGGCCAAGCGCGCCGGCGCCGGCGACATCGGCTCGCTGCGCGCGATTCCGTGGGTGTTCGCCTGGTCGCAGAACCGCGCCGGCCTGACCGCCTGGTACGGCGTCGGCACCGCCCTGGAGCGCGCTTTGCAGGCGCACGGCCGCGAGGCGCTGGCCGAGATGGCGCGCGACTGGATGTTCTTCGGCACCCTGGTCGACGACCTGGAGATGGTCCTGGCCAAGTCCGACCCGGCGATCTTCGAGCGCTATTCGATGCTCGCCCGCGAGCTGCCCGAAGGCGACCTGCACGCGCGCTTCCATCCCGGCATCGCCGAGGAGTTCGAACGCACCCGGCGCGCGGTGCTGGCGATCAAGGGCAGCGACGAACTGCTGGCCGGCGACCACCGCCTGCGCCAGTCGATCCGCCTGCGCAACCCTTATGTCGACCCGATCAGCCTGTTGCAGGTCGACCTGCTCGCCCGCTGGCGCGCCGCCGGCCGTCCCGACGACGCCTTGCAACAGGCGCTGGTGGCGACGGTCAACGGCATCGCGGCGGGGGTACAGAACACGGGGTGAGGCGGGGGCGGGATTGGGGATTCCCAAGTCGGGTCGTCGTGCTGCGGGGTAGGAGCGGCGCGAGCCGCGACTGCGACTCCGCGGCGACGACGCGATTGGCCGCGATGCGCTCGCGTTGTTGCTCCTTGTAGGAGCGGCATAAGCCGCGACAACCGAAGCGATGCAATACCATGTTCCTTGCCGAAGTCCCACCGGCCAGCGCTCGCGACCATCGGCCTGCGCGGGCTTCGGCCATTGCGCTTGCGACCACCGCTTCGGTTGTCGCGGCTCACGCCGCTCCTACAGGAGCCGCGCGCTCGGGTGTGGGGTGCGTCGTCGCCGCGGAGTCGCGGTCGCGGCTCGCGCCGCTCCTACCCATAGAGCGAAGCCGCATCGTAGGCTTTGCGTATCCCCAATCCCGACCACCCAATGACTTCTTTCGCCACCTGGTTCCTGTTCGCCGGCTGGCTGGCGGTCGCGGCTTGCGCGCTGCTGTGGAGCGCAAGCCGGCCGCGCTGGTCCGCGCGCCTGTGGCCTGCGGTGGTTGGCGCGACCCTGGGCGCGATCGCCGGCGCGCTCGCGGTCCAGGCCCTGTTCGCGCAGATGGCCGGCGTGTCGCTCGACCAGGCGATGGACGTGAGCGCATCGCCGCCGCTGCGCACGCTGATCTTCACCGCCTGGACCGCGACCCGGCTGCTCGGTCCGGTACTGCTGCCGGCGTTGGGCTGGTTGATCGGCCTGGTCGCCGGCCTGTGGTGGGGCGCCCGGCGCCAGCGCGCGCAAGCGTCGGCCCTGTAGGAGCGGCGTCAGCCGCGACCACAGTAGCGGTGTGCGCAAGCGTGGCGGCCGCAGCCTGTATTCGCGAGCGGTTTGGTTGGCGTGTGGCCGTAGGCGGGCCTCTGACGGCCTCGTGGTATTTCACCGCTGCGGTGGTCGCGGCTCGCGCCGTTCCTATCCAAAGCAAGGCGGCCCGGCCCATACCGTAGCTCTCGGCCCTCGGCTCGAGTCCTGAGTCCTGAGTCCTGGGTCCTGGGTCCTGAGTCCTGAGTCCTGAGTCCTGAGTCCTGAGTCCTGAGTCCTGAGTCCCGAGTCCCGAGTCCCGAGTCCCGAGTCCCGAGTCCCGGCTTCTGATACTATAGAGGGGTATAGGATGCCACCGCATCCGGGGCCCGCCGTCATGCCGCATTCGCCGGAAGAGAAAAAACGCGTATTGACCCGGGTGCGCCGGATCAAGGGCCAGACCGAGGCGCTGGAGCGCGCGCTTGAGGCCGGCAGCGAATGCGCGGCGGTGCTGCAGCAGATCGCGGCGATCCGCGGCGCGATCAACGGGCTGATGTCGGAAGTGCTGGAAAGCCATATCCGCGAGGAACTCGGCCAGGCCGTGGCCGACCGCGGCCGCGACGCCAGCATCGACGAGATCGCCGCGTTGGTGCGCTCGTACCTGAAATGACCGCGCATCCGACCTAAGCTGCCGCGGCCGTGCGCCGCGACGGAACCGTTCCACTGTTTCCCTTCCCGGGACGCCACCATCAGGAGACATCGCCCATGAGCCGGGTCATCAAGAGCCGCGCCGCCGTCGCTTTCGCCGCCGGTCAGCCCCTGCAGATCGTCGAGATCGACGTCGAGCCGCCGAAGGCCGGCGAAGTGCTGGTGCGCATCGCCGCTACCGGCGTCTGCCACACCGATGCCTTCACCTTGAGCGGCGACGACCCGGAAGGCCTGTTTCCGGCCGTGCTCGGCCACGAAGGCGGCGGGGTGGTGGTCGAGGTCGGCGAGGGCGTGACCAGCGTCAAGCCGGGCGACCACGTGATCCCGCTGTACACGGCCGAATGCCGCCAGTGCAAGTTCTGCCTGTCGGGCAAGACCAACCTGTGCCAGGCGGTGCGCGCGACCCAGGGCCGCGGCCTGATGCCCGACGGCACCAGCCGCTTCAGCTACCAGGGCCAGCCGATCCATCACTACATGGGCTGCAGCACTTTCAGCGAGTACACGGTGGTGGCCGAAGTCTCGCTGGCGGTGGTCAACCCCGCGGCGCCGCTGGAGAAGGTCTGCCTGCTCGGCTGCGGCGTCACCACCGGCATCGGCGCGGTGCACAACACCGCCAAGGTCCAGCCCGGCGACACGGTCGCGGTGTTCGGCCTGGGCGGCATCGGCCTGGCGGTGATCCAGGGCGCGGTGCAGGCCAAGGCCGGGCGCATCATCGGCGTCGATACCAACCCGGGCAAGTTCGAACTGGCCAAGGCGATGGGCGCGACCGACTGCGTCAATCCCAAGGACCACGCGCGTCCGATCCAGGACGTGCTGGTCGAGATGACCGACGGCGGCGTCGATTTCAGCTTCGAATGCATCGGCAACGTCGAGGTCATGCGCTCGGCGCTGGAGTGCTGCCACAAGGGCTGGGGCGAGTCGGTCATCATCGGCGTCGCCGGCGCCGGCCAGGAAATCCGCACCCGGCCGTTCCAGTTGGTCACCGGCCGGGTCTGGCGCGGCTCGGCCTTCGGCGGGGTCAAGGGCCGCACCCAGCTGCCGGGCATGGTCGAGCAGGCGATGAAGGGCGAGATCGACCTGGACCCCTTCATCACCCACACCCTGCCGCTGGAACGCATCAACGAGGCCTTCGATCTGATGCACGAGGGCAAGTCGATCCGGACCGTGATCCACTACTGAGGCGGCGATGAAATACGTCCAGGTCATCGATAGCGCGATCAACTGCGTTTACGACGTGTTCGCGGTCGAGGACGCGGACTTCGATCTGCTGTATCCGCCGGGCCAGGACGTGGCCTTCATCGACGAGGTCCTGGCGCGGCATCCGCCGCAGGCGCTCGAGCCGGTGTTCGAACGCCTGTGGCGCAACCGCGTGCCCAAGCGCGAAGCGATCGGCCTGCACGGCCTGCTGTTTTACGACATGGAACACAAGAAGCCGTTCTACCCGCAGCGCGTGGACGAACTGGCGATCAACCCGAACGGATCCACGCTGCGCTGAGAGCCCCGACATGCAACGAATCGAATCCCACGCCTGCCACGGCGGACGCCAGGAAGTCTGGTCGCATACCGCGACCACGCTCGGCTGCACGATGCGCTTCGGCGTCTATCTGCCGCCGCAGGCCGAGCGCGAGGACTGCCCGGTGCTGTACTGGCTGTCGGGGCTGACCTGCACCGAGCAGAACTTCATCACCAAGGCGGGCGCGCAGCGCTACGCCGCCGAGCACGGGCTGATCCTGGTCGCGCCGGACACCAGCCCGCGCGGCGAGGGCGTGCCGGACGCGGAGGGTTACGATCTCGGCCAGGGCGCCGGCTTCTACCTCAACGCGACCCGGCCGAAATGGGCCGGCCACTACCGCATGTACGACTACGTGGTCGAGGAACTGCCGGCGCTGGTCGACGCGCACTTCCCGACCGGCAGCGCGCGCGGCATCAGCGGCCATTCGATGGGCGGGCACGGCGCGCTGACCATCGCGCTGAAGAACCCGGGCCGCTACCGCAGCGTATCGGCGTTCTCGCCGATCGCCGCGCCGTCGCAAAGCCCGTGGGGCGAGAAGGCTTTCGGCGCCTATCTCGGCGACGACCGCGAAGCCTGGAAAGCCTGGGACGCGACGGCGCTGGTCGCCGGCGCGCGCGAACGCCTGCCCTTGTTGATCGACCAGGGCGACGCCGACGAGTTCCTGGTGCCGCAGCTCAAGCCCGAGCTGCTGCGCATCGCCTGCGAAGTCGCCGGCCACCCGCTGCAGCTGCGGATCCGCTCCGGTTACGATCACAGCTACTACTTCATCGCCAGCTTCATCGGCGAGCACATCGCCCACCACGCCGCCGCCTTGCGCGGCTGATCGGCGGTCGCGACCGCGGCACGCGCCATCGCGCGCGCCGCGTGCCTCGTGTCACCGGGCCGCTTTCTCCAGTTCTCTTTCGCCAGTTCCCTTTCGCCAGTTCCCGGCTCGTGGCTGCGTTCAAGCGGCCGTGACATCCCGCAGTTCCCACCCGCTGCCCGCCAGCAGGCGCAGCCGGTGTTTGATGATCGTGCCCGACAGCGCGGTGACGACCACCAGGTCGATGCGCAGGTCGCGTTGTTCGCCGTGCACGCTCGCCGCCGGGTCGGTGGCGCCCAGGCTGGGATCGACGTCGTCGGGATCGGGCTGCTTGGCGCGCCAGCGCTCGAACAGGCCGTCGCCGCGCAGGGCGGCCTGCAGTTCTTCGGCGAAACCCTCGGCGCTGACCGCGCGGAACGACAGCGCAGCGTCGCTGCCGCGGGCGCGTTCGCCGTCGGGCAGGGTGAGGTAGTAGCGGGTGGCCATCATGGCGCCTCGTGCGGAAGTTGCCGCCAGCCTAGGCCGGCGAACCTTGTTGGTTTGTGAACGCGCGAGGCGCGCAACGCCGGCGACGGCCGGTCAGCGCACCGCACCGCGGGAGCGGCGCCCGCCGCGCGCAGGCGCGGGCGCGTCCTGCGCGTCCGCGTACTCGCTGCGCAGCGTCTCGATCAGCGAATAGACCCAGGGCCGGGTGGCCAACAACAGGCCGACGCTGCGCCGCTTCGACGGCGGCAGACTGAGATCCAGTTCCGCGGATTCCTTGAACTCCGCCTGCAGGCGCTCCAGCTTGCGCCGCAGCACCGCCAGCGACGCCGCGCCCAATTCGCGGATGTCCAAGGCCAACAAGGCGTCCGACGACTGGAATCCGTCGAGCAGGAACTCGCGGCTGGCCGCGCCCAGGTAGCGTGCGCGCACCGGACCGTCGTCGCGCCAGGAAAAATCGCGCGGCACGCGCAGACGCACCTTGTCGCCGGGCAGCAGTTCGGCCAGCGCCAAGCGGTCCAGGCGCGCCAGCAGGCGGGTCAGTTCGGCCGCGCTCAGGCCGAAGCCGGCGCGGATCGCGTCGGTGCGCCAGCCCTGGCAGAGCAGGTGGAACACGGTCATCAGCCTCGGCGAACGCGCCAGTTCCGCCTCCTGCTTCGGGCTTAGGTGGTGGGGCTGGTCGCGCGCGCCGCGGGCGCGCCGGGCGAGCTCGAAAAAGTCCAGGTCCAGCGCGGCGCAGATGCGCTCCAGCCGCTCCAGGTCGATGCGTCCGTTCGACAGCAGGCGTTTGACGGTGGGCTCCGACAGGTCCAGCGCGCGGGCCAGATCGGCATAGCGCCAGCCGCGCTCCTTGAGCGTGGTCTTGAGCGCGGCGAGCAGGCGTTCGCGTTCAGCCATGGGGCGAAGGTGCGGGCAGTCGGAATGCAAGGGATCATAATCCGATACTTGTTTCGATGCGGTTGCTGTTTCCGATACCGCGCGGCCAAGGTAGGCCGGCCTCGTCAACGGTACCCGCCATGTCCGCCGCCCTCGTGCCGCCCCGCTCGCCGCCGCTGTACCTCAACGACGTCCACTCCGGCCTCAACCGCACTGCCGTCGCCGGCCTGCTGCAGCCGCGCAGCCTGGAACAGGCCTGTGCGGCGGTGCGCGACTGCGCGCGCCTGGGCCGTTCGACCATCGCCGTGGGCGCCCGCCACGCCATGGGCGGCCAGCAGTTCCTGTCCGGCGGCTGGCTGCTGGATACCTCGGGCCTGGACCGCATCGTCGATTTCGACCCCGAGCGCGGCTTGCTCACCGTCGAGGCCGGCGTGCAGTGGCCGGCGTTGCTGGAATGGCTGGCGCGGCATCCGCACAACGTCCGCGGCTGGACCATCCGCCAGAAGCAGACCGGCGCCGATGGTTTCAGCCTGGGCGGCGCGTTCGCCGCCAACATCCATGGCCGCGGCCTGGCGTTCGCGCCCTTCGTCGAGGACGTCGAATCCATCGTCCTGATCGATCACCGCGGCGAGGCGCGCCTCGCCGACCGCGAGCGCGACGCCGAGTGGTTCGCCCTCGCCGCCGGCGGCTATGGCCTGTTCGGCCTGGTCGCGCGGCTGACCCTGCGGCTGGTGCCGCGCTCGGTGCTGCGGCGCGAGGTCGCGCTGCTGCGGGTGGGCGAACTGATCGCGCACCTGCAGGCGGCGATCGCCGATGGCTGCAGTTACGGCGACTTCCAGTTCGCGATCGACCCGGCCAGCGACGATTTCCTCGATCTGGGCATCGCCTCGTGCTATCGCCCGCTCGCCGACGCCGTGCCCGATCCGGCGCCGCGCCACCTCGGCGGCGAAGACTTCGCCCGCCTGCTGCGCCTGGCGCACACCGATCCGAGCCGCGCGTTCGCCGAATACGCTGCGTTCTATGCGGCCACCGACGGCCAGCGCTACGCCTCCGACAGCCAGCAGGCCGGCGTCTACCTGGACGGCTACCACGCCGGCGTCGACGCGGCGCTGGGGCATTGCGGCTCGGAGATGATCACCGAGCTGTATGTGCCGCGCGAGCGCCTGGCCGAGTTCATGGCCGCGGCCGCCGCCTGCCTGCGCCGCCATCGCGCGCAGCCGATCTACGGCACCGTGCGCCTGGTGCGCGCGGAGCGCAGCAGCATGCTGGCCTGGGCGCGCGAGGACTGGGCCTGCATCGTGTTCAACCTGCACGTGCGTCACGATCCGGCCGGCCGCGCCGCTGCGGCGGATGCGTTCCGCGGCCTGATCGACCGGGCCCTGGCTTGCCGCGGCAGTTACTACCTGACCTACCATCGCCATGCCACGCGCGACCAGGTCGAAGCGGCCTACCCGCAGTTCCGCGCCTTCCTGCGGCGCAAGCGCGAACTGGACCCGGACCGGCGCTGGGACAGCGACTGGCTGCGCCATCACGAAGCGCTGTTCGCGCGCACCGGCGCATGAACGGCGTGTCCACCGCGATGTTGGTCGCCGCCGCGAGCGTGCGCGAGGGCAGAGAGCGGGGCGAGCCGTCCGCGCAGGCGCAGCTCGCCCGTGCCTGCCTGGAACGCTGCGGCGCCGGCGGCCGCGGCCTGTTGCGCCTGGTCGATCATGCGCTGGGGCGCGCCTGCCTGAGCGCGCTCGAGGCGCTGGCCCTGCCGGGGCTGCGGGGGCACTACGCCTGGCGCAAGCGGCGCATCGCGCAATGGGCCGATCGCGCCTGTGTCGACGCAGCGGCGCAGGCGGTATTGATCGGCGCCGGTTACGACGGCCTGGGTTGCGGCCTGGCGCAGCGGCATCCGCGGCTGCGGGTGTTCGAGCTCGACCGCGCCGATACCGTGGCGGTCAAGCGCGAGGCCTTGCAAGGCGCGCACCCGCCGCGCCTGCGGCTGCTGGCGACCGATCTGCAGCGCGACGAGGCGCTGGGCGAGCTGTTCGCCGATCCCGGCTTCGATCCGGTCCGGCCGACCCTGTGCGTGGCCGAAGGCCTGTTGATGTACCTGCCGCCGGCGCGCGCGCAGCGCTTGCTGAGCGAACTGGCCCGGCGCCTGCCGCCGCGTTCGGTCTTGCTCGCCACGGCGATGGAACTGCGCCGCGGGCGGGCGCGTTTCCGGCGCGAGCGGCCGTGGGTACGCGCCTGGCTGCGGTGGCGCGGCGAACCGTTCCGCTGGGGCTGCGAGCGCGAGGCGATCGATGCCTGGCTGGGCGCGTGCGGCTGGAGGCTGCACGCGCTGGCCGAGCCGGAAGACTCGGACGATCCCGATCCGAGTCCCGGCGAATGGCTGTTCATGGCCGAGCGCGCGACGGCACCGCCGCCGCGCTAGTCCGGCTCAGTCCTCGTCGCTGTGCGCCTGGTGCGGGCCGTGGCCCTTGGGGCAATGGCAGACCGAGGTCGGGCCGTACTCCAGGCCGAAGGTCTGGCCGTCGCGATGGCGCTGCCAATAGAAGTTGGGCGCCTTCTCGCCGCGGTTGCCGAGCTCGGCCATGTCGGCGTCGACATCGAACAAACGGCCGTCGACCATCACGTAGCGGGTGTCGATGGTCGAGCGGATGTTCTCCAGCGGATTGCTGTTGAGCACCACCAGGTCGGCCTTCTTGCCGGTTTCCAGCGAGCCCAGCTGCTTGGACAGGCCGAGGTAGTCGGCGCCGTCGATGGTCGCCGCGCGCAGCGCCTCGAAGTTGCTGAAACCGCCCTGCGGCAGCATCCAGATCTCCCAGTTCGCCGACAGGCCCTGCAATTGGCCGTGGCCGCCGATCTGGATCTTGATCCCGGCGTCGCGCAGCTTCTTCACCGACTTGGCGACCTGGACATGCCAGTAGTCCCAATCCGGCGCGGTCTCGCGCCGGATCGAGCGCGCGTCCAGGGTCTCGCGCGGGAAGAAGCGGTTGAGCTTCTTGTCTTCCCAGACGTTGTCGCGCGCGTACCACCAGTATTCGCCCGACAGGCCGCCGTAGCTGACCACCAGGGTCGGGGTGTTGCGCACGTCGGTCTGCCGCCACAGCTCCAGCACGTCCTTGTACAGCGGCGCGACCGGGATGTTGTGCTCGATGCCGGTGACGCCGTCGAGGATCATCGGCAGGTTGTGGTTGAAGGTCGAACCGCCTTCCTCGACCACCAGCATGCCCAGCTCGCGCGCAGCCTGGTTGATCTGCTGGTGCTGCTCGCGGCGCGGCTGGTTGTAGCTCTTGACCGAGAACGCGCCGTTGGCCTTCATCCGGCGCAGGTGGCTGCGCGCGTCGTCGATCGAATTGACCACCGCCTTGAAGTCGCCGTCGGCGCCGTACAGGATCGTGCCGGTCGAGAACACGCGCGGGCCGACCATCTTGCCGGCCTTCAGCAGCTCGGCTTCGGAGAACACGAACTCGGTGGTCGCCGAGGGGTCGTGCATGGTGGTGATGCCGAACGCGAGGTTGGTGTAATAGGCCCAGTTCTGCTGCGGCACCACGCCCTGGCCGAAATGCGCGGCATGGGCGTGCACGTCGACATAGCCCGGCAGGATGGTCTTGCCGCTGGCGTCGATGCGGCGCGCCCCGGCCGGCACCGCGACCGTAGCGCTGGGGCCGACCGCGACGATGCGGTCGCCGCGCACCACCACGGTGCCGTCCTCGATCACTTCCTGCTCGCGCTCGGCGTTGCGCATCGTCACCACCCGCGCATGGGTGAAAGCGACGGTGTCCTGCGCCGCGTACACCGGCAGCTCCAGGCCGACCCGCACCCCGGCCTCGTCGGCCGACGGCTTGGGCAGGGTCGCCGGCGCGCCGGGCAGGAAGGCGAAGGCCTGGTTGAGCGGGCGCGAGTGATAGCGGTCGCCGACCATCCAGTGCAGCGACTTGGAGTCGGCGGCCCAGTGCAGGTAGCTGCCGACGTCGGCGCTGACCTGGGTCACCGGCATCGCCTTGCTGTCGCGGCTGAGTTCGACCGGGCCGGTGCCGCCGGTCATCAGCGGCGCGACATAGGCGTTGAACAGCTCGGTGAAGGCGACCCACTTGCCGTCCGGGCTGAGGCTGACCGAATCGACGTACTTCAGGCTATAGACCTCGCGCGGGTCCTCGCCGTGCAGGCCGACCGACATCAGCTTCTTCTTCAGTCCGCCGCCGGTCAGGTAGAACACGCGCGTGCCGTCGGCGCTGAATTGCGGGGTCTCGCCGCTGTCGGCCACCCGCACCGGCTTGCCGCCGTCGGCGCTCATCACGTAGATGCCGCGATCGACCGACCACAGGCTGCCGGTGAGGCTGCCGCCGCCGCTCTTGGTGTAGACGATGCGCTTGCCGTCGGGCGAGAAGCGCGGGCCGTAGTAGAAGCCCTGCTCCTGGGTCAGGCGCCTGCCGCCGCCGCCGCCGGCCGAGGCGACGTAGATCGCGCCCAAGGCTTCGTCCGACCAGGTGGTGTACAGCAGCTTGCTGCCGTCGGCGCTGAAGCTGGGCTGGTATTCGTAGAGGTTGTCGTTGCCGGTCAGGCGCTCGGGCTTGCCGTCGGGCAGGCGCTTGCGCCACAGCTGGCCGACCGCATGGAAGACCAAGGTCTTGCCGTCGGCGCTGGTGGCGACGTCGCGGATCATCTTCGGCGCGAAGCGGCCTTCGTCCAGGGTCTGCTCGAAGCGCAGCGGCGCGGTCACGGTCTGCTCGACCGCGGCGGCGAACGGAATCGGCTGCGGCTTGCCGTCGCCGATCGCGACCCGCCACAGCTTGCCCTGGGCCCAGATCACCACCGCCTTGGAATCCGGGGTCCAATCGAAGTTGGCGTAGGGGCCGAAGATCGCCCAGGCCTCCTGCATGTCGTGCGACAGCCCGTCCCAGACCGGGCGCGCTTCGCCGCTGGCCAGGTCGAACACGTGCAGCACCGACTTGTCGCGCACGCGCTTGACGAAGGCCAGCGACTTGCCGTCCGGCGAGGGCTGCGGCCGCACCGCGCCGCCGGCGGTGTCGATCAGGGTCTCGCTCTTGCCGGTCTGCCGGTCCAGGCGCTTGATCGCGTAGATGGTGTCGTGCGGGTTCTTGTTGTACTGGAAGCTGGGGCCCGGGGTGACGTCCTCGGAGTAATAGACGTAGCGGCCGTCCGGCGACACCGCCGGCTCGCCCAGGTCCTGCTGGTCGTTCTTCTGCTTGGTCAGCTGCAGGCCGCCGCCGCCGCCGGCGGCGTGGTAGATCCACAGCTCGCCGGCGCCGAGCGAGCGTTCGCCGGTGAAGTGCTTGCGGCCGATCAGGAACTGGCCGTCCGGCGTCCAGGCCGGGTTGTTGAGCAGGCGGAAGTCTTCCTTGGTGACCTGGGTCGGCTGGCTGCCGTCGGCGCGCATGCGCCACAGGTTGTTGCCGCCGCCGCGGTCGGAGGTGAAGGCGATCTCGCGGCCGTCGGGCGAGAAGCGCGGCTGCACGTCCCAGGCCGGGCCTTGGCTGATGCGCCGGGCCTGGCCGCCGCCGATCGGCAGCAGGTAGATGTCGCCGAGCAGGGAGAAGGCGATCTGGCGGCCGTCGGGCGAGACGTCCAGGTCGATCCAGGTGCCTTCGTCGGTATCGAAGCGCACCGCCTTGGTCGGGCCGTGGGCGGCGGTGATGTCCCACTTCTTGTCGTCGGCCTCGGCGCCGGGCTTGCTCGCGCCCTTGGCGGTCTGCGCCGGCGCGCGCGCCGGGTCGGTGCCGGCCGGCTCGAGCGCGTCCTGCTCGAGCTGGGCGGCGGGTTTGTCGCCTTGCTTCTTGTCCTGCGGCGCAGGCTGGGGCGCGGGCTGCGGCGGGTTCTGGGCGAACGCCGGCGCGGCGAACGCGCTGGCCAGGGCGAGGGCGAGCAGATGGAGACGGGGCATCGAGCGGCTACCTGGGAACGGGCAAGGTTCCGAGCCTAACCGCTGCCTCGGTGCCTGGGCCTGGGCTGGAAGTCCTGTGCCGGCGGCCACGGCGGGTCAGCGGTGCGGCGCTATCCGCGCCCGCATCTTCATGTCCGTCATTGCCGCGAAGGCGTCGATCCAGAGCTCTGCCGCGATATGGCTCTGAAGTCTCCGGATCCCGCCTTCGCGGGGATGACGAGCAAAAAACAAAGTCGCCGCTTTAGCCTTTCCCGAGTCCCGAGTCCCGAGTCCCGAGTCCCGAGTCCCGAGCCCCGGCCGTCAGCCCTCGAACTGCGCCTGCTCTGCGGCGAAGCCCAGCGCCAGCGCGCCCTTGCCGACGTTGACCATGCCGGTCAGGCTCATCACGCTTTCGAACAACTCGACGTTGTTCTCGGCGCAGGCCGCGCGCAGGCGGTCGTAGCCGGGCAGCGCGCGCAGCTCGGCCAGCTCGCCGCCGTAGCTCACGCACATCGTCGGCGTGGCCAGGCCGCCGGCACTCTTGCGCGCGGCGAACTCGAACAGCTTCTGCGCGGCCTGGTCGTAGCCCTTGATCTTGGCCACCGGGCCGGTCTCGCCGCGGTTGCAATGCAGCACCGGCTTGATGTCCAGGGCGCTGCCGAGCGCGGCGCTGAGGAAACTGACGCTGCGGTCGCCGCGCACCCGGGTGCGCGCGCGCAGGTAGTTGAGGTCGCGCGGAATCAGATAGCCGTGGGTGTGCAGGGCCAGGTACTCGAGCCGGGCGCGGATCTTCGGCGCACCTTCGCCGGCCTCGCGCAGCCGCGCCGCCTCGACCGCGGTCACGCCCTGGGCGGCGAACAGGTTCAAGGTGTCGATCACGCGCAGGGCGAACGGAGTGTGGATGCCGGCGGCGCTGCGCACCGGCTTGTAGTCGTTGAGGATCGCGAAACTGGCCTGGTTGGCGTTCTCGTAGATCGGGCTGCGGGTCTTGGTAATGGTCAGGCAGAACACGTAGTCGTAGTCGATCGCCAACTGGCTGACGAACAGGTCGCGCACCTGCTGCACGGTGTACGGCGTGGTCTCGGCTTCGAAGCCGCGTTCGGCCAGATGGGTGTGCAGGAACTGCAGGGTCGCCTGCTCGTTGCGATGGTCCGCGAGCACGGCCTGGCCGATGCGTACGGTGATCGGCAACAGGTGGATATGGTGTCGTTCCAGGTACTCCAGCGGCAGGTCGCAAGCGGAGTCGACGACGATTCCAATGCGCATGTTCCCCCCCGGGTCGTGGCTGGCATCAATCGAATGTTACGAGCATACCTTTTTGTGGCGACGATCACGCATCGGCTTTGCATCGCTTGGCGGGTCGGGTTCAGCTGCGCCTTTGCTGGCCCAGGGGCAACCTTGTCAGACGCTGCATCTCCGGATCGTGAAGCAGCTCGGGATGCTGCAACGCGGCAAGCGCGAACTCGTGGGCGTCGTAGCCCCAGAACAGCTCGCTTGCGAACTTCAACGTAGGAACGCCGTAGACGCCGGCCGCGATCGCCGCGTCGGTGTTGGCGCGCAGCGCGGTCTTGGTCGCCTCCGCGCCGAGCGCGGCCGGGTCTACGCCGAGCGCGTCGATCACCGGCTGCAGCGCCTCGATGCCGTCGCCGGCCTGGCCGCGGCGCCAGATCCAGTCGAAGATCGCATCGACCGCCTCGGGCGTGCCGCCGGCGACGATGCACAAACGCAACGCCGCGATCGGGTTGAACGGATGCGCCGGCGGGTAGCGCAGCTCGACCCCGTCGCGGCGCGCCTGCCACAGGGTATGGCGGTAGGTGAACTCGCGCTTGCCGGGGATTTCCGCCGGCCCCTTCTGCCCGCGCGCCTGCAGCACCGCGGCGAACACGATCGGCACCGGCTCGACCGCCAGTTCGGCCAGGCGCGGGCGCAGCTTCTGCCAGTGCAGATAGGCGAAAGGCGAGATGAAATCGAAGAACCAGCGCCGCTCGCCCGCCGCCGCGCTCACTTCCAGGCCCCGAGGATCAGGCCGTACAGGGCGAACTGGAGGATGTGGTAGCCGCTGTCGATCATCCACAGCACCGGTCCGCGCTGGGCGAAGGCGTAGTTGATGCCGAAGCTCATCGAGACGAAGAACAGGCCGACCACGAAGCCGACCCCGAAGCCGTCGGCGGCGTTGGCCGACGGCGGCAGGAACACCGCGAACACCAGCGCGGCCAGGAAGCTGCACACGATCGCGGTGGCGAAGATCAGCGCCGGGTGGCGCGGCTGCGCGTCCGGGTCGATCCCGGCGGCGCGGCACCACTGTTTCTTGAACAAGGGCCCGTACCACAACCCGCCGAGCAGGAACGAAGACGCGGTCGCGGCGAGGATCGCCAGCCAGTTGAGTTCCAGGGTGGGCAGGGTCATCGCGGGCCTCCGGGGTTGCGGTCGAGTCGACGGCCCCGCGCTCGGCGACGACGGCGGCCGGCGACAGCATACGCCGCGCCGCACGCCCGCCGCAGGCGGACGCGCGGGCGGCGTCCGCTCAGCGCGCCGGCGCCGGGTAGGCGCGCGGCAGGCCGTTGTCGGCGCGCAGGTAGCGGTCGCGCAGTTCGGTCTGGCGGCTGCGCATCGGGATCGCGCGGCCGTCCATCCACACCTGCAGGGCGACGTGGGCGACGTCGAGCGGGTCGCCGCTCCACAGCACCAGGTCGGCGCGCTTGCCCGGGGCGATGCTGCCGACTTCGCCGGCCACGCCGAACGCGTCCGCCGGGACCCGGGTCAGCCCGGCCAGGCCGTCGGCCCAGGGCAGGCCGGCGGCGACCGCGTTGCCGGCCAGCTGGCGGACCTTGCGCGCGTTGTGCGCGGCGCCGCTTTCGCTGAAACCGACCGCGACCCCGGCGGCGCGCAGGCGCGCGGCGTTCTCCAGGCTGGCGCCGACCTGGTCGAAGTCGCTGGGCAGGTTGGACAGCGGATTGACGAACACCGGCACCTGGGCCGCGGCCAGTTGCGGCGCCAGGCGCCAGGCCTCGGCGCCGCCGGCGATGGCGATGCGCAGCTTGTGCCGCGACGACCAGCGCAGCAGCTGGCGGATGTCGGCGGCGCGGTCGACGCCGAACACGATCCGGCCGCCGCCGTCGAGGTACTTGAGCAGGGCCTGGCGGCCGGCCGGGGTCAGCAGGGCGGCGTGGTGGCCGGCCGGCAGGCGCCCGCGCGCCTCGTCGATCAGCTGGTCGAGGATCATCCACTGCGCCGCGCGCGAGCTGCCGCTGAGGCCGAGGCTGTCCTTGCCCAGGCGCACGAACAGCGCGCGCGGGCCGATCGGGTCGGCGCCGCCGTCGAGGCGTTCGACCCCGCCCTGGCCGGCGACGATCGAGCCGCCGGCGGCGGTGCCGGCGCCGAGCAGGGTCCAGCCGATGCCTTCGATGCGGGCGACCGGAATCAGCACCGAGTCGGGGTTGTAGGCCAGGGTCACGTCGAACTCCGGCCGCACCGTCATTTCCTTGGTGTCGGCGCCGAGCGCGACGGTCTGGTCGACGGTCGACTTCTCGCCGGAGACCTCTTCCAGGCCGAGCTCGGTGATGCCGCCGAACAGGGTCGGGGTCAGCGGCCGGCCTTCGGCCTCGACCACCTGCGCGCCGGCCGGCGCGCTCAGGCCCTTGCCGATCGCCCGCACCACCCCGCCCGAGACCAGCACGTCGGCGTGTTCGAGCGAGCCCTGGGCGGTGGCGGTGTGCACGGTGGCGTTGCGGATGAGCAGGTTCTGCGCCGGCGCGGCGAAGCTGGCGGCGGCCAGCAAGGCGGCGGCGAGGACGCGGCGGCGGACGGCGCGGCTCATCGCACACCTCCGCTCGCGGCGGCGCCCTGGGTGGCCGGCTGGCCGAGCAGGAAGTCGGACTTGGGCTGGCGCGCCGGGTCGGCGCGGTCGTAGATCCGCGCGCCGTCGACGTAGACCTGTTCGGCCTTGGCGTAGACGCTGAAAGGATTCCCGTTCCAGACCACCACATCGGCCATCTTGCCCGGCTCCAGGGTGCCGGTGCGCTCGCCGATGCCCAGCGCCTTGGCCGGGTTCTGGGTCAGCCAGCGGATCGCCCGTTCCGGCGCGATCTCGATCCCGGCCAGGCGCGCATGCGCGATCACCTTGGCCGCTTCCTGGTTGAGCCGCTGGATCCCTTCCTCGGAATCCGAGTGCACGATCGCGCAGCTGTTGGCCGGGCGGTCGACGATGGCGATGTTCTCCTGGATGCCGTCGAAGGCCTCCATCTTGAAGCCCCACCAATCGGCCCACAGCGCGCCGCACACGCCTTCGGCGGCGAGCCGGTCGGCGATCTTGTAGGCCTCCACGCCGTGGTGGAAGGCGCTGACCTTGAAGCCGAATTCCTTGGCCAGGTCGAGCATGGTGGTCATCTCGTCGGCGCGGTAGCAGTGGATGTGGACCAGGATGTCGCCCTTGATCGCCCCGGCCAGGGTGTCGAGCTTGAGGTCGCGCTTGCCGCCGGTGTCCTTCTCGCTGTCGGCGCCGTTGCCGTTGGGCCTGGCGCCGCTCTGCCACCAGCGCTTCTTCTGCGGCGCGGCGTTCTTCGGCGTGGTCTTGCGCAGGTACTCGCTGGCGTCGATGAAGGCGGCGCGGTAGCCGGCGACGTTGCCCATGCGGGTGCCCGGCGAGGTGTTGCGGCCGCCGTACACGCGCTTGGGGTTCTCGCCGCAGGCCATCTTCAGGCCCCAGGGCGCGCCGGGGAACTTCATCGCCTGGTAGCTCACCGCCGGCACGTTCTTCAGGGTCACGCCGCGGCCGCCGATCAGGTTGGCCGAGCCGGGCAGGATCTGCAGCGAGGTCACGCCGCCGGCCAGGGCGGTGGCGAAGCCGGGGTCCTGCGGCCAGACCGAGTGTTCGGCCCACACGTTCGGGGTCACCGGGCCGGTCATCTCGTTGCCGTCGGAATGGGCGCCGACGCCGGGGCTGGGGTAGACGCCCAGGTGCGAGTGCACATCGATGATGCCGGGGGTGATCCACTTGCCGCCGGCGTCGACCCGGGCCGCATCGGCCGGAGCCTCCAGGCCGCTGCCGACGGCGACGATCTTGCCGTCCCGCAGCAGCACGTCGGCGCGGTCCAGGCGCTGGCCGGTGCCGGTCAGCACGGTCGCGCCCTGCAGCAGCACCGGGCCCGAGGCCAGCGGCCGGTAGGTGCTGGGGTAGGGGTCCTGGGTGTAGCGCGAGGCGGTCGGCGCGGGCGTCGCGGCCTGCGCGGCGCTGCCCAGCAGCGCCAGGGCGCAGCCGGCGAAGAGCGGTCGAAGCATGGATTTCCCCGAAAAAGCGAGCAATTCGAATGGATTGCGGGCGACTTGGAACCGTAGCGGGGGGCGCCGGCGCTGCCAACCCTGACGAAGGTCATAGCCGTGCCACAATGGCCGCACAACAACTAGAAAAGGCCAAAGCGTGAAAGACAAAGAACAGATCGTCGAAAACTGGCTGCCGCGCTACACCGGCGTGCCCCTGGACCAGTTCGGCGAGCACATCCTGCTGACCAATTTCGGCGGCTACCTGCATACCTTCGCCCGCCTGACCGGCGCCGAAGTGGTCGGCCTGGACCGGCCGATGCCGAGCGCAACCGCCGACGGCATCACCATGATCAACTTCGGCATGGGCAGCCCCAACGCGGCGACCATGATGGACCTGCTGTCGGCGATCATGCCCAAGGCGGTGCTGTTCCTGGGCAAGTGCGGCGGGCTCAAGCGCAAGAACCAGCTCGGCGACCTGGTGCTGCCGATCGCCGCGATCCGCGGCGAGGGCACCTCCAACGACTATCTGCTGCCGGAAGTGCCGGCGCTGCCGGCCTTCGCCCTGCAGCGCGCGGTCTCGACCACGATCCGCGACCTCGGCCACGACTACTGGACGGGCACGGTCTACACCACCAACCGCCGGGTCTGGGAGCACGACGAGGCCTTCAAGGAGCGGCTGCGGGCGATGCGCTGCATGGCCATCGACATGGAGACCGCGACGGTGTTCGCCGCCGGCTTCGCCAACCGCATCCCCTGCGGCGCGCTGCTGCTGGTCTCCGACCAGCCGATGATCCCGGAAGGGGTCAAGACCGAGGCCTCCGACGCCAAGGTCAGCGCCAGCTACGTCGACACCCACATCAGCGTCGGCATCGAAGCGCTGAAGCTGATCCGCCGCCACGGCAAGTCGGTGCGGCATTTGCGCTTCGACGAGTAGCAGGGCCAGGAGTGAGCGGAGAGGAGCGAGGAACGAGTGCGCTCTGCTCGTTCTCGCTCCTCTTCGCTACGTCCAGCCGCCGCCGCAGGTCGTGCGGCACCTGCGCTTCGAGGAAGGGCTAAGGAACGAACGAGTGGAGAGGAAGGAGGAACGAGTGGGCTCTACTCGTTTCTCGCTCCTCTTCACTCGTTTCTCGTTTCCGGGCCACACGCCGCAGCCCGACCGGCTGAACGATTCACCCCGCCCAAGCGCGAAACCCCTGCTTTTTAAGGGGTTCTGAGACGCCCCGCACGCCGCCTCGCACGGCCTGAGACCTGCCCGGACGACACTGTGCTCCACGACCGGAGGACAGGTCATGGAACAGCTCATCTTCACCGTCATCGGCGCCCTGCTGACCTGGGCGTTCTACTTCATCCAGCGCATCGCCGAACGTCGCGGCACGGTCGACGCGATCGAGCGCGGCAAGCAGTTGCTGGCGCTCAAGCAGGAACTCGACGGCGCCCACACCAGCGTCGAGGAACTGCGTCGCTTCGAAAGCCGCCTGATCGGCAAGGCCGAGACCACCGCGCGCATCGCCGACCGCTACGTCGGCAAGGCCGAGGCGCTGGCGCGCGACAGCGACGACGCCAACGTCAGCCAGGCCGACATGAGCCGGCATGCGCTGGTCGAGCTCGAGCGCGAACAGGCGCGGCTGGAGCGCGTGGTCGAGCGCCTGCGCGGCCAGCTCGACGGCAAGAGCCGGGAGGCGTTCGAACAGACCCACCAGGCCTGGCTGGCGTTCCGCGAGCGCTATGCGCGCTTCGTCGCGCAGTCGTATTCCTCGCGCGCGGTGCGGCCGCTGATCCACGCGGTCACCATGGAAAGCCTGACCGCGGCCTGGATCAACGAGTTGGAGACCCAGCTCGGCGAAGCGCCCGACGCGGGCCCGCCTGCGGCGGCGTAGCGCCTGGTTGTCTGTAGCAGCGGCGTCCCACGGGATTTCCTCCGGTCATGAGCCGCGACCACCGCAGCGGTGATCGACAGCGCTGCAGCCGAAGTCCGGCTATTGGGCCGTCGAATCTCATGCCGGGACTTCGGATACTTCGCTCACGCACACCGCTGCGGCGGTCGCGGCTTACGCCGCTCCTACAAGAGCAATGCGGCTTACGCCGCTCCTGCAAGAAGGCCGCGCGGCTTCGACACGGTGTTGCGGCGGTGCTAGGGTGCGGCCCTGTCTTCGCGACCTCAGGTTAATCATGTCCGTCACCGCCCAAGACGTCGTCGCCTTCTGGCGCAACGCCGGACCGAGCCGCTGGTTCGACCGCAACGAGCAGTTCGACCGCCAATGCCGCAGCGGTTTTCTCGACGCCCACTTCGCCGCCGCTTGCCGCGCGCACGACGACTGGGTCGAACGCGACGCCGAGTCGGCGCTGGCGTTGCTGATCCTGCTCGACCAGATTCCGCGCAACGTGTTCCGCGGCAGCGCGCATTCCTATGCCACCGATCCGCTCGCCCGGCACTACGCCCGGCGCGCGCTGGCGTTGGGCCACGACCAGGCCATCGAGCCGGCGCTGCGCGCGTTCTTCTACCTGCCGTTCGAACATTCCGAAGACATCGGCGACCAGCGCCTGTCGCTGGAGCTGCACCGGCGCCTGCCGGCCAACGCCGACGGCAGCGACCCTGCGCAGTGGGCGCGGCAGCACCTGGACCTGATCGAACGCTTCGGCCGCTTTCCGCACCGCAACGCCGCCCTGGGCCGCGAATCCACCGCCGAAGAACGGGCCTATCTCGACGGCGGCGGCTTCAAGGGCTGAGCCGCGCCGGCTCCCCAGTCGCGGCAAACGCTGTTTGTAGGAGCGGCGTCCCACGGGATTTCCTCCGGTCATGAGCCGCGACCACCGAAGCGACGAAAAACGCGCACCGGCCGAAGCCCTGTGATACGGACATGAGCGGCTTCCCGCACCGAAGGGCCCGGCTTCGGAGGCGTTCGCTCGCGTCCACCGCTGCGGTGGTCGCGGCTGACGCCGCTCCTACAACAGCCGTCGCGCCGCTCAATCCAGAAACTGCCGCTGCGGCGAGTATTCGACCCGATGCAGGGTGCGGTCCTGGATCTGCCCGACCATGCGGCCCTGGCCGCGGGTCTCGCGCTTGATCCGCGCCCATTCCTCGTCGGCCATGAACCTGGCCCAGCGGTCCCGCATCGTCGCCTCGTCCGGCCACTCCAGCAGGTAGGCGAACTCGGTGCGCTGTTCCTGCCGGGTTTCCCACATCGCGACGATGCGGAAATCGTAGCGCTGCATGATCCGCGTCGCGTGATCGCGGAAGCGGGCGTGGAATTGCGGCTTGGTGTCTTCGAAGATTTCGTAGATCCGCAGCTGCTGGATCGGCGCGGCCGCCGGCTTGGGCGGATCGGCGGCGCGGGCCAGGGTGGCGAGCAGGCACAGCGCGGCGAGCGCGCCCAGGGCGCGGATCGGGGAAGCGAAGGTCACGGGTTACTCCGCGGCAGGCGCCGTTCCGTGGCGTGGGTGGGCAACGAGGCGCGAGGTTAGGGCGCGTGGCGCGCGGCCGGCATCGGCCACAAGGCGGAGGCGCCGCCGGCGTTGCGGATCAGTCAGGTTGGCGCGGTCGGCGGCGGGCCGGGAGCGGCGTGCGCGAACAAACGGGCGTGGAGGCGCGAGGAGCGAGCGACAGCACGGCCGCCCAAAACGACGACGGCCGCGACGCAGGCGTCGCGGCCGTCGTTGTGGCGCTATCGGGCCGCTGGCTCAGTACTTGGCGATGCCCGGCTCGATGTCGGCCCAGGCGTCGATGCCGCCGACCACGTTGTAGACCTCGCCGAACCCGAGCTGGCGGAAGTGCTCGGCGGCCTGGGCGCTGCGGCCGCCGTGATGGCACAGGAAGGCCAGCGCGGTGTCCTTGGGCAGGGCTTCGAGCGCGCCGGTGCCGGCGTCGAAGGTGTCGAAGGCGACGCCGGCCTGGGCCAGGGCGCGCTCGTCGGCCGGGCGCACGTCGACCAGGCGCAGGCCGCCGGCGACGACGCGCTCGCGCGCCTGCGCCGGGGTCAGCGGCTGCACCGCCGGCGGCGCGTTCGGGTTGACGATCACCAGGCCGCGGCCGCGTTCGTCGTCGGCCCAGTCGATCGACACGCCGTCGGCGCGGCGCGCGTGCATCCAGTCGGTCTGGACCCGCACGCCCTCGATTTCCACCGCGACCGCGGCCGTGTCCACCGGCGCCAGCTGCAGGCGCACGTTGTAGCGCGGGTCGACTTCCAACTGCACCGCATAGCCTTCGCCGGCGTTGGCGACGGCGTCGCGCAGCATCTGCGCCGCAGCCGGGGTGATGCTGAGCTTGGGCGGGCTGCGGTCCGGCGCCGGCAGGCCGAGCAGGCCGTGCAGTTCGCCGCTGGCGGCCATCTGCTCGACGATGTCGCTGCCGCCGACCAACTGGCCGTCGACGTACAGCTGCGGAATGGTCGGCCACTCGCCGTAGACCTTGATGCCTTCGCGGATGTCCGCATCGGCCAGCACGTCGACGTGGGCGTAGCCCTGCGGCAGCAGTGCGTTCAGCGCGCCGGAGGCCTTGGCCGAAAAGCCGCACTGCGGGGCGTTCGGCGCGCCCTTCATGAACAGCACGACGCGGTTGGACTGGAGCAGGGTTTCGATGCGCGAACGCAGGGCGGGATCGAGGGACATGAGCGGGGCTGGCGGACGGAGATTGAGGGCGAGATGGGGGCGGGACGCCGGCGGCGCAAGGTAGGATGCACGGATCTGCCCGCTTGATCAGCCGGCTTGGCCCGCCGACTTGATCAGGCCACTTGATCAGGCCCTGCCCGAGACCGCACCCACCGCATGGACCGACCCGTCGCCGCCGCTCACCGACCGCCGCGCCGGCCCTGGGCCTGGGCGGTCTGGTTCGCCGCCTCGCAGGCGCTGGCGGCGGCGCTGTGGTGGCGCTACGGCTGGGCGGCCGGCCTGGCCAGCCTGATGGCCAGCCATGCGGCGATGTTCTGGGGCACGCTGTGGCCGCGCTCGCGCCTGTTCGGGCCGGTGCTGTCGCGGCTGCCGACCGCCGAGCGCGCGGTCTGGCTGACCATCGACGACGGGCCCTCGGCCGATACCGAGGCGATGCTCGATCTGCTCGACGCGCATCGCGCCAAGGCCACCTTCTTCGTCGTCGCCGAACGCGCCGAGCGCCACGCCGGCCTGCTGCGCGAGATCGTCCGCCGCGGCCACGAGGTCGGCAACCACAGCCACAGCCACCCTTCGGCGTGGTTCTGGGCGCTGGGGCCGCGGGCGATGGCGCGCGAGATCGGCGAGGCCCAGCAGCGCCTGGCCGCGTTGCTGCCGCAGCCGCCGCGCTGGTTCCGCGCCGTGGTCGGCATGGCCAACCCGTTCACCGCCGCGCCGCTGCGCCGCCACGGCCTGAGCCGGGTGGCCTGGAGCGCGCGCGGCTTCGATGCGGTCGAGGCCGACCCGGACAAGGTGGTGGCGCGGATCGAGCGCGACCTGGCGCCGGGCGCGATCGTGCTGATGCACGAGGGTTCCGGCCACGGCCGCAATCTGGAGGCGATGAAGCGCCTGCTGGGGCGGCTGGACGAGCTCGGCTACCGCTGCGTCCTGCCCGAGGCGCGCGCCGACGCCTGAGCGCGGCGCGGCTCAGTCCGGGCGCGCGGCGACGATGCGCCAGTTGTTGAACGGGGTGCGCCCGAACAGCGGCGTGAACTCCACCTGCAGTCCCGCCGCGGCCAGGCGCGCGCGCAAGGCGTCGCCGTCGGGGTAGTAGCGCGGGTTCGCGTTCATCCAGCCCAGCACGCGCGAGAACCGATCCACCGCACGGGTGATGCGGGCCCGGCCGGTGCCGTCGTCCAGGCCGGTGCGGATCACCAGCCGCGCGCCGGGCGTCAGCATCGCGATCATCGCGTCCAGCGCCCGCTCCTGCGCCGGGTAGGGAATGAACTGCAGCACGTCGAGGATCACCACGCTGCCGCGGTGTTCGGGCACTTCGCGCGCCAGGTCGAGCACCTCGAAGCGGGTCTGATCCAGGCCGACCCGCTCCGCGGCGCGACGCGCGCGGCGGATCTTGGCCGCGTCGCTGTCGACCCCGCGATAGGGCAGGCGGATGCCGTCGGCGTGCAGGGTATGAGCCAGCAGGCCCAGGCCGCAGCCCAGGTCGAGCAGCGGCGCGCGGGTGCCGCGCAGGGCCGCGCTGACCCCCGGGTACAAGGGATCGCTGCCGAGCTTGGCGCGGCTGTAGTAGTAGTCCCAGCGGTTGCCGAGCGGGTGCTCGGGCAGATAGGCGCGCGCGATGCGGTCCGCCTGTCCGTGGGCCATGGCCTGTACCGCTTCGTTCATCGTCTGGTCGGGCGTGTGGCGCGGGCGGCGTTCAGTGTCGCATCCGCCGGCGCGCGCGGGAACCGCAGCCCGGCGACGCGCTCAGGCCGCGTCGGTCAGCAGGCCGCGGGCCACCGGCAGGGCCAGCGCGGTCCACTGCGCGTACATCGCCGCCGAGGGGTGCAGGCCGTCGGCGGCCAGCATCGCCGCGTCGCTGCCGAGCCGGCGCGAGACCGGCGCGATGTCGACATAGGCCACGCCGTACTCCGCGCACAGGCGCTGGGCGGCCGCGTTGAAGGCGTCGAGCTCGGCGCCGATGACGGCCGCGCCGCGCGCGTCCTTGGCTCCGAACGGGGTCGCGCCCCAGTCCGGAATCGACAGCACCAGCACCCGTTCGCGACGGCCGCGCGCATAGCCCAGCGCGCGCTGCAGCAGCTGGCGGAACTCGCCGGCGTACTGCGGCGCGCTGCGGCCGCGGTATTGGTTGTTGACCCCGATCAGCAGGCTGACGAAGTCCCACTCGCCCAGCGGTTCGGACAGGTCCAACGCGGTGGCCAGCTCGTCGGTGGTCCAGCCGGTGGCGGCGATGATGCGCGGGTCGGCCAGGCCGACCCCTTGCGCGCGCAGGCCGGCGGCCAGCTGCATCGGCCAGCGCCCGTTCTCGGCCACCGCCTCGCCGATGGTGTAGCTGTCGCCCAGGGCGAGGTAGGACAGGCCCATGTCAGGCAGCGCCATCGCCGCTCAGGCCACCGCGGCCTGGGCCTTGCCTTCGGCGCGCTCGGCGTAGCGGTCGAGCACCCGTTCGATGCGCTGGAACACCTCGCGTACCTGTTCCGGCAGCGGCAGCAGGGTGACCCGGAAATGATTGCGGTAGGGCACGTTGAAGCTCGAGCCCGGCACCACCAGCACGTCTTCGGTCTCGAGCAGTTCCAGGGCGAACTTGTGGTCGTCGAAGCCCTGCGCCGCGGCCCCGGTCACCGCCGGGAAGGCGTACAGCGCGCCGGCCGGGGCGACCAGTTCCAGGTGCTTGCTGGCCTGCACCGACTCGATCACCGCGCGGCGCGCTTCGTACAGGCGGCCGCCCGGCGCGCACAGCGGGGCGATGGTGTCCTCGCCGTGCAGCGCGGCCTCGATCGCGAACTGGCCCGGCACGTTGGCGCACAAGCGCAGCGCGCCGAGCAGGTCCATGGCGTGATGGAAATCGCCGCTGGCGACCGGATCGCCCGACAGCACCGCCCAGCCCACGCGCCAGCCGCAGGCGCGGTGCACCTTGGACAGGCCGCCGAAGCTCAGGCAGGGCAGGTCGCCGGCGATCGGCGCGACCGGGGTGAACTGGGCGCCGTCGTAGAGGATCGAGTCGTAGATCTCGTCGCACATCAGCAGCAGCTTGTGGCGCGCCGCGATGGCGACGATGCGCTCGATCAGCTCGCGCGGGTAGGCCGCGCCGGTCGGGTTGTTGGGGTTGATCAGGACGATCGCGCGGGTGCGGCTGGAGACCAACTGCTCGATCTCGTCCGGATCGGGCAGGAAGCCGTTCTCCGGCTGGCAGCGGTAGTACACCGGGCGGCCGTCGTTGAGGATGGTCGCCGCCGACCACAGCGGGTAGTCGGGCGAGGGCAGCAGCACTTCGTCGCCGGGGTTGAGCAGGGCGCGCAGCGATAGATCGATAAGCTCGCTGACGCCGTTGCCGACGAACACC
Source organism: Lysobacter sp. Soil_C_15 (assembly GCF_057657315.1). Classification (NCBI taxonomy): domain Bacteria; kingdom Pseudomonadati; phylum Pseudomonadota; class Gammaproteobacteria; order Lysobacterales; family Lysobacteraceae; genus Lysobacter; species Lysobacter sp. Soil_C_15. Next base: position 97,147 of record NZ_JBDGIR010000005.1, read on the forward strand.
CGCTCCGGCGAGGCGTTGGGCGTGCCGCGCTGCTTGTGGAACGCGGCGATCGCCTCGCGCGCCATCGGCAGGCCCTGCTGATGGGTGTAGGGATCGGTGTCGGCGATGCGCTCGGCGATCGCGCGCTGCAGGTGCTCCGGCGCGCGGAAACCGAACGCGCCCGGGTTGCCGATGTTGAGCTTGATCTGCTTGCGTCCCTGGGCCTCCAGCTCGCGGGCTCGCCGGGCCAGTTCACCGCGGATTTCGTAGCGGACTTCGGACAGGCGTTCGCGGGTTTTCAGGGGCGGAAGGGACATCGCGGCAGGATCGGAATGGGAAAGGTGCTGTCCAGACTAGCTGAATCGCCGGCACGAATCAGCTGATCGCCCGGCCCGGCGGGCCGGCGGGATGCGCCGGGGCGCACGGTTCGGCCGGCCCCGGGGCCGGGCGATCCGGTCGCGCCGACCGCCGCGACGGACGCGGACGGCATAAACCGTCCGCCCGGCTATGTAGAATCGCGCCATGTCCCCGGTTGTACGCGCCTTTGACCCCTGACCTCGCCGCCCTGCAGGCGATCGGCTGGCCGATCACGGCCACGAACCCGCTGCCGGCCGACCCGGTCTGGCAGGCGGCCCTGGCCGAGCACCCGCACGCCCGCCCGGCCCGCGTGGTCGAGCAGCACCGCAGCGGCTACGTGGTCGCCGACGGTCCCGACAGCAATTTCCCGGTCGATTCCCTGCCCGAATGGCAGCGCCCGCGCTTCCCGCCCGAGCAGCGGCCCGGGGTCGGCGACTGGCTGCTGATCGAGGGCGAGGGCCGGCGCCGGGTGGTCGCGCTGCTGCCGCGGCATACCGCGATCAAGCGCGGCGCCGCCGGCGAGCATTACAAGCAGCAGCTGATCGCCGCCAACGTCGACACCGTATTCGTGGTCTGCGGCCTGGACGCCGACTTCAACCCGCGCCGGATCGAGCGCTACCTGCTGCTGGTGCGCGGCGGCGCCGAGCCGGTGATCGTGCTGACCAAGGCCGACGAGGCCCTGGCCGCCGACGAGAACGCGATCGCCGCCGCGAGCGGGGCGCTGATCGAACTGGCCCAGGGCGTGGCGGTGCGCGCGGTCAACGCCCGCGACCGCGACGGCGTGCGCGAGGCCCTGGCCGACTGGCTGGGGCCGGGCCGCACCGCGGTGCTGGTCGGTTCCTCCGGCGCCGGCAAGTCGACCCTGACCAACAGCCTGCTCGGCATCGAACGGATGAAGACCGGTGCGGTGCGCGAGAGCGACGCCCGCGGCCGCCACACCACCACCCACCGCGCGCTGATCCCGCTGCCCACCGGCGCCTGCCTGATCGACACCCCGGGGATGCGCGAGCTCAAGCCGACCGGCGAGGAAGACGTCGCCGAGAACTTCGCCGACATCGAGGCCTTGGCCGAGCAGTGCAAGTTCCGCGACTGCTCGCACCACCGCGAACCCGGCTGCGCGGTGCGCGAGGCGATCGAAGGCGGGCGCCTGGACCCGCAGCGCTTCGCCAACTACCTCAAGCTGCGCGAGGAAGTCGCCGGCGCCGCCAACAAGCTCGCCAACCGGCGCGCGCAGAAGGCCGACGAGAAGGTGCTGGGCAAGGCGCTGAACAAGCGTCTGGAAGACAAGTATGGGCGGCGCTGAGGCCGGCCCGAGGATGCGCGTGCCGGCCTGCGGCCGAGGCTTGCTGCGGCGACTGCGAGAGCAACAGCAACAGCAACAGCAACAGCAACAGCAACAGCAACAGCAAATCCCCCCTGCCCCCCTTTTTCAAAGCGGGGAACAGCGACAGCCGATGCAGAGGGGAGAGCGGCAGCGGCCGATTGAAAGCGAGGAGCGGCAACGTCCGATTCAAAAGGGGAAGCGGCACCGGCCGAGCGGATTGGCCGATCGCGAACAGTCGGCTCCGAAGGCCGCGCGCGCCGATGACAACCGCAAACCCGCGAGCCGACGCAAACCCGCGAACCGATCCGATCGCCTCCCCCCTTTGAAAAAGGGGGGCAGGGGGGATTTGCCGTTGCCTCCGCTTTTATCGTTGCCGCCGCCGCAAACCCAAACTACACCGCACCCCGCCCCCCGAGCCGCCGCATGAGCCTGCTCTCGCCCAGCCTGCACGCCGAGATCCAGCACCACGCCGCGCTCGACGCGCGCATGGTCCGCGCCGCGCGCGGGATCAAGCTGCTGACCATGGCCAGCTGGCCGGCCGGGATGGAAGTGCAGTTCCTCGCCGACTACGCCCGCGGCACCGCGCGGCCGCCGGCGATCATCTATCCCAAGTACGACTTCGCCGAGGTCCGCGCCGAACTGGACGCGATCGCCGCCGAGGCCGACCCCGACCATCCGCTCGGCGAGTACCTGATCGACTCCGCGCGCAGCTGGGGCATCGCCGCGCAACTGGTCGAGTCGTTGGGCTCGCCGGCGGTGACCGATTACTCGATCCAGTTGTTCGGCCAGCCCGACGCCGCCTTGCCGGGGCAGGGGCCGAGCACGCGCGAAGCCGCCAACCACTTCATCTCGATCGCCAACGAACTCGATCGCGAGCTGATGTCGCCGGCCGAGACGGTGCAGATCTCCGCCACCGCGCTGAGCCTGCAGTTGCAGCGCGACCTCGACGACTATTTCGACGCCCGGGTGATCGAGGTGGTGCTCGATCCGGAACTGATCGCCAAGGCCGCCGCCGGCGCGACCCGGATCCGCCTGCGCAGCGGCGCGGCGTTCAGCGACTACGACCGCCACCAGCTGTTGCAGCATGAGGCTTTCGTGCACTCGCTGACCGCGCTCAACGGCCGCGAACAGCCGGTGCTGCCGAGCCTGGCCCTGTCCTCGCCGCGCAGCACCGCGACCCAGGAAGGCCTGGCCACCTTCGCCGAGCAGATCACCGGCAGCATCGACATCGGCCGGATGAAGCGCCTGAGCCTGCGCATCGACGCGGTGGCGATGGCGCTCGACGGCGCCGATTTCATCGAAGTGTTCCGCTACTTCATCGACGCCGGCCAATCGCCGGAAGACAGCTTCGCCTCGGCCCAGCGCGTCTATCGCGGCGTGCCGACCTCGGGCGGCTCGGCCTTCACCAAGGACACCGTCTACCTGCGCGGCCTGGTCGGCGTGCACACCTTCTTCCGCTGGGCCCTGCGCCAGCAGAAGCTGCACCTGTGCCGCTGGCTGTTCGCCGGCAAGATGACCCTCGGCGACGTGCAGCGTTTCGAGCCGCTGTTCCAGGACGGCGTGCTGGCCCCTCCGCGCTGGATGCCGCCGTGGATCACCCGCGCCAACGGCCTGGCCGGCATGCTCGCGTTCTCGCTGTTCGCCAACCGCATCCGCCTGGACCAGATGGCCGAAGGCGACTTCAGCGAAATCGGCTAAGCCTTCTGTAGGAGCGGCGTGAGCCGCGACAACCGCAGCGAGGTACGCAAGCGCTGCGGCCGAAGCCAGGACGCCGCATGCGCTGTTATTCCCGGACGACCGGTCTTCGGACAGTCCGCTGTCGGTCACCGCTGCGGTGGTCGCGGCTGACGCCGCTCCTACAGGGTTGACCCCTCAAGCCATGTGCAAGCCGCCGTTGACCGCGTAATCGGCCCCGGTCACGAACGCCGCGTCGTCCGAGGCCAGCCAGGCGCACAGGCTGGCGACTTCCTCCGGCTTGCCGAGCCGGCGCACCGGCACCGACGCGGCCAGGCGGTCGAGCACGTCGGGCGGAAACGCGCTGATCGCGGCGCTGGCCACATAGCCCGGCGAGACCGTGTTGACCGTGACCCCACGCGCGGCGAATTCCTGAGCCAGGGCGCGGGTGAAGCCGTGCATCGCCGATTTGGCGGTGGCGTAGTTGACCTGGCCGATCTGGCCCTTCTGCGCGCTGACCGAGGCGATGTTGATGATCCGGCCCCAGCCGCGCGCCGACATGCCGTCGACGACCTGCTTGGTGATGTTGAACAGGCTGTGCAGGTTGCTGGCCATCACCGCGTTCCAGTCGTCGCGGGTCATCTGCCGGAACAGCACGTCGCGGGTGCCGCCGGCGTTGTTGACCAGCACGTCGATCTCGCCGACCTCGGCCTTGACCTGGGCGAAGGCTTCCACGCTGGAGTTCCAGTCGGCGGCGTTGCCCTCCGAGGCGATGAAGTCGTAGCCCAACTCGCGCTGCTCGCGCAGCCAGGCCGCCTTGCGCGGCGAGTTCGGCCCGCAGCCGGCGACCACGGTGTGGCCGCTGTCGGCGAGTTTTTGGCAGATCGCGGTGCCGAGGCTGCCCATGCCGCTGGTGACGTAGGCGATGCGGAGTGTCATGGCGAACGGTTCCTGTGTTGGACGAACGACGACGTGGCGGGTGGTGGGGCTCTTTGTAGGAGCGGCGTCCCACGGGATTTCCTTCGGTCATAAGCCGCGACCGCCGAAGCGGTGTACGCGAGCGTAGTGGTCTAGGTGAAAGCTCTACGGTTGCAACCGATCACGGCCCTACGCGGTTTCGGGGGAGGGCGCTTGCGACCACCGCTCCGGCTGTCGCGGCTTATGACCGAAGGAAATCCCGTGGGACGCCGCTCCTACAAAGCTCAGGTGGCCAGCGGGTACAGCGCCAACGCCAGCGAGGCGAACATCAGCACCAGCGACACCAGCACCGCCCACTTCAAGGTGAAGCGCTGGTGGTCGCCGAAATCGACGTTGGCCATGCCGACCAGCAGATAAGTCGAAGGCACCAGCGGGCTCAACAGGTGCACCGGCTGCCCGGCCAGCGAAGCGCGCGCCATCTCCACCGGGGTGATGCCGTAGTGGCCGGCGGCTTCCGACAGGATCGGCAGCACGCCGAAATAGAACGCGTCGTTGGACATGAAGAAGGTGAACGGCATGCTCGCGATCGCCGTGATCACCGCCAGGTACGGGCCCCAGGCGTCCGGAATCACCGCCAGGAAGCTGCGCGACATCGCCTCGACCATGCCGGTGTTGGACAGGATGCCGGTGAAGATGCCGGCGGCGAAGATCAGCGACACCACCGCCAGCACATTGCCGGCGTGGTTGCCGATCCGCCGGCGCTGCTCGGCCAGGTCCGGGTAGTTGATCACCAGCGCGATCGCGAAGCCGATCATGAACAACACCGGCAGCGGCAGCACGCCCAGCACCAGCGCGGTCATCAGCGCCACGGTCAGGCCGGCGTTGACCCACAGCAGCTTGGGTCGCTTGGTGTCCTCGCTGTCGGCCAGGGTCGGCAGGTTGTCGCTGGCGGTGTCCAACTCCGGATTCCAGTCGGCGGCATGGCCGTGCAGGGTGACGATGCCCAGCCGCTGGCGTTCGCGCAGGCCCAGGTACCACGCCAGGGCCAGCACCGACAGCAGCGCCACCGCCATCGCCGGCACCAGCGGCACGAACACCTCGCTGGGGTCGACGTGCAGCGCGGTCGCCGCGCGCGCGGTCGGTCCGCCCCACGGGGTCAGGTTCATCACCCCGCCGGCGAGGATGGTCACGCAGGTCAGGTTGAGCGCGTTCATGCGCAGGCGCTGGAACAGCGGCAGCATCGCCGAGACGGTGATCATGTAGGTGGTCGAGCCGTCGCCGTCGAGCGAGATCAGCATCGCCAGCACCGCGGTGCCGACCACGATCTTGAGCGGGTCGCCCTTGACCAGCTTGAGGATGCGCTTGACGATCGGATCGAACAGGCCGGCGTCGATCATGACCCCGAAGTACAGGATCGCGAACATCAGCATCACCCCGGTCGGGGCGATCTTCTTGATGCCCTCGATCATCATCTCGCCGATGCCCGCGCCGTAGCCGCCGAGCAGGGCGAAGGCGATCGGGATCACGATCAGCGCGACCAGCGGCGACAGCCGCTTGCTCATGATCAGGTACATGAAGGTCAGGACCATGCCGAAGCCGAGCGCGGTCAACATGAGGGACTCCCGGGAAGGCTAGAAGTGAGCGGAGAGGAGCGAGGAGCGAGCGGAAGGCGCGGCGCAGAGAGCGATTGCTCACTCCTCGCTCCTCTGCGCTCGCTCCTGCTTCAAAAGTCGTACTGGAACCGTCCGGTCAGGGCGCGGGTCCGGTCGAGGGTGACGCCCGCCAGCCGGTCGCGATTGCGGCTTTCGATCCAGTCGAGCATGAAGCGCAGGTTGGAGCGCAGGTGCCAGTTGACGCCGACGCTGGCCTGTTCCATCGACACGTCGCTGAAGTTCGCGCTGCCGTCGAGGTGCTGCTTGCCGCGGATCGTGTCGTAGCGCAGCGCCACCTGCCAGGCGCCGCTCTCGCGCAGGGGCTTGACCCGGGCGAAGCGGCCGCTCTTGCTGTCGTAAGGCATCGATTCGCCGGTCAGGAACCAGCCGACCAGGCCGTAGGCGGAACGCACCTGGCCGCGCTGCGAACCGTCGTCGAAGTTCGCTCCGCCCAATTCCGACTGCAAATACAGCGGCCCCTGCGACAGGCCGAATTCCAGCGAGTACTTGTCGACGTCGGTGTCCAGGCCGCGGTTGAAGTTGACCAGGGTCGCGCGGCTGTTGTCGGACAGGTGGCCGGCCGGGCGCGGTGCGATGCGCAGCCCATTGGCGCCGTCGCGACCCGGATGATCGTAGTGCTCGCGCGCCAGCGACAGGCCCAGGTGCAGGGTGCGGTCTTGCTCGCGCAGCGGCGTCCAGGTGCCGCGCGCGCCGACCGCATGGCCCTTGACCTTCCAGGCATCGATGCTTTCCAGGCTGTAGACGCTGCCGCCGACGGTGTAGTTCGGGCGCGCGGTGATCCAGGCCGCGCCGAGCCGGTACAGCGGCGCGACCGAGCTGGCGAACATCGAGCGCTCCATGAACACGCCGTAGTTCGAGCTGATCCGGTCGTCGAGGGTGAAGTACTGCTTGAACTGGCCGACGGTCAGCTTGCCGGCCTTGAAATCGCGGGTGACGTAGACGTCCTTGGCCTCGACGCTGTCGCCGGAGAACTCGTCCTGCAGCCCGGCGAAGTCGCCTTCGATCTTGTAGCCCCAGCCGTAGAACTTGCCCGACAGGTCCAGCCACAGCCGGCGCACTTCGCTGTCGTCGGGGTTGCGCGGGCCGCGCGCGTCGTTGTCGAAACTGGCGAAGTCCCAGTGGATGCGGCCGCCGAGTTCGGCGCTGACCGGGCCTTCGGCCTCGTCGGCGGCGAAGGCGGGCGCGGCGGCCAGGCACAGTGCGGCGCACGCGGCGGCGTGGCGGATACACGACATCGATGTTCTCCCGTTGCCCCGTCGCCGACCCTTTTTTTATGGGATTTCCGGCGACAGGCGCGCATGTCTGCGCTTATAGTTGCTTCAGCCGGGACGGCCAGCCGCAACCCCTCGAACCCAGGCTAGGCGGGCGAAGCTGTCATTGACCTGTCATGCCGTCCCCGCCCGTCCGATCCGATCGGCCGGCCTCACCTGACCGCGGCGCGAGCCGCGACGAGAGCAATCCGTGCGCATCCTGTTGGTCGAGGACAACGCAGACCTGGCCGACGCCATCGTCAGGCGCATGCGCCGCGACGGCCATGCGGTGGACTGGCAATCCGACGGCGTCGCCGCGGCCAGCGTGCTGCGCTACCAGGCCTTCGATCTGATCGTGCTCGACATCGGCCTGCCGCGGCTCAACGGCCTGGGCCTGCTCGCCGGCCTGCGCGAGCGCGGCGACGCTACGCCGGTGCTGATGCTGACCGCGCGCGACGGCATCGAGGACCGGGTCAAGGCGCTCGACGCCGGCGCCGACGACTACCTCAGCAAGCCGTTCGACTTCCGCGAGTTCGAAGCGCGCTGCCGCGCGCTGCTGCGTCGCCATCAGGGCCGCGCCGCCGACGCGGTGCAGATCGGTGGCCTGGTGTTCGACGCCGGCGCGCACCGGGTGACCCTGGACGGCGAAGCGATCGAGCTGCCGAACCGCGAGTTCCGCCTGCTCGAGATCCTGATCGGCCGGCTCGGCCAGGCGGTCGGCAAGGACGAGATCGGCAATGGCCTGTTCGGCTTCGACGACGAGGCCGGACCGAACGCGATCGAGCTCTACGTCGGCCGCTTGCGCAAGCGCCTGGCCGCGGCGCCGTTGCGCATCGTCACCGTGCGCGGCGTCGGCTATCTGCTCGAAGCGGCCGATGGCGGTGGAGCGGGCGATGACTGAGCCCGCCGCGCGCCGCGATTCGATCCGCCGCACCCTGCTGTTGTACCTGGGTACTTTGTCGCTGATCGGCGCGGCGCTGCTGTTCCTGGCCGCGCGCAGCTACGGCCGCAGCGCGGCCGACCGTTCCTACGACCACCTGCTGGTCGCCTCGGCGCTGTCGATCGCCGACAGCGTGGCCCTGGTCGACGGCCAGTGGCAGGTCGATCTGCCCTATGCCGCGCTCGACCTGCTGGCGATGGCGCCGGAGGACCGGGTGTTCTATCGCGTCGCCAGCGCCGAAGGCGCGAGCATCACCGGCTACGCCGACCTGCCGTCGCCGCCGTCGCCGCCGCCGCGCGACGGCCGGCCGCGGCTGTTCGACGCGGTCTACCGCGGCGAGAAGACCCGCTTCGTCGCGGTCTCGCGCTCGGTCGCCGGGCCGGCGACCCAAGGCCGCGCCATCGTCCAGGTCGGCCAGACCCGGCTCGCCCGCGAGGCCTTGGCCGACGACGTGGTGCTGCGCGCGCTGGTGGCGATCGTGGCCTTGTCGCTGGCGGCGCTGGCCCTGGTCTGGATCGGCGTGCACCGCGCGCTGCGGCCGCTGCAGAAGCTCGAACGCGACCTGTCGCTGCGCGAGCCTTCCGACCTCAAGCCGGTCGCCGGCGAAGTGCCGCTGGAGCTCGACCAACTGGTCGGCGCGCTGAACCGCTTCATGGCCCGGCTGGCGGCCAGCAACGAAACCCTGCGCGCCTTCATGGGCGATGCCGCGCACCAGATGCGCACCCCGCTGGCGGCGCTGCGGGCGCAGGCGCAGCTGGCGCTGGACGAAGACGACCCGGCCGAGCAGCGCCGCAGCCTGGTCACCATCGAGCGCAACGCCAGCCACATGAGCCGGCTGCTGAACCAGTTGCTCAGCGACGCCAGCGCGATCCACCGCAGCCACCTGCAGCAGTTCGAAACCGTCGATCTGGCCGAGGTGCTGCATCAGGCGCTGTACGAATCGATTCCGCAGGCCGGGCCGCGGCCCGAAGTGCGGCTGGCCGCGACCGGCGAACCGATGCGGGTGCGCGGCGACGCCTTGCTGCTGCGCGAAGCGCTGAAGAACCTGATCGACAACGCGCTCAAGCACGGTCGTCCGCCGCCGGGCCGCGACGGCGGGCCCCTGCAGATCGCCCTGACCGCGGCCGAAGACCCGGCCTGGGCGGTGCTGACCGTCGCCGACCACGGCCCCGGCATCGCCCCGGCCGACGCCGGCAGCGTGTTCGAACGCTTCGCCCGCGGCCGCGACGCCGCCGCCGGCGGCGCCGGCCTGGGCCTGGCGATCGTCAAGCGCATCGTCGACAGCCACGGCGGCCGGATCGATCTGAGCAACCGGGTCGGCGGCGGGTTGGTGGTGACCTTGCGGCTGCCGAGGAGCGAGAAGTGAGGGTAGAGAAGTGAGGAGCGAGCAGAGGCATAGGAGTGAGGGGAGAGGAGTGAGGAGCGAGGCAAGGCAAGAGCGACAGCAACCGCGCCGGCGGTGGCGTGGCGTGCGCGGCCGCCTGCGCTTTTGCCTCTACTCACTCCTCACTCCTCTCCTCTCTTTCCTCGCGCTCACCGCCCCCGCCGCCCCCGGCGACGTCCGCGTCTTCAAGGCCCCGCACGCCGTTACCGCCCGCCTGCGCATCCACGGCTCGACCGACATCGAGAACTTCGCCGCGGTGATCGCCGACTACCAGCGCCTGCGACCCGGCACCGAGGTCGAGTACGCCGACCTGGTCGCGCAGGACATCTACCGCCGCCACCTGCAGGCGCGCCAGGGCGGCCGCGCCGGCGCCGACCTGCTGATCAGCAGCGGCATGGACCTGCAGACCAAGCTGGCCAACGACGGCCACGCGCTGGCCCACCGCTCGGCCGCCACCGCCGGCCTGCCGGCCTGGTCGCAATGGCGCCACGAGGCCTTCGGCATCAGCTACGAGCCGGTGGTGATCGTCTACAACAAGCGCCTGCTGCCGCCGGCCAAGGCCCCGCGCACCCGCCGCGAGCTGCTGGCCCTGCTGCGCGACCCGGCCGCGCCGCTGGCCGGCAAGGTCGGCAGCTACGACGTCTCGCGCAGCAGCGTCGGCTACCTGCTGGCGACCCAGGACCACCAGCTCGGCAGCATGGCCGGCGCCCTGCAGGCCGCGCTCGGCGCCAACCGGGTGCGGCTGGAGGAGCGTACCGGCGCGCTGCTGGACCGGGTCGCGCGCGGCGAGCTGGCCCTGGCCTACAACGTGCTGGGCTCCTACGCCCAGGCCCGGGTCGACGCCGGCGCCCCGCTCGGCATCGTCCTGCCCGAGGACTACACCCTGGTCCTGTTGCGCACCGCGCTGATCCCGCGCGGCGCGCCCAATGCCGCCGAGGCCGGGCGCTTCCTCGACTACCTGCTGTCGCCGCGCGGCCAGGCCCTGCTTGCCCGCCAGGTCGGGCTGCAGCCGATCCGCGCCGCCGACGGCGCGCCGCTGGCCCCGCACGCCCGCGACGGCGCCGGCGTGCGCGCGCTGCGGCCGATCACCCTCGGCCCCGGCCTGCTGGTGTATCTGGATGCGCTCAAGCGCCGCCAGTTCCTCGAAGCCTGGCGCAGCACGGTCCAGCCCGGCCGCAAGGAGCCCGCCGATGCGCCCTGACCGGGCCGCCCATACGCAGGCGTCGGGCGGCTTTCGCGCCGCCCGCGCCGGCTTCGGCAAAGCGCCCGCGGCGCCTGCCGGGTACAACTCCAAAGTACTAAGGACTCCTCCGACGCGGTCGCGCGAATCCGCCTCGGCGATCCTTTAGACTGCTAGCCCGACCACCTCGCGCCCTCGCCACGGCACTTTTATCTGATGTCCGACAACGATCTGAAAACCGCCGCGCTCGACTACCACCGCCTCAACCCGCCGGGCAAGATCAAGGTCACCGCGACCAAGCCGATGGTGACCCAGCGCGACCTGGCCCTGGCCTACTCGCCGGGCGTGGCCTACGCCTGCGAGGCGATCGTCGAGGACCCGAACACCGCCAGCGAGCTCACCGCCCGCGGCAACCTGGTCGCGGTGATCAGCAACGGCACCGCCGTGCTCGGCCTGGGCGACATCGGCCCGCTGGCCGGCAAGCCGGTGATGGAAGGCAAGGGCGTGCTGTTCCAGAAGTTCGCCGGCATCGACGTGTTCGACATCGAGATCGACGAGCGCGACCCGGACAAGCTGGTCGACATCATCGCCTCGCTGGAGCCGACCTTCGGCGGCATCAACCTGGAAGACATCAAGGCGCCGGAGTGCTTCATCGTCGAGCGCAAGCTGCGCGAGCGGATGAAGATCCCGGTGTTCCACGACGACCAGCACGGCACCGCGATCATCGTCGGCAGCGCGGTGCTCAACGCGCTGGAGATCGTCGGCAAGAACATCGGCGAGGTGAAGCTGGCCACCAGCGGCGCCGGCGCGGCCGGCATCGCCTGCCTGGACATGCTGGTCGCCCTGGGCATGAAGCCGGAGAACATTCTCGCGGTCGACCGCGACGGCGTGCTCTACACCGGCCGCGGCAAGATGGACCCGGACAAGGAGCGCTACGCGCGCGACACCGACAAGCGCACCCTGGCCGACATCGTCGCCGGCGCCGACGTGTTCCTGGGCCTGTCGGCCGGCGGCGTGCTCAAGGCCGAGATGGTCGCGACCATGGCCGACAAGCCGATCATCCTGGCCCTGGCCAATCCCTATCCGGAAATCCTGCCGGAAGACGCCAAGGCCGTGCGTCCGGACTGCATCATCGCCACCGGCCGTTCGGACTACCCGAACCAGGTCAACAACGCGCTGTGCTTCCCCTACATCTTCCGCGGCGCGCTCGACGTCGGCGCGACGGTGATCAACGAGGAGATGAAGCTGGCCTGCGTGCGCGCGATCGCCCAGCTGGCGCGGATGGAATCCTCCGACCTCGGCGGCGCCTACGGCGGCGAAGTGCCGACCTTCGGCGCCGAGTACCTGATCCCGCGCCCGTTCGACCCGCGCCTGCTGGTGATGCTGGCCCCGGCCGTGGCCAAGGCGGCGATGGACTCCGGCGTCGCCGCGCGTCCGATCGCCGACATGGACGCCTACGAGGAAAAGCTCAGCCAGTACATCTACCGCACCAGCCTGCTGATGAAGCCGGTGTACGACAAGGCCCGCGCCGACCGCAAGCGCGTGGTCTATGCCGAGGGCGAGGAAGAGACCGTGCTGCGCGCGGTGCAGACGGTGATCGACGAAGAGCTGGCCTATCCGATCCTGATCGGCCGCCCCGACGTCATCGAGACCCGGATCCAGCGCCTGGGCCTGCGCATGCGCGAAGGCGTCGACTTCGAGTTGACCAACATCAACGACGACCCGCGCTTCAACGAATACTGGCAGCAGTACCACGCCCTGACCGAGCGCCGCGGGGTCACCCCGGCCGCGGCCAAGAACCTGCTGCGTTCGCGCCCGACTCTCATCGCGGCGCTGATGGTCGAACGCGGCGAAGCCGACGCGATGATCTCCGGCTTGGTCGGCCGCTTCCACAAGAAGCTCGGCTACATGCGCAGCATCTTCGACTTCGATCCGGGCGTGTCCGGCACCGCGGCGATGACCGGGGTGATCAACGACCAGGGCGCGTGGTTCTTCCTCGACACCCACGTCCAGGTCGACCCGACCGCCGAGCAGATCGCCGAAGCCACCCTGCAGGCGACCTACCGCCTCAAGCTGTTCGGCATCGAGCCCAAGGTCGCGTTGCTGTCGCACTCCAACTACGGCAGCCACGACAACCCGTCGGCGGCGAAGATGCGCAAGGTCCGGCAGATCGTCAAGCAACGCCAGCCCAAGCTCGAAATCGACGGCGAGATGCAGGCCGATACGGCCTGGGACGATCTGCTGCGCAAGCGCATCTTCCCCAACGCGACCCTGCACGGCCGCGCCAACCTGTTCGTGCTGCCCAACCTCGACGCCGCCAACATCACCTACAACATGGTCCGGGTGATGACCGACGGCGTCGCGATCGGCCCGATCCTGATGGGTCTGGACAAGCCGGCGCACATCCTGACCCCGGCCTCGACTCCGCGCCGCGTGGTCAACATGACCGCGATCGCCGCGGTCGACGCCCAGATCCGCGCTGCGCGCGAAGCCGAGCGCAAGGCCTGATCGGTCAGCGGCGGCGCGGCCATCCCGCGCCGCCGCCTTCGCAGCATCGATCGCTACTCGCCCTTGCGGTTCCCCCCTTTGAAAAAGGGGGGGCAGGGGGGATTTGTTCTTGCGCGCCATGCCCGGTCCGGTTCGCAGCCCCGATCGTTGACGAAGGCGCTTTGTTTTCTGCGCGTCCCCGGTCGCGGCTCACGCCGCTCCTACAGAAGCCGATCTCGCGCCCTTGCGGTTCCCCCCTTTGAAAAAGGGGGGCAGGGGGGGATTTGCTCTTGCGCGCCATGCCCGGTCCGGTTCGCAGCCCCGATCGTTGACGAAGGCGCTTTGTTTTCTGCGCATCCCCGGTCGCGGCTCACGCCGCTCCTACAGGAGCCGATCTCGCGCCATTGCGGTTCCCCCCTTTGAAAAAGGGGGGCAGGGGGTGATTTGCTCTTGGGCGCCATGTCCCATCCCGTTCGCAGCCCCGATCGTTGACGAAGGCGCTTTGTTTTCTGCGCGTCCCCGGTCGCGGCTCACGCCGCTCCTACAGGAGCCGATCTCGCGTCCTTGCGGTTCCCCCCTTTGAAAAAGGGGGGTAGGGGGATTTGCTCTTGGGCGCCATGTCCCGACCCGGTTCGCAGCCCCAATCGTTGACGAAGGCGCTTTGTTTTCTGCGCATCCCCGGTCGCGGCTCACGCCGCTCCTACAGGGGCGCGCTGCCTCAGCGCACGCTGTCGAACTGCAGGTCCCAATAGCGCCGGGTAAAGAACTCGCGGCCCAAAGCCCGCGCCGCCTCCAGCGGCGCCTCCGGCGCATCGACGATCTCGCCACGTTGATTGCCGTAGGCGTGCACCGTGCCAACCAACTGCGAACGCGTATAGCGCGCGTACTCCTGCAACTGCTGGACGATGCCCAGCGCCACGCCCGGATAGATCTCCTCCGACGCGGTCAGCAGCGCGAGCTTCTTGCCGGCCACGCCGGCGCGCGTTTGCGCGTAATCGGGATAGCTGCGGGCGAAATAGCAGAACATCCGGTCGAAGAACGCCTTGGCCTGCGCCGACATCCCGTACCAGTAAACCGGCGTGCACAAGGCCACGCCCTGCGCCGGCAGGAACTCGTCGAAGAACAGATCGCGGAAACCGTCGTCGATCCGGCAGCGCCCGTCCGCGTCGCGGCACTGGCGGCAATCGCGCAGGAATCCCGTCAAGTGGTCGTCGAGGAAGCGCACCACCGCCGGCGTGCCGGCGGCTTGCGCGCCCTCGCGCACGGCGGCGGCCAGGGCGGCGCTGTTGCCGTTGCGGCGGGGGCTGGCGGCGAGGATCAGCAAACGGGGTGGGCTGGCGGTCATTGAGTGGCATCGATAGCGGCGCTAGGCTGGCCGGAGCGATGAATCTAGATCGCCGACAGCCAGGTCTACAAAAGACGAAAATTCGTTTGAGATGAGCTGAATTCAGCTCAAGCCGGAGCCACCGCGTGTTCGCCGACCTGCCCCTGACCGCCCTGCGCAGCTTCGAATCCGCCGCCCGCCGGCTCAGCTTCAAGGCCGCCGCCGAGGAACTGCACGTCACCCCGACCGCGATCTCGCATCAGGTCCGCCAACTCGAATCCTGGCTCGGCGCCGCCCTGTTCGAACGCCGCGCCCGCGGCGTGGCGCTGACCGCCGAAGGCCGGCGCCTGTTCGACGCCGTGCACGGCGCCCTGCTCGACGTCGTCCACAGCGTCGACAGCCTGCGCCCGCAACGCAGCGCCGGCAGCCTGACCGTCACCACCACCGCCTCGTTCGCCGCGCTGTGGCTGATCCCGCGCATCGGCCGCTTCTACCAGCAGCACCCCGAACTGAGCGTGCGCATCGACACCGGCGCGCAGGTGGTCGACCTCAACCTCGACGCCGGCGTCGACGTCGCGATCCGCTACGGCGGTACGCCGCCGCCCGACCTGGTCCGCCACGGCGGCCTGCGCGAACGCTTCGGCGTCTACGGCGCCCCGGACCGGATCGAACGACTCGCCGCCGACCCGGCCCCGACCCTGATCGGCGTGGCCTGGAGCGATTCGACCCTGTACCCCTGCAGTTGGGCGGCCTGGTGCGAACAAGCCGGGGTCGACTGGCTGGGCCCGGACACGGTGGTGCGCGACTACGACGAAGAGCACTACGCCCTGCACGCCGCCGGCGCCGGCCAGGGCCTGGTGCTGGCGAGCTCGATCGTAGTGACCGGAAGCGTCGCCCGCGGCCTGCTCGCCCCCGTGCGCCCCGACGTCACCGTCCCCGGCGAGACCTACCACGTCCTCACCGTCCCCGGCCGCGAACGCCACCCGCCCGTGCGCGCCTTCCTGCGCTGGCTCGACGCCGAGATGCGCGCGCCCTAAGCCCGCGTTCCGCCCCCTGAAAGAGCGGCGTATCGCCCCTGTAGGAGCGGCGTGAGCCGCGACCACCGAAGCGGTTGACATCAGCGTCTTATCCAAAACCTCGCACCTGCACACTGCGCTTCGGACCCCCGCTTCCGAACACCGCTTCGGCTGTCGCGGCTCACGCCGCTCCTACAAAAGCCGTGCCCTGCTTTGCTGTTCCCCCCCTTTTTGAAAAAGGCGGGCAGAGGGGGGGGCTCCTAATGCGCGACGTCATTGGCGAGCGCTCCCCCGATCATGACGCCGACACTTGCGTTCTCTCCGCGTCCCCTATCGCGGCTTACGCCTCCTACAAAAGCCTCACGCCAGCGCCACTTCGCCCGGCAACCAGCGCAAGGCGAACTCGCGCAGCAACTTCACTTTCGCCGAGCGCCGCAGGTCCGGATGGGTGGCGAACCACAGATCCGTCTGCACCGGCGCCAGCGGCGCCGAGATCCGCCGCACCCACGGCGAGGCATCGGCCAGATAGCACGGCAACAACGCCCGCCCCAAGCCCGCCTCGCACGCCGCCAGCGCCGCCGGCAGGGTATTGACCCGCATCGCGATCCGCTCCTCCGCCACCCGTCCCTGCAACCACTGCGCCGAGGACAGGTGCGCCAGGCTCTCGTCCAGCGCCACCCAATCGCCCTGCACCAACGCCGCCTCGTCCAACAGCTTCGCCCGCGCCGGCAGCGCGGCCTTGGCCGCATACGCCGCGATCGAAATCGTCGCCACCTTGCGCGACGACAAACCCTCCGGCGCCAGCGCGCTGGCGCGCAAGGCCACGTCGGCGTCCTGCTGCTGCAGGCTCAGGAACGCATTGGCGATCACCAGCTCGCAACGCAGCCCCGGCTGCTCGGCGCGGAACGCCGCGCACATCCGCGCCGCCACCGGCGCCAACGTGTCGGGCAGGGTGATCCGGATCCGGCCCTCGGTGCGCGCGTCGCGCCCCGACAGCTCGCGCTGCAGGCGCTCGCTCTCGGCCAGCATGCGCTGCGCCCCGGCGATGGTCAGCTCGCCGGCGTCGGTGGGCGTATAACCGCGCCGGCTGCGCCGGAACAGCGCCGCGCCGACCCGCGCCTCGATCGCCGCCAGGCGCCGGAACGCGCTGGAATGGTCCAGCCCCAGCGCCTTGACCGCGCCGGTCAGGCTGCCGTGCGCGCCGATCGCGCGCACCAGTTCCAGGTCGTCCAGGCCCAAGCGTTCGTGTCGCATCTGCAAGCAATCCTTGTCGATTCGCCGTGTTGGCGCCGCCGCGGCGGACGCCGAAAGTAGCGCCATCCCCACGGAGCGCCCTCATGAAACTGTACTTCACCCCCGGCACCTGCTCGTTCGCCCCGCACCTGGCGATCCGCGAACTCGGTCTCGACGTCGAACTGCGCCGGGTGCGCCTCGGCGCCGACCCGGTCGTGGTCGCCGACGGCCGCGACTTCCGCCAGATCAACCCGCTCGGCTACGTGCCGGTGCTGGAACTCGACGACGGACGCCTCCTCACCGAGGGCTCGGCGATGCTGCTGCACCTGGCCGACGCCCATCCGGACGGCGGCCTGGCCCCGCCCGCCGGCACCGCCGAGCGCGACGAACTGCATCGCTGGCTGGTCTTCATCGGCACCGAGCTGCACAAGACCTTCAGCCCCTGGCTGTTCCACCCCGAATACGGCGAACAGGCCGCGCAGGTCGCGCGCGAGCGGCTGTTCAAGCGCCTGGCCGTGGTCGAAGGCCAGCTGCAGGGCCGCCAATGGCTGCTCGGCGATCGCTTCGGCATCGCCGACGCCTATCTGTTCACCGTCGTCGACTGGGTGCGGCCGCTGAAGATCGCGCTCGACGACTACCCCCATATCGCCGCCTACCTCGAACGCGTACGCGCCCGCCCGGCCGTCGCCGAGGCCCTGCGCCGGGAGAAAACCCCATGAACGCCGACGTGTTGCGCCCCGGCACAGCCTGGACCCTGCTGATCGCCGCCGGCCTGATCGACGTGGTCTGGGCGCTGACCATGAAACTGTCCCAGGGCTACACCCGCCTGGGCTGGAGCGTGCTGTCGGTGATCTCGCTGATCGCCTTCGTCTGGCTGCTCGGCCGCGCGTTGACCGCGCTGCCGGTCGGCAGCGCCTACGCCGTGTGGACCGGCATCGGCGCCGCCGGCACCGTGCTGATCGGTTCGGCGCTGTTCGGCGAAGCCCTGACCCCGATGCGCCTGGCCGGCGTCGGTTTGGTGGTTGCCGGCATCGTGGTGCTGCGCAGCGCGTGAGCCGTGCGCGCGTGCCGCCCCCTGTAGGAGCGGCGTAAGCCGCGACAACCGAAGCGACGCACGCGAGCGCACCATCCGAAGCCCGCCGCAACCGGCGCGTCGTCGCTTCGGCTGCACCGCTTTCGACCACCGCTCCGGTTGTCGCGGCTTACGCCGCTCCTACAGAAAGCGGCATTGTCGCGACAACCGGCTGCGGCGAAACCCCACCGCGCGACGTCGACTATTCCGATCCCGCTTCAACGCCGCAGCGACCACGCTGCCCGCATGGCCCCGATCCCGCCACGCCCATCCGGACATGTCGCGTTGCGTCGCGGCCGCGCATCCGAATCCGGCCGTGTCTATTTCGTCACCTGCGTCACCCGCGACCGCCGCGCGCTGTTCGCAGATCCCATCCTCGCCCACACCATGGCCGAGGCCTTGCTCGACCGCCGCCTCTGGCCGCGCTCGCGCCTGCTCGCCTGGGTGCTGATGCCCGACCACTGGCACGGACTGATCGAACTCGGCGCCTGGGAAACCTTGCCGGACCTGATGTGCCGGCTGAAATCCAACACCGCCCGCCACATCCGCTTCGCATTGCCGCTGGCCTGCCAGGTATGGGCCGCCGCCTACCACGACCGCGCGCTGCGCCAGGACGACTGCTTGCTGAGCGCAGCCCGTTACCTCGTCGCCAACCCATTGCGCGCCGGCCTGGTCCAAAACATCGGCGACTACCCCTACTGGGGCGCCGTCTGGATCGACGGCGTCCCGCCCCACACTCGCGCCGCCCCACCGCACCGCCTCCTGCAAACCGCAGCCGCTCCCCTCTAACACGACGTACCGCCCCCTGTAGGAGCGGCGTGAGCCGCGACATCCGCAGCGGTGCACGCAAGCGCCCCATCCGAAGCCCGTCCAACCGGAACGACCACCCCCAACGCGCCGATTCGACCTGCTTCGGCCACCGCGCTGTCGACCACCGCTGCGGTTGTCGCGGCTTATGACCGGAGGAAATCCCCGTGGGACGCCGCTCCTACAAAAAACCGTCCCGATCGACGGCGTCCCGCCCCACACCCGCGCCGCCCCACCGCACCGCCTCCTGCAAACCGCAGCCGCTCCCCTCTAACACGACGTACCGCCCCCTGTAGGAGCGGCGTGAGCCGCGACATCCGCAGCGGTGCACGCAAGCGCCCCATCCGAAGCCCGTCCAACCGGAACGACCACCCCCAACGCGCCGATTCGACCTGCTTCGGCCACCGCGCTGTCGACCACCGCTGCGGTTGTCGCGGCTTATGACCGGAGGAAATCCCCGTGGGACGCCGCTCCTACAAAAAACCGTCCCGATCGACGGCGTCCCGCCCTATACCCGCGTCGTCCCTCTTTACCCCGGCGTACCGCCCCCTGTAGGAGCGGCGTGAGCCGCGACATCCGCAGCGGTGCACGCAAGCGCCCCATCCGAAGCCCGGCCAACCGGAACGAACCTCCCAACATCCCGACTGGACCGGCTTCGGCCAAAACGCTGTCGACCACCGCTGCGGCTGTCGCGGCTCACGCCGCTCCTACAAAAACCACCCGACCCGCAGCGGCAAAGGCCACCGCCACACATCCACCACACGCCCCCGTATCCACAGCTAAGCCCTAGCCAAAACGAACTATTCCACCCCACCGGCCACCCCCCGCAAGCCGTAACCCGGTCGCCGTTTGTTAGACTCGGGGCTCTAATCCGCCCCCCACCTCCGAGGCGCGGCCACGGGGCCGCGAGATCGATGAATCAGCCGCTTGCCAGCTCTTTGCACGACCTGCTCCAGAACGATCCCGATCCGACCGAAACCCAGGAATGGGTCGAATCCGTCCAGGCCGTCATCGCCCGCGACGGCGCCGAGCGCGCCCACCAGCTGCTCGAGGGCATGGTCGAGGTGACCCGCCGCGCCGGCGCCCACCTGCCGTTCCAGCCCACCACCGAATACATCAACACCATCCCGCCGCACCTGGAGGCCAAGAGCCCCGGGGACGCCGCGATGGAATGGCGGATCCGCTCGCTGATCCGCTGGAACGCCATGGCCATGGTCGTGCGCGCCAACCGCAAGCCCGGCGACCTCGGCGGCCACATCGCCAGCTTCGCCTCCGCGGCCACCCTGTACGACGTCGGCTTCAACCACTTCTGGCGCGCGCCCTCGGCCGACCACCCCGGCGACCTGATCGGCATCCAGGGCCACAGCTCGCCCGGCATCTACGCCCGCTCCTTCCTCGAAGGCCGCATCAGCGAATCGCAGATCGACAACTTCCGCATGGAAGTCGACGGCCGCGGCGTCAGCTCCTACCCGCACCCCTGGCTGATGCCCGACTACTGGCAGATCCCGACCGTGTCGATGGGCCTGGGCCCGATCAGCGCGATCTACCAGGCCCGCAACTGGAAGTACCTGGAAGGCCGCGGCCTGCTGCCCAAGTCCGACCGCAAGGTCTGGGCCTTCCTCGGCGACGGCGAAACCGACGAGCCCGAATCCCTCGGCGCGATCTCGGTCGCCGGCCGCGAAGGCCTGGACAACCTGATCTTCGTCATCAACTGCAACCTGCAGCGCCTGGACGGCCCGGTGCGCGGCAACGGCAAGATCATCCAGGAGCTGGAAGGCCAGTTCCGCGGCGCCGGCTGGAACGTCATCAAAACCATCTGGGGCAGCTACTGGGATCCGCTGCTGGCCCGCGACACCACCGGCAAGCTGCGCCAGCTGATGATGGAAACCGTCGACGGCGAGTACCAGAACTGCAAGGCCTTCGGCGGCAAGTACACCCGCGACAATTTCTTCGGCAAATACCCGGAGACCGCCGCGCTGGTCGCCAACCTGTCCGACGACGACATCTGGCGCCTCAACCGCGGCGGCCACGACCCGCACAAGGTCTACGCCGCCTATCACGATGCGGTGAACACCAAGGGCATGCCGACCGTGATCCTGGCCAAGACGGTCAAGGGCTACGGCATGGGCGCCTCGGGCGAGTCGCTCAACCCGACCCACGGCACCAAGAAGATGGACGACGAAGCCGTCCGCCTGTTCCGCGACCGCTTCAACATCCCGGTCACCGACGACCAGCTCAAGGACGGCGCGGTGCCGTTCTACCACCCCGGCGAGAAGTCGCCGGAAGTCGAATACATGCACGAGCGCCGCAAGGCCCTCGGCGGCTACCTGCCGCAGCGCCGGCGCAAGGCCAGCACCTCGCTGGAAGTGCCCAAGCTGGACGCCTTCGACCGCCTGCTCAAGAGCACCGGCGAGCGCGAGATCAGCACCACTATGTCGTTCGTGCAGGCGCTGAACATTGCGTTGAGAGACAAGCAGGTCGGCCCGCGCCTGGTGCCGATCGTGGCCGACGAGGCCCGCACCTTCGGCATGGAAGGCCTGTTCCGCCAGCTCGGCATCTACGCCCCGCACGGCCAGAAGTACAAGCCGGTCGACCGCGACCAGCTGATGTACTACCGCGAAGACGTCACCGGCCAGGTGCTGGAAGAGGGCATCACCGAAGCCGGCGCGTTCGCGTCCTGGCTGGCGGCCGCCACCAGCTACAGCACCAACGACCTGCAGATGCTGCCGCTGTACATCTACTACTCGATGTTCGGCTTCCAGCGCATCGGCGACAGCGCCTGGCAGGCCGCCGACATGCGCGCGCGCGGCTTCCTGCTCGGCGCCACCGCCGGCCGCACCACGCTCAACGGCGAAG
This sequence comes from Lysobacter sp. Soil_C_15, assembly GCF_057657315.1. Lineage (NCBI taxonomy): Bacteria > Pseudomonadati > Pseudomonadota > Gammaproteobacteria > Lysobacterales > Lysobacteraceae > Lysobacter > Lysobacter sp. Soil_C_15. The sequence continues at coordinate 118,621 of NZ_JBDGIR010000005.1, forward strand.
GCCTGCAGCACGAAGACGGCCACAGCATGGTCCAGGCCGGCCTGATCCCGAACTGCCGCAGCTACGACCCGACCTTCAGCTACGAAGTGGTGACCCTGCTCCAGCACGGCATGCAGCGCATGCTGACCGAGCAGCGCGACGAGTACTGGTACCTCACCCTGATGAACGAGAACTACCCGCACCCCGACATGCCGGAAGGCAGCGCGGACGGGATCATCAAGGGCATGTACCTGCTCAAGGACGCCGGCAAGCCCAAGAAGGGCGAACTGCGCGTCCAGCTGATGGGCAGCGGCACCATCCTGCGCGAAGCCATCGCCGCCGCCGAGCTGCTGGACAAGGACTTCGGCGTCACCGCCGACATCTGGTCCTGCCCCAGCTTCAACGAACTGGCCCGCGAAGCCATCGACGCCGAGCGCTGGAACCGCGTCAATCCCGAAGCCAAGACCCCGCGCAAGCCCTACATCACCGAACTGCTGGAAGGCCGCCAGGGCCCGGCCATCGCCGCGACCGACTACATCCGCATGTACCCGGAACAGGTCCGCGCCTACGTGCCGATGCGCTACACAGTACTGGGCACCGACGGCTTCGGCCGCAGCGACACCCGCGCCAACCTGCGCCGCCACTTCGAAGTCGACCGCTACTACATCGCCCACGCCGCCATCGCGGCGCTGGCGGCGGAAGGCAAGATGACCGGGAAGGATGTGGCTCGGGCGATCAAGCAGTACAAGATCGATGTGGAGAAGCCGAATCCGCTCGGCGTCTGATCGAATCGCCGGTTAATGTGACAAGCAAGGGCGGCCGCAAGGCCGCCCTTGTTTTTTGCCGGAGGCACTTTTAGTTTTGAACCGTCTGGGCGGCGCACCGGCCGCCGCCGTCAGGGATGTGAACACGATGAACGGACCTCGTCTCGCCATCCGCTTTCGCCTCGCCCTCGTTCTTGCCCTAGGCCTTGCCGCCAGCGGTTGCACCAATGCGGCCGACCCCGCCCTCGTGCACGCCGGCGAACTGCAGCTCGACATCAAGGGCCAGGACATCCTGCCCAGCGCCGCCCGTACCCGCGACGGCCGTCCCTACACCGGCGCCGCCTACGACACCTTCTTCGGCGACAAGCACCCGCGCGAATGCGCCGAATGGGAGGGTCGCTTCCGCGACGGCGCGCCCAGCGGCGAGTTCAAGCTGTACTCGAACTGCGGCGAACTCGACTCGACCTGGCGCTTCGAGCAGGGCCGCTGGAGCCAGATCAAGGAAAAGTAGTCGTATCGGCGCCGGCGGATGCGATATGTAGGGTCGGTGATCGCTGCGACCGACTACATCCGCATTTACCGGGAACGAGTCCGTGTCTATGCGCGACACAGTGCTCGGCACCGAAGGCTTCGGTCGCAGCGACACCCGCGCCAACCTGCGCGGCAACTTCGAGGTCGACCGCTACTACATTGCCCATACGGCTATTGCCGCGGCGGAAGGGAAGATGACTGGGAAGGATGTGACTCGGGTGACCAAGCATTACAAGACTGATATCGAGAAGTCGAATCCCATTGCTGTTAAATGCTTGCTACCACGTTCAGGCATAAAAAAAGGCGAGCGAATGGCCGCCCGTTTTATTTTTTGGTCCCAGACGCACATTTGTTGGAGTCGACTATCGTTGTTGCGTTGATGAAGCAAAGCAAGTGCGCGGAGGATTCTCATAATAGAGCGGACTTGCGTCCGGGCTGTTTTTATGCCACAACGCGCGAAATGACAGCGAGGACGTCCAATGCCTAGCTACATCTTCATTTCTCCGCGTTCCGATCCCGGAATGGGGCATCCACTTACCGATCCGATCATGGGAAGAGGTGTCAGGCCCACCATGGGAACCTGTCGTCCGGATATCCGCCGCTTAGTTCGCCCTGGCGATCAGATATTTGTAATCAGCGGAAGCATGGGGCCTGGTGTGCGGCAGTATGTGGTGGGCGGTATTGAAGTGGGATCTAAGTTGATTGATCAATTAGCTGCGTATGAAAAGTACCCTGAGCATCGTCTCGATTTTAACGGGCGTATAAAGCACGGGAATATTATCGTGACCGCGGCTGGAAATCAGGATCCTAGAGACAGGCACTCAAATTTTGATCGTCGAATAGTGAATTATATAGAGGGTAGGAGTCAGGTTGTTCTGGAGACTCAGAAAGAAGTGAGTCTGGGGCGGGAGCATAGTGCAAATATTCTCGCGAGGATTTTTGAAAAGCCCAAAGGGAGTAGTATCCGCGAGATAATTGGGCGTCACCGAAAGATGACTGAATTGCAGGCAAACACTCTCAGGGACGCCTTGCGTGAATTGAAGCGAGAGGCGCGACGGTGATAAGAATCGCCGATCAGCTTAGAGGGAAGAAGGTTTCGTGGGGCAGAATTGCGAAACGTTCGGGCATTCCTCTTCCTAGAATTAATGAAATAGTAGGAGGGGCGCAGGCCAATTTATCCGAAGTTCGGAAAATATCGGAAGCTCTTAAGCTTCCTCTATCCAGCCTGTTGCAGGGTGAGGGTGATGTCCGCTCCATAGATTTGCTTTTTCGCCAGAATCTATATTCGAGCGGTGATCCATTTAATCAGTATCAGCTTATTGGCTCTCAAATACGCGATATTATTTCAGTTGTAGGTAATATTAATTATGGCGCGAGGGGGGTAAGGGAATTTCAAGGATTCGCCGCGTTAGCGGCCGGGCCGGAGTTGCTGGCGGAATACTTTAGACAGACTACCCAATTGGGTGATCTCGACCCCGCTCTGCATCTGTCTCGCATTGCTAGCGAAGATTTAGGGGTCATCATCGCATTCAACCGAGATTCGACTGTTGACGGCGTCTCTGCTATAGCAGACGGTCAGGCCGTAATTTTGTTAGGGCTGCGCACTTTCAAGCCAAGAATGCTCTTTACCCTCGCACATGAGCTAGGGCATTTGTTTGCACATCATGGCGTAGATCAAAATTTTGCTGTAGTAGACGACCATGGGGTGGGCGACATAAAGCCGCCTAAGAAAAAAGAAGAGAAATTTGCGGATGACTTCGCTTCAGCGTTGCTGTTGCCGCCTGCTGGAGTGCTGCGGCTTCTGAATTTCGTCAGGGATAAATACCAAGTATCCGGACCACTCGGTGATATAGAAATTCTAACTCTGGCGCGATTTTACGGGGTTAGTTTTGAAGTTGCCGCACGTCGATGCGAGCAGCTTGAATTGTTGCCGAAAGGTGGGGCTTGGGCCTTGTATCAGACCCTATGTGGCCAGCACGGGAATCCCGAGCGACGCGCAGAGCAACTTGGTCTTTCCGCTAGACCAGAAATTGAGATAGGTACTTCGGCGTCACTGCTCCAAAGAGCAGTGGAAAAAGTGAAAGCGGGAGATCTTTCGATAGGAAGAGCAGCGGAACTACTTAATGTTCCCGCTGCTTTGCTTATGGCGACCAACTCAAGGACGTGATTGTGAATCTTGTGCTGGATGCCTCGACATTTCTTAATTTAATAAATGGCGAGGTTTTGCTCAAGGTGCTTAAGCTGCGCGGATTTTGTTTTTTTATTAGCAAGGAGGTTCGTCGCGAATCTAGGAGCGCTTCTGGAATAATTTCTGAGCTTGATGGTTGTGGGGTTCTTAGCGAAATTGATGACACAACAATAGATGCCGCGTTGTTTGAAACGCGGGCTAGTTTGTGGAACTTGGGTGCTGGTGAAACAGAGTCCATTATGGCGGCTCAACTGCTTGGTCATTCAATAGCTTGCGATGACCTGGCGGGAAGAAGAGTTGCCGCCGCGCAGTTAGGGGCAGAGAGACTTACTGGCTCGGTGGGCCTGCTTCGTCGCGCGGTGGAGCAAAAACTCATCACGGAAACCGAGGCGTGGGAAGCCTATCGCTTGATGAGAGAGCGTGGTGGATTTCTTCCCGATCTGGCTGCTGATTTTTTTTCTATATAGTTTCGGGTCTAAAGCCCAGTTTGTCGTCTCGCAGGGGATTGACGGCAAGTCTTGAAAGCTTGTCCCTGGCTGCGTGGAACGGATTGCTGATGGTCTTTTTCACCGCCCCCGGGGATCGGAACTTGGCGCCGCAGAATAAGCAGTTATGGTCAATGTGCGGTGTAAACGCCAGCTCCCCAATGTCGAAATGATCATGCCCGCAGGCGCTGCAGCTTAGAGACGTAATGCGGTTCTCTAGGTGTGGCATAGATTTTTGTGCCATATAGTATCGAATCTGTGTGGCGTCTAATCTCAGATCATCAATGACGATCTCTGAAAATGTGCCGTCTACATCGGGCATTGCTTTAGAATTTTTGTATCCATGAAAATGTATACCGCTCTTTTCGGATTGAGCTCCGGTCCATAATATTGCTGGATTTGAACCCCATATCTGCACGCCGGCTGGGAATTGTTCCTGTCGAACGACGGTGGGCAGTGCTGTGGAAATTACTTTATGGTGTTTGTGGCCAAGCACGTCGCGAACTAGCGATATTGGGTTCCCAATAGCATCTTCGTTGTCGCTAAAATAACGACCACAACCGTGACATAAATGCCTCTTGTGTGGGTGGACTGCAAACCAGTCGCGGTCTAAATGAGGTGTGTGGCACCTTGGGCATTCAATGTACTTTGTCTCAAATCCAAATATTCCCGAGATCATGTAATTTATAGCGTCTATTTCATTGACGGCCATGCTTCTCGCGGATAGCAAAGATGATTGTACTGGTACGATAACTTTTCGATATGTTTGATCTATCTCTTTTTTTTGGTCTTTTTTTGACCTTGCGTGAATATGTATCCCTCGATCTATGGGCAAGGTAGTTGTGTCATATGCAGGAGGGACTGCGCCCCAGATAGCCACACCGCCGCCGTACTGGCTAGGTATGAGCTCAAAGGTCTCGCTTTCATCTATTACCTCATCGTGAGCTGCCGCGCATTCCGGGGCGGCGACCCCGTACTTCGCTGTTGCATCAGCTGAATGAGTTATGCACCAGTACCTGTAGCCGCCGTCCCTTCTTTTGTTCACCTGGACGATGTTGCACGACATACCCCCTCCGTGGATATCGAGCGCTAGCTAGCTGGTTCTTCGCCTTATCGCACTCTCGATGGCACATTTCAATAACCGTTTGTCAGATGTGGCTTCATGATGTTGACTTCTGTACGGTGTGCATGAAAGTTGGAATTTCGCTCCGTCAATTACGATTATCGTAATTACGATAATCGTAATTGACGGAGTGCTCGGCAGGCATATTCTTTGCTAGTTGAATATTTTCGCTGGCAGAAGGAGCTGGGCATGTCTATGGATTTGCCGCAAGAAACGGCCGCCGTCCGCATCAATCGCTACGAAAAGGCCGTCCACGACGCCGGTCTGGCCACCGCGCGCCGCATCGCGCAGTCGCTGGGCGTCCCGCTCGCCTTCCTCTACGCCGACACCGACGTGCTGGCCGAGGCCATCCTGACCCTGGGCCTGCTGTCCAAGTCCGAGCAGCGCAAGGCCGTGGCCGACCTCAAGGCCCGGCTGGCCCAAGCCGGCGCCTCTGCCGAGAAGGGCTGAGGCACCGATTGCATCGGTGCTGGCTGTCGGCAGCAGACGACTGTGCTTTTGCCCCGCCTCAGCCGCTGACCTAAGCTGCTTCGCGATCGCGAGGCGGCTGTCAGGGAGGGCGAAACTATGAGTAGCGCCGATGTTTTCAGGGCCTGCACGGCATGGCTCGCGTTCCTGCTTCTCTCGACCCAGGCCGCTTCGGCCGCGCCGCCGGATAGCGACGCCGCCCGGGTTCAAGCGCGGCCCAGTGTAGGCATCGACGACTTTCTGCGCTGGCCGCTGCAAGGGCCGCAGGGCTACGATCGGGTGCTGCGCGCTCTATTGGCGCTGTATTCGTCTACTACCGGCCACCAAGACCCGCCGGAGGTGTACAGCCGTAGCCCGGTCGGGCTGGCTGATGGCTTCGTTGCGGCTGGCGTACAGATCGACAACCGATACTGGCATCGCCCGGTGGCGTCGATCTTCGTCGCCGACCGGCCGTGCTACCCGATGCAGCGCGCTGCGGCGCTGGCCGGCCTTCGCTGGCACGCGTCAACGGCACCGGGTTCGGCGCCGCGCAGCTTCAGTGCGCGCCGCAACGACATGGAGCTGACGCTCACCGAGTCCGCCGCCCAACCGCATTGTCTGGGCGACATCAGCTTCCTGCACTTGAAGACCGAACGACGGCAGCCGCTTTATCGGCTTAGCCAAGCGTCCGAGTACCCGGACTTGACGCCCGAAGCGGTGGGGCATAGGGCGCTGCGGCTGTTGGATGGACTGGACACGATGGAGCAACTGTCGCTCGATCACGTCATCGCCCAAACCGGCCTGCCGTTGAGGTACGCGCCCAAGGGCAAGGTCCATGCGTTCACGGTGCAGATGCCCGATTCGCCCTGGTACTACGGCCTCAACTATCGCGACGGACAGGGTAGGGCGGTGGAACTCGAATATGCCTATGCCGGCGACACCCAGCCCAAGGGGGCGCCCCTGTGTCCCCTGACGGTCGATGAGGTCGCAAAGCGGCTCAAGGACGATGGCTTCACTCCATGGATCGACGTGGACGAGCTTGGTCGGAACTTGGCCTATTACTTCGAACGCACGCCGCTCATCGTCCGATTGGTTCCGGGCCCGAGTGCGCCCGGCAGCACGGCTGGAACGTCCAAGTCTTGCCTGGCGCAACTGTTGATTACGGCGAAGGGCCAGCCATGAAGTCGTTGGCGATTCCCCGTGGTAGCGTCATTGCGCTGCTGCTGTGTTCGATGATGGCAAGCGCCTGCGCGTACGCCCCGAAAGACAAGAGAGCTACGGGGGCCTTCGACCCGATGCCGGCCGATACTTACAGAATCAGTCAGGCAAGTGAGTATCCCGAACTGACAGCCGAGGAAGTCGGACGACGTGTCCTGAATCTCGTCGACGGGCTTGAGTCGATGGACGAGCTTTCGCTGGAGCAGGTGATTGCGCGAACCGGAATGCCGCTCAAGTACGCTCCGGCTGGCAAGGTGTACGCCTTCGCCGTAGAGCTGGCCCAGGACGCTGGGTTCTACAACGTCATCTATCGTGACAAGGGCGGGCGGCGCTTCGTCGAAATACGCTACGAGGCGCCTGACAACCCGCGGACGGCTGACGCATTTCCATGCGCACTGGGTGCGACCGCGGTCGCGGAGCGTCTGAAGGCCCTGGGCTATGGCATGACCACCGACGTCGACGAGATGGGACGCACGCTGGAACATGTCTTCAGTCGAAACGAAGTGCGCGTTCGGGTCGTGCCGAGTCGGCACAGCATGCCCAGTCCGCTCGGAATAGATTCCTGTGTGGAAGTTTTGACCATTCAGTCGAAAGATTGATGGATGGTGGGCGCCTCAGCGGAACCTACAAAATTCCGTCTTGCCAGTCTCGAAGTGTGCTTATTACCGCGGCGCGCTACTCCTGGTTCTCTGTCAGTTGCAGCAGGGTTCCCGTATGCTCGCCACATCTGCAAAGCGAACGGTGCATGGAATGCGCAACTTTGAGTTTCGTCGCTTTGAACCGTCGGGACGGGTTGTCGGCCGAGCATCGCGATCGCTATTAGCGGCGGTGGCGCTTCTTGTACTAGGCAGCGCGTGCGCGCACGAGCCCAAAGTCAACCCATCCGTGCCTCCGAAGGAGCCGCACGACATGGCGTCGACCGAGCCTTTCCGGCCCAGTTCCCCCTCCGAGTATCCCGAGCTGACTCCGCTGGAGGTCGGCAATCGGGTGCTTCGGTTATTGGACGGCTTGAAAACCACCGATGGTTTGACCGTTGACGAAGTAGCAGCCAAAACCGGGCTTCCGTTGAAGTACGACCCCCGCGGCAGGGCCCATGGACTCATCATCAAGCTCCCGGACTCGCCCTGGTTCTACAGTGTTATCTATCGCGGCGCCAATCCACCCATAGCGGTCGAACTGAACTATGCGCACGACGGCGATACCCCGCCTGCCGGTGAGCCGCTGTGCGGCTTGGAGTTGGACGTGGTCGCCAAGCAACTGAAAGATGACGGCTTTATGATGCGTGTAGATGTGGATGAGATAGGCCAAACGCTGGCCTACACCTTTCGCCGCGACCGCGTGGATGTCATGGTCGTGCTCGCGCCGGGGGCGCCAGGGGATCAGGCCGCTGCGCCGCGTTTGTGTGTCGGTCATTTGATGATCACTTCGGCAGATTGAGCATGGCAGGGATGAATCGGCAGCTGGATGCTGCAGTCGACGCGTTCGCGGCACAGCCTGGGGTGGCGCCTGTTCAAGTCGAACGGCTGCGTCGAGTTTTGCAGGGGTATCAGGCGCTGCTCAGAGGCTTGAATGACGCCGTCAAGCAGGGGGCCCTGCGTTCCTTCCCGCTTGACCCAAGCTGGGAGGGACCGATTGGCCACACGGATATCGCCAGCGGAACTATGCGGCTACCGTTTGGTGCCCTCTCGTCGTCAGATCACGGCACAGGTTCTTCAGTGCATACAGCGCTAAAGCTTTAGGAAATGTCGCTGCGCTTCGGCAACAGCGACTACGTGGATAGCCAAGGTCGAACTACGCGCGTATCCCAGGAGATGGTCAGCAACTTGCAGCAGACCTTCATGTGCCTCTCGAGCCGGCAAACGACATAGATCCCGTAGTCGCCAAGTCCATTGGCCCGACTCAGCCCGCACATCCGGACCGCCAGTTGTACGGGCAAGTCCGCGACTTAGTCCGCGTCCAGGGCAAACAGCACGGCCGGCAATGGGGTCAGGCCAGCGAGCGCCTTACCGCCAGCCTGCTAACCCTGTCGAAGGAGGCCGGACTGACCCGCGTCGACCACGTAGTATTCAGCGCCCGCACGGATCGTGTCGCCGCCGGCGAAAACGTATTTGTCGTGCAAGGCCGGCTGGACGACCCTGCCTATGTCCGGACGCATATGAAGACCGAAAAGGCCACGCGCATCCCGGAAAGCGCCTCGTTCGCCAAGGTAGAGGCGCTGAAAGAGCGTACCGTGGGGCAAGCCCCGAACCCGGTGCAAGTCAGGTGCAGGATGATCTGGTCCGAGGGCGATCGATCGGCCGTTAGCCCCTGCGGCAGAGCTATGGCCAGTGGGCAAATGGCCCGCTATGCTGCGACCCGCCTCGCCAGGTGCACGCAACCATGAAATTCTTTGGCTACGAAATCGAAGACCGCAACGCAGACGAAGCCCGCCTTCTCGGGCTTGCAGAAGTCAGTCTTGTGGCTACTCCGGATGAGTTCAGGCGCATCGCCGCATTCCTTCGCGACGCGGCCGATACCATGGAGCGCATGGGCGATGCCTACGACCACGAGCACCTGGGGGATCGCCAACCGGGCTTCGACGATTCGCCGCATCTGATCGTGGCGCGGGCGAGATAGTGGTAATCGCGGTGGAGGCCGAATGCCTTGCAGGCGGTGTCTGGAAGCGGGGTAGGCGGGCCCATTGGTCCGGCTATGGGCGAGTTGCTTTCGGGCCGGCCATCGATGTGGCTGACACGCTAACAGGCCGGTGGCCAAAAACGATGCGAGGTGGATGCATGAAGCTCAGGGGCTACAGCGTAGAAGATCAGGATGCGGACGACGTCCGGCATGCCGACTTGGCGGAGATCAATATGTGGGCCAGCCCGGACGAACTCCGCCGCATCGCCGCGTTCTTGAGCCAGGCGGCCGACGCCATGGATCGCATGGGCGATGCCTACGACCATGAGCACCTGTCGCACCGTCAACCAGACTTCGACGACTCGCCGCACTTCGTCGTGATGCGGTCACGATAGGTCCAGAACGTATTGGCTTCGCTGATTCACGGCCTCCGGCCGGGCCAGGTTGTTGCTCAGGGGGGAGCATGGGTGATTCAAGCTCACTGAAGCGGGAGATCCGCAAGCGCTTGTTCCGCGCGGCAGCCCGTGTAGGGGACGCGACCGTCCTGTATGGCTTGCGTTGGTGCCGGCGCTGCCGCGGCGTAGGTGACGTGTGCGTCGAGCGCTCCGACGGAGCCAAACACCGGGCAGCCTTTGAGATGTGTTCTGAGTGTGCGGGCGAGGGCATCGTTACCGACGGCGATCCACCTCAGCCCTGAGGCGAGTGATCGCTGCTGTGCGCTCTCGGGGTTTCGGCAATCTCGATCGACCCCACGCATTCGGGCTTGGCCGCATCCGGCGAGAACGTCACCGACATGCCGCGCCCGGTCGCCAGGTAGATGCCGGTGCGCCGGTAGTAGTCGAGCTGGGACGGATCGGGCTGGGTCAGCGATAGCGCGAGTTGCAACGGTACGCAGGGCGCAGTTGCGAACTCGGCCATCAGATGGCGCCCGTCTTCCAGCCGCAGATAACGCTTTACGACGTGTCCGTCCCGCAGCGTCACCGCTGCCTGCTGAGCCGTGCGTTCTGTGGCCGAAGCAGAAGCGGATGCCGGAAAGCGCCGCTGTAGCGCGCGGTCCAGCCGGTCGAAGCCGCCCGGGCCTTCGGTCAGCGGCAGAGTGAAGAAATCTTCGACCCGGTCGCCGGCGTTGGAGTCGGGGGTCGGGTGGCCGGCCGACATGGCGCAAGCAACGAGCAGCAACGGAACAAAGCACATTGCCAGGCGGCATCTGGGCGCTTTCATCGTCTTCTCCTTGACCAGGCACTCAGATTAGCATTCCCGTGTGGATGCCAGGCAGGTGATGACATGGACAGTAGAGACAGCAATGTCAATAGCGCGCGCGATGCGGAGTTCCTGACGGGGCACGTCGAGTTCCAGGGATTACCTGCGAGGATGCAAGGGTGGATTCTTCACTCTTCTCACGCCACCGAAGACTTCGCGAGGTTCTTCGAGAAGGGCGGCTTCGTCGAACCGAAGGACAAAATCGGGCTGCCGTACTATCACCCGACCGAACCGCCTCGAATCGTCGTGGACAAGGCAGCATTTAACTCCCTGCATGGGCCTCTAGCTAAGCAAAGCATCGAAGCCGAACTGGCGATGTTCACCACCCTGGCGCACGAAATCGGCCACGACAAGTTCAACCCAGGGGTAAAGCCATTTCGCGGTGACTCGGCCGAACAGTACGTGCAGTACCGTGCCCAGTTGGAAGCCAGCGCCGTTTTCAATGCGTTTCCGATCTTCAACGACCTGAAAGGCCACGAGGAGTTTCAGCCGCGCTGGAGCCAGTTGGGCTATGGCCAAGGCGGCGGCCTGGGAACCGCCGCGGTTCATCTGGAATGGAGCAAAGGCAATCTGACAGATGAGCAGGCGATCACCCAACTTGCGGCGCCCATTCCTAACTTTCCCTATACGCGGGGCGAGCCGCTGCAGGATCAGAACGCCGATGGCGTGTTGACCCAGCGGGATGCCTATCTACGCGACTATCAAGCGTTACTAAAGGCGGGCCAGAATCGAGAAGGCGCTGTGATGGGTTTCCCCGGCGAACAAGCCGCACCGGCCAAGCTTAGCTCGCCTTCGAACCCTGCCCATCCAGACCACAATCTCTACACCCAGATCGCCGGCCACGTCCGCGCCCAAGACCAACAACACGGCCGCCAGTGGGATCAAACCAGCGAGCGCCTTACCGCCAGCCTGCTGGCTCTGTCGAAGGAGGCTGGACTGACCCGCGTCGACCACGTGGTATTCAGCGCCCGCACCGATCGCGTTGCCGCCGGCGAAAACGTCTTCGTCGTGCAAGGCCGGTTGGACGACCCCGCCCATGTCCGAGCGCATATGAAGACCGAAGAGGCCACGCGTACCCCGGAAAGCGCCTCGTTCGCTAAGCTCGAGGCGCTAAATGAGCGTGCCCTGGGGCAAACCCCGAACCCCGTCCAAGGGCAGGTGCAAGACGATCCGGTTCGAGGGCCATCGCTCGGGCGTTAGTGGGTATGGTCTGTAACGGTCGCATCCAGTCCAGATCCGCGATGCGGCTCTGGTCCGCGTGACTGATTAGGCCTCAACCGGATAGCGCATGAGCAGCGCTTGGGTCAGAACCCCAACCTGAGCCGGAGTGAGCGGCGTTGCGCCAGGGCGCGTGTCCGCCATGAAATGGGCGCCCCGTCCTGAGGGGTTGAATACGCGTACGCCCTCTTCCGGCAAGCGAGGGCTGTCGATCCACCAGCCCGGAAGCGCGACCGCTGCTCTCACGGGCACAGTGATGTTCATCTGGCGAAGATGAGCAGCCAACCAATCTGCCTGCTGCCGTGCCTGGGTGATGGCCTTTGTATTGACGTGGTCTGGAAAACGTAGGCGCTCACCGTCGTAGGTGACTTTGAAATGGTCTTTACTGCCGTTCTTGGGCGGCTTGCGCACCGACTTGGTCTCAACTACGAACACCGCGTGGCGACCGATAACGACGTGGTCGAGGTTAAAGGAATCGCAGGGCACATCGTGCAGCACCGTCGATCCTAGGCCGATCAACCGGTTTAGCTCCTGCGCGACGAACATCTCGGCCTTCAGCCCGTCCATCGCGCGACGCCGCGCGTTGCCGCTGACGATGACACGTCGCAAGGACAGAGCTGCCATCAGCAGGAAAGCGATCAGAAACAGAGCCTCGGTGAGTCCAAATTTCGCTTCGCTCCACTCAACCCGCGGCATTGCCCACGCGGCGAGAAAATAAGGGCCAAGAAAAAATAGGGCGATCAGGCCGCCTAGTATCGAGTCGTTATGGTCTTCAATCCGCTTGCGCAACTGCTCGCCAGCCCCATGGATACGACGGTCTGCCAGTGGAGACCGTCGGCCTTGGCGGTCGCGCCACCATTTGTAAGCCAAAAGTACTCCCAACGTGAGCAGCGTTGGGACAAAGATGGATGCAGCAACCACGAGAATGAGAAGGATCGAGTTCATCAGACATCCGTATCTGTTTCTGGCCTACCAGCGCAGGCTCTTACATGACGCGATGGATGACAAGAACGGCCAGCTCAAACTGAGTAAGAAGATCGTTTCGGCATGGTTTGGGCTTCGAGCATGGCGCTTCACGGGGGGCGCGGGTGGGCTGATGCCAACCACTTATTGCTTGGGCTAGCACCGCGGCCGACAGCGAGTTGGCGCCAATCGCTCCATGGTCTCAGGGCCGCGGCCATCGGGGCGGTGGTCAGGCTTGGGGTCGGTCGAGTGGGCGCCGCAACTTTGGATTCTCCTAATGTGTTTTCTTAGGCAGAATGCATTCCCATGCGCTATTGGTGGGTCAACCAAAACCAAACCTTCGAGCACGAGCTGCGTGGCGACTACCTGTGGTCGCCCAAGCGCAAGCGTAACGGCCACCGCAACCCGTTCTATGAGTACATGCGCGAGGTCGCGCCAGGGGATGTGGTGTTCTCGTTTGTCGAGGGCGCGATTGCGGCCATAGGGATAGTCGCGTCCCACGGCTACGAGGCCCCCAAGCCACTGGAGTTCGGTCAGGTAGGCGCCCATTGGGACCAGATAGGCTGGCGGGTCGATGTCCGCTTTCGCCGGCTGGGGCTGGCCTCGATTAGGCCGGCTGAGCATATGGCCCGGTTGGCGCCGTTGCTGCCATCGCGCTACGCACCCCTGCGCGCCAACGGCCATGGTCTGCAGAGCATCTACCTCACCTTGCTATCCGAGCCGTTTGCACTGGCCTTGGCCGACCTAATCGGCCGACCTGCCCATGCCCTCATCCAAGAGCGGCGCTTGGCCGATGCCGCGGACGTGCCAGTCGGGCAGGGGTTGGCTGAGTGGGAAGAGCACCAGATTGCCACGGTTCGGGATGACATTGCGCTACCGCCCACGCAGAAGCAGGCCCTGGTGCTGGCCCGTCGCGGTCAGGGTGTTTTCAAGCAGCGAGTGATGCAGATCGAGCAACGCTGCCGATTGACCGGCGTAGATCGTATCGAGCACCTTCGTGCCAGCCATTGCAAGCCTTGGCGCGACGCCGATAACCGCGAGCGCTTGGATGGTGAGAACGGTTTGTTGCTGACACCTGATGCCGACCACCTGTTTGATCGCGGGTTTCTAAGCTTTGATGACGAAGGGCGGGTGCTGATCTCGCCTGTCGCTCACCGACCGTCGCTGCAACGTATGGGCCTTGCCTTGGATGCGCTGCCGAGCGCGCAAGCTTTCACCAGTGGTCAGCGTGTCTATCTTCAGTTTCATCGCGATAACGTCTTTCTGAAGGCCGCACTCAGCGACTGACATCGGCGCTGAATCACTTTGGAAGTGTGTGTTTTCAAGGGCGTATTCTTCGCGAAGTAGCGCGCATGCTGGCGCCTTCCAGGTCGAAGACGCGCAACTCCCGGTATCGCGTAGCCGCCGGCATGGGGTTCAGGCAGAATGCGGGCGGGTGGCGGAGTTCGAGGCGACGCTAGCCAACAAAGCCCCGACAGCATAAGGAGCATGCAATGCAGATAACGCGATGGGCGGTCGCCGCGGCATGGCTAGCGATGGCGCTTGTGCCGAGCGACGGGCTTGCCGCTGGTCCTCAAAAGGTGACCTATCCCAAAGAGCTGCTAGGGGTTTGGGATCTGACGCTGGGACAAGATCAATGCAAAGTCACGGATGAGGGTGGCGACGCTAGATTCGAGGTCACGCCGACCCGGCTAAATGGCTATGAGGACTGGTCCGAGCCGCTGAGCGTGGTCCTTATCTCGCACAAGCCAAAGGCCTGGCGGATCAAGTCCCGGTTGCACATCTACGAAGACGCACACGACCATTACGAGATCTATTCGCTGTCCGGCGGGCCGGATCCAATGCTCGCTGTTACTGATTCGAGCCGCGTTGAAACATATGAGCGTTGCCGCTAGGCGGCTTGAGAGAGGCCGGGCATGATTTTCAGGTGCATCAAGCATGCTGCGCTGGCGCTGGCCTTGTCGGCGGCGTGTGCGGACGCGGCCGCGGTCCGCCCTGTCGTCGCTGCTGCGGCGACGCCGACCACGGCGGCGGCAGCGGAGGAGGACTGCTTTTCCACCCGCGAGCTCGCAACGCGCGAGCAGTGCTTCTCCAAGATGTCCGATGACGAGATTGCCGAGTGCGAGCGCATACGGCTGTTCGCATGTAGGCCTTATCGCGAGATGTATCGCTTGGATGAGGAGCTAGCCGCCTTGCAGCGCGAGGCCTTGGCCAGCGTGCGCAAGCGCTTCGCGTCTTATGTGGACGGCGATCCGGCTTATCTGGACGACCTGGCCGATTACCTGGCCAAGTCGGGTCAGGCCTGGGCGCAGTTCCGCGACGTGGATTGCCTGCTGGAACCGCTCGCGCAAGGCATGTCGCGGCGCGAAGCCGAAAACCTGACCGAAGCCTGCCGTGCCGAGCGAACCCGGGCGCGTATCGCTCAACTGCGGAGTTTGTTCTTTCCGGGGGAGCGGTAGTCGGCGCTGGTTGGGGGAGGCAGGGGGACCGGACCGATGGACCGCTGGCGCGGCGACAAGGAGATCGATGTGGCGAGCAATGGAACGGTGTTTTCGTGTGCGGTGGGTGTTGCCGCACTGGCTTGCGTGGTGGCGTTGCACGCCCATGCGGGCCAGCACGCGGAGTTCGCCGGCGACTGGGTGTATTCCACTTCCTGCCGCTTCGGCCACTTCGTCAATATGGAGATCACCCAGCAGGGCGCCAAGATCGCAGGGACCTGGGCCGACGGCAGTCGCGTGCGCGGTTGGAATGGTGAGCTGCAGGGCGACGTGCGCGATGGGCGGGCCAGTCTGCGCCTGTGCACGCAGGACGACGCGAAGCCGGACTACGCTTGCCCGAACTTCGGTCAGGAGGCGGGCTATCTGCAGCGGTCCGGGCAGACGCTGTTGTGGTTCAGGTCGTCGTACATGGCGGAGCCGTACGCCGTGCTGGTGCCTGCGGGCAGCGAGGCGGACCGGGACCACGGCGAGGGCGATTGCCCGGACGAGGGCTAGCGACGCGTTTCGATCGCCGCGACACGCCGCCGTGGCGCGAAAGGCGCTGAAGTTCGGCATTCGGCGGCCGCCGACGTCAGGACGGGGGCGCCCGCGGCGCCCCCGTCCATCGCAGGGCTACCGACCGCCGCGGTCGGCGCTGCCGACTTCGATCACGACGGCCGCGGCGCGGTCGGGCGGGTGCCGCCGTTGGCGCGTTCCGCGACGCCCGGGTTCCAGGCCAGGGTGCTGGCGTTCTTCAGGTGCGCGACGATGCCGTCGACGATCGTGTCGAGCAGCGGATGCGGCAGGTCGTGGCCCATGCCTTCGACGCCGTTCTGCGGGCCGCCCAGCCATTGCGCGCCGGGAATGGCGTCGCGGGTGGCGCGGCCGCCGGAGACGTTGATCAGCGCGTCTTCGTTGCCGTGGACGACCAGGGCCGGCAGGGTCAGGGCCTTGAGCGCCTTGGTGCGATCGCCGGCGAGCAGGATCGCACCGACCTGGCGCGCGCCGCCGCCGGGGTGAAGCGGGGCGCCGGTCGGGCCGACCGAGCGGTCGTAGGCGGCTTCGGCCAGCGCGCGGCGGCGTCCGGCTTCGGCGGCGGCGTGGGTCTGCGAGCCGATCAGGTTGTACAGGCCGAACACGTGCTCGATCGCCGCATCGCGGTCGCTCGGCAGCGGCTTGAGCAGGGCTTCGATCACGCCGGGCTGCGGGTGGCCGACCAGGAGGCTGCCGGTGGTGCTCATGATCGAGCACAGGCTGCGCGCGCGGTCCGGATAGTCGATCGCCAGCCGCTGCGCGATCATGCCGCCCATCGAGGCGCCGATCACGTCGGGGCGGTCGATGCCGAGGTGGTCGATCAACTGCACGGCGTCCTTGGCCATGTCGGCCAGGCGGTAGCCGTCGGCCGGCGGTTCCCCGGTCCGCCAGGTGGTCAGGCCGCTGTCGCGGTTGTCGAAGCGGATCACGTAGTGGTCGGCTTTCAGCTTGTCGACCAGTTCCTGCGGCCAATGGATCAGCTGCGAATTCAGGCCCATGATCAACAGCACGGGCGGGTTCGACGGGTCGCCTTCGACGCGGTAGCACAGCTTCACGTCCTCGAGCTCGACGAACTGGTCTTGGGATTTGACGGCCATGACGGTTCTCCATGAGGGGCATCTAGGGGGAATGCACATGGATCGGCAGCGTGCGGCGTGCTGCGACTCGCGCGCGCTCATCGCCGGTTGCGGGCAGCCGCGCCCGTGTCGCCTGGGCAGGCGACCAACGACGACAAGGTCAGTGCGCGAGCCCGCCGCCTGGAGCTGATCGACACGGCATGCGGCGGGTGCTGCCCGATATACGCTCGCTTCGGCTGCGATTCCGAGACGGCGTAATCGGACTTCGCCACAGCGCGAAAGGATCACCGAAGCTAACCGATATGCACCGACGCTAACGGCCGCTGCGGCGTTTTTTCCGAGTGCTCGCACACCCGCCGCGCGCGTCGCGTCGCGATTGCGGCGTGAGACGCCCGGCCAGGTCGCGACGATTCGCGCAACGCGCGCTGCGTTCCGCGCCGGCTTGCGCAGCGCCGGTCGGCGGACGGCCCCGGGCGGATGCGCGACCGCGTTCCCGCTTCCGTGCCTGCCTGCCGCTGCGACGCTTTTGCGCCCGACGGAATCCTTGCTGTTCAACGCACACCGAGGAATCCGCATGTCCCGCGCGCCCGTCGCCTTGCTTTGCCTGTGCTTGCTCGCCAGCCCGGCCGCCGCCCAGCCGGCCGAATGCACGAAGTTGAACGCGAACTCGCAATTGGCCCGGGCGCGCGGCGCCGTGCTGGTCAGGCACGGCGACGAACGCTACCTGCTGCGCCTGGCCAAGGAGTGCGACAGCGTGGCCAGCGCGCGCCATCTGCGCATCGTCACCGGCGATGCCGAGCACCTGCTGTGTCCGCAGGGCAGCGAAGTGGCCAGCCCTTCGCGCCGTTGCGCGGTGACCTCGGTCGAGACGATCGACGCCGCCGAGTTCGAGCGCGCCCGGTTGCATCGCTACTGAGGCTCGCCCGCGTTCTGGCGGAACGACGTTCGGCGGACTTGTTGCAGGCGCGCTGCTGGCGGTCGGCAGGATGTGCCTACAATGCCGGCGAGCCGCCCGTGCGCGGCTGCCCACAAGGCCCGAAACGCAAGGACGACGATGCGACAAGCGACGGTTCGAACCGGCAGCGGCCGGGACATCCTTGCTGGTGCCGGCGGGCGCCGCCGGGGCGCCGCGATCGCGCTGATCCTGGCTGTCGTTCTTGTGCCGGCCGCTCACGCGGCGGAGGAGGCGCAGAACTCCGCTGCTGCCAACCGCGACCCCGACTGCATGAGCATCGGCGATACCCGGCAACGCGAAGCCCTGCTTCGCCCGCTGGCCCGACAGCCGCATCGCGGAATGCGAGCGGATGCGGCCGTTCGCCTGCGCGCCGTACCGCGATATGCACCGCCTGGAAGCGCGGCGGCTGAGCGCGGCGCGCTCGCTGATGAACCTGCTGCGCGCGCAGTACGCCAGCTACGTCGAGAACGACCCGGCCTACGTCGACGACCTGTCGGCCTATCTGCGCGCGGACGAACAGGCCTGGGCCGCGGCGCGCGATGCCGCGTGCGCGCTGGACCCCTTCGTTCAGGGCATGGCCCGGCGCGAGGCGCCCGGACTGACCGAGGCCTGCCGAGTCGAGCGGACCCGGGAGCGAGTCGAGGCCCTGGAGGCCAGGAAAGCCGCGCTGCTGCGGGCGGCCGGGGTGGAGTGAGACCGCTGCGGTCGAGCCGACGCGTTGGCTATCGCGGCGGTGCCGAGTAGAACGGAGCAGGCAGCCCAGATGGCGACGTTACCGACCATGATTAGTTGATGAAGGGACAGCGATTCACTTGCGACGATTAACCGATTTCGACGTGCCGCACAAAGCGCTGCAGGATGACGGAAATTGCTAATGATCGGGAGATTTGAGGTATACCGTTGACAACGCCAGCGGGAACAAGGGGGCGGGAATGCATGACAATGCTAAGCGGTGGTCAGAGCGATTCAAGGAAACAACGTTTGATTTCGGCGTTCGATCTGTTGCGGAAGAGGTGTTTCGCATTGCCGAATGGATGACGCTAGCGGCAGCGATAAGCTATGTCGGTGTAAAGTTTTCGAGTGAGATAGCAATCGGTATGTATTATGTGCTTCTGGCGGTGCTTGCGCTGTATATCGGACAGCGCGTGGCTTATTGCGTTAGTGGCATCCTCGGCCAGGAGCGAGTTGCTAGGTACCACTGGTTGGTGCTCGCTGCGTGCGCAGCTCCGTTTTCCGCTGGCTTCTATTGGCTTGCGAAGACCTTGATCGAGGGGCTGGTCAAGGTACAGGCCGGGTAGCCACTCCATTGGACTAGTAGTTAAGTGGCTCTCGAAAGAGCAGTCCAATTGCTACGGCGTGTATGAGTTGGCCAGATCGTTGCCCTGAAAAAACGGGCCGCAATCGCGGCCCGTTCTCTTGAGTCGAACGTTCGCCCGGCTTACTCGACGAACTTCCCCGCCCCCACATCGAACCACGGCGTGCATACCTGCTGCGTCTCGACGCCGGCTTCGCCGGCGACCCAGATCGTGCCTTGGCCGGTCTTGGTCGGCATGCGCAATTGCTTCTCGTCGAACGCCGCCACGGCGACGCACCAACGCACGCGGTGCGGGGTCTGGACGCCATCGAAGCGGTAGACGAACTGGTCGGCGTGTTCGCCGCCGGCCTTCAGTTCCAGAGCCAGCCCGGCGTGGCCGAGCGGGTCCATCGGGCTGGCGGCGGAGGCCGGCGCCGGGGCATGCAGCAGGGTGATGCCGCCGTCCTGGGTTTCCACCCGCGGCGCGCCGATCGGGCCGGGGTTGTAGACGGTGCCGGCGCGGTCGCCGTAGCTGCCGCGGTCGAACACGGCCAGGGCGCGGTCGGCGCTGCCGTTGCGCAGGCGGTAGCGCACCAGCAGGGTGTTGCTGGCGGCGGTGTACTGGAACTCGGCGTGCAGGCTCACGTCCTGGCCGTCCTGCACGCGCAGGCGGGTGTCGGCGGTGGCGGCAGTGGATGCGGGTTGGGCGTTCATTGGGGTGTCTTCTGCAGGATGCGGTAGGCCATGCGCGCAGGCCGCGGCGGACAGGGCGGTCAGCACGGCGGCGGCGGCGAGCGCGCGTCGGGTGCGGGCGGCGGTGGTGCGGGTCGCGGTCATCTAGCGGCTCTCGGCATGGGTCGATTCACGGTAAGGCCAGGGCGTGTCGCGCCGGCGCGAAGGCCGGCGCCTGCGCTCAGCGGCGCATGCCGCCGGCGCTTTGGGTCGGCTCGGCCTGGGTCTGCTGGGCTTGCGCCTGCGCGGCCTGCTCCTGGCGGTCGGCGGCGTGCATGGCCTCGTGGCGCAGCTCCTGGCCGGCGGCTTGCCCGGCGAGTTGGCGGGTGGCGTCGCGGGCGGCGTTGCGGTCGCCGGATTCCATCGCCTGCAACAACGCGTCCAGGTGGGCGTGGTTGTGGTTGTGCCCGCCGTTGCCGCCGGCGCCGGTCGCGCTGGGGTTGCCCGGGGCGGAGAACGCGCTCTTGGCGTCGACGCTGTAGTTCTGCCGGCGCGCCAGGCCCATCTCGTCGCGCATGCCGTTCTCGGTCAGGTTGGCGGGGTTGGTCTTGGTGTCGGGCGTGGCCGCGTTGCGGTCGAAGTCGAAGGCGACGCCGCTGTTGTCCAGGCCCACCGCCTGGCGTTCGAAGTTGCGCACGCTGCCCGAGTCCGGGCCGGTGCCGCTGTACACGCCCTGCTGCAGGGTGCCGCCGGTGATGTTGTAGGCGTGCGACATCTCGTGGTGCAGGACCACGGTCGGGGTTTCGAAGAAGTCGCTGTGGAAGGACGGGTTGTAGCTGATCACCGAGTCCATGCCGGCGCCGCGGGTGGTGACGCCGGTGGTCGGGTCGGTCTGCAGGAAGGCGTCGTTGGTCAGCGAGGGGCCGGCGTAGCCGTTCATCTCGTTGCTCAGCTCGGTGATGCTGACGCTGTGGCCGGTGCCGGTGAACGCGTTGGCGTTGCGGTCCAGCTCGGCCAACATCTCGCGGCCGTTGTTGGACGAGCGCAGCATGTCCAGGTCGGCCTCGACCCGCTGGCGGAACGCGTCCGACGAGCCGGCGGCGACGGTGACGCTGGCGCCGACATGGGTCGTCATGTCGACTTCGACCTGGGTGTTGCGTGCGCCGCGGGTGGCGGTGACGGTGTCTTCGCCGCTCTGGCCGTAGACGGTGTCGCGGCCGGCGCGGTTGTCGACGGTGTCGGCGCCGGCGCCGGTGTAGATGCGGTCGTTGCCCTGGCCGCCGCGCAGCACGTCGGCGTCCTGGCCGCCGGACAGGATGTCGTTGCCCTGGCCGCCCTCGAGGGTGTCGGCGCCGCGGCCGCCTTCGATGTAGTCGCGGCCCTGGCCGCCGCGCAGGATGTCATCGCCGTCGCCGCCGTAGACCACGTCGTTGCCGGCGCCGGCGTCGATGGTGTCGTTGCCGGTGTTGCCGAACACGTCGTCGCGGCCGCGGCCGGTGTTGATGACGTCGTCGCCGGCGCCGCCGTCGACGCGGTCGCGTCCGCGCCCGGTGGTGATGGTGTCGTTGCCGTCGCCGCCCTGCACGTCCATGTTGACGCGCACGTTGGAGGCGGCGTGGATGACGTCGTTGCCGTCGCCGCCGCGCACGCCGAGCTGCTGCTGCGCGGCGAGGGTGATCTCGAACGGCTGGCCGTTGATGGTGACGTCGAGCACGCCGTTGCCGCGCTGGCTGACCCGCACGTTGTCGTCGCCGGCGCCGCTGTTGATGACCAGGGTGTCGGCGAACTGGTCGCCGCCGGTCACCTGCTCGCGGCTGATGACGATGTCGCCCTGGCGGAACAGTTCCTGCGAGACGATGCCCTTGCCGTCGGGCGTGCTGCGCGAGGTGTCGGCGGCGGGGCTGCCGGGCGGAACGGTGCCGCCGTTGATGACGATCGGGGTGGGGCCGGCCATAAAGCGCTCTCCTTGGCGTTGCAGTGGCTGACGGTGAAAGGCGCGCGCGGCGCAGCCGTGTTCCTGCCGCGCGTCCTGGTGGGCCGCCCTGGACGGGCGACGTGTGTGCCGACTATAGGGCGGGCCGCGGCGGCGTAGGAACCCGGGTCGTCCCCCGCCCGTGCCTGCGGCCGCCCCGCCGGTCGGCGAAGCCGCGCTCGGCTGCGGCCGGTGGCCGCGAAATCGGGAGCGCAGTCACAGGAACGGGCTGGGTCGCACGGTCCGGCCACGGTGTGCGGGGTTTTCTAGAGCGTTTGTTCATGTTTCGGCCGCTGCGCTGGGGTGGGCGCTCTGGTCGATATCGCTACAGTCGTTGGGCTGGGGATCGGATCGGCAGGATGGTGTCGTTGTCGCTCACTACCGTCGCGACGCGGGACGGGCGTGGTTCCGCAGCGGCGTTGCGCGTCGAATGGGCGCAACTTCTGGTTGCCGTTGTGGGCGTTTCCAACTTGGCGTAGGCTCGAATTCAAGGGCTCAGCCTTGGGCTCAGGCCGGTTCGCCCGGCATTCGCCGGTGGTTCCGGCGTATTGCGATGGCTTGCCAGGGAGGCATGGATGCGCGGTGTGTTTCGCTATTTGTGTGGGTTGTCGGTGTTGGGCGTTTGCGCTTGTGGTCCGGGGCCGCAGGCCGACGAGCTGGCCACCCGGTATCACCGCAACCCGGCGCCGAAGCGGCCGTACCGGATCGAGCTGAAGATCGCGGATGCGCCAGGGCCGTTCGCCAAGGCCGAGGGCTTCGTCGGCCTCGAAGCGCCGAACTGCACCTACATCCCCGACCGGATCGCGGGCGCGACATCGAGACCGTCGATCGATCTGCCGATGACCTTTTCCAAGGTCGACGAATCCACCTTCGTGGCGACGGTCTATGCCGATGCGATGCTGGATGAGGACTATCAGTTGGGCGATGGCGTCTGCCACTGGGAACTGCGAAGCGTGAACGCCTGGGTCATGGCGACGGGGGCCAAGACTGATATCCATTACGTCGTCAATTTGGTGGGCGACGAGATAGGTGCGCGCAAGCCGCTAACCAACTATTACGTCAAGGACGAATACCCGGGCGACGATCCGGAGGGGGATTCCGACCACGGCAATCAAGACCGCAATTGGTTCAGGTCGGAGTTCCAGAACCAATTGTTCGCCATCAGCATTACGGCCGAGGCCGCGACGCTGTGAGCGTCCTGACAGATCGCGTTGCAGCGCCGGAAGCCGTTCAAGTAACGAATCGTCGATGCATCGCTACTTTGGGTTGCCGTTGTTGCTGTTTCATACCTGCCGTAAGCTCTGCCGTAACAGATCCGAGCCGGATCGTCGCGCGCTGACCGCCGACGTTCCACGTTCCATAACCGTCTTGCCATGGAGGCATCGATGCGCGGTGTGTTTCGCAGCTTTTGCCTTCTGCTGGCGATGAGTACTTCCGCCTGTAGCGCCCCCGAGGCCACCATGAACGCCGAAACCCCCACCTCCGACTCCGCGCCGTCGACGGCCGAGCTGGAAGCCAAGTACAAACGCAACCCGGCGCCGAAGCAGGCATACCGGATCGAGCTGAAGGTGGCGGATGCGCCGGGTCCGCTTACCGCGATCGAGGGATATGTCGATTACGAGGCGCCGGACTGTGTCTACACTCCGGATCCCATTGCCGGCGTGCCGATGACGCCCTCGTACAGCCTGCCGATCCAGTACGCCAAAGTCGATGACGATACATACGTCGGCACAGTCTATGCCGATGCGATGCTCGACGAAGACTATCTCGGGCGAGGTGTGTGCCACTGGCAGCTGACGAACCTGAACGCAATGTTGAGAGCCACCGGCGCCGAAACAGATACCCGCTATGTCGCCAACTTGAAAGGCAGCGAAATGCGGGCGGAGAAGGCGCGTACCAATTTTTACACCGACACCGCATACCCGGGCAGCGAACCTTCCGATATCCCCAATTTCGGCAACGTGGATCGCAGTAGGTTCAGGCCTGACCTGCAAGACCAACTGTTCACCATCACTCTGACACCAAAGGCAGGGACGCCATGAGCCTCAACAGCCAGCAGTACGCCGCGCTCGCCAGCGACTCTTACAAGGTACGCCCCATAGGCAGAGAGTTCGAGCTCGACGGTGTGGCGTACAAAGCGCTCAAACACGTCGACAAACCATCCGGGTATCAGGGCACGATTTATCAGCGGGTGGATACGGGCGAGATCATCGTTGCCCATCGCGGCACCGAGTTCGATCGGGAGCCGTTCAAGGATGGTCTTACCGATGCCGGCATGGCCCTGGCCCGCACCAACGCCCAGGCCAAGGACGCGATCGCGCTGACTCGCGATGCGATCAAGGAAGCGCGAAAGCTCGGCGCCGAAGATCCGCCGGTGCGCGAAGTCAGCGTAACCGGCCACTCCCTTGGCGGCACCCTGGCACAAATCACCGCGCACCACTTCGACCTGCGCGGCGAAACCTTCAACGCCTACGGCGCGGTCAGCCTGGGTTACCGCATCCCCGAGGGCGGCAATCGGGTCACCAACCATGTCATGGCCGGCGACCCGGTCAGCGCGGCCAGCGATCACTACGGCCAGGTCAAGGTTTACGCCACCGCGCAGGAAATCAAGGCGATGCAGGACAGCGGTTACGAGAACAACCGCAACACCTTGTTTGATGCGCGCGCGTCCGGGGTGGCGGCCAAGAAGATGGTTGGCACCTCGCACAGCATGAACAACTTCCTCAATGTCGACGCCCACGACAGGCCGGACCGTTCCGTGCTCGGCGACCCCCAGGCGCAACGCCTGGCGCAGCAGTACGACCCGATGATCGACAAGTACCGCAACGACATCGAGAACCTGCGCCGCGGTATCACCAACACCTTCCGCGATCCGCTCGGCCGGGCCGGCGACCTGATCGACGAGATCCGCGGGCCGGCCAAGCCGGGCGAGCCGGGACGCAAGGAGCAACGTCACGAGGCGCCGGCGTGGCCGGACCGCAATGCCTCGCCGTGGCAACCGGCGCCTTATGGCCCGGGCCTGCAGGACTACCTCCATCCGGGCAAGACGCCGACCGTGAGCCCCGGCTTCCCGATGCGCGCGACCAGTTCGCTCGACGACAACCCCTCGGCCTTCGTCGACCGCATGCTGGCCGCCTCGCAGCACGGCGACCGCGACGCGTTCCGGCAGATGACCCAGCAGGCCGCGGCGGCCACGCCGGGCCGCGAGTTGCGCAACGATGCGGTGGCGACGGTCGATCGCCAGGAACAGGCCCTGGCCCAGCAGGCGATGCAGCAGCAGGCCAACGAGCAGGCCGCGCCGAGCCGCCAGGGGCCGCGCATGGTGTGACCGGCGTCGCCGGCGTGCACGCGCGCCGGGTTCCCTAGAATATCCGCTCGGCACGAGGCCGCTTTGGAGAGCGCTGGCATGCAACAGGACGAGTTGATGGCGCTGATCAGCAAGACCGCGGTCTTGATGGAGCAGTTCGAACGCCGCTGCGAGGAAATCGAGAAACAGCAGCGCGCCGTGTATCAGCAACTGCAGCATCTGGCGCAGCAGGTGCCGGGCGTGGTGCGCCAATCCGCCGACGAAAGCCTGCGCAACCTGCCGGGCGCGGTGATCGGCAAGGTCGAGGGCGGCTTGTCGCAACCGGTCGGCGCTTACGAAAAGCGCCTGCAAGAGGCCGGCGCCCTGCTGCAGGAGGGCTCGCAAGGCCTGGCCGCGCAGATCAAACGCATGGAATGGCTGCACAAGCAGCTGGTGTGGAAGGTGGTCGGCGCGGCGCTCGGCAGCGTGCTGTTGCTGTTGGCCGGCGGCGGCTGGCTGCTGTGGCAGTACCGCGCCGACATCAACGAAAACCGGATCACCGCCGAGCTGTTGCGCGCCTACAACCAGGCCGATGTGACCTTGTGCGGCGGGCGCCTGTGCGCGAACGTCGACATGAAGGCCAAGCCCTACGGCGACGACAAGCGGTACCGGCCGGTGCAGGCGCGGCAATAAGCGGCGCCGCCGGCATCGTCGCTGCCGCTGCGGCGATGAGTCCGGCGGCCGATGCGACACCGGCCCCTCGGCCGAATTCGCCGTAGTTGCGATTTCGCGGTCGCGGCTCACGCCGCTCCTAAAAGGGCTCATGTAGGAGCGGCGTGAGCCGCGACCACCGAAGCGGTCGACGCAAGCGCCGCGTCCGAAGCCGAGACATTCACAGCGCCCCTTCGTCACGCAGATCCGTCGCCTCCGGAAAACAAGCCGCGCCAACGGGCGACCCGTAGCGTCCGACTGGCGGGTCCGCGCGGCTCCATACCGGCCGCCGCGGTCCGCTCGCGGTTCCGTTGCCTGCCGGCGCGACAAAGCCGTCGAAACCGCAGCTCCCCATTCGTCGATGAGAAGAACCGCGCCGATCCCGGCGCGGCCTCATCTCCCGGGAGCCCGTCATGCGCAAGATCGTCGCCGCACTGCAAATTTCCCTGGACGGCTACATCGAGGGCCCGCAGGCCGAACTGGATTGGATCGACAGCTGGGAGGACCGTTTCGGCCTGCTCGACCGGGTCGACACCTTCCTGCTCGGCGCACGCATGTACCCGGCCTACGAGGCCTATTGGAGCGCGATCCAGGCCGATCCCGGCGCGGTGCTGCCCTTCGTCGGCCGGCCCGCCCTGCCGTTCGAGATCGACTACGCGCGCATCGCCGCGACCACCCCCCACGTGGTGCTGTCGCGCACCCTGACCTCGGTCGGCTGGGCGCACACCCGGATCGTGCGCGAGTTGGACGCGCTGCGCGCGCTCAAGACCCAGCCCGGCCGCGACCTGCACGCGGTCGGCGGCGCCGCCTTCATCGCCAGCCTGCTCAACGCCGGCCTGGTCGACGAGCTGTGCCTGGTCGTGCACCCGGTGCTGCTGGGCGCGGGCAAGCCGCTGTTTCACGGGCTGGAG
This sequence comes from Lysobacter sp. Soil_C_15, assembly GCF_057657315.1. Taxonomy (NCBI): domain Bacteria; kingdom Pseudomonadati; phylum Pseudomonadota; class Gammaproteobacteria; order Lysobacterales; family Lysobacteraceae; genus Lysobacter; species Lysobacter sp. Soil_C_15. Next base: position 145,301 of record NZ_JBDGIR010000005.1, read on the forward strand.
GAGCGGCATGCATTGCAGCTGGCCGGAGCGGTGCCGCTGGGCGAGGGGCTAGTGCGGCTGTCGTACACGCTGCGTCGCTGAGCCGCTATCGGTGCGCGAAGCCCAGGCTGCCGGACGCTGGGGCGCTGAAGGCTGGGCCAAGCGGGCCGCCCGTCGCGCCCGATCACGCACAGTCCACGTTGCTGCAATGCACAATAATGACCCCATGAGCGCCCCCCTCCCTGCCTCCGCCCCGCTGCCGCCGCGCCGGGTGGCCCTGATCCTATTCGCCCTGGCCATGGGCGGTTTCGCCATCGGCACCAGCGAATTCGTGGTGATGGGTCTGATCACCGAGATCGCCCGCGCGATGGCGGTGACCGAGCCGCAGGTCGGCCACGTCATCAGCGCCTATGCGCTGGGCGTGGTGGTCGGCGCGCCGGCGCTGGCCTTGCTCGGCGGGCGCCTGTCGCGACGCAGCCTGCTGCTGGCGCTGATGGGCTTCTACGCGGTCGGCAACCTGGCCAGCGCGCTGGCGCCGGGCTACCTGAGCCTGATGCTGGCGCGCTTCGTCGCCGGCCTGCCGCACGGCGCCTATTTCGGCATCGCCGCCTTGGTCGCGGCGCGGATCAGCCCGCCCGAACAGCGCGGCACCGCGGTCGGGCGGGTCATGCTGGGGCTGTCGGTGGCCTTGCTGATCGGCAATCCGCTGGCGACCTGGCTCGGCCAGGCCTTCGGCTGGCGCTGGGCCTTCGCCCTGGTGTCGCTGATCGCGCTGGCGACGGTGGCGATGACCGCGCAGGCGCTGCCGCGCGGCATGAACGCGCCGCGCCCGGATGCGATGCGCGAGCTGCGCGATTTCAACCGCAAGCCGGTGTGGCTGGCGCTGGGCATCGGCGCGATCGGCTTCGCCGGCATGTTCTGCGTTTTCAGCTATCTGGCGCCGACCCTGGTTCACGTCACCGGGGTGCGCGAATCCTTCATTCCGTTCGGCCTGATCGCGTTCGGCATCGGCGGCATTCTCGGCACCCTCGGCGGCGGCTGGTTGTTCGACCGCTTCCAGTTCCGCGGCGCGGCGCTGGTGCTGGTGTGGTCGGTGCTGATCCTGCTGCTGTTCCCGCTGGCCGCGCGCTCGGTCTGGACCGTGCTGCCGGCGGTGCTGGCGGTGGGCACGATGGGCGCGCTGGCGACGGTGCTGCAGGCGCATCTGATGGACGTCGCCGCCGAGGCGCAGACCTTGGCCGCGGCATCGAACCACTCGGCCTTCAACATGGCCAACGCGCTCGGCCCCTGGTTGGGCGGCATGGCGATCACCGCCGGTTACGGCTGGACCTCGACCGGCGTGGTCGGCGCGCTGACCGCGCTCGGCGGCCTGGCGATCTACGCCTGGGCGCGGGCGGACCTGCGCGCGTCGGAGACGGCGGCGCTGGAAGGTTCGGGCGAGGCGGGGTGAGATCGGGTTCCATCTGGCTTCGGTAGGGACGCTTGCGTGCACCGCTGCGGTGGTCGCGGCTCACGCCGCTCCTACAAGGGGCGCTTATGTAGCAGCGGCGTGAGCCGCGACAGCCGATGCGGTGGAATACCCACGTTGGTATCCGAAGCCGGGTTGTCAGGGATCTTTCGAAATGACAGCGCTCATGGGGCCGGGCTTCGGCTGGCGCGCTTGCGTACACCGCTGCGGAGGTCGCGGCTCACGCCGCTCCTACAAGGGGGCTTATGTAGCAGCGGCGTGAGCCGCGACAGCCGATGCGGTGGAATACCACGTTGGCGCCCGAAGCGGGGCTATCCGGGGGGAATGACCGCCCG
>NZ_JBDGIR010000005.1:147182-344493 GCF_057657315.1 Lysobacter sp. Soil_C_15
CGCCCATCGGGCCGGGCTTCGGCCGGGGCCGCTTGCGTACACCGCTGCGGGTGGTCGCGGCTCACGCCGCTCCTACAAGGGATGCTTATGTAGGAGCGGCGTGAGCCGCGACAGCCGATGCGGCGGAATACCACGTTGGCGCCCGAAGCGGGGCTATCCGGGGGGAATGACCGCCCGCGCCCATCGGGCCGGGCTTCGGCCGGGGCCGCTTGCGTACACCGCTGCGGGTGGTCGCGGCTCACGCCGCTCCTACAGGGGCAGGACGTCGCTGCGGCTTGGCTGATAAATGTCAGCTTTCGCCCCTGCGCACGGCCCGGGCCGCGGCGGCGGCGCTAAGCTCGCGGGCGACGCAGCGGTCGCGGTGTCGGCCGGCGAACGGAGGCGAGGGATGAAGCAGACCTACCCAGGCAGCTGCCATTGCGGCGCGGTGCGGTTCGAATGCGATCTGGACCTGGCCGCAGGCACGCGGCGTTGCAATTGCAGCTTCTGTCTGAAGACGCGGATGTGGAAGGCGTTCGCGATGGCCGGCGAATTTCGCCTGTTGCAGGGCGAGCAGGAACTGGGCGACTACCGCGCCGCCGATTCGCAATGGCCGCAGGGCCACGTCCATCACCACTTCTGCCGGCGCTGCGGCGTGCGTCCCTTCAGCCGCGGCTATCTGGAGATGGAACCGTTCAACGGCTGGTTCCATGCGGTCAATGTCGCCTGCCTGGACGGACTGGGCGACGCGGCCCTGGCGGCGATCCCGGTCGAGTACGAGGACGGTCGCCACGATCGCTGGGAGTCGGCGCCGGCGGCGCCGGGGTATCTGTGATGTGGTCTCTAGGCGTCCCAGCGGGGATCGCTTGACCGGTTGGCCTCCGGATTGGAGACCGGTCGCCCAGTATGGCCGGGGAGGCCGGGCTTGGCCGTTGTGCGGCGTATCGTGCGTCCTTTAAGTTCGGAAATACCGCGTATTGGCCGAGGGGGACAAGGATGGCTGCCGTACCGAAGAAGGTTTCTGAACGCCTGGTTGCCGGTTTGAAGCGCTATCAGCCGATTTTGTCGGCCGCAAGAGCGCGCGACGTCGGCGAGGCCGACACCGTCACTATCATCAAAGATATGCTTGCGGACGTCTTCGGGTACGACAAGTACTCGGACGTGACCTCGGAGCACTCGATCCGCGGCACTTTCTGCGATCTGGCGATCCGGATCGATGGTCAGCTGCAAACCCTGATCGAAGTCAAGGCGATCGGCCTCGAACTCAAGGATGCGCACGTCAAGCAAGCGATCGACTACGCCGCCAACCAGGGTGTGGACTGGGTGTTGCTGACCAACGGTATTACTTGGCGCGTCTATCACCTGGTGTTCGCCAAGCCGATCGATCAGGAGCTGGTGCTGGAGATCGACTTCTGCGCACTGAATCCACGCGTGGATGGCGACCTGGAGTTGCTCTACCTATGGTGCAAGGAAGGCTGGCAGCGATCGGTGCTGGGTGAGTACCATACACAGAAACAAGCCCTGTCGCGCTTCTTCGTGGGCGCCATGTTGCAGACGGACACGGTGCTGGACGTGATACGCCGCGAGCTGCGTAGGGTGTCGCCGGATGTGCGAATCGACGCGTCCCAGATCCGAGAGGTTCTGGTGAACGAGGTCATAAAGCGTGAGGTACTTGAGGGCGACAAGGCAGAGGACGCGAGGAAGAAGATCGCCCGCGCCGCTAACAAGGCACTGCGCGCCGCGTCGACGAAGCCGGAGAAGCCGAATAAAGGCGCGGATCCGGAGGTCGAAACCGTTTCCGCTTGACAGATGTCCGTTGGTCGGTGGTTGCCAGGACGGCAAGGCGACGCAGCGCCTGCGACCCGAACCGGTATCCTGGCGGTCTTCGCCGCCACCGCCGGACCCGCCATGACCACTTACATCGCCCTGCTGCGCGCCGTGAACGTCGGCGGCACCGGCAAGTTGCCGATGGCCGAGTTGCGGGCGATGTGCGAGGCGGCAGGGTTCGAGGACGTGCGTACCTACATCGCCAGCGGCAACGTGGTGTTGCGCAGCAAGCTCAGCGCGCAGCGGGTGCGGGCGGCATTGGAAGAAAAGCTGCAGGCGTATGCCGGAAAGCCGGTCGGGGTGGTGGTGCGTACCGGCGCGGACCTGCGGCGCGCGCTGGAAGCCAATCCGTTCAAGCAGGCGGCGCCGAACCGGGCGGTGCTGATCTTCCTCGACGACGCGCCGCCGGCCGATGCGCTGGCGGCGGCGAAGCACCGCAACGGCGAGGAGATCGCGCTCGGCGAGCGCGAGATCTACGTCCATTACGGCGACGGCATGGCCGATTCGAAGCTGACCATTCCGGCCGCCAAGGCCGGCACCGCGCGCAACTTGAACACGGTGGCCAAGCTGATCGAGATGGCCGGCGCTTGAGGCCGCGTCTCGCCGGCGCGCATGCGCACGCGCGGCCGGCGATGCGAGCGGGCGTTTACTGCAGCGGCTGCAGGCCGAGCGAGGCGAACAACTGGTTCTGCGCCTTCTTGGCGATCGAGCGCGGCAGTTTGACCAGGAAGCCGTCGCCGGCCAGGGCCACGTCGCCCTGCAGGATCAGGCCGTTGATGCGCACGTAGCTCTTGATCGAGTAGCGCTCGCCGGCGCGGTCCAGCTCCAGGAACATCGGCGCGGTCAGAAAGCCCTTGCCCTTGCGGTAAACCTGGCGCGCGCCCTCGCTGCGGATGAGCGCATAACCGTTGCCGGCGGCCCAGGCGGCGACCGCGCCGGCCACGTCCTGGTCCGAGGAGAACTCGACCAGATCGAACTGATGCTTGCCGTTCTTGGCCACCAGCGCCATCACGTTGAGCAGACCGAGCCCGCACAGCCCGCCGAAGATCGCCATCCCTATGATCGAACCCATATCCGTCCTTGATTGATTGTGTGGCCTGCCGCGACCGTCGCGGCCGGGAAGGGGCGGGCACTATAACAGCGGCCTTGCCGGCCCAAGTTGCGCCAAACCGACAGTGGCCGGGCGCGCGCGCCGCGTCCGCCGGAGGCCAGCGCAGCGGCGCCGGGCAGGGGCGCGCCCGGCCGGAGCCCGGCGCTTCCGGTGCCGGGGGATGCCGTACTAGACTCGGGGGCATGCGAAATCCCCTGCAAGATCAATTGTTGAAGGCCGGGCTGGCCAAGAAGTCCCAGGTGTCCCAGGCCGTGCGCGAGCAGGCCAAGCAGCGCCAGGGCAAGGCGCCCGCGGCGCCGAAGGAAGACCAGGTCGACGTCGACCGTTTGCGCGCCGAACGCGCCGAGCGCGATCGCGCGCTTGCGGCCGAGCGCAATGCGCAGGCGCGCGCGCACGAGCTGCGCGCGCAGGTGCGGCAGATCGTCGAGGCCAACCGGGTCGAGCGCAAAGGCGAAATCGACTATCGCTTCGCCGACGGCGACAAGATCAAGAGCCTGCTGGTCGACAAGGCGCTGCGCACCCAACTGGCCAGCGGCGCGCTGGTGATCGCGCGCCTGGACGAGGGCTACGAACTGCTGCCGCGCGCGGCCGCGCAGAAGGTGCGCGAGCGCGACCCGGCGGCGATCGTGCTCGATCACGGCGCGCCGCCGGCGGCCGCGCCGGCGGGCGAGGACGACGAGTACTACGCGCAGTTCCAGGTGCCCGACGACCTGGTCTGGTAACGACACCGGGACGGACGGGGTTAAGTGCTCTTAGCCCCCTCCGTCCCCTTTGTTGCCTTTTCCGCATTCGAGCATCGCGCCATGTCCACGCCTCCGGCGACGACGCGTCTGTACCGCTTCCGGCTCGACGCGATCCAGTCGCGCTACGGCGCCGGAAACTTCGACGACGCCGGCGACGCGATCGCTGCCGAACTGGTCGCGGCCTGCGCAGACGGCGGCGTACCGCCGCTGTCGTTCGACTTCGATGCCGCCCACCCCAATCCCTGGTTCCACACCCTGGTGGCGACGGTGCACGGGCTGACGCCGGCACAACACGACGATTTTCTGAGCCGGCTCGCCCTGGCCGGGCTCGAGCCGGAGGACGACACCGGGACGCAGGGGGGTAAGCGCGCTTAACCCCCTCCGTCCCTTTCGCGTGGGCTCGCGTGGCGAGCCTGCGCATGCCGGCACTTCGGCAGCCGGCGCTGCGGCGCGAAAACGATAGAGGACCCATCCTGTCCGCATTGCGCCTATAAGGTGGGCGCCTCTTCCACTGCGCCCACGAGGCCTTGCCATGCTGACCCTGATCCACTCGCCGCATTCGCGTTCGACCCGCATCATCGCCCTGCTCAAGGAGCTCGATGCGCTCGATCGGGTCGAAGTGCGGCCGGTGGAGATCCAGCGCCAGGGCCAGGATCGACCCTTCGCCGGCGATGCGCGCAATCCGCATCCGGAAGGCAAGGTGCCGGTGCTGCTGCACGACGGAGTCGAGATCTGGGAAAGCCCGGCGATCATCCAGTACCTGACCGACCTGTTCCCGGAGCATGGCCTCGGCGCGCCGATCGGCAGCCGCGAGCGCGGCCGCTACCTGTCCTGGCTGAGCTGGTACGGCGGCGTGATCGAGCCGGTGCTGCTGCTGGCGGCGATCGGGGTCGAACATCCCTTCCTCACCGCGACCTTCCGCGGCGTGGCCGAGATGGAAGCGCGCCTGGGCAAGGCGCTGGAGCACGCGCCGTATCTGCTCGGCGACCGCTACAGCGCCGCGGACCTGCTGCTGCATACGCCGTTCGTGTGGTTCTCCAAATCGATGCCGGCCAACCCGGCGATCCAGGACTGGGTGCGCCGCTGCAGCGAGCGGCCGTCGTCGCAGTTCGCCGCCGAGTACGACCAGGCCCTGTTGGCCCAGGCCTGAGCGACCTACCGGCGCGTCTTCCCCGCGAAAGCGGGGATGCAAGGCGAGCCAAGACCTGGGCCACCTCCCCAGCACGTCATCACCGCGTAGACGCGCATCTGGGGTGCATATCCGGCGCGTCAAGGCCTGAGCGCCCCATCCAGCACGTCATCCCCGCGAAAGCGGGGATCCAGGGCTTCACCGCGACACGCCCCTCCTGTTTGAGGCTTCAACGATGGACGCCGCAACCTCATTCGCGCACCACAGCGTTGCGGCGCCGACGGCCCGCAACGCTGGACCTCAAGCGAGGTCGAGGTCGTAAGGTGGCGGCAGTCCAACACGCCGAGACCGACGATGTCGCCGCAGCCGGAATCCACCCTGCCGCAGGAAGACCTGCGGCTGTACCTGCAACGCCTGGGCTACGGGCGCGCGCCGGCGCCGACCCTGGACAGCCTGCGCGAGCTGCAACGCCGGCACAGCCATGCGTTCGTGTTCGAAACGATCGACACCCTGCTGCAGGCGCCGATCCCGATCGATCTGCCGTCGCTGCGCCGCAAGTTGTTGCACGGCGGCCGTGGCGGCTACTGCTACGAACTCAACGGCCTGTTCCTGGCCCTGCTGCAGCAACTGGGCTTCCAGGCGCGCGGCCTGACCGGGCGGGTGCTGATGGGCGGCCCGGAGGACGCCGTCACCGCGCGCACCCACTTGGTGGCGCTGGTCGAGATCGACGGCGAACGCTGGCTCGCCGACGTCGGCTTCGGCGGCATGGTGCCGACCGGGCCGCTGCGGCTGGACGAGACCGGCGAACAGGCCACCCCGCACGAGCCGTACCGGCTGGAGCGTCGCGAGTCCGGCCAATACCTGCTGCGGGCCAGGGTCGGCGAGGAATGGCGGGCGATGTACGTGTTCGACCTGGCGCCGCAGGAGCCGATCGATTACGTAGTCGGCAATTGGTACGTGTCCTCGCACCCGCAGTCGCCGTTCCGCGGCCAACTGTTCGTCGCCCGCACCGGGCCCGGCTGGCGCAAGACCTTGAACAATGACAGCTACGCGGTGCACCGCCTGGGCCAGCCCAGCGAACGGCGCGAACTGGCCGACGCCGATGCGGTGATCGCGGTGCTGCGCGGGGAGTTCGGCCTGCGCCTGGCCGACGAGGCCAAGTTGCGCGAGGCGATCGGGCGGCAGCGGGCAGGCTGACGCCCGCGGTCTGGCCGCGTCCGCGTCCTTGCGCGATACTGGGCGCCCGCCGCGCCGAGCGCGGCCCGCACCCGCCATCAGGACGGCGCATGAAATCCATCGTTTCGGTGGTCGACTGGTACGGTCCCTACACGCTCGAGCAAGCGCGCCAGGCGGCGGTGGACTTCGACGACGGCATCTACCTGGCCATCGGCAAGCAGAAGTGGAAGCACAAGGTGCGGATGCAGTACGTCGGCCTGGCTTCGAGCCTGCCGACGCGGCTCAACGGCGCCCACCACAAGCTGCCGCTGATCAACCGCGACCTCAAGATCTGGCTCGGCGAGGTCGCCTCGCCGCGTTCGCCGGGCAAGAAGGTCAAGGTCACCGACCGCATGCTCGACCTGACCGAATGGGCGCATTGCTACTTCCTGCAGCTGCCGCTCAACGCCAAGAAGAAGGCCAGGCCGCCGGATCGGGCGATCATGGTCTACAACCGCTGGTGGAAGACCGACGGCGAGACCGCGTGCCGGCAGCGTCCGAACCGCGCCTGGCCGGACCTGATCGACTACCTGGGCCAGGAGTATCCGGCCAAGCTGGTCTGGTTCGGCGGCCGCCAGCGCGTCGACCGGGTGGAGGATTTCCGTCCCGGCTAGTCCGTCCGGGCCAGGCCGGCGGCCGATCCCGGCGCGCTCGCCGCCGACGCACGGGCGTGTACTTGCCCGCGCTCAGTCGCTATAGGTGTCGATCTCGTGGCCGCCGCGGGCGGCATGGCTGAAGAACGCCAGCCAGCGCAGCACGGTGTGGGTCAGGCCGCGCTCGCGTCCGCCGTTGCCGTGGCGGTCGAGCAGTTCGATCAGCTCGTGCACCATGGCGCCGGCCTGTTGCGGCGAGAAGCGCGGATCGTCGAAGAACGCGCACCACAGCGCATGCAGCTGCGGATAGCGCGCGGCGTCGTCGGCGGCCATCTGCAGCACGTATTCCTCGCCGTGACGGATGCTCTCCTCGCGTCCGCCGGCGCTCATGTCGAATCCCATGTCGCCGGTTCCGCTCAGTCGATCAGTTCGAAACCGGCCGGCGCGATGCGCGGCGGCGGGCGGTCGCAGTGGTACATGTCCAGGTAAATCGAGGTCTCGCGCGTGCCGCACACCACCCGGTAGCGATCGACGACGTGATGATCCGGCTCGCCCGGAGCCAGCGGCTTGCCGGCCAGCAGCGCTTCGACCAGCTGCGCCGACTGCGCCTCGGTCATGTCCGCCGGCAAGGGCGTGCGCTCGCCGACGCTGCCGGCGCGTTCGAACTGCGGATGGCTGCGGTCGGGGCAGACCAGGCGGGCGAGGTAGCGGCGTTCGCCCTCGGGTTCGCAGACTTTGATCGCGCTGGCGACGGTGCTGCCCGGTGCGGCCGCGGCCTCAGGCGGCGACGGCGCCGCGGCGGAGCCGGCGGAGGCGAATACGAGAACGAGCAGGGCGGCGTGCATGGGCAGAGGTCCTTTCCGCGAGGTCGGCCACAGCATAGGGCAAAGGCGCGCGAATGCGATGCTGCGGCGCGCGCGGACATTAGCGCGGGGTGACGGCAGGGTGAGGCGGAACGAAAGCCGTGCGCATGGTTGGCGGGTTCATTCGCACTCGTCGGCTGGTGCGCGATGAACGCGCGAACATTCATCCCGGGTTCGCGCGCGCCATCCAGAATCGAGTCTCCCCCAGCACAGGAGCGCGCCATGAGGCAGATCATCCTGGCCCTCGCCCTGGCGGCCTGCGTACCGGCCGTCGCTGCGGCGCAGGACGCGGACGGTCCGGTCGCATTGACCGAGCATCAGATCCGCACCCGCCTCGCCGAACAGGGCTACACCAAGGTCAACGACCTGAAGTTTTCCGATGGCGTCTGGCACGCCGACGCGCGCAGCGCGGACGGCAACCGGGTGCAGGTGCGGCTGGATCCGGGCGGCGGCACGGTGTTCGCCAACGAACTGGTCGCACGCATGAGCGAACGCGATGTCCGCGCCGCGCTGTCGGCGGCCGGCTACACCAATATCCACGACGTGGACTACGAGGACGGCATCTGGAACGCCGAGGCCGACGATCCGGCCGGCAAGGACGTCGAGCTGAAGATCAATCCCAACAACGGCAAGATCATCGGCAAGGAAAAAGACTGAGCGCACGGCGCCCGCGGGCATCCCGGTGCCCGCGTCGCGCCCGCAACGGCCCCGGCCGCCCGCGCGGCCGCGGCCGTTGCGTCGGCCTCAAGCGTAGAAATCGCCCAGCACCACGGCGACGCTCTGGGTGCCGTTCAACTGGATCGACGGGTTCTGGTCGCACAGGTCGTCGTAGGGAAACCCGTAGGCCAGGCCGTTGGCGCTGACCGCATGGGTCAGCTGCGCCCAGGCGTTCCAGGTGCCGCCGGCCGGATAGAAGCCGCCGGCGGCGCCGGCGCAATCGGCGTCGTCGAGCAGGTAACTCACCACCCCACGGTTGAACGCCGCGGCGATGTTCTTGCCGACGTTGAGTTGCGCGGGGCCGCCGTTGGCCAGGGCGTTGTTGCACTGCCAGACATCGAGCGAGCCGAACTGCACGGTCGACGGCGCCGCGCCGGTCAGCGCGAACGCCAGGGGCGGCGCCGCAGCCTGCCATTCGGCCAGGGTCGGATATTGGCCGGCGTAGAAGTTCAACACCCCGCTGCCGGCGTCGACCACGCCGGTGTAGTAGCCGCTGGCGACGTCGTGCACCACCAGCGGTCGGGTCTGCCAGTTGCGGTACCAGGTGGAGATCTCAGCATCGAACCAGGTGACTGCGGCGCTGCCATACGTGGGGTCGCCGGTCAGGGTCTTGGGCGAGATCGCGCGCAGCCAGGACACGCCGGCCGGATAGGCCGGCGCGGCCGCCGCCGCGATCGCGATCGCCAGCGGTTGCCCGGCCAGCGGCGCCGGCAAGGCCTGCACCTGGGCGATGACCGCGTCGCGCGACGCCGTCAGCACCCCCTGCGCGCTGCCGCCGGGCGTGCCGTCCAGGCTCAGGGCGAAGCCGAACTGGTCGACCTGAGTGGTGTTGCCGTTGAAGTTGCCGTCGCTGTCGTAGGAGAACTCGATCCAGTCGAACAGGCATTGCGCGCCGGGACCGCCCTGGTACGGCACCGGTGCGGTGTAGCCGCCGCTCAGCACGGTGAACGGCAGCCGCGGCACGCCGACCGAGATGTAGATGCGGCCGCTGAAGGCGGCGCTGCCGGTGCCCAGGCTGGGGATGTTCGCGGTGTTGATCTGCGACACGTCGATTCGGGTCGGCGTGCCGCTGCGCGCCAGGACGATCGAGTAGTCGGCCCAGGCATCGGGGTAGTTGCCGGCCAGCGCGGCGACGGCGGCCGGATCGAGCAGGTCGGCGCCGGGAAAGCTGCCCGCGGCCAGGGTGTTGTCGCCGGTCTGCATCGGCCAGGGCAGGCCGGACGCGTCGAGGCGGTAGAAGCCGCCGGGCACCAGGCCGACGATGTAGGCGTAAACCGGGACGTCTTCGGCCAGGTCGGTCTGGGTGGCATCCAGGGTCAGCGGGACGGTCATGGTGGTCTCCGAAGCGTTGAGTGGCGCGACCGGCCGGTCGCGCCCGATGGCGGGAACGCGCCAGGGCGGGCGCTGTGAAGCGTCGTCGCCGAACCGTGCCGAAGGACCGTCGGGCGGCGATGCGCCGGGCGCGCGAAAAAATCTTCGCAGGTTTGTCGATCGCGAAGGCCGCGGTTCGTCGCAGTGAGGAGCAGGCAGGAAACCGCGCCGGCCCGGTACAGAAAAAATCATCCGAGCTTGTCGATTCCTGCGATCCTGTTTCGTCGCTATCGGGAGCAGGCAGGAAACGATCCCAACCCGGAACGCCGGACCCGCCCGCCGCTATCGCCCTTCCATCCTCTTTCAACAAGGACTTCGCCATGACCAGCCACGCCCAGATCTTCGTCAACCTGCCGGTCAAGAACCTCGACCGCTCCGTCGCCTTCTTCACCCAGGTCGGCTACAGCTTCAATCCGCAGTTCACCGACGAGAACGCGACCTGCATGATCCTGGGCGAGAACCTGTTCGCGATGCTGCTGGTCGAGCCGTTCTTCCAGACCTTCACCAAAAAGAGCCTGTGCGACACCAGCAAGAGCGTGGAGTCCCTGGTCGCCCTGCCGGTCGGCAGCCGCGCCGAGGTCGACGCCCTGATCGCCAAGGCCGCCGCGGCCGGCGGCAAGGTCCTCGGCGAGCCGCGCGACTACGGCTTCATGTATTCGCATGGCTACGAAGACCTGGACGGCCATACCTGGGACGTGTTCTACATGGACATGAGCGCGATGCCGCAGCAGTAAAGCTTCCCCGGCCCGTCTCGCCGCCGCGAACGGGCTGCAGCGCAAGCCGCCGCAAGGCGGCTTGCGTTCGTCTGGAGGAATAGTTTGTCGGCAGACAAAGTCCCCCTTGCGCCGTTCCTGCAGAAAGCAGCGCCGCTTCTGCTGTTCCCCCCTTTGAAAAAGGGGGGCAGGGGGGATTTGCTCTATGCCGGACGTTCGCGCCCTTTCGACCGGATGCAGAACGCGGTCCCGAACGCCGACGGCGTGATTGGCTGGTCTGCGCGTCCCGGGGTCGCGGCTTGCGCCGCTCCTACCCCGGTGCGGAGCGCGGCTTCGTCGAGCGGCGGCGTCGTTGCGTTTTCTGCGCGTTCCCGGTCGCGGCTCACGCCGCTCCTACAAGGGCACGCGTCGCGCAAGACAACGCGCACGCCTTTGCTGTTCCCCCCTTTGAAAAAGGGGGGCAGGGGGGATTTGCTCTATGCCGCGTGAGTTCGCGCCCTTTCTGCGCGTCCCCTGTCGCGGCTCACGCCGCTCCTACAGGGGGTGCGCGGTGGGCCGGGCTCAGGCGCCGGGGGCTTTGAACTCCTGGCGCAGCCAGTCGTCGATCAGGCGCTTTTCGTAGCGCAGCGGGTCGCTGTCGCTAAGCGGGCGCGGCCCCATCAGGAAGCTGAGGTCGCGCAGGGTGCGCTGGCCTTCCTCGAGCACCCGGCCGTCGGAGTCGGTACGTTTGAAGTTCAGCACGATGCGCGGCGGATAGATGTCGCGGACGACGCGGGTGTCGTCGAACTGCGGCCCGTGCCAGGGCTCGTAGTCGCCGGCACGCTTGATGTCGGTGATGTCGACCGCGAGCTGCTCGCCGGCCGGCAATTCCTTCTGCGCGCGCTGGCGCAGGTGCTGGGCCAGTTGCTCGACCCAGTTGCCGCGGCGGGCGTCGTAGCGATTGCGGCTGTAGCGGATCTCGGCGAAGTTGGCCGGGTCCTCCCAGCGCACGCTGACCGGGCCCTGCTCGGGCAGGGCGCGCGGCGCTTCGGGATCGGTGACGGTGCGCGAGCGGGCGCCGGCGTCCCCGGCCGCCAGCGCGGCGGCCGACAACGCGATGACGAGCGCGATCCGGAGTTTCATGGCGGGCTCCCAGGCGATGGGTACGACGATATTGTCCGCCTGCGTCCGCGCGCGGAACAAGCGAAACCGGGTTAAACGCCGACTCGGCACGAAGGCCGTTGGCGCCAATTCACGATCGTGCGTCGGCCGTGTCGGCGGTGCCCGTTCAGGCCGTCATTCGCAACCGACTCCGTCGCCGTCGCGGTCCAGCCGCGGGCTATAGCCCGGATCGCCGCGCCGTACCGGCGCGGCCCCGGCGGCGCGTGCCGCGCTGCAATTGGCGAATGCGCCGCCGCCCGGCGCGACGTTCGCGGGCGCCCACGACGAGGACAGCGCGGGCCGCGGGCGCGCCGATGGAGCGGCGGCCCAGGCCGCCGCCGGCGCGGTGCCGCGGTGGCAGTGATAGCCGCCGCGCTTGCGATCGTTGTGGCAGCCGTGTTTGTCCAGCCCGCCGCCGTGACCGAAGGCCGGTACGGTCGCGCCCAAGGCGAGCGCGACCAGGAAAAAAACGATTTGCCTGTGCATGAATGGATCCCCCGTGCTCGTCCCAACGCGGCGGGAGCGGGAAATCGGTCATGCGTCGGCGCAAGCCCGACTCGAACGCCGTCGCTGCGCGACGGCGCGGGTTCGGCTCAGGCCGCGAAAGCGCGGCGGACGTCGGCGAAGTCCATCACCGGGCGCACTTCGATCCGGCCGGTGCGGCTCCAGGGGAATTCCTGGGCGATGCGCAGGGCCTCGTCCATGTCGGCCGCCTCGATCAGGTTGAAGCCGCCCAGGTACTCCTTGGCTTCGGCGAAGGGGCCGTCGAGGAAAGTGGTGCGGCCGCCGCGGGTGCGCAGCGACACGGCCTTGGCCGGCGGCGCGAGCATCTGCGAGTCCAGCAGGACGCCGTCGGCGTGCAGCCGATCGGCATGGGCCAGGCAGCCGCGCATCATGGTTTCGTACTCGCCGGGCGGCAGGGCTTCGATCAGGCTGTCGTCGTTGTAAATCGAAACGAGGAACTTCATGGGGGCCTCGGAAGCGGAGTCGGGAGGAGTCGTGGCGGACCGCGACGGCGCCGAGCATAACGCCTATGCGGCGCTGCGCCAGGGACGATGGTCGGAGAGCTTGGGCGAGGCCGATCGCAGGCGTTGCGACGGTCGACCGCGTCGCCGCGCAGGGCGACAATGACGCAATCCGTTCAATCCGCCCCTCGCATGTCCGACTTCGCCTGCCGCCCGATCGCCTGGCTGCGCTCGCCTTATGCGCAACGCATCGATGCGCCGCACCAGCCGACCGTGGTCCAGGGCACCGAAACCGGCGTCGCGCAAGAGGCGCGGATCGAATTCGCCGACGACATTCCCTTCCAGGCCTATGCCGACCTGCAGGGCTTCGAGCGGATCTGGCTGATCTTCGCGTTTCACCGTAGCCAGGGCTGGAAGGCGCAGGTCAAGCCGCCGCGCGGCGGGCCCAAGCGCGGCGTGCTGGCGACGCGTTCGCCGCATCGGCCGAACCCGCTGGGTCTGTCGGCGGTGGAACTGGTCGCGGTCGAACCGGGCGCGCTGCGGGTGCGCGGGGTCGATCTGCTCGATGGCACGCCGGTGCTCGACATCAAGCCCTACGTGCCTTACGCCGATGCGTTCGCGCAGGCGCGCGCGGGCTGGATCGATGCGATCGACGCCGCGCAGGGGCGGCAGTCGGCACCGGGCCCGAAGCGGCCGCGCCGGCCGCGCACGCCCGCCGCCGACTGAGGCGCCGGCGTCTTACCTCGCGCGTCATCGGTGCGCCTACGTAATCGAGCGCAGGAAGTTGTACCGATTTTGCGATTTCGTGATAACAGTCGGATTTCGACGCAATAGTGCGATCGATGCCGCAGTCCGAGCGGAGAATCGGCTTGACCCTGTGGGTACCCGGATGTAGTTTCCGGCCGGGTTAATTAGCTTGTCGGTTTAGAGGCGCTTCAGGCCTCCTTTTGCGCGCCCGTCGCGCTTCGTTCGTACAGGAAGTCCGTCATGACCGCCGATGGTTCCCGCCGTGCCGGCGCCTCGCCGCCTGCCGCCGCCACATCGCACCGTATCGAAGATCGTCGCATCGTCCTGCAGCGCGTGATCCACGCGCCGCGCGACTTGGTGTTCCTGGCCTGGACCGATCCGGTCCACATCGCGCGCTGGTGGGGGCCGCACGGCTTTCGCAGCGTGGTCCGGCAGATGGACGTCGCCACCGGCGGCGAGTTCCGCATCTGCATGGTCGGTCCCGACGGCGTCGAATACCCGCTGCGCGGCCGCTATCAGGAACTGGTCGCGCCCGAGCGCCTGGTGTACTGGGTCGACTGGGACGATCCCGCGCGCCCGCCGCAGCCTTCGTTGAATCGGGTCAGTCTGGCCGAACGCGGCGATGGCCACACCGAAGTCTCGTTGGAGCTGGAGTTCGCCAGCGCCGGCGAGCGCGAGGACGTGCAGACCCAGCAGGTCGTGCCGGGCTGGGGCGAGTGCTTCGAGCGCCTGGACGCGTACCTCGCGCAACGCTGAGCGCGGCGCGTCCGCGCGCTTGCTCTTACACTGACCGAGGCGGTGCGCGTTGCGGCCGCGTCCGTCGCCGCAACGCGGCGATGGCGCCGCGCGCCGGTCCGGCCGCCGTACGGTCCGCGATCACGGAGGCTTTCCTGCGCATGGTTCCGGTTACTGGCTCGTCCGTCCCCGCCGCCGAGGCCGCGCCGATCGTATCGATCCGCGGCCTGGCCAAGACCTACGCCGGCGGCTTCCAGGCGCTGAAGCGGGTCGATCTGGACATCCGCCGCGGCGAGATCTTCGCCTTGCTCGGCCCCAACGGCGCCGGCAAGACCACCTTGATCAGCATCGTCTGCGGCATCGTCAACCCCAGCGAAGGCACGGTGCTCGCCGACGGACACGACATCGTCCGCGACTACCGCGCCGCGCGCGCGACCATCGGCCTGGTGCCGCAGGAACTGCACACCGACGCCTTCGAAACGGTGTGGGACACGGTCAAGTTCAGCCGCGGCCTGTTCGGCAAGGCGCCCGACGCGGCCTATCTGGAGCGGGTGCTGCGCGAGTTGTCGCTGTGGGACAAGCGCGGCGAGAAGATCATGGCCCTGTCCGGCGGCATGAAGCGACGGGTGCTGATCGCCAAGGCGCTGTCGCACGAGCCGAGCATCCTGTTCCTCGACGAACCCACCGCCGGCGTCGACGTCGAGTTGCGGCGCGAGATGTGGGCGATGGTGTCGCGGCTGCGCGCCAGCGGGGTCACCATCATCCTGACCACTCACTACATCGACGAGGCCGAAGAGATGGCCGACCGGGTCGGGGTGATCGACCGCGGCGAACTGGTGCTGGTCGAGGACAAGCGCGCGCTGATGCGCAAGCTGGGCAAGAAGCAACTGACCCTGCAATTGCGGACCCCGCTGGCGGCGCTGCCGCAGGCGCTGGCCGAGCCGGCGCTGAGCCTGTCGGCCGACGGCGGCGAGCTGACCTACACCTTCGACGCCCAGTCCGAGGAAACCGGGATCGCCGCCCTGCTGCGCCGGCTCGGCGAGCACGGGATCGACTTCAAGGACCTGCACACCTCGCAGAGCTCGCTGGAGGAGATCTTCGTCAACCTGGTCAAGTCGCCGGCGGCGCAGCGCGCGGCGCCCGGCGACGGCAAGGCGGAGGATGCGGCATGAACTGGCATGCGATCCGGGCGATCTACTACTTCGAGATGCACCGCACGTTCCGCACCCTGATGCAGTCCATCGCCACCCCGGTGCTGTCGACCTCGCTGTACTTCATCGTGTTCGGCTCGGCGATCGGCTCGCGCATGGTCGAGATCGACGGCATCGGCTACGGCGCCTTCATCGTGCCGGGCCTGGTGATGATGGCGCTGCTGACCGAGAGCATCTCCAACGCCTCCTTCGGCATCTACCTGCCGAAGTGGTCGGGCACGATCTACGAGCTGTTGTCGGCGCCGGTGTCTTTCGTCGAGGCGGTGGCCGGCTACGTCGGCGCGGCGGCGACCAAGTCGGTGATCCTGGGCGCGCTGATGTTGCTCACCGCGCGGTTCTTCGTCGATTTCCAGATCGTGCATCCGCTGTGGATGGCGACCTTCCTGGTCCTGACTGCGGTCACCTTCAGCCTGTTCGGCTTCATCATCGGGGTCTGGGCCGACGGCTTCGAGAAGCTGCAGATGATCCCGATGATGGTGGTGATGCCGCTGACCTTCCTCGGCGGCAGCTTCTATTCCATCGACATGCTGCCGCCGTTCTGGCGCTCGCTGTCGTTGTTCAACCCGGTGGTGTACCTGGTCAACGGCTTCCGCTGGAGCTTCTACGGCAAGTCCGACGTGGACATCGGGCTCAGCGTCGGCATGACGGTCGGGTTCATGCTGCTGTGCCTGGTCGCGGTGTGGTGGATTTTCCGTACCGGGTACAAGCTCAAGCGCTGAGGCTCGCCCACACCCCCACCCTTCTCAGCTCGGCACTTTCCTCGGTCGTCGCGAGCGGGAGAGGGCCAGGGTGAGGGCGAGCGCGGCAGGCGCGGGTTTCGTCGTGACCGACTGCCGCGCGCCCCTCGTCCCCTGCAGGCTGAGCGCAACGTGCCCGTCGCCCAACCCTGCCGCAGCCCCGCCGCGCGGAGTATGCTGCGCCGGTCCCGGCCCGGCCGCGCTGAGCGCAGCGCGGTCGACGCGCCGGCCAGCGGGAGCCCACGCGGATGACCGACCACCAGCAACTCCACCGTGGCCTGAGCGAGCGCCACATCCGCCTGATGGCGCTCGGCGCGGCGATCGGCGTCGGCCTGTTCCTGGGCTCGGCCAACGCGATCAAGCTGGCCGGCCCCGGTATTCTGCTGGCCTACCTGCTCGGCGGCGCGGCGATCTTCATCATCATGCGCGCGCTGGGCGAGATGGCCGTGCACCATCCGGTCGCCGGCTCGTTCAGCCGCTACGCCCGCGACTACCTGGGGCCGCTGTCGGGCTATCTGACCGGCTGGAACTACTGGTTCCTGTGGCTGGTGACCTGCGTGGCCGAGATCACCGCGGTCGGCGTGTACATGCAGGTCTGGTTCCCCGGCTCGGCGCAATGGGCCTGGGCGCTGGCGGCGCTGGTGGCGATGGGCTCGGTCAACCTGATCGCGGTCAAGGCCTACGGCGAGTTCGAATTCTGGTTCGCGATGATCAAGGTCGTGACCATCGTGGTGATGATCCTGGCCGGCCTGGCGATGATCCTGTTCGGCTTCGGCAACAACGGCGTCGCCACCGGCATAAGCAACCTGTGGGCCCACGGCGGCTTCTTCCCCAACGGCGCCCAGGGCGTGCTGATGTCGCTGCAGATGGTGATGTTCGCGTACCTGGGCGTGGAGATGATCGGCCTGACCGCGGGCGAGGCGGCCAACCCGGCCAAGTCGATCCCCGACGCGATCAACTCGGTGTTCTGGCGGATCGTGATCTTCTACGTCGGCGCGCTGTTCGTGATCCTGTCGCTGTACCCGTGGAACGAGTTGGGCACCACCGGCAGCCCGTTCGTGATGACCTTCGAGCGGATGGGCATCCGCGAGGCGGCCGGCATCATCAACTTCGTGGTCCTGACCGCGGCGCTGTCGTCGTGCAACAGCGGCATCTTCAGCACCGGGCGCATGCTCTACAACCTGGCCCAGCAGGAGCAGGCGCCGGCGTTGTTCGCGCGCACTTCCGGCGGGGTGCCGCGCGCGGCGATCCTGGTCTCGGTGGCGGTGCTGCTGATCGGCGTGGCGCTGAACTACCTGGCCCCGGCCAAGGTGTTCGTGTGGGTGACCTCGATCGCCACCTTCGGCGCGATCTGGACCTGGGGCGTGATCCTGGTGGCGCACATGAAGTTCCGCGCCCGCCTCAGCCCGACCGAACGCGCCGCGCTCGCCTTCAAGGCACCGATGTACCCCGTGGGTTCGTGGATCGCGCTGGCCTTCCTGGTGCTGGTGATCGGGCTGATGGCCTACTTCCCCGACACCCGGGTGGCGCTGATCGTCGGCCCGGCGTTCCTGATCCTGCTGACGGTGCTGTTCTACGCGATGGGCTACCACCGCCGCGAAGCGCTGGCCTGATCCTGCGTTCCGCCGTCGGCCCACGAACGCCGTCCCGCTTGCGGGGCGGCGTCGCACTTATCGCCCACGCACTTATGACCCAGTCGGTTTTTCGTTGCCGGCCGGCACGGCACAATACCGTCCGATTCGGGGCCGTGCCGGGGAGCGCGCGGCCCGGCCCGTCCGCAACGCGACCCGACCGCAGCATGCCGCAACCGCCCACCGACCTGTCCGCGCTGCTCGCCGGCGCCCACGCCGCCATCGCCCAGGCGCGCGACGTCGAGGCCGTGCGCCTGCTGCAGCAGGTGCTGGAGCGCGACCCCGGCAACCTGCACGCGCAATACCTGCTGGCGATCCAGCACGCCCAGGTCGGCCTGTACGAGCGCGCCGAGCAGCGCCTGCGCGCGGTGTTGACCCAGGTGCCGGGCTTCGTGGTGGCGCGCTTCCAGTTGGCGCAGTTGCTGCTGATGCGCGGCACCGGCGGCGACGCGCGCCACTGGCTGCAGCCGGTGCTGGACGCACCGGCGCCGCTGGGCGACTACGCTCGCGCCCTGGATGCGGCCGCCGCCGGCGAGGCCGCGCGCGCCTGCGCCCTGATCGAGACCGCCCAGCGCTTGCCGCAGCCGATTCCGGAGTTGGCCGCCGATATGCAGCGCCTGTTGGCGCAACTGCGCGCGACCGCCGTGGCCTGAGCGCCGTCGCCGCGGCCGCTCAGACCGGCAGGTTCACCACCGCCGTCGCCACGCAGGCCAGGCCGATCAGGGCCAGGTGCAGCAGCTGCAGGTTGTCCTGACGGATGTAGTAGGCGAACCAGCTGCCGCCGAGCAGCATCAGCAGGCAGGTGGCCATGAACGAGGCCAGCGCCAGGGTCGCCAGCGCGGCCGGCTCGGCGCTGGTGCCGGCGTAGCCGAACGCGGCCGCCCACAGCAGCGCCGCGCTGACGACTTCCGCCGCCAACACCACGCTCAGCACCGCGCGGTGCCAGCCGATCGCTTCGACCCGGCGCCGCTGCAGCGGCGTCTGGATCGCCGGCGCCTGGTCCAGCGGCGCCATGCGCATGATCTGGCCGATCGCGAACACGCCGTTGCGGAAGGCGACGAGGTTGTTGAACGCGACCACGCTCAGCCAGGCGGCGAGGCCGGCGAGCAGGACGGACTTGAACACGATCAGGCTGAAAGCGAGGGACACGGCGGGGCTCCTGGAGGTCGGTGCGCCCGCGGCATTACGGGGCGTTTGCTGATTCGACGATCCAGGGCGGCGATTTTGGACATCGCCCGCCTGACAAGTTTTTGCCGCCGCAAACGCAGCGGGAGGGGCCTGCCCCTCCCGCAAAGACGGCGAACCGGCCGGCGGATTACTCGGCGTCGGGCGTCGGCAGCACGTAATAGGCCTCGACCGTGCCCTTGTGCTTCATCGTCATCGGATTGCCGCGGCGGTCGAGCGACTTGCCGACCGGCAGGCGCACCCAGCCTTCGCTGATGCAGTATTCCTCGACGTTGGTCTTCTCCACGCCGTTGAAGCGGATGCCGATGCCGCGCTCGAGCACGGCCGGGTCGTGGAACGGGCTGCGCGGGTCGTTGGAGAGGCGGCCGGGCGGGGTGTCGGTCATGCGGAAGGCTCGTTCGGTTGGGCGTGCGGGTGCGGCGGGCTGGCGGGCAGCCGGGTCTAGCGCCGGCCTCGGCCGGCGACGGCCAGGATACGCGCGCGGCCGGCCCCGGCCCAGTCCTGCACCGGGGACGGAGGGGGGTAAGCTGGCTTGACCCCCTCCGTCCCTGGCGATGGCGCGATGCGACTGTTCTGGACTTGCCTGCTGGCGCTGGGCCTGACCGCTCCCACCCCGGGACGGGCGGCCGATGCCCAGGCCGAGATCGCGCCGTCGGCGATGCATCCGGCATCCGCCGGCCGCTTCCGCGTCGCCGGCTTCGGCCGGGTCGCGTATGAGCCGGACCGGTTCGGTTTCGCCTTCGTCGTGGTCAGCGCGGCGGCCGAACCGGGCGCGGCGCGCGAGCGGCACGAGCGGGACCTGGCCCAGGTGCGCGCGGCGATCGACGCGCAGCGCGCCGAGCTGGACGAAACCGGCGCCGACGCGACCGGACTGCAGCGGCGCGACGATGCCGCGGCGACCCGCTACCGCTACCAAACCCGCTTCGCCCTGCGCCTGCGCAGCCGCGAGGCCTTGATGCGCCTGCAGCAGCGCCTGGCCGAGCTGGGCGTCGAGGAACTCGATCGGGTGCAGCCGCTGTCGCAACGCCTGCCCGAATACGCCGAACAGGCGCGCCAGCTGGCCATGCAGGACGCGCGAAGCAAGGCCGAAACCCTGGCCGCGGCCGCGGGTTGGCGCCTGCTCGGCCCGGTCGCGGTGCGGATCGAAAACGACCGGCCATGGTGGACGCCGTCGCCGCCGATCGCGCCCCAGTACGGCGCGCGCGCCTACAACTACGCCGCCGAGGCGCCCGCGCGCGGCAGCGAAACGACCGCGCAGGTCGATGTCGAATACGCCTACGCGCGCTGATCCGCGACGCTCCGCCCGGCCTGCGGCCGTGGCGCGTGTTGCCGCCGCGTCGCGGCCGATCCGTTGCCGCGCAAGGTTCTTCGGCGCGGTGCGGCGGCGCGTGTAAATCCGCCGGCCGCGCCGGCATCGCGTCGCCACACCCGGCGTGGCGAACCGGCCGGGCTTGGGGCAGGATCGGACCTCGCGCCGCCGCGCCGGAGTCCCGATGAACCTGCGAACCGTCCTGCTTGCCTGGAGTCTGTCGATGAGCTTTACCGCCATGCCCGCCGCTGCCGCCGCCCCGGCGACCGAATTGCTGGTCGGCTGCTACACCGGCCCGCAGTGCCGCGGCATCGGCCGCTATCGCTTCGACACGCAAAGCGGACGGATCGAGCCGCAGCCGTTGGAAGTGATCGAAACCGACAATCCGTCTTGGCTGACGTTCTCCGCCGACGGCCGGCATCTGTTCGCGCTCAACGAGAACGGACCGGCCTCGGCCGACCCGGTCGGGCGCGCCAGCAGTTACGCCCTGGCGCGCGGCGAAGCGCGTTCGCAGCGCCTGTCGCAGTCCAACAGCCTCGGCGACGAGCCCGCCCACGCCCGCGTCAGCCTCGACGGGCGGTATCTGTTCGTCGCCAATTACGCGGTCGAGGCCGCGCCCGGCGGCACCCTGGCGGTATTGCCGATCGATGACGAAGGCCGCTTGCAGCCGGCGGTGCAGGTGATGACCCACCAGGCCAGCGGCGCCGATCCGCAGCGGCAGGCGTCGACCCACGTGCATGCGGCGGTGCCGACGCCGGACGGACGCTACCTGCTCGCCGCCGACCTGGGCGCGGACAAGGTCTATGTCTACCGCTACGACCCCGCGCGCAGCGCCGAACGCCCGCTGCGCGCCGCGGACACGCCGCACCTGGCCTTGCCGCCCGGCACCGGCCCGCGCCATCTGCTGTTCGACGCATCGGGGCGGCACGCCTATCTGAGCCTGGAAATGAGCGGCGAGATCGCGGTGCTGGCGCGCGACGAGGATCGTTTGACGATCGTGCAGACTCTGGCGCTGGATCCGGGCCGGCGCGAGGGCAACGCCGCCGCGGCCCTGCATCTGTCCGCCGACGGCCGTTATCTCTACGCCAGCAACCGCGGCGAAGACAACCACATCGCCGTCTACGCGGTCGACGCCGCCAGCGGCCGGCTCAGCGCCCTGCAACGCCGCAGCAGCGAGGGCCGCGGCCCGCGCGAGTTCGCCCTGGCCCCGGACGGCCGCCATCTGGTGGTGGCGAACCAACACAGCGGCTCGCTGGTGGTGATCGCCCGCGATCCCGGCACCGGCCTGCTCGGCGCCACGGTGCAGACCTTGCCGGCGGCCGCGCCGTCGGATGTGAAGTTCGTGCCTTGAGGCGGGGATCGGGAATTCGGGATTGGGAATTGGCGAGCCGTCGCTTGTGTGGTGGCGCTGGCGGTAGGTAAGCGACCACGGCCGACGATCAGGTCGGCAATGCTGTTCCCCCCGTTTGAAAACGGAGGGGATTTAGCTTTTGCGGTTGCTCGAACGTCGTCGGCTGCGAAATCAAAAGCAATCCCCCTGGCCCCTTTTTCAAAGGAGGGAAGCGGTAGGTGGTTGGCGATAAGAGTTGGGGGCGACCGATGGACGGGGTGGTTTCGTTCGAATCCCCAATCCCCCAATCCCCCAATCCCCAATCCCCAATCCCGCGTCGCAGTTTCCGAATCGCTGCGCCGCATGTGCTTGGCACCTCGACGAGTTCTCGTTTCGGCGCATCGATCGCGATGCAATGTGGCCGGGTTCGCGAAACCGTGCGCTCGGGGCTTGGACCGGGCGCGGGCTTGGCCGACACTGCCGGCCCCCATTCGCGAGCCAGGCATGCAGCGCCGCACGCCGCCGGGGAGCGACCGGCGCTCGTCGTCTTCCGCCCGGCCTTCCACTGTCGCCCTCGTTGCGCCGGCTCGTCCGGTCCGTCATGACGCGTCGCCGGAGGCGGCGGGCGTGGCGCAGGCGGCCCGCCACGGGCCGATCGGCGCCGGTGCGCGGGTATTCGCGGCGTTGTTGGCGTTGATCTGCGGCAGCACCGCGCTGTGGGGCATGGCCAATCTGCTCGTCACCGCGCTGACCGGCGTGGTGCGCCTGCGCCGGGCCTCGTTCGTGTTCGCCGAGCAGCCGGCGCGCTTCGCCCTGGAGGTCGGCGCGCAGGCGCTGGTGTCGCTGCTGTGCGCGGGCATCGCCTGCGCGGCGGTGCGGATCGCGCTCGGCCGCGACGGCGGACGCGCTGCGCCTGCGGCGACACGGCAACGCTGGCGGCGCCCGCGTTGGACGATCCTGAGCCGGCATGCGCGCAAGGCGCGGCGCGCGCGCTAGCCGGCGCGCGGCTCGATCGCGACGCGACGCTGAAGCCTCTGGATGCCCGCCTGCGCGGGCATGACGGCGTGGGGGGGCGGCAAGCGCCATGACCGACCGTCGGGACGTCGATGCCTTGTAACGCAGGCCATGACCGGCGGATTCGAAACGGCTTGCGGGTTCGCGGCAAGCGCCATGGCCGATGGCCGGTGCTTCGACTCTTTCCATCGCGGACCGCCGGTCGAATTCGAAGCGCGCCGGCTGCTCGGCGCGGACGCCGCGCACAGGCCGCCTGCCCCGAATGCGACGAGGCCCGGCGTGGCCGGGCCTCGTCGCGTGTCGCCGGCGGCACCTCAGCGAGGTGCGATGGCCAGGCTCAACCGGCGTCGCGCAGCTTGATCGTGCCCGGCACCGCGCGGTTGCCCTGCTCGAACACCATCGCCAGCAGGTCCTCGGGGATCTGGCTGGTGTGGAAATCGTTGCTCAGCACCGCGAACACTTCGTCCGGAGTCTTGGCCACGGCTAGATGCTCGGCGACGTTGGTGTTCCACGGCGTGACCCGGCCCGAATCCAGGTCGGCCAGGTGCTCCTGGCCGCCGACCGAGCCGACGTGGGCGCGGCTGCGGTCGCGCAGCTCCATCAACTGCGCGCTGGTGAACTCCAGTTGCACGTGCTGCTCGCCGTCGAAGTCCTTGTTGACCTGGTCGGGCTTGTAGGCGGCGTTGAGGTAGGAGGTCAGGATCGGATTGAAATCGCTCAGCACGATCTTCCACTCGGTCTTGCTGTCGATCGGTTTGCCGTCGCTGCCGACCTGGAACTGCACGTCGCTGGTCATGCCGTCGGCCGAGGTGTAGGTGTTCTGCTGATCGATCGTGCCGTCCTGCCAGACGTTGCGGGTGATGGTCAGCTGGCTGTTGCCGCCGGTCTGCCACGACAGCGGGCCCAGGTCGATGCCCAGGCGGGTGGCGTGTTCGGCGTTGAGCACTTCGCTGGTGCCCGAACGCTGCACGCCGGGCGGGTTCCAGTCCGGCACGCGGCCGCCGTTCATGAAGTTCTGGTAAGCCTGCTGGCCTTCCGGCGTGGCCAAGTCGATGCGCGCGGTGCTCAGCGAGCGGTTTTCCATGCTGGTGTCGACGCTGAGCCCGATCGCCGCGGTGCCGGCGCGGCCGAGGCCGAAGAAGGTCGCGTTCTCCACGGTCTGGATCGGGCCGGCATAGACCTCGACCACCGAACCTTCGAGCTTGCGCACGCCGAAGCCGGCGCCGTCGAGCTCGGTGTGGTTGCCGGCCAGGGTGAAGGCCTTGTAGTTGATCGCGAAGTCCGAGCCCTGCAGGTCCTGGCCGCGCATCAGCACCGAGGTGCCGGTGGGCATGCCGAGCGGATCCAGCGGGTTGGGCATGCCGCTCATGTCGCCGTTGGCGAGCTTGGTCCCCTGTTGCGTGGTCACCGTCGCTTCGTAGCTCAGGCGGCTGCCTTCGAACTCGGTGTAGTGACCGGAGATCGGCAGCCCCTTGACCACGTTCTTCAGCAGCGGCGAGCCTTCGATCAGCTCCTTGGCCTCCGGCGAGACCTGGCGCAGCAGGGTCGCGGCCTGGTAGAGCTTGTTCAGCGGCGTCTTGCCGACGTCGACGCCGGCCTCGCTCTGCAACTGCACCGAGGTCTTGAACTGCTGGGTCTGCTGGAAGTCGACGCCGGTCTGCACGTCGGACAGTTCGACCTTGCCCTCGAAGCTGAAGCCCGCTTCGGCGCGCACCGGTATGAAGGAGGGCGTGCCGATGCCGGCGAGCGGCGCGTTGTAGGTGACCTGGGTGCCGGGATTGATCGCATAGGCGACCAGGTCCTGCGGCATCGCGCCGAGCAGTTCGTAACCGGCCGCGATCTGTTGCGGGGTCGGGTTGGCCGGAAGCTCCACGCCGAAGGTCTTGAGCGCGTCGCGCGCGGTGTCGATCGGCAGGTTGGTGACCGCTTCGGGGTTGGTCTTGGTCGAAGGATCGTTGCGCAGGTACGCCGGCACTTCGGTCGGCTTGTCGGTGGCCTCGCCGACGATGCGCTTGAGCTCCTTGACGTAGGGATTGTCGTTGAACGCGTCGCGCGCCTGGCCGTATTCGTAGCTCGCGGTGGCGCCGTTGAGGCCGCTGTCGCGGTAGTCCTCCCACTTCGGCTCGAAGCGGTCCAGCGCGGCCTGCGCTTCCTCGCGCCGGGTGGTGGTGAACTGGGTCACCCGCGGCTGGTAGACCGACTGATAGACCGGCGACGGCATGCCGTTGAGGTCGTCGGTCTTGGGCAGGGGCAGGCCGTTGATCGCGGCCACCGCCTGTTCCGGCGTCTTCGCCTCGGCCGGCTTCAGCGCCGGCGGCGTCTCGGCGCCGGGCGCGCTGGCCGGCGCCGCGGGCTCGCTCTGCACGGCCTCCTGGCGCGCGACCGAGTCGCGGATCGCCTGCTGATCCTCCGGCGGCAGACGATTGAACGTCTGCCAGCTGACGCCGCCGATTCCTCCACTCATGCCTTTCTCCCCAAGTCGCTACGGCAACGGATGTGCCTAAACCGCGACACGCTATCCAATGTCACAAATCGGCAACATTAGGGGTTACCCCAGGTGCTCGACCCGTCGCGCTCGCGCTTTCGCGCATTTCCCCGCGGCGCGCCTGCGGCGCTGCATCGCGTCCATACGGCCGGGGCGGCCGGCGTTTTGCAGCCTTCCGCCGGCGCGCTCAATTCACGAGTGATCGCAGTCGCGGAACGCGACATTGCTACCTCACGACCCATCGCGCAGCACTTGCCGGTCAGGCAAATGCAGTACAAGGGCGGCGCGGGAATTTTTAATTCTCTTGGGGATAAATATCATGAACGAATATTCCGGCAGCCGTTCCGTGGTCGCGCGGCGCCCGTTCCACTCCGGCCTGAGCCTGGCCTTGGCCGCCCTGATCGTCGCCGCGCCGGCGCTGGCCCAGTCGAGGCCGCAGGCCGCGGCCGAAGACCGCGCCCTGGCCCAGCGCCTGCAGGTCGAGGAATCCTTGGCCCGGGTCGACCGCGCCCTGTACGCGAACTACTTCCGCCAGGCCTACGCGCGCTATCCCTCGATTCCGCGCGGCACCCTGGAATCGGTGGCCTACGTGATGAGCCGCTGGCAGCACCTGCAGCCGCAGACCGCCGGCTACGGCGAGCAGCACCAGCACATGCCGCAGTCCTACGGCGTGATGGGCCTGTACCGCGGCGAAGGCTTCGCCGACCAGATCGGCGAGGGCGCGCGCCTGCTCGGCGTGCCGGCCGCGCGCGTGCAGCGCGATCCGGCGAGCAACATCCTCGCCGCCGCGGCCCTGCTCGATCGCGAACTGCGCGCCGACGGCCTGCGCGCCGACGCGCCGGTCGAAGCCACCCGCGCCGCGCTGGAACGCTACGCCGGCTTCGCCCGCGGCGGCGCTGCGGCCAAGAGCGCGATCCAGGACCATGCCCGCTCCAGCTTCGCCTTCGACGTGCTGCTGGCGCAGGACAAGGGCGTCAACGACCGCGGCATCGTCGTGCCGGCGCGCGCGGTCGCCTGGGAGCGCGCCTTCGACGCGCGCAAGCTGGTCCAGCTGCGCGCGCCGTTCGTGCGCCTGGACGTGGCCAACGACAGGGTCGAGGCGGTCGGCGCGGCCACGCCCGGCTACGCGATCGATCCGCGCAGCGAAACCCTGACCGCGCCGGCGGCGGCCGACTTCGACACCAAGAGCACCGACTACGGCCCGGCGCTGTGGGTGGCTTCGCCCTACCACTCCGACCGCACCTCGTACGACTCGGTCACCATCCACACCATGCAGGGCTATTACGCCGGCAGCATCTCCTGGTTCCAGAACAACCCCTACAGCGTCAGCGCGCATTACCTGATCCGCAGTTCCGACGGCCAGATCACCCAGATGGTGCGCGAGAGCCGCGCCGCCCATCACGTCGGCGTGCACAACAAGACCACCCTGGGCATCGAGCACGAAGGCTTCGTCAACAACGCCAGCTGGTACACCGCGGCGATGTACAACGCCTCGGCCGCGCTGACCCGGCACTTCTGCGCCCGCTACAGCGCGATCAGCTGCGCCAGCGCCTACAAGGGCCCGGCCGGCAGCGGCATCAACGTGCTGCCGACCAGCGTCAAGGTGAAGGGCCACCAGCACTACAGCAGCCAGACCCACACCGACCCCGGCATCAACTGGGACTGGGCGCGCTACTACAACCTGCTCAACCCCGGCAGCGGCACCGGCGCCGTGATCGACAGCTTCGAAAGCTCGGTCGGCCACTTCGACACCGCGCCGGCGTACTCGGGCAGCACCACCGGCATTTCCTCGGCCTCGCTGGCCGAGCGCAACTGCACCACGCGCAAGAACGGCGAGTGCTCGCTGCGGGTGCTGTTGAAGGACGATACCGCGACCGCGTCGGATTGGGCGGTGCGCCTGCTCTCGGCCAGCGGCACGCCGGCCAGCAACGCCGCGCTCAACCGCAGCAACGGCAAGGTCGGGTTCTGGGTCTACACCGGCGCCACCGGCCTGAGCGCGGCGCTCGGCGTCGACGACAGCGACGGCACCGAGCGTTCGGTCAGCCGCGCGATTCCGGCCAACGCCTGGACGTACCTGGAGTGGCGCCTGGACGACGCCGCGCAATGGGACGCCTGGGTCGGCGGCGCCGACGGTGCGATCACCGCCGCGACGGTGAAGCTGGACGCGGTGTGGTTCTACCGCGACCAGACCGCGTACGACGTCAACGTCTATCTGGACGACGTCCAGGTCAAGTACTGATCGGCGCGTCGCGCAGGCCGGCTTCCCGCACCCGGCCTGCGCGCGCCCGGTCGCCTTGGCGCGGTTGGCGCCGCGCATTGCGTTTCCCATCGTCCGTCCACGACGCGCCGCCTGCGGCGCACAGGGGAATTCATGTCCGACCATCCGCATCGCGGCCGGCCGCACGCGTCCGCGCGGCGCGTGCCGGCCTGGCCGGCGCCGCTGGCCTTGCTGCTGGCCGGCGCGGTCTTCGCTCATTGGCTGACCCGCCCGTCCGCGCCACCGTCCGCGCCGGCCGCCGCATCCGGCCCCGCCGCCGACGTCGCGCCGTTGCGTCGTCCGCTCGACATCCGCGTGCGCGACGCGGTCACCGGCCGCGCTCTGGCCGCGCAACTGCGCCTTGAGCGCGACGGCGCGCGCGCGCTCGAACTGAACGCCGGTACGCGAGGCGGACGGGTCGCCAGCCTTTCCGCCGGCGACTACCGCTTGATGGTCGCCGCGCCCGGCCACGAGGCCCTGAGCCTGCCGCTGCACGTCGACGCCGCACCGAGCCTGCCGACCACGGTCTGGCTGTCGCCGTCGACCCCGTCCGAGGCGTTGGACCTGCTGGCCTTGAAGGCCGCCGCCTGCGCCGATTGCGCGGTGTTCAGCGGCCACGTCTACGACCGCGCCAGCGGCGCGCCGGTGGCCGGCGCGCGCGTGCGCAGCAGCCAGGGCGAGCAGGCGCTGACCGACGCGAGCGGCTATTTCGAACTGCAGGCGCGCCTGCCGCAGGCACAGGCCGCCGATCGCGAAGCCTTGCCGGCGGAAATCGAATTGCGCGTCGCCGGCGCCGGCTACCGCAGCCAGCGCCTCAGCGGCCTGCCGCTGCTCAACGACAGCCGCCATCTGATCGTCGATCTCGACGCCGGGGCCGGCGTGGCGGTGGTCGATCGCCGCCACGTGCAGGCGCGCGCGCGCGAAAGCGTCGACCGGCAGCGGCCGGTGTCGGCCGCCGATCGGCTCCGGATCGACGTCGAGGCCGCGGCCCAGGCCGACGCCGCGCTGGACCCCGCGCGGCCGGCATCGCGCGCGCTGGCCCGGCAACTGGCGGCGCAGGCGGCGAGCGTACCGGTGCCCAGCAGCATCCGCGTCGGCACCAATTGCTCCGGCCGTTCCTGCACCGGGGTGTCGGTGTACGCGTTCGAAGACTACGTCGGCCGCGGCCTCGACGAGGAATGGATCCCGTCCTGGGACGCCGACTCGCTCGCCGCCGGCGCGGTCGCCTATCGCAGCTACGCGGCTTACTACGTCGCCCATCCGGTCAATAGCCGCTACGACATCTGCGCCAGCACCTCCTGCCAGGCGTTCAACGCCGACAGCGTCTCGGCCACCGTCGCCGCGGCCGCGGCCACCCGCGGCGTGCTGCTGACCCGCGACGGCCGCAGCGCCGCCTTCAGCGAGTACTCGGCCGAGAACAACGCCTGGGACGATCCTTCCGACGGCCTGTCCTGCGTCAACAACGACCTCAGCTGCGGCAACGGCCGCAACGGTTCGCCGCGCAACAACTGGCCCTGCCTCAGCGACGAAGTCGGGCGCAACCGCGGCTGCTTCGGCCACGGCCGCGGCATGAGCCAGTGGGGCACCCAGCGCTGGGCCGCCAACCACGGCCGCGACTGGCGCTGGATCGCCAATCACTACTTCAACGGCAACAACCAGCCCGGCGGCATGCGCAACGCCTTCCTCGCCAACGACGGCGACGCCGGCGGCGGCGCGGTGGTGATGGACGGCTTCGAAAGCGGGGTTGGCCGCTTCGCCAGCGCGCCGACCCTGTCCGGCAGCACGGTCGGTATCTCCACCGCCTCGCTGGCCCAGCAGGACTGCGGCACGCGCAAGAACGGCAACTGCTCGCTGCGCGTGCTGCTGAAGGACGACCCGGCGGTGAGCGCGGCCTGGGCGGTGCGGCTGTTGTCCGGCGGCGGCACTCCGGCCAACAACCTGGAACTGGTGACCGCGCGCGGCCGGGTCGGCTTCTGGGTGTACACCGGCGCCAGCGGCGTGACCGCCTCGCTGAGCATCGACGACAGCGACGGCACCGAGCGCGCGGTCGCGCGCGCGATCCCGACCGGGCAATGGACCTGGCTGGAGTGGGCGCTGGACGACCCGGCGCAGTGGAACGCCTGGGCCGGCGCCAGCAACGGCAGCATCGACGCCGCCGGCGTGCGCCTGGACGCGGTCTGGTTCCTGCGCGAACAGACCAGCTACGACGTGAACCTCTACCTGGACGACGTGCAGGTCGTCCATTGATTTCCCCCCGCGTCGCGCCGTCGGCAACGGCGCGACCTCATCCTGGAGCATCCGCCATGCCTT
Source organism: Lysobacter sp. Soil_C_15 (assembly GCF_057657315.1). Taxonomy (NCBI): domain Bacteria; kingdom Pseudomonadati; phylum Pseudomonadota; class Gammaproteobacteria; order Lysobacterales; family Lysobacteraceae; genus Lysobacter; species Lysobacter sp. Soil_C_15. The sequence continues at coordinate 176,500 of NZ_JBDGIR010000005.1, forward strand.
GTTCCTTCCGTACCCGAACCGCCGCCGCGCTGTTCGCCTTCGCCGCCCTGTTCGGCACCGCGGCGCAGGCCGCGCCGAACTTCCAGATGCCGTTCCCCTGCGGCCAAGTCTGGTCGGGCCAGACCCGCACCAACCACAACCCGGTCAACTCGGTCGACTTCAACCGCACCAACGACGAAGGCGATCCGGTGGTCGCCGCCGCCGCCGGCACGGTCACGGTCGTGCGCAACCTCGGCGACACCAGCTACGGCAAGTACGTGGTGGTCGACCACGGCGGCGGCTGGACCACGCTGTACGCCCACCTCAACGCGTTCTCGGTCTCGGTCGGCCAGAACGTGGCGATGGGCCGCCAGATCGGCACCGTCGGCAACACCGGCGGCTCGACCGGCGCCCACCTGCACTTCGAAGAACGCCTCAACGGCAGCGCGCAGCGGATCGTGTTCAACGGCAGCCAGATCCTCTACTACGGCACCAACAGCTACACCAGCCGCAACTCCTGCGGCACCAGCGGCGGCGCCACCGGCCAGGTCAACACCAGCGGCACCCCGCTCAACGTGCGCTCGGGCCCGGGCACCTCGTACTCGATCGTCGGCAGCCTCGCCGACGGCGCCAGCGTGACCATCCAGTGCCAGACCACCGGCAGCTCGGTCACCGGCACCTACGGCACCAGCAACATCTGGAACCGCATCGGCAGCGGCCGCTTCATTCCCGATGCCTACACCTACACCGGTTCGGACGGCCGCGTCGCGCCGCCGTGCTGATCGGGTGAGCTTTGCGTTTTCGCCGGCCGTTCCGCCGGCCGGCGTGCGCTGCGGCGTCCCCCCGACGCCGCAGCGTATTCTTTTTTGCCGAACGCCTCGTGCCGCTAAGCTTCGCCAGTCCCGATTTCGAATCCCGGCACCACCATGAAACCCGCCTCCGTCGTATCGATCGCACTCGCCTCGGCCGCGCTCGGCGCCGTGCTGGGCGGCGCCTACGTGGCCCGGCGCGACGGCGCAGCCGCGCCTGCGGCGCCGGACGCCGCCGCCTCTGCCGCGTCGCGAGCGACGGCACCCGCGCACGATGCCTCCGCGGCGCCGCCGGACTACGTTTCGATCGGCAGCGAGCGAGTCAGTTTCGAAGCCCTGCGCCGCCGCGCCGCGTCCGACCCGGCCTTCCTGCGCGGCCTGATGCAGCGCTATCGCGACCAGACCGAGCCGGTCGCGCGCGGCGAACTGCTGGCCCTGCTCAACGCCGTATCCGGCGAGGAGGTGCTGCGTTTCGCCCTGTCGCTGACGGCGAGTACGCGCGCCGAAGACGAACGCGACGGGCTGGCCCTGCTCGCCGCCTATCCGATGGACCGCGCCGAAGTGCGCGAAACCCTGCTGGCCAAGCTCGGCCAGGGCGGCGACCCGCAACGCATGGGCGAACTGGTGGCGATGCTGACCCCGGCGACCATGGCCAGCGAGGACGCCGCGCCGGTGATCGCCGAACTGGCGACGCTGGCGCGCCACCCCGATCCGGCGCTGCGTGCGCAGGCGGTGCTGCAACTGGCGCAATGGGACGACGGCGAACAGGCCGAGGACCTGCTGCATCGCGCGATCCTGGATCCTTCCGCCGAAGTGCGGGCCAAGGCCATCGCCGGCATCCAGGGCTCGCACATCCGCAGCGATCGGCTCAAGGAAGCCTTGTTGGCGATCGCCGCCGACCCGGCCTCCAGCGCCGCCGACCGCGGCGCGGCGACCTTCGCCCTGCAGCAGTTCCGGCTCAACCGCGCCGAGTACGGCATCTGGCGCCGCGCCCAGGCCCAGGCCGACGCCGACAGCGGCGAGGGCGGTTGAGCCGCAGCTTGGCACGCGCCTGGCTGTGCGCGGACGGGGCGAGCCTGGATGCGTGCCGTAGGCGCGTGCCTAGCTGCGCGCCGTAGGCGCGACAAAGCGATGCACCCAGTGTTCGCCGAACGAGGCCAGCAACTGGTCCAGATGACGCCGGTCGCGCCGGTCGAACACCTGTTCGCCGCGGGCGCCGGCTTGCAGCGGACGGTGCTCGACGTCGAAGCCGGCGCCGGCCTCGAAGCCGTGTTCGTCGCCGATCACCGCGCGGGCGCGGATCGTGCCCAGCGCCTCGAGCGTGTCCTCGCCCGGTTCGCCGCGCCGGTCTGCGTCGCGCTCGCCATGGCCGCGCTTGCCATGGATCAGGCCGCGCGCGCCGACGTCGCCGCCGGCCAGGATCCAGCCGCTGCTGTCGATATGGCCGGCGCGCACATGGCCGGTCACGACGATGCGCGAGGCCGGTCCGGCGTCGCGCAGCACGCCGTGGACACTGAGGTTGCCGGCCACGACCAGGGCCGCGCCGACCGACAGGTCGCCCTCGACTTCCAAATCGCCGACCAGGGCACGCGGACTGTGGCCGTCGAGCGTCGCGCCCGCGCTGCGCACGCTGCGCGCCGGGGCCAGGCGCTGGGCCAGGTGGGCGGCACCGAACAGGGTGCCGCAATGGCAGGGCGACAGGCGCCGGACCAGGGCGGCGAAGCTGCCGCCCTGCGCCGCGGCGGCCTCGATCGCGTCGAAATCCGGCTCCGGCGAGACCGGCAGGGTCGGGGCGCCGGCGCGGACCGCGGCGAAGTCGGCCGCGGTCGGCGGCGACAAGGGGGTGTCCAGTTCATGCAACGGCATCGGATCGTCCCTGGCTAATATGCCAAGAAGTATGAATGTCGTTCAGCTGGGAAACCTTGAGCGAATCCGGCGATCCCCGGCCCATACCTGGACCTGCGGCACGAAATCGAACTAAATCAAGCAACTACGGGCGATGGCTTGGCTCCAGCCGGGGCCGCAAGGAGTGCCGGGACCGGCCTCGGGGACTGTGAACCCGGCTTCAGATTGCCGAAACGGCTGAACATCGATGCCCGGGGCCAATTGATTTTCGTCCTGGACACCACTACGGTGTGCGTGCTGAGTTCGTCAAGGGTCACCGTAGGTCGTGACCCGATGCCGTAGATCGCTGATCCACTCCATCGTTTCACCTGGCTTCCTCCTTGCAACCAGCTCAACGCCGCCTCGGCGGTATATCCATAGTTAAGTTATGTTCGAGGAGTTAGCAAATGTCGGATCGTGAAGTCGGTACCGTCAAGTGGTTCAACGATGCCAAGGGCTTTGGCTTCATCAGCCGCGAGAGCGGCGATGACGTGTTCGTGCACTTCCGCGCGATCCAGGGCACCGGTTTCAAGAGCCTGCAGGAAGGCCAGAAGGTCTCCTTCGTCGTGACCCAGGGCCAGAAGGGCCTGCAGGCCGACCAGGTGCAGGCGCTCTGAACCTTAGGGTTCTGCGTTGACCTCGCCGCCGCGCCTTCGGGCGCAGCGGCCGCGAAAGCCCGGCGCAAGCCGGGCTTTTTCGTTTTCCGGCGCGGCGCCGACGGCCGCGCGGCGTTCGCAATCGGGCGGTTGCGCGGCGCAGCGCCGTACCGGCTTCCCAAGCCGGGCCCCAACGCGCACCATCGGCGCGATTTCCCGACTCCGACCCCGCCCGCGATCCGGCCATGAGCGCACCCGACAACGAATCCGATTACGAAGACGAAGGCTACGATTTCGGCGACGACGAGCGCGAGTTCGACGACGAAGCCCTGGTCTGGCAGTTGCTGCTGCTGATCAACCCCGGCGACGAGGACACCGCGCTGCAGCAGTTCGGCCGCTTCCGCGAGGCGCGCGAGGAGGGCGAAGCCGGCGACGTCGCCGACCTGGTGCAGGAGATCGTCGACTGGACCTCGGGCTACTACGTCGACTGGAAAGACACCGAGACCTTCATCGACGCGATCGCCCAATTGGCTGCGCGCTGGAACCTGCGCGTGGACTGGGGCGTGGAAGACCCGGGCGACGAGGAATTCCTCGCCGGCACCGACGTGCCCGAACTGATGGCCCGCGCCTACGACCGCCTGCGCGAGCACGGCTATACCCTGTGGAACCGCGAGACCGGCGGCGACGCCTACGCCGGCTGGATCGCCCTGCGCCGCGACGACGAGAACATGCAGGCGGTCTGCGCCGCCCTCGGCATCGACCTGCGCCCGGGCAGCGACGCGTTCTGACCGCATCGCACGCACGGGTCCGGAGCGGCGTCCCGCGGGGTTTCCTGCGGTCATAAGCCGCGACCGCGCACCCGCCGCCCGACGCAAGCCGAGCCAAAGCAAATCCCCCCTGGCCCCCCTTTTTCAAAGGGGGGAACAGCGGCGCTACGCGCAGGGAACAGCGGCGCTACGCGCAGGGAACGGCAGCCTTACGCGCAGGAAACGGCAGCGCTTCGTGCAGGGAACGACAAGCATTGCGGGCGGAACGGATTACTTAGCCTTTCCCCCCTTTGAAAAAGGGGGGTAGGGGGGATTTGCTCTTGCTTCAAGCCAAATCCCAGCCGCCGCCTCAGCGGTTCAGCAATCCGGAATCACCGCCCCGCTGTTGTCGCGGGCTTCGTCGTTGCCCCAGCGGCTGAGGTAATACGCCGACACCCAGGCCCCGGCCGGGCCGACGTCGAGGTCGGTCTTCAGCCAGTAGTGGTTGTAGCTGTCGCCGACCCGCACTTCCTGGCCCCAGGCCTTGCAGTACACGTAGTTCGTGCCCTTGTAGAGCGTGCCCAACGGAGTCAGCGTCGACGGCCACTTGTAGCCGGTGGCGTCGGCGAAGGTGTCGACCCAGTACTTGCCCGGGGTCGGCGTGCCGCCGCCGTTGAGCAGGGTGTAGTAGCCGGTCCAGGGGAAGTACTTGCCCGGGTCGTAGCGGTTCTGGTTCTGGCTCAGCATGCCGTGGCCCTTGATCCGCACGCTGTCCGGGACCAGATGCCAGGTGTCGTAGCCGGGCCCGTTCCAGGCCGTGCGGCAGTCGATGCCGCGTCGCGCGCACAGACTCTTGGTCAAACGCGCCGAAGCGTTGAGCATCGCGCTAGACCAGTTGGCCGCATCCGCGGCGCGGCCGTCGTGCTCGATGCCGACCGTGTAGTTGTTGTGGTACTTGGCGTGCCAGGCCTGATGGTGTTCGCGCACCATCTGGGTGATCTGGCCGTCCGACTTGCGGATCAGGTAATGCGCCGACACCTGCGCGCTGGGGTTCTGGAACCAGGCGATCGAGCCGGCGTAGGAGCCTTCCATGGTGTGCAGGATCACCGCGCTCATCGCGTTGCCGGCGGTGCTGTAGTTGCTCGGGCTGGCCGGGTTCCAGAGCGCCTCGCCGAAGTCGACCGCCTTGACCGAGACGTCGCCGGACGGCGCGGCGCGAACCTCTCCCGACAGCTCGCGCGCGAACGCCTCGTCGACCCGCACGCTGCCGTCGCCGGCATCGATGCGCAGCGCCGGCGCGCGCAGCTTGCGCAGTTGCTCCGGCGCGAACGCGCGCTCCAGCCGCAGCGGTTGCGGCGCGATCCGCACGCCCTGCGCGTCGACGCCGCGCTGCAGCGTATCGAGCACCCCGTAAGCGAAGCTCTGCCGCGCGTAGGCGGCCAGACCGCTGTCGGAGGCGCCGTAGCCGGCGTACCGCGCCAGCGCCGGAGCGAGATCTTCGCTGCGCGCCAAGGCGCGGCTGCGCGCGCCGCCCTGGCTGGCGGCGAGGGCGCGGTCGAGCAGGGCGGCAGCGGCGAGGATGTTGCTCTGCGGATCCTCGATCACCTGCTGCGCGGTGCGCCCGATCAGGCGCGCGCCGTCGCCCACCTGGTCGGCGAAACCGCCGCCGTGGTACAGGCCCATCACCCCGTAGGAGCGCGGCATGTGCAGCTCGTGCGCGTCCTGTACGGCGTCGGGCCGGACGTGGTTCCAGCCGGTTTCGGCGTAGGCGATGGCTTCCAGCGCGCCGGCGGGCAGGTTGGGATAGCGCGCATAGGCGCGGCGGAAGTACTCCGGATAAGCCGCGCGCCGGGCTTGCGCCAGCACCAGGGCCTGAGTGCGGTCGAGTTCGAAACGCAGGCTGTCGAGACTGGGCCGCTGCGCGGCGCCGGCCGCGCCGACGGCCAAACACAGTGCGCCGCCGATGCCGGCGGCGAGATGGTGCAGATGCATCGAACGATCTCCTTCGGAAGTCTGTATCCGTTGAAAGATGCGTATGGATCCCGTTCGATCATTGTCGTGCGCGCTCGCGGCGGCGACGTGACACGCTGCCGAAAACCGACCGCGTGCGCATTTGTAATCTGTGTCCTGGCTTCCAGTCCGACGCAGCGCAGGAGCGGTTGCGCGTCGATGGGTTGGATGAACGGGTGAGGTCGCGCTCTTACCAGCTGTCCTCGAGCAGGCGCGGCTTGCACGCCAGGTAGGCGCCGAAACCCAGCACCAGCAGGCAGGCGGTCAGCATCGCGAACGGCCACCGCCAACCGTGGCTGAGATCGTGCAGCCAGCCGAACAGCAGCGGGCCCAGGCAGCTGACGGTGTAGCCCAGGCCCTGCATGAAGCCCGACAGCGCCGCCGAGCCGGCCGGCGTGCGCGTGCGCAGATTGATCAGGGTCAGCGCCAGCGGGAAGGTGCTGGGCCCCAGGCCGATCAGCGCCACCCACAGATAGGTCAGCTGCATCGGCGCCAGCAGCAGGCCGGCGAAACCGCCAAGGAAACACAGCAGGAAACCGACCACCAGCGGAAACGGATTGGCCATGCGCACCGCCAGCGACGGGATGCACAGCGCGCCGACCAGACCGAGAGTGGAGAACAACGCGACCATGCTGCCGCCCAGCGCCGCGCTGCCGCCGGCTTCGGTCAGCAGCTTGGGCAGCCAGGTGAACATCGAATAGGTGATCAGCGAGGTCATGCCGAACATCAGCGTCATGCCCCAGGCCACCGGCGAGCGCCACACACGACCGCGCGCGGCCGGTGCCGGCGGCGCGGGCAATTCCGGCGCCTCGTCGCCGGCGCGCACCGCGCGGTCGTGGGTGTCGGCCAGTGCGCGCGCCTGCGCCGAACTGCCGCGCCGCTCCATCCACAACACCGCCAACCACGGCAGCGCCGCGGCCACCGCGACCAGCGACCACGAGCCCAGCGACACCCGCCACCCGGCCTGTTGCGCCAGCGGCACCGCGGCCAACGCCGGCAAGATGGTGCCGAGCTGCAGCACGGTGATGTAAGCGGTGCTCAGCGTGCCGACACGGTCGGCGAAATAGCGTTTCACCAGCGGCGGCAACACCACGTTGCCGATGCCCATGCCGGCCAGCGCCACCGCCGAGGCGGCGAGCAAGGGCCAGGTGCCGCCGGCCAGGGCGCGCGCGAACAGACCGACCGCGGCCATAGCCATCGCCAACAAGGCCGCGCGCTCCAGGCCGATACGGTGCGCCAGCGCCGGCGTGGCCACGCCGAAGGCGGCGAACGCCGCGGTCGGCACCATGCCGAACACGCCGGTCATGGTCGAGCCGAAACCGAATTCCTGGCCCAGCGCCTGCAGCAAAGGCGTCAGCGAGGTCACTGCGGTGCGCAGGGTGAACGCCGACAGGACGATGCCGGCCAGCACCCAGGCGCGGTCCTGCCACAACGGGCGGGCGACGGGAACGGCGACGGAAACGGCGGGAGCGCTCATGCGGAATCGGACAGGCCAGGGCGCGCAGGTCGCGCGTAGCGGGAGGGCGGATCGGCGAGCGCGCGCGGCGCGGATTCGCGAGTCGACAGTGTGGGCACCGCGCGCCGCGCGCGCCATAGCCGCAGCGGCAACGGTCAGTTGCGGCAAAGTCGGGTGAGGCCGGGGTGAAATCCGGCGGCGTCGCCGGACCCGATCGCGTCGCTACGCGATGGTCGTGGAACGCATCGATCCGTATATGCGCACCCGGTTGGATTGAACCTTACCCGCCGCGACCGCATCGTGGGAACCATCCCGACAGCGCCGAGCGCGGAGTTCTCGCATGAACCAGGCCGTTTCCCCGCCCCCGCGGATCAAGATCGACTTCGTCTCCGACGTGGTCTGCCCCTGGTGCGCGGTGGGGCTCAACGCACTGGAGCAGGCGATCGCGCGGGTCGGCGACCAGATCCAGGTCGAGCTGCACTTCCAGCCGTTCGAGCTCAATCCGCAGATGGCCGCCGAGGGCGAAGACATCGACCAGCACCTGGCGCACAAGTACGGCCTGGGCCCGGAACAACTGGCCAGCAACCGCGAGGCCTTGCGCCAACGCGGCGCCGCGCTGGGGTTCGAGTTCAACGCCCGCAACCGCATCTACAACACCTTCGACGCGCATCGTCTGCTGCATTGGGCCGGAACGCTCGGCGCGGACCGCGAACGCGCGCTCAAGCACGCGCTGCTCAAGGCCTACTTCACCGACGGCCAGGACGTGTCCTCGCCGGCGGTGCTGGCCGAGGTCGCCGCCTCGGTCGGGCTGGATGCGCAACGCGCGCGGCAGGTGCTGGATTCCGACGAGTACGCCGCGCAGGTGCGCGAGCAGGAACAGTTCTACCAAAGCCAGGGCATCCGCGCGGTGCCGTCGGTGATTCTCAACGACCGCCATCTGATCCAGGGCGGCCAGCCGGTCGAGCAGTTCGAGGCCGCGTTGCGGCAGATCGCGGCGATGCCGCGCGAGGCCGGTTGAGCACGGGCGGGCGTCGGCAACGCGCGGCTTGTGCGGCGACGCGGCGCTGCGTAGCATCGGAACTGCGGCTTCAGGGCCGCAACTCCCCCTCGTTTGCCAGCCGGTTCATCGCCCGCCAGCCTCTTTTTTCGTAGCGGCGCGGTTCGCATCCCGCCTGTCCTCGCCGACGGCAGGCGTAGCCGGCACAACGCGACCTGGCCCCGACTATGATGCCGCCATGGGCCGCGCCGTTCCGCGCGGCGTGCGGATACCGGCGATGAAACAGATCCTGTTCGGAGAAGCCCTGGTGCTGGTGGTCTTGGCCGGCATCGTTTGGGACTGGCCGGCATGGCTGATCGTTACCGCGATCGCGGCAACGGTGGCGGTATCGGCCTGGGTGGGCCGTCGCCGCACGGCCGACGATGCCGCGCATCTTGGCCCGGGCTCCGGCGCTTGAACCTCGTCGTCGCGATGCGCAGGCGCGCAGCGCCGTTGCGTTACCTCCTCCAGGTCGGCGCCGCGGCCGCCGTGGGAGCGGTCGGCTTGTCGGTGTTGAGGACCGGCGTCTACATCGCGCGCGATTTGCGCCCGGACATGTCGCCGATGATGTTCATCGTGTTCTCGCCGTTGCTGGCGGCGGTGTTCGCGGCGGCGTCCGTGCTGATCGAATTCCTGCACTTGGCGATCCGGCGCGATCCGCCGCTGAGCTGGCCCTGGGCGGTCGGGCTGTCCTACTGCGCACCGTTGCTGGCCCTGATCCATCCCGCGCTGATCTGGCTGTGCCTGTTGCTGAACCCGCTGGCGCTGCACCTGTGGATCGGCCGCCCTCGCGCCGGCTGATCGGGGCGAAAGCAACGGACGATGCCATCCGTTCCTACGCGGCGAGCCCGCCTTTGCGCGGACTGCCACATTCCTGCCACGGGACTGCGGGCATGCTCGGACTTTCCCGAGCAGGAGCGTTGCGATGGCGCCGCGATTCCACCGTTTGATCCTGGCCGTCGCGGTCGCGGCCGGCATTTCCTTCGCTCCAACCGCCGCGATGGCCCTGTCCGCGCAATCCGCCGCCGACCGCGCCGTCCTGGCCCAGCGCTGGGCGCCGGTGCACTACCAGGACGTCGACCAGACCGGCACGCACGCGCTCGGCGGCGCGGCCGACTACATCGCCCGCTACGACTTCGACGGCGACCTGGACGCGCGCAACAACTGGGACCGCGCCGGCCAGGCCGGGTATCCGCTGGCCGCGCACGCCTACTACTCGGTGGTCGAGACCGCCACCCATTGGTACATCACCTACCTGTTCTTCCATCCGCGCGACTGGACCGACTCGTTCTTCGATACCGAACACGAGAACGACGCCGAAGGCGTGATGTTCGCGATCGTCCGCGACGGTTCGACCTACGGCCGGCTCAAGGCCGCGGTCACCGTCGCCCACACCGACTTCTTCTCCTACGTTCCGGCCGGCAGCGACTGGACCGGAAACGCCGAGAACGTCGACGGAACGCTGTCCTTCCTGACGCATCAAGGCTTGCCGCATCCGGTCACCGCGCAGGAGGCCAAGGGCCATGGCCTCAAGGCCTGGCCGGCCTACGACATCCGCGGCGACGGCGTGATCTACTACCCCTCGTCGAGCGTCGCCGAAGTGCCGTCCGGGCCGGACGACCGCCACGTGCAGTACAAGCTGGTCGATATCTTCGAACCGGGCGGGATGTGGGAGCAGCGCAACAACGCCGTCCTGTTCGCCGCCTACGGCAGCTTCGCCGGCAACAACAGCGGCGGTTGCGGCAGCGGCGCGATCGGCTGCACCGCGAATGCGGCCAACGCGCCCTGGGGCTGGGACGACAAGGACGACGGCCCCGGCCGCGGCGCGCTGGCGACCGATCCGGCGGCGTTGGCGGCGAATTACTTCCGCATTCCGGAGGCGTCGAGTCCGGTCTATACCTACAACCCCTATCGCTGAGCGGGGTCGGATTGAGCGGTCGGCACCTTGAAAGCGACCGGTTCCGAAGTAGCTTGCTGCGACCGTCGATCCGCGGCGCCATGGGAAGGGAATCCATGACCGGAAGAACTCAGATCTCCGCTGAGTTGGCGACGCAGATTACGGTCGCCCTGGTCCAGAGGCATAACAGCGTGCTCGGCCAAGGCCCGAGCGCGGAACAGGCGGCCAAGCAAGTGACCCTCGCGTTCGACATCATCCACGCGGCGGTGCAGGCCAAGCACGAGCGCTGAGGCCGGCGGATGACTCGGACATCAGCCCCGGCCCATGCCGGGGTTTCTTGTTCCAGCGCGTCCTCGGCTCATCTCCGGCCGTCTCCGGCCGTCTCCGGCCGTCGGCGAAGGATCGCCGATCGCGCCCATGTCGCGTCGGTGCAGCGTTTGCGATCGATTCGGTCGGGTCTTCGTTCGCCGCGCCCGCAGTGATCGACCGACGCTCGGCGCGCGCATCGAGCGGGACGGTGCGCACCGACGTTCCGGCTGTCTTGTTCGCGGCCATCAATGGACATCGATGCACATTCGTTGATTGCCAGCCGGCCAAAAAGCGTCTCTCATGGTGAGGCGCGGATGTTCCTACACTTCCGCCCCACGTCGCAGGCCTGCGCCTGCGCTGCAGTGCCAACCACAAGGAACGGTTTCATGAGACTTTCGATAAACGGACTTATCGGGCGCGGCATGCCGTTGCGCCTATCGGCGGTCTTGCTGTTGGCGCTGATGCCCTGGGCCGCGCAGGCCTGCGTCGAGAGTCTCGAACACGCCGGCAGTCCGGACCAGTTGATCCTGCGGTCCGACTGCAAGACCCTGCCCGAGGCCGCCAATGCCTGCAAGCTCTTCGCCGAGTCGCTGGGGCACACGGCCAACTCCTGCAACGGCATCAGCGATGGGTACCAGGCCGGCAACTTCTTCGTCGATGCGCGCACCACGGTGATCGGGACCTTCAAGGCCGATCCGACGCGCGCCAAGGCCGAACAGAACATGGGCGCGCCCAAGTGCCCGGGCCAGTGCTATGGCGATCCGATCAACGCCGGCAACGGCAACAAGTACGAATCCAAGCTCGAGTACCGCGGCGAAGGCCCGTTCCCGCTCGAGTTCTCGTGGACCTACAACTACCTGCTGCTGCCGGCCGCCCGGTTGCCCGCGCATACCTTCGCCCTGGGCGGCAACCGCAGCTTCAACTACGGCAGCCGGGTCGGCAGCTGGAGCCTGTGGGGCCTGGGCGAGCGCACCGTCGTATCCCGGCCGGACGGCAATTACGCCTGGTTCAAGCAGCCCGAATCCGGCGAGTACTGGACGCCCCGCCCCGGCGAGTACCACCGCCTGCGCAAGCTGGCCGACGGCTGGGAGTACCAGGACGACGACGGCCATTACGAGTTGTTCGACGCCGCCGGCCTGTTGACCGAACTGCGCGACCGCAACGGCTATCGCCAGACCCTGGAGTACGACGCGTCCGGCCGGTTGAAGGCGGTCACCGACATGCTCGGCCGCAAGCTCGATTTCGAGTTCAACGCCTCCAATCTGATCTCGCAGGTCAACCTTCCGGACGGCCGAGCGATCAAGTTCGCCTACACCCCGCAAGACCGGTTGGGCGTGGTCGAGTACCAGGACGGCTCGATGGTCAAATACCTTTACGACGAGGCCGGCTATGTCGGCTCGCGCAACTACCTGGCGGGCGCGCTGACCGGCGTGGAAGACGAGACCGGCTCGCGCTATTCCTCGACCCATTACGACCGCGATGCCGCGCTCGGCACCGAACTGGCCGGTTCCCTGGGCCGCTACAGCGCCAATTACGAGCTCGCGGGCAACCAGACCTACATGACCTATTCCGCCATCGGGCTTCCATCCGGCGCGGTCAGAAAGCTCAGGCTCACCAGCGTCAACGGACGCACGGTGCCGCGAGAAGTGCTTACCGAATGCAGCGGCTGCGCGCCGCGCAAGGTCCAGTACACCTACGACGCCAACGCCTATTACGACACCGTCGACAACAACGGCGTGGTTACCGACTACGACTACGACGGTCGCGGCCAGTTGACCCGGGCCGTCGAAGCGGCCAACGACGCCACCGGCCATAAGCGCACCACCGAGACCGATTGGCACGCCGGTTTCCGCGTGCCGGTCGAGCGCCGCCTGCTCGACGCGAACGGCCAACTCGCCGCCAAGAGCGCCTGGACCTACAACGACCGCGGCCAGATCCTCACCGCCAGCCAGGTCGATCCCAGCGGCCAACTGGCGACCCGTACGACCACCTACCGCTACTGCGAGCAGGCCGACGTCGCCGCCGGCGCCTGCCCGCGCGAAGGCCTGCCGCTGTCCGTGGACGGCCCGCGCAGCGACGTGGCCGATGTCGTGCGCTACTTCTACTACGCCAACGACGAAGCCGCCTGCGCGGCGGCGCCGGCGACCTGCGCCTACCGCAAGGGCGACCTGTGGAAGGTCGAGAACGCCCTCGGCCAGATCGTGGTGGAAGTGCTGCGCTACGACGGCGCCGGCCGCGCGCTTTCGGCCCGCGACGGCAACGGCGTGCGCACCGACTACGAGTTCAACGCCCGCGGCTGGCTGGCCGCGGCCAAGACCCGCGGCGGCGACGACGCCAGCGAAGCCGACGACCGGATCGTGCGCGTCGATTACTGGCCGACCGGTCTGGTCAAGCGCGTCACCCTGCCCGACGGCGCCTATGCGGCCTACACCTACGATGCCGCCCGGCGCCTGACCGACGTCGCCGACGAGGCCGGCAACTCGATCCACTACACCCTCGACAGCCGCGGCAACCGCACCCAGGAGGACACCCGCAGCGCCAACGGCACGCTGACGCGCTCGTTCTCGCGCGTGTTCAACCTGCTCGACGAAGTCCAGGCAGTGAAGGACGCCGCCCAGAACGCCACCTCCTTCACCTACGACAGCCGCGGCAACCCGAACCTGACCACCGACGCGCTCGGCCGGGTGACCGACCAGGACCACGACCCGCTCGATCGCCTGGTCCGCACCCTGCAGGACGTCAATGGCCTCGCCGTCGAAACCCGGCTGCAGTACGACGCCAACGACCGCCTGACCCAGGTCGTCGACCCCAAGGGCCTGAGCACCAGCTACGGCTACAACGGCCTGGGCGATCAAATCCGGCTGACCAGCCCGGACACCGGCGTCACGACCTACGGCTACGACGCCGCCGGCCAGCTGACCAGCAAGCAGGACGCCAACGACGCCGTCGCTCACAGCTACCGCTACGACGCGCTGGGCCGGCCGAAGACGATCTCCTACGGTAGCGGCGTCAACGACGTCGAGTACGACTACGACAGCGTCAACGCCGAGTGCGCGGCCGGGGAAACCTTCGCCGTCGGCCAGGTCGCCGCGATGCGCACCGAAGGCACCGCGCTCAAGTACTGCTACGACCGCTTCGGCCGGGTGACGCGCAAGCTGCAGACCGTCGACGGCCGCAGCTTCGCCCTGCGCTACGCCTACGACAAGGCCGGCCGGCTGCAGGCGTTGACTTATCCCGATGGCGCCGTCGCCGACTACACCCGCGATGCGGGCGGCCGGGTGACCCAGGTCCACGTCACCCCCGCGGGCGGCGTCCGCACCGCGCTGCTGACCGGCGCGAGCTACCGGCCGTTCGGCCCGGTAAGCGGTTGGACCTACGGCAACGGCCGCAGCCTGAGCCGCAGCTACGATCTCGACTACCGCGCCAAGACCGTCTTCGATGCCGCCAGCGGCGGCCTGTCGCTGGGCTACGGCTACAACGAAACCGGCGAGCTGACCGAACTCAAGGACGGCCTGCACAGCGCCTTGCTGGCCAAGTACGACTACGACGCCCTCGGCCGCCTCAAGACCACCCGCGACGGCCCCACCGGCACGCCGCTGGAAACCTATGGTTACGACGCTACCGGCAACCGCACCAGCCTGCAGCGCGCCGGCACGACGACCACGTACGGCTACCCGGCCGACAGCCACCGCCTGAGCGACGTCGGCGGCGTGGTCCGCGACTACGACGCGGTCGGCAACACCACCCGCATCGGCGGCATCGCGAAAGAGTTCGTCTACAACGCCAACGACCGCATGAGCCAGGTCAAGTCGGGCGGCGTGGTGAACCGCAGCTACCGCTACAACGCCAGGGGCGAGCGGGTCGCTGCGACCGATGGCGCCAGCGGCCCGGTGGCGGTTTACACCCTGTACGACGAAGCCGGCCATTGGATCGGCGACTACGACGCCAACGGCGCGGCCCGGCAGCAGGCCGTGTGGCTAGGCGACGCGCCGGTCGGTCTGCTGGCCGGTGCCGGCAGCGCGCAGAAGCTGCACTACGTCCAACCCGATCACCTGGGCACCCCGCGCGCGGTGATCGATGCGGACCGGAACGTCGCGATCTGGTCCTGGAACGCCAAGGGCGAGGCCTTCGGCAACGACGCGCCGAATCAGGACCCGGATCAGGATGGAACCGCGTTCGTGTTCGATCTGCGGTTTCCGGGGCAGCGGTTCGATGTGGCTACGGGGCTGAATTACAACTATTTTCGGGATTACGATGCGGATAGTGGGCGGTATGTGCAGAGCGATCCGATCGGTCTAGGAGGCGGGTTCAGTACTTTTGGTTACGTGGGTGGAAGGCCGCTTCTTGCAGTTGATCCAGCTGGATTGGCAGACCAGTCGTCGCCTTGGTCCGTTGGTTGGGAATGGTTGACGGGTACTGGGCCGAGGCATCGAAACTTCACTGACGGTGATCCGTTTGCTGAGAAGCTTCGTCAACATTCGAATCTGCAGCGACTTCTCAAGCGTGCGTGTGAGGGGACGCTCCCGGTGGAGCGAGGTAAATGGGATTACTCCGTAGGTGGATGGGAGGGGGTCTTCCTTTATCTCCATGACTACTCCAACGTCCTAACAGGTGGGAGAACTGGGAACATTGCGGTGACTTACCTTGGGAGCTACAACACTTCATTCGCCATTGAGGGCGACATCATGCGAGTCGTCGTAACAAATCAGTCAAACATCAAGTCCGCCACTCATCCACCAGTACTCGGTTACACAGAGTGGTGGGGGAAGAACGTTGGTGATCCCCTTAATAAAGTTTTTTCGACTGGTCCGATGTCGGAGGTTACTCAGCGCTTCGACCTGACCTTTGAGCTTTCGAAGTGTGGTTGCAAATGAAAATGCGTGATTTGTTTGTTCTTGGACTCATGATTTTTACTGCTAGTTGCGGTAGGGGTGATGTTGGAAGTTTGGCTGGGAGGTGGGTGTCACAAGGACCGCATTTAGGCGGAAGGCTTTTAATGCAGTCTGATGGGCGCTTCACTATGGAACGCGCCCCTTTGTCTCATGTTTGCGACGGTGTCAACTCCAGTTCGCCGGTGCAAGCAGAGGGGCGTTGGGAAGTAGAAGGCGACGAAAGCCGTGTTCTATTTGTCTTCAATAGCTATTCTGATGCGCGATGTGAAGCGCCGTACGCGATCGTCGCTTTTCGGAGAGGGGGTGAGGGGATCTCATTCTTCCTGGATGTAGATTCGCCTGAAACAGCGCTCGTGTTCTTTCGCGAGCGTTAGCTCGCTGACCGGCCGAGCGGATCAGCAAGTGTTATCAGCGAGGCAGCGGTTGGGTGAGTGCTCCGTCTTTCGTGAACGAGTAATCAGGATGCTAGTACTGACCGTAGATGATTCCGCTTCGCATGGCTGGAGGTAGGTTGTACGCCAATCACAGTCAAAAGCACGTCGTCAGCCCGCAGTTCTCCCTTTGCATCGCGACCCCGAGCCGGTCGCCGTTTCCTTGCACGATGGCATCGATGCGACCCAGGGCGAGATCCGGGTGGGCGCGAGCAGGGCCAGCCTCACGGTCGATCCGCACCCTTACTACCCAGGCTTTCGCAAGATCGCGAAGCCCGAGCGCCTAGGGGCCGATTTGATATCCATCGATTCCGGCGTGCATGAGACGAGGGCAGGGAAGGCGGGCCATGACGCTGTCCGCTTACGAGCTTGCGGACCGCGGGGTTGTGTATGTCGTGCTTGCCGGTGCGCCGGGAGAGGGGCCGATGCTGGAGCGGATTCGGGATCGGTTTTGCGCATGCGGCCGTTGTTGATGGCCGCTGGTTGCGCGGAATGACGGTGCGGTTCCCGTAGGAGCGGTGTCCCGCGGGATTTTTCTCGGTCATGAGCCGTGGCCGGTGGGGCGACGGGAATGGCGGGGCTGCGTCGGGCCGCGGTGCGGGGTCGCATCGCCTTTGCTGCGCGACATGGCTTCGGATGGGGGCGTGGTATTGCGGCGCTTCGGTGGTCGCGGCTCATGACCGGAGGGAATCCCGCGGGACGCCGCTCCTACAGGAGCAGTAGGGCTGCGCGGCGAGATTGAGGTATGGCGGTCGCGGCTCGCGCCGCTCCTACCCCCGGTGGTGCGCAGGGCCCACGGCCGGTGCCACCCGCGTCGACGCCATGTGAAACAAAACCCCGGATCCGGCAAGCCGGAAAGGCGCTTTGCCGGGTTGACCGCGCGCGCCCAAAAAAAGAGAATGATCGTTCATTCTATGATGTGCCCGCGGTCCGTCCTGGCCGCACCAACGACCTGAGGCTCCCCCATGCCGTCGCGCAAGTCCATGTCCTATAAGACAATTTTTACCGTTTCCGTGCTCTGCTTGGCGCTCGCCGCCTGCGGGGGGGGCGGCGACCAGCAGGGCGGTCCCGGCGGCCCGGGCGGCCAGAAGGGCCAGGTCACCGTGGTGACCCTGAAGCCGGAAACCATCACCCTGACCCGCGAGCTGCCCGGGCGCACCAGCGCTTCGCTGATCGCCGAGGTGCGGCCGCAGGTCAACGGCATCGTCGAGAAGCGCCTGTTCACCGAGGGCGGCCTGGTCAAGGCCGGCCAGCCGCTGTACCAGCTCGACGACAAGACCTACGCCGCCGATGCCGAGAGCGCCAAGGCGACGCTGGCGCGCGCCGAGGCGGCGCTGAATTCGGCTCAGCTCAATGCCCGCCGCTCGACCGAACTGGTCAAGATCGACGCGGTCAGCAAGCAGGACGACGAGAACGCCACCGCCACGCTCAAGCAGGCCCGCGCCGACGTCGCCGCCGGCCGCGCCCAGGTGCAGAGCACCAGCGTGGTGCTCGGCCGCGCCCGCATCACCGCGCCGATCAGCGGCCGGATCGGCAAGTCGGCGGTCACCGCCGGCGCGCTGGTCACCGCCAACCAAGCCGAGCCGCTGGCGGTGGTGCAGCAGCTCGATCCGGTCCACGTCGACATCAGTCAGTCCAGCGCCGAACTGCTGGCGCTGCGCAAGCAGATCGCCGCCGGCACCCTGACCGAGGCCAGCACGCCGGTGACCATCCTGCTCGAGGACGGCACCCGCTACGAGCACGCCGGCAAGCTGGCGTTCTCCGAGGTCACCGTCGACGAGGGCACCGGCAGCTTCCTGCTGCGGGTGGTGGTGCCCAACCCCGACAACCTCCTGATGCCGGGCATGTACGTGCGCGCCCAGCTCGGCACCGGCGTGCGCCAGAACGCTTTGCTGGTGCCGCAGCAGGGCGTCTCGCGCGATCCCAAGGGCGCCGCCACCGCGATGGTGGTCAACGCCAAGGGCCAGGTCGAGCCGCGCGAAGTGCAGGTCAGCCAGGCCATCGGCGACAAGTGGCTGGTCGAGGGCGGGCTGAAGGCCGGCGACAAGGTCATCGTCGAAGGCCTGCAGAAGATCGGTCCCGGCATGCCGGTCGATGCGGTCGAGAAGGGCGCGCAACCGGCCAAGCCGGCCGCCGCGCCCGCCGCCGCGCCGAAGCAGTAATCGGAGAATTTCATGGCACGGTTCTTTATCGATCGCCCGATCTTTGCCTGGGTCTTGGCGATCATCATCATGATCGGCGGCGCGATTGCGATCACGCAGTTGCCGATCTCGCAGTACCCGACCATCGCGCCGCCGACCGTATCGGTGAACGCGTCCTATCCCGGCGCCTCGGCCAAGGCGGTGGAAAACTCGGTGACCCAGATCATCGAGCAGAACATGAAGGGCATCGACGGGCTGATGTACATGTCGGCGACCAGCTCGTCCGACGGCCAGTCCGGCGTCACCCTGACCTTCGAGAGCGGCACCGATCCCGACATCGCCCAGGTCCAGGTGCAGAACAAGCTGCAGCTGGCCACGCCGTTGCTGCCGCAGATCGTGCAGCAGCAGGGCGTCAGCGTGTCCAAGGCCAACTCGGCGTTCCTGCTGGTGATCGGCTTCGTGTCCGAGGACGGCAGCATGAACGGCGCCGACATCGCCGACTACGTCGCCGCCAACCTGGTCGATCCGCTGGCCCGCGTCGACGGCGTCGGCAGCACCCAGCTGTTCGGCACCAAGTACGCGATGCGGATCTGGCTGGATCCGGACAAGCTCAACACCTATAAGCTGACCCCGAACGACATCATCAGCGCCCTGCGCGCGCAGAACGCCCAGGTCGCGGTCGGCCAGCTCGGCGGCACCCCGTCGGTGAAGGGCCAGCAGCTCAACGCCACCATCACCGCGCAGGACCGCCTGCAGACCGCCGAGCAGTTCCAGAACATCGTCGTGCGCGCCAACAGCAGCGGCGCGGTGCTGAAGCTGTCCGACGTGGCCCGGGTCGAACTCGGCCAGGAGGACTACAGCACCATCGCCCGCTTCAACGGCAAGCCGGCCACCGGCATCGCGATCTCGCTGGCCACCGGCGCCAACGCCCTGGCCACCGCGCAGGCGATCCAGGCCGAGCTGGAACAGCTCAAGCCCTCGTTCCCGAAGGGCCTGAAGGCGGTCACCCCGTTCGACACCACCCCGTTCGTGCGGGTGGCGATCGAGGAAGTGGTCAAGACCCTGCTCGAAGCGATCGTGCTGGTGTTCCTGGTCATGTACCTGTTCCTGCAGAACTTCCGCGCCACCCTGATCCCGACGATCGCGGTGCCGGTGGTGTTGCTGGGCACCTTCGGCCTGCTCGCCCTGTTCGGCTACTCGGTCAACATGCTGACCATGTTCGCGGTGGTGCTGGCGATCGGCCTGCTGGTCGACGACGCCATCGTCGTGGTCGAGAACGTCGAACGGGTGATGAGCGAGGAGGGGCTGACCCCGCTGGAGGCGACCCGCAAGTCGATGGACCAGATCACCGGCGCCCTGGTCGGCATCGGCCTGGTGCTGTCGGCGGTGTTCGTGCCGATGGCCTTCCTCGGCGGCGCCACCGGCGTGATCTACCGCCAGTTCTCGGTCACCATCGTCTCGGCGATGGCGCTGTCGGTACTGGTCGCGATCGTGCTGACGCCGGCGCTGTGCGCGACCATGCTCAAGCAGATCGAGAAGGGCCATCACGCCTCCGACAAGGGCTTCTTCGGCTGGTTCAACGACAAGTTCGACCGCGGCAACAAGAAGTACCAGGGCGCGGTGCACGGCATCGTCACCCGCGCCGGCCGCTTCATGATCGTGTTCGCGGCGATGGCGGCGCTGATGGGCGTGATGTTCTTCCGCCTGCCGTCCTCGTTCCTGCCGCAGGAAGACCAGGGCTTCCTGTTCACCATCGTCCAGGCGCCGGTCGGCGCCACCCAGGAACGCACCGGCGAGGTGCTGAAGAAGGTCGAGGAGCAGTTCCTCAGCGACCCGGCGGTGGATTCGCTGTTCACCGTGCAGGGTTTCAGTTTCGCCGGCAACGGCCAGAACGCCGGCATGGCGTTCTCGCAGCTCAAGCCGTGGGAAGAGCGCGAAGCCACCTGGGGCGACCGCTGGCGTTGGCTGACCAGCTTCGGCAAGACGCCGATGCCGGACAACAGCGTCAACGGCGTGGTCGGCCGCGCCATGGGCAGCTTCATGCAGATCAAGGACGCGTTCGTGTTCGCGCTGGCGCCGCCGGCGGTGTTCGAGCTGGGCAACTCCAACGGCTTCGTGTTCTACCTGAAGGACAACGGCGCGCTCGGCCACGATGCGCTGGTCGCCGCGCGCAACCAGTTCCTCGGCATGGCCGCGCAGAGCCCGTTGCTGCAGAACGTGCGCCCCAACGGCATGGAAGACACGCCGCAGTTCCGGGTCGACGTCGACAACCAGAAGGCCTCGGCCCTGGGCCTGAACATCGCCGACATCAACTCGACCCTGCAGGCGGCCTGGGGCGGCCAGTACATCGACGACTTCGTCGATCGCGGCCGGGTCAAGCGCGTCTACATCCAGGCCGATGCGCCGTTCCGCATGGCGCCCAGCGACTTCAACCGCTGGTACGTGCGCAACGACAAGGGCGAGATGGTGCCGTTCTCGGCCTTCGCCAGCACCCGCTGGGAGTACGGCTCGCCGCGCCTGGAGCGCTACAACGGCGTCTCGGCGCTGGAAATCAACGGCGAGGCCAAGCCGGGCGTAAGTTCGGGCGAGGCCATGGCCGAAGTCGAGAAGCTGGTCGCGCAGTTGCCGGCGGGCATCGGCCTGGAATGGACCGGTCTGTCGTTCCAGGAGCGCCAGGCCGGCGCGCAGACCCCGCTGCTGTACACCTTGTCGCTGCTGATCGTGTTCCTGTGCCTGGCGGCGATGTACGAAAGCTGGGCGATCCCGACCTCGGTGCTGCTGATCGCGCCGATGGGCATCCTCGGCACCGTGCTGGCGACCTGGATGCGCGGCATGGAGCGCGACGTGTACTTCCAGGTGGCGATGCTCACCACGGTCGGCCTGTCGAGCAAGAACGCGATCCTGATCGTCGAGTTCGCCAAGGAGAACCTGGAGAAGGGCATGGACCTGATCTCGGCCACCCTGGCCGCGGTCGGCGACCGACTGCGACCGATCATCATGACCTCGCTGGCGTTCGGCCTGGGCGTGCTGCCCCTGGCCCTGGCCAGCGGCGCGGGTTCCGGCGCGCAGCGCGCGATCGGCACCGGCGTGCTCGGCGGCATGGTGGTGGGCACCTTCCTCGGCATCTTCTTCGTGCCGCTGTTCTTCGTGGTGGTGGAAAAAGTGTTCGTCAGAAAGAAGAAGCACGCGCCCTCGCCGCAGGCCGCAGAAGGAGCGCACAGCCATGAGTAAGTTCTCCCTCCACGCCCTGGCGATCGCGATCGCCCTGGCCGCCAGCGGCTGCGTCAGCCTGGCGCCGAAGCTGCCCGAGCAGCAGTCCGGCATCGCCGGCGAGTGGCCGCTGCCGCCGACCACCCAGTCCTTCGTAGGCGCGCAGCCGGTCAGCTCCGACCCGGCGGCCTCGCAGGAGGCCGTCGCCGGCGGCGGCGCGGCGGTGGCCGACATCGGCTGGCGCGATTTCTTCGTCGACCAGAACCTGGAAGAGCTGATCGCCCGCGCCCTGGTCAACAACCGCGACCTGCGCGTGGCCGTGCTCAACGTCGACAAGGCGCGCGCGCAGTACCGCATCCAGCGCGCCGACCGGGTGCCGGCGCTCAACGCGGTCGCCCAGCTCGAGCGTCGCGGCGGCGACAACCAGGACGTCACCGACCTCTATACCGCCGGCGCCTCGATCGCCAACTTCGAGCTCGACCTGTTCGGCCGCGTGCGCAGCCTCAGCCAGTCGGCATTGCAGCGTTACTTCGCCCAGGAGGAAGCGCGCCGCGCCGCCCAGCTCAGCCTGATCGCCGAAGTCGCCAACGCCTACCTGACCCTGGCCGCCGACCGCGAGCTGCTGTCGGTGTCGGAAGCCACGCTGAAGAACCAGCAGGCGGCCTACGAGCTGACCCAGAAGCGGCGCGAACTCGGCGCGGTGTCCGGTCTGGAACTGAGCCAGGCCCGCACCCAGGTCGAACAGGCGCGCGCCGACGCGGCGCGTTACGCCGGCCAGGTCGCGCAGGACACCAACGCGCTCAACCTGCTGGTCGGCGAACAGGTCGACCCGGCGCTGCTGCCGCAGAAGCTGACCGACGGCGTGACCGGGCTGGCCGCGCTGCCGGCGGGGCTGCCCTCGGAGGTGCTGCTGCGCCGCCCCGACGTGCTCCAGGCCGAGCACGTGCTGCGCGCGCAGAACGCCAACATCGGCGCCGCGCGCGCGGCGTTCTTCCCGTCGATCAGCCTGACCGGCTTCCTCGGCAGCGGCAGCAACGAACTGTCGGGCCTGTTCGAAGGCAATACCCGGGTGTGGTCGGTGACGCCGGTGGTCAATATCCCGATCTTCCAGGGCGGCAAGCTGCGCGCCGGCCTGGCCTCGGCCAAGGCCGACCAGAAGATCGCCCTGGCCGAATACGAGAAGGCGATCCAGGCCGGTTTCCGCGACGTGTCCGACGCGCTGGCGCTGACCAAGACCCTGGCCGAGCAGCGCCAAGCCCAGGAAGCGCTGGTCGAGGCCGCTGGTCGCGCCGACCAGTTGTCGACCGCGCGCTACAAGGCCGGCCGCGACAGCTACCTCAATCAGCTCGATGCGCAGCGCACGCTCTACGCCGCGCAACAGGGCCTGGTGTCGACCCGGCTGGCCGAGCAGGCCAACCGGGTGACCCTGTACAAAGTGCTCGGAGGTGGCTGGAACGAGCGCAGCCAATGAGCACTCCGGGCAAGCCCACCGCGAAGGCAGAAGCGCGCGCGCAAGCCCAGCGCGAGCGCATCCTGGTCGCTGCGCAGCAGTGTTTCGTCGTGCACGGCTTCCACGCCGCCAGCATGGCCAACATCGCCGATACGGCCGGCATGAGCGCCGGCCTGATCTACCGCTACTTCAAGGGCAAGAACGACATCATCCTGGCGATCATCGAGCGCCAGCTGGAGGAAGCGCGTTCGGACATCGCCAAGCTGCACGCGACCAGCGACTTGGTCGCGGGCATCGCCGAGGTGTTTCAGCAGTGGCAGGCCAACGACCCGAACATCACCAGCGCGGCGCTGTTCCTGGAACTCACCGCCGAAGCCACCCGCGACGCCGAGATCGCCGCGGCGACCCATGCCTCGGACCGGGTGTTCCGCGCCGATCTGGCGGCCTGGTTCGCGCGCAGCCATGAGGACGGCGGCCTGGGCGTGCCGCAGGATCAGGTCGCGACCCGGGTGCTAATCCTGCAAAGCCTGATCGAGGGCCTGGCGATGCGCGCGATCTCGCAGCCGGACCTGACCGTGGACCAGGTCAAGGCGGCGCTGGAGCAGTTCCTGCCTAGCCTGCTGTCGGCCTAGCCGCGGCGCGCATGCGGGACAGGACGGGCCGCCTCGCGGCCCGTTTTTCTTTTCGGTTTGGCCGCGCCCGCGGAGCGAGCTAGGGTCGGCGCCCCAGGCGCTTGGCCATCTCGCCCAGCGAACGCATCGCCGCGCTCATGCGCGCGTCCAGCGGGTAGCCGCAGCTGAGCCGGACGTGGTGGCGGTAGTCGCCGCGGTTGGAGAACAGATGCCCGGGCAGGATGCCGATGCCGGCGGCCAGCGCGGCTTCGAACAAGGCCTGGCCTTCGACCCGTTCGGGCAGCTCCACCCACAGGGTCACGCCGCCGGCGGGCTCGGCCACGCAGGTGCCGTCGGGCCAGTGCTCGAGCACGGCCTGGCGATAGGCCTGGGCGTTGTCGGCCAGGGCGCGCCGCAAGCGGCGCAGGCCGCGCTCCATGTCGTGGCGGGCCAGGTAGTCGATCAAGGCCATCTGCGGCAGCGCCGCGGTGGCCACGGTGGAGAAGCTCTTGGTGCGCAGCAGTTCGACGGTGCGGCGGCCGCCGGTCATCCAACCGACGCGCAGGCCGGGCGAGAGCATCTTCGAATACGAGCCGCACACCACCACGTGCTCGCCGTCGTCGTAGCGCCGCATCGGCGAAGGCCGCTGGCCGGAGTACGCCAGTTCCCCGTACAGGTCGTCTTCGATGACGATGGTGCCGTGGGCGGCGCAGGCGGCGACCAGCTCGCGCTTGGCCGCCTCGCTGGTGAGGCTGCCGAGCGGATTGTTGAAGTTCGGGATCAGCAAGGCCGCGCGCACCGCATGCCGTTCCAGCAGTTCGCGCGCGTGCGCCGGGTCGATGCCGACGCCGGGGCGGTTGGGGATTTCCAGCACCCGCAGGCCGTGCGCGGCCACCGCCTGCAGCAGGCCGTGATAGGTCGGCGTTTCCAGGATGACGATGTCGCCGGGGCGGGTGAGGCTGCGCAGGGTCAGGCTGATCGCCTCCATCGCGCCGGCGGTGATCACGATCTCGTCCGGGTCCAGCTCCACCCCGCACTGGCCGTAGCGCTGGGCGATCAGTTCGCGCAGCGGGCGCAGGCCCTGCGGCGGCGCGTAGTTCAGCGCGGTGTCCGGATCGCGGCGCAGGGCGCGGGTCACCGAAGCGGCGAGCGCGGCGTTGGGCAGCAGCGACATCGCCGGCGAGGCCGAATGCAGCGGCACCAGATCGTGGCGCGCCTGCACGTCGAGCACGCCGAGCAGGGCCGGGTTGCGCACCGGCATCGGCGCGCGCGCGAGGTGGCGCATGCGCCCGGCGCGCGGCGCCGGCGCGCTGGCCGCGCGCACGTAGTAGCCCGAGCGCGGACGCGCCTCGATCAGGCCTTCGCGCTCGAGTTGCTGGTAGGCCTCGACCGCGGTGGCCAGGCTGATGCGCTGGTCGCGGCCGAGTCGGCGCAGCGAGGGCAGACGTTCGCCGGCGCGCAGCACGCCGCGTTGGATCTGCCGGCGCATGCGCTCGGCCAGGCGTTCGTAGAGCAAGTCCTGGGACATTCCTGAGCCTCGCAACGATCGAAGCCCCCCTCCCGCATGCGGGAGAGGGGTTGGGGTGAGGGCCGGCAAGCGTCCGAGAAATCCCAGCGCCCGTGAGCGCCCTCGCCCCGGTCCTCTCAGCTCCGCACTTCCTTCGGGCGCCGCAAGCGGGAGAGGGCGACAAGAGCGGATCTGTACCGGTCGAAATCGATCCTAACTGAATCTGTATCGGTCCGCAGCGCCCGCCTACCCTGGTTTTCCCCGCCGTTCCCGGCGCCCTGCGCCTCACCGCCCATGAGCACCGTCGCCGCCTCCACCGCGCCCGCCGCCGATTCGCGAGGCGCCCTGATCCAGTTGCTGGTCGCCGAGTTGCTGATCGGGTCGGTCGGCGTGTTCGTCCACGAGAGCGGACAGGACGCGATCACCGCGGTGCTGTTCCGCTGCGTGTTCGGCTGCGTGTTCCTGATCGCCTGGGGCAGCGCGCGCGGCCTGTTCCGCGGCCTGCTCGGCGAACGCGCGCTGATCCGCTCGGCGATCCTCAGCGGTGTGCTGCTGGTGCTGAACTGGGTCGCCCTGTTCGCCGGCATGGCGCGCTCGTCGATCGGCGTGGCGACCATGGTCTACCACTTCTTCCCGTTCGTGGTCCTGGGCATGGCGGCGCTGTTCTACGGCGAACGCACCCGCGCCGCCGACCTGGGCTGGACCGCGATCGCCTTCGTCGGCGTGCTGTGCTCGGCCGACCCGTTCAAGCTCTGGAGCAGCGCCGGCAGCGGCTATCTGATCGGCGTCGGCCTGACCTTCGTCGCCGCGATCCTGTGCGGCGCCTCGCTGTTGCTGTCGCGCAAGATCAGCCGCGAACGGCCGCTGGCGGTGGTGCTGATCCAGTGCCTGGTCGGGGTGCTGATGCTGGCGCCGCTGGCCGACTACGCCGCGGTGTGGAAACCCGGCTCGCACTGGTTCTGGCTGGCCGGCCTGGGCCTGATCCACAGCGGCGTGTGCTACGTGCTGTTCTATTCCTCCTACCCGCGCCTGCAGGTGGCGACGATCGCGGTGGTCGCCTTCATCTACCCGGTGATCGCGCTGCTGCTGGACTATCTGATCTACGGCCACGCGCTGGCGCCGGTGCAGAGCCTGGGCGTGGCCTTGATCGTGCTCGGCACGCTCGGGGTAAATCTGAAATGGCAGTGGCGCCGGGCGCGGCCGGCGCGGGCCTGAGCGGCGCGGGCTTCAGCGGCGCAGGCTTCAGCGGCGCCGATCGGGCGCCGTCGCGGGCATGCCGGCAAACGCTTTACTCGACCCGGTCCGCTCTCGACGCGGATCAGCGGGCTTGCCGCTCGCCGCGCAAGGATGCGCCGGCGGGGACTTTATCGGCGTCGTGCGGCCGGGCGCTCCGCCCGGTCGATTCGCTCAGCCGGTCTGGACCAGCCGCCAGGCGCCTTCGACGTGGGACTCGACCCGCGCCCACGGCACCGGCTCGCGCCCGCGCAGGCGTTCCCAACCGGCGGCGAGCTGATCGCAGATGTCTTCCCAATGGCGTTCGCCGTGGTGGGCGCGCGCGCCCAGGCCGTAGGCGATCGCCAGTTCGCGCACCCGATGCGGAATCGAGCCGTCCGCGCCCGGATCGGCGCCTTGAAACGACCGCGGCGGCGCCGCGCAGAGCCAATCGACATCCGTATGCGTCATGGGCGAAATCCGTTGGCATTGCTCTTGCATCCGAACAATATCGTCTTTACGTGAAGACAAGCGCGGCCAAATCCGGCCAACGCACACAGCGATCGCGAACTCAGTCGCAAACACGCAAAGCGGCGACGCCGAAAGCTTTCATTTCGGCGTGGATCACGTGCGCATTGCGATGCGAATCTGAACCACGGGTGCGCGGCATCCTGAATCGACGTGCGTGCCGTCACGGCCGCGCAAACAAAAAAGCGCCGCCCGGGCGGGCGGCGCCGCGAGCGCGACCTGCGCGCTCAACCCTTGATGCAGACCACCTGGCGCAAGGTGTGGACCACCTCGACCAGGTCAGACTGCGCCGCCATCACCGCCTCGATCGGCTTGTACGCTGCGGGCGATTCGTCGACGACCGCCGCGTCCTTGCGGCATTCCACGTGGGCCGTGGCCTCGCGGTGCTGTTTGAGGGTGATCGTCCGCCGCGCCTCGGCGCGGCTCATCAACCGGCCGGCGCCGTGGCTGCAGCTGTGGAAGCTGTCCGCGTTGCCCTTGCCGCGCACGATGTAGCTGCGCGCGCCCATGCTGCCGGGGACGATGCCGAGCTCGCCCTCGCGGGCGCTGACCGCGCCCTTGCGGGTCACCCACAGCGATTCGCCGAAGTGCTGCTCGCGCTGGACGTAGTTGTGGTGGCAGTTGACCGCGGTCTTCTCCAACTGGAACTTCGGCAGCTGGATCCGCATCGCGTGCAACACCCGTTCCATCATCGCCTCGCGGTTGTGGCGGGCATAGTCCTGCGCCCAGCCGACCGCTTCGACGTAGTCCTCGAACAGCGGCTCGCCCTCGAGCAGGAAGGCCAGGTCCTTGTCCGGTAGATGGAAGCCGAGCACGCGCCGCTCCAGCTTGATCCGCGCCAGCTCGATGAAGTAGCTGCCGATCAGGTTGCCGGTGCCGCGCGAGCCGGAGTGCAGCATCACCCACACCGCGCCGGCCTCGTCCAGGCAGACCTCGATGAAGTGGTTGCCGCCGCCGAGCGTGCCGATCTGCTTGTCGAGCTTGTCGGTGCGCAGCTTGCGGTGCTTGGCGTGGATCGCGTCCAGCCGCGTCGCCAGCCCGGACTTGGCCAGGCGGGTGGCATGGCTGTCGGGCAGGCGGCGGTGTTCGCCGCCGCGGCCGTTGCCGACCGGGACGCAGTGCTCGATCGCCGAGCGCAGCTTGGCCAGGCTGTCGGGCAGGTCCTTGGCGCGCAGGCTGGTGCGCACCGCGGCCATGCCGCAGCCCAGGTCGACGCCGACCGCGGCCGGGATGATCGCGCCGCGGGTCGGCACCACCGAGCCCACGGTCGCGCCCTTGCCCAAGTGAGCGTCGGGCATCACCGCGATCCAGGGGCCGACGTGGGGCAGGGCGGCGAGGTTGCGCAGCTGTCGCCGCGCCCCTTCGTCGACCGCGACCCCGCGCACCCAGCCCTTGACCGGGACCGAGCCTTCCTCGGCGTGCAGCAGTTCGTAGCTTGATGTACTCATGTCAGTGTTCCTTGTGCAGTGCGCCGGTGCGGATCGGTCCGCGGTACTTGCCCACGCGCCGCGGGCGGCGTGGAGCGGGCGCGTCGTAGGCGTCCGGCAGGTCGTCGTTGTTCAATCCGTGTTCGAGCAGCTCCGCCCGTCCCAGCTGGCGTTTGCGCTGCGCGTACAGGTCGCCGCGACCGTACAGGCTCTCGCGCCGTACCTTGCACTCGCTCGCCTGTCGGCCGAGCACCGCGTCGTAGGCGAACGCCCGCACGGTGGCGTGCGGGCCGTGCCGGGGCTGGCGCTGCCAGGCCGGCGGCACGGGCGCCAGTTCGATCGCATACCAGACGCCATCGATACGGCGCAGTTGGGCGGTCGGTCCGAGCTTGCGCACGTCCGGTTCCAGGCCGCGTTGGCGCAGCTGGACCGCCCGGGCATGGACCCGCTTGCGTTCGAGCTGTGCGCGCAGCGCCGCTTCGTTGCGCATCAGGCAACCGCTGTCCGGGCACACGTACAGATCGTGCCAGGATTCGGCCAAGGCCGTCAGGCCGCCGTAGCGGCGCATCGCCTGCAGTTCGCCGTCGATACGCTGCACGCGCATCGCAACGAAATCGTCGATGTGCTGGTGGATGTGCTGTTGCACGGTGTTGCGCCGGTCGACGCGCTGGCACAGCTCCGAATAGACGAAGTCCCAGCGTCGCCCGACCTGTCGGTCGAGGTAGCGCTTGAGCGGATTGAGGTTTTCGTTGAGCCACTTGCGATTGCTGTGGCGGTGTTTCATGCCCTCTTGATGGGGATGGTCCTCGGGATCGCGCGGCGGGCGCGTGCGGGCCTGGGGGCCGCCGCCGCGGCGCGGTCGTTCGACGATCACTTTGTACATGTCGTTGCGCATAGTCGTTTGGTCCGATAGTCCGTCGCCGGCGCAGCGCGCACGGCGACGCTGGCCGCTCCCGCAGGAGCGGCGTGCGTTTAGGGCTTGGGGCCCCGGCGCTATCGGAATCCGGACGGCGGCGCCGCCCGGTCCTGCTTTCAGCCGTGGCCCTTGAGGCTGACCAGTTGCTTCATGACTCCCTCCAGACCGCCGAACACGGTCAACTTGTCGATCTTCTCGGTGATCTTCTCCAGCGCCTCGAGCTCCTTGAGCCGCATCAGCACCGGGCTGTCCTCGATCAGCTTGGCGGTGTTGAGCAGGCTGCGGGTCGCGTTCGCCTCCTCGCGGCGGCGGATCACGTTGGCTTGAGCCGTCTTTTCCGCCTGCACCACGCCGTTGAGGATCTCCTTCATCTCGCCCGGCAGGATCACGTCCTTGACGCCCACGCCGAGCACCTCGATGCCGAACTGGCCGACCTGGCCGCGCACGTAGCCGAAGATGTCGGCGTCGAGCGAGGCCTTGTCGCCGAGCAACTCGTCCAGGCTCTTGGCCGAGACCGCCTTGCGCAAGCCATACTGCAACTCGCGGTAGACATGCTCGGCGTACTTGGCGACGCGGGTGCGCGCGGCGACCGGGTCGGTCACGCGCAGGCTCGCGGCCAGGTTGACGCGCAAGGAGACCTTGTCGCGGGTCAGCAGCTCCTGGCCCGACACCTCCATCGCCTGTACGCGCAGCTCCACGGTCTCGACCGCGACGTTCTTGCGCAGGTTCCAGAACGCGTAGGCGCCCGGCGCCAGTTCGCGCACCAGAGTGCCGTCGACGAACAACAGGCCGGCGGACTCGGAGGGCACGTTGCCGGCGACGGCGACGCGCTCCAGCCAACCGATCTGGCGCAGGCCATCGACGATCTCGCGCTCGATCTCCAGGCCCTCGCCCAGCGCGATCGCGCGGATCTTCACCTGGCCCAGGCCCTTCCAGTACAGGCGGCGAGTGCCGGGATTGAGCACATCGGCGATGCGGCCGTTGCGCAGCATCAGGCCGACCTCGTCGCTGCCGATGTCGGCCAGGACGAAGTCGTCGTACAGGCGCTCGGCCAGGCCGGCGATCAGCGCCTCGCCGTCGTTGCCGCTGTATTGCGGCTGGACGATGGCGTGGACGACCAGCTCGAGTTCGTTGCCGAAGTCGGTCAGCTTGTGCACGCCGGGACCGAGCACGCGCTCGATGCGACGGTTGCGGTACACCAGGACGCGCTCGGCATCGCCGACCACGACCTTCTTGATCCAGAACATGATGAGTCTCCTTGTCGTTCCGGTGATCCGATCCGTGGTGAGCTGCCGCAGCGACCGAATCGGTTCGTCGCCGGGCGTGGTGGGCGGCGCGCTGGCGTGCGCCGCGGAAT
Source organism: Lysobacter sp. Soil_C_15 (assembly GCF_057657315.1). Taxonomy (NCBI): domain Bacteria; kingdom Pseudomonadati; phylum Pseudomonadota; class Gammaproteobacteria; order Lysobacterales; family Lysobacteraceae; genus Lysobacter; species Lysobacter sp. Soil_C_15. The sequence goes on from NZ_JBDGIR010000005.1 coordinate 206,904, forward strand.
AAGTGGAAACGCCCCGACGTCGTCGCTGCGGGGCCGGCGTGCTGCCTGCGGGGCCGGTGCGGGCTCGCCGCGGCGACGTTCCCTGTCGCTGCGGGCGGGCGTCGTACCGCAGACCGCGTCGAGGACGCGGGTCCGGCATCGTCGCCGTTGCGGCGTTCCTTGGCGCGCCCCAGGCCGGCGGCGCGTTGCGGAACGCCGCTCGGGGCGTTTCCTGGTGCGGAACTTTCGTTCCTATTTCTAAGCCGTCGTGAAAGGACGGTGGACAGCGGGAGTCGAACCCGCGACCAACAGCACCCTAAGCTGTCGCTCTACCCAACTGAGCTATATCCAAGAGACGACGCATCGGATTCGAACCGATGACCTGACGGCTTGCGCCGCCCGCTCCACCATTGAGCTAGCGTCGACGAGAAACATCCCGACGCGGACTTCGGCATACGCCACGGCACAGCCGCGCGCACCGGACGGGAACGAACCCGTACCGCTGTAGTCCTGGCCTTGCGGATGCTTCGTATTGCCGCCTGTCGCCAGGCGGCAATGCGTTCGGGCGCAAGCGCCCCTGTTCTGCGATTCCTTACGCGCGGCCCGTGCCGAAGCACCGGAGCACGGCGCTGATGCGCCTCATTGGCCTGTCCCCTTTCCTCTCGGATGCTTCGGGGGCGTCTGGAATGGCGGAAATCCTGCCGTTTCCGGCGGTTGTTGGTGATTCCCTTTGCGAGCGCTGAAACGAAAACGCCCCCGGAGTGGAGTCCGAGGGCGTTCGCTGTCCTCGGGAGATCGGGGCGACCGACCTCCCATGGGCGGGAGATCAATCCGGCGTGTGCAGTTCCTGGTGGCGACCGCGCTTCGACGAGGCGCAGTCGAACGACCCGAGGCACAGTGGCCGCGGCGCGTTCTGCATGGCGATGTCGGAGTGGATGAGCATGGGAAGGCGGTCGTTGGAGATTGCGTCGCGAGGACGATGGAGGCGCACGATACTCGTGAGAAATTCGTTATGCAATACCGTTCGTCGCCGCATGAGCGGACGAATGCAGGCGCGATGCGTGTTGGGACGTAGGCGCTGCATGCGCATCGCACATCGAGGGCGAGCATCGAGCCGCGTCGACGGCGAGTCGAACCGGCACTCGGCCGTCGGTGCGGCCGGTGCGCGACATCGTGCTCGACCGCGCTGCGTTCCGGTTCAGTCCGCGCGAAGGCGCGCCAATAGCGCCTGGGTATCCACGACTTCGGCGAATTCCGCATGCAGGGTCGCCAGATGCGCGCGGCTGACGGCGTCGGCGTCGATGCGCCGGCCTTCGGCGTCGACCAGGTCGAAGCAGAAGCAGGCATCGCCGACGACCAGAACGCGATAGCCAAGATTGGCCGCGACCCGCGCGGTGGTCGATACGCACATGTCGGTGCTGATGCCGAACAACACCACCGTGTCGACGCCGAGGCGGCGCAGGCGCAGGTCCAGATCGGTGCCGATGAAAGCGGCGTTGACCGACTTGGTCACCAGCGGCTCGCCCGGCCGCGGTTCGAAGCCGTCGCGGAAGCCGTTGCCCGGATGCGAGGGGTGCAGGGTCGAGTCGGGCAGGACCGAGTCGTGACGGACATGGATCAGCGGCCGGCCGGTTTCGCGCCAGGCGGCGAGCAGGCGTCGGCCGTTGGCTTCCATCGCCGGGTTGTTGCGCGCGCCCCAGGGCGGAAAGTCGAAACCGCGCTGCACGTCGATCGGGATCATCGCGGCAGTAGCGAAGGCGGCAGAAGCCAGGGCGGCGGAAGCGGGGTCGGACATCGGGCGGCTCTCCTGCGGGGCGGCGTTGGTCGAGACGCCACTGTGGGCGCTCGCGCCGGCCGGTCTCAACCCGGCAAAATGCCGGCCAGGCCGACGCGCCTTCCGACCGCGCCCCGCATTGCGACCATGAAGACTCTCGACGATACCGACCGCAAGCTGATCGCCCTGCTGCAGGACAACGCCCGTCTGTCGACCGTCGCCCTGGCCAAGGCGGTCGGACTGGCGCGCAGTTCGGTGCAGGAGCGCCTGCAGCGGCTGGAGTCGGCCGGGGTGATCGCCCAGTACACGCTGCGCTTGGGCAGCGGCGGGGATCCGTTGCGCGCCTGGCTGCTGCTGCGTTACGGCGACGGCTTCAGCTGCGACGACGTGGTGCCGCCGCTGGTCGCGTTGCCGCAAGTGCGCGCGATCCACAGCGTCGCCGGCGAGATCGACCTGATGGTGCTGGTGGAAACCGTCGGACCCGGCGAACTGGCGGACCTGCGCGAACGGGTCGCGGCCTTGAAGGGCGTGGACGACGTGACCACGCTGCCGGTGTTGCGCACCGCGTTGGAGCGGGGCTGAGTGTTTCGTAGCCGCTACTCCGACTCCACCCCGGCCAGGTTCAACACCCAGTCCGGGGTTTCCGGTTCGCCGGCGAAGAACGTCGCCGGCTTGCGTTCGCCGATCGCCCAGCGGTGCAGCCAGCTCGGTCCGGCCGGGCCGAGGTAGGCGTCGGCGCGCTGGTAAGCTCGGTCGCGCAGCGCTTCGTCGAGGCCGACGAAACGGTAGCCGCGTTTGCGCGCCATCGCGATCAGCTCGCCGTAGGTATCGGCGTTAAGCAGGTTGGCGTGGATCAACCACACCTGCGGCAGGTTGTAGCCGAGCAGGGCGATCGATTGCCGCTCGTAGTAGTCGAGCTTGGCGCCCATGTAGCGCAGGTAGTCGCGGCGCAGGCGCGCCTTGAGCCGGGCGTCGCCGCGCTGGTCCAGGCGCAGGTAGGCGCCGGCCCAGATCCAGTCGGCGTTGTCGACCGTCACCGGGGCGATGCGGTAGCCGTGATCGGCGAGAAAAGCCTGCAGGGCGGCCTTGTCCTCGGCGCTGCGACCCGCGCGCAGATAGGGATGGCGGAACCAGCGCGGCGCCGGCTGCGATTTCTCGCCCGCCAGCGCCTTGAGTTGGCGCTCGCCGCGCAGGATGTCGGCCTGGTAGGCCTGCAGCCCGACCGCGTGCAGGTCGGAATGGCCGTAGCTGTGGTTGCCCAGTTCGGCTCCGGCATCGCGCCAGTCGCGCAGCATCTGCAGGCGCTCGGGATCGATCCGGCCGCGGTCTTCGAGCTTGCCTTCGTTGACGAAGCCGACCACCGGCGCGCCGGCGCGGGCGACCGCTGCGACCAGGCGCCGGTGTCCGGGCAGGACCTCGATGGTGGGAACCTCGGGCAAGGGCACCCAGGGCAGGTCGTCGACGGTCAGGGCGATGCGCCGGTCCAGCGGCGGCGCGGCGACCGCGCTGGCCGCGGCGGCAAGACTCAGGATCAGGCTCAGGATCGCAGCACGGCCCCACGGGGCCGCGGCGGACGGAAACGGACGCATGCGGGGTTCTCGGCGGACGACGCGGCGATCATCGCCGCGCCGGAGCCCCATGCCTAGCGAACTGCGGCAAGACCGCGGCGAGTGTCGACCGCGGTCCGCCTGGCTTGCGATGGCGGTCGCGTCAGCTCAGCCGGCGCGAGACGAAGTAGTACGCCAGGTTGCCCAGGCCGCAAGCGGCGAGCAGCACCGCGACCATGCCCGGGGTGACCTCGCGCCAGCCGGCGCCCTCGATGATGCCGAACGCGGCGGCCAGCAGGACCAGGACGATGCCCCAGCGCAGCGCGCCGTGGCGGCGGCGCTGGTCTTCGTCGCGGGCCATCGAGCGCAGCAGCTCGTCGGCGCCGCCGGTGGACAGCAGCTTGCTGCGGAAGCGCGCCTCGACGGCGATCTTGATCGCCATGACGATGCAGATGAACAGGGTGATCGGAATCAGGACTTCGGGATCCATGGTGCGCCTCGGCAGAGTGGGTCGGGTGGGTTCGAGGCAAGAGATACGGCCGGGCCGGGATCGGTTGCAGCCGGTCCGGCCGGCCCGGGAACCGCCCGGCGTCACGTGTTCAATATGTCGTGTGTCATATTTGGCCGGGTATCGAAGTCACTGCAACCGATCTCGCCATGCCCGCATCCTCGATGAGATGACCGGCGAACCCGACCGTCCCGACCATCCCGACCGCCTGCTGGTGAGCGCCGTGCTCGATCGCGCCCCCGGCGCGTTCGAGCGCCTGGTGCGCGAGTACCAGGGCCTGTGCTGGCACATCATCCAGCGCATGGTCCGGCATCCGGACGATACCCGCGAGCTGTGCCAGGAGGCGTTCCTGCGCGTGCACCAGTGCCTGCACCAGTACCGGCACGAGAGCCCGCTCAAGTCCTGGATCGGCCAGGTCGCCTATTCGGTGGCCAAGCGCCATCTGGAGCGCAAGCGGATCCCGATCGTCGAGGCCGCCGACGACGAGGACGCGCCGTCGCCGCTGGAAAGCGTCAGCGACGGCTTCGACCTGGAGGCGGCCTGCGCCGACGAAGAGATCGCCGCCGGCCTGCACGCCGAGATCGAGGCCCTGCCGCCGTTGCAACGCACCTTGCTGACCCTGTATCACCTGGAAGAACTGCCGATCGGCGAGATCGCCGCGATGACCGGCCTCGCCGAAGGTACGATCAAAAGCCACCTGTTCCGAACCCGGGCCCGGCTGCGCCAGCGCCTGGAAGCCCGGTTGGGAGAATTCGCATGAACCGCACGCCGCCTCCGTTCGATCCTTCCGATGACCGCGATCCCGCCGTCGCCCGCGAGTGGCGGCTGCAGGAACGGGCGATGCGCGACGAGCGCGCCGGCGCGCCGATGGAAGCCGGCGACCCGCGCCTGGCCCAGTACCGGCTGCTCAGCCGGGCGCTGCGCGCGCCGGTGATGGAGCCGATCCCCTACGGCTTCGCCGAGCAGGTCGCGCGTCGCGCGCAAGCCGCGGCGCAGGGCAACGACCGGCTCGAACGCTGGCTGCAGCAGGGGCTGCTGGCCGCGCTGGTGGTGACCGGCTTGGCGGTGGCCGCGCTCGGCAGTGCGCAATGGCTGCCGGCGTTCGCCTCCGCCGCCGGCCTGCTGCCCGACGGCAGCCTGTCCTGGGGGCTGGTGGTGGCCGCCTGCTGCATCGTGACCTGGGGCTGGGACGGCGCGATGCGCAGCGTCGGCCGGGGCCAGGCCTCCGCCCGCGCCGCCTGAGCGCGATCGCGGATCTGCTGCGTCCGCGTCCGTGCGGCCGCACGCCGTGCCGCGCCACGCAAGCGTTTGGTGAAGCGCGACGGTTTCGTCCGCACGCGCGCGGACGCGCGCGCCGGCGCCTGCCGCACAGCGCACGCGCGCTCGAATGCGCGCCGACTGCGGACCGCGATCGGCATGGAAATCGCGTACCGCGACGGGGTACGCAGTTCCGTGCCGGAGCCGGCAGGCGCGTGTCACCCAAGTAACAGCTATCCCCCGACCCCCTAACCAGACTCGCCTCACGTGCTCGACACAGGAGAGGCGAGTGATGGAACGTAACGAAATCGAACAGGGCGATTACGCTGCGGCCGATGCGATGTTCACCGTCGCCTGGCGCGAGAATCTGCCCGAACTGGAAGCGCGCGCGCGGCGATTCGCCGAAGGCCAGCGCGACCGCGCCGAGGAATTGCTCGGCAATACCGCGATGAAGGCGTGGCTGTTCATGCGCAACTCGCCGCAGACGATCACCGACCCGTGCGGCATCCTGTTCGTGGTCATGCGCCATGTCTTTCTCGACAGCGTGCGCCAACGCAACCGCGACCGCGAAGTCTTCGACCGCAACCGCGACATCGACAACGACGCCGCCGGCTTCGCCCACGACGGCCTGTCGGCGCTGCAACGGCTCGAGCTGGACGAGCAACTCGACCGGGTGATCGTCGCGGTATCGAAGATGAGCCGCGAGCAGCGCCGGCTGTTCGCCTACCGATTCATCGACGACCTGCCGTATCCGGAAATCGCCGCGCGGCTGCGCATCAACCAGCCCCTGGCGCGCAAGCGGGTGGAACTGCTGCGAAATCGGCTGCGCAGCGCGGTCGGCGACTGATCCCGATCCGGCGACAAGCCGCGGCCTCCGGCTTCACAAGCCGCCAGGGGCTGCGTTCCACCCGTTAGACCCACGCGACACCGTCATGCGGCTCAGGACGTCGGTCCTGCAGACGTTTCCTCCACCGACCGATCAAGGACAGGCTCATGGCCGCTCCCGATACTCCCGTCAATTCGCAGATCACCGATGCAGTCACCCAGACCAACGTAAAAGTCGTCGCCGAAGCGCCCGCGCAAGCGATCGCCTCGCTATACCAGGTATCCAGCCATTCGGCCGGACTTTCGCTGCAGAACGCGGTGTACAGCCAGCAGGCCCTGAACCAGATCTCGACGGCGGTAGTGTCCAAGGCGGTCGCGCTGATCATGTCGATCGGGGAGAAGTCGTGACGCGCGCCACGCCGATCCGGCGCGCATTCGCCGTGGCGAACCGATAACGCGGGAGAACAGCGATGAGATGGTTCGGCAAGAAGACGACGCCGCCGGCGGCCGCAGCGCCCGCAGCCGCCACGACGGCCGCCGCACCGGCATCGCCGGCCGCGGCGCCCACCCCCGCCGCCGCGGCGCCGTCCGCGCCTGCGGCGGACGCAGCGGCCCCTGCGGCCGCCGTAGCCACCGGGACGGCGGCGACGCCGGCGGCCGCGGCCCCCGCTGCCGCAGCGGCCGATGGCGCGAGCGCTGCCGCCGCCGGCAACGGCGCCAGCACCAGCGGTGCCGCGGCGAGCGGCAGCGGTTCGCCGGCGGGCGCAGGCAATGGCGGCAGCGGTAGCGGTAGCGGAAATGGCAGCGGAAACGCCGGCGGCGGCGATGGCAACGGCGGCAGCGGCAACGGCGGGTCGACGTCCGATACCGGTTCCGCCGCCGCGGCGCCCAAGTCGCCGTTGAGCATGGCCCGCGATCGCGCCGTCGGCCAGGCCGACGCGGCGGCGCCGCCGCCGACCGATGCCTTGAACCAGCAGATCGTCCAGGCGGTGCAGTTCACCAACACCGAAACCGCTTCCTATGCGCCGTCGCAGATCGCGACCGCGCCGGACATGATGATCAGCCAGGCCGCGGGCCTGGTCGCGCAGTCGGCCGCCGGCTACTTCGACGGCATCAGCAAGATCACCCTGGCGGCGCAAGGCATGCTGATGAAACAGCTGACCCAGGACTTGGTCGAAGGCCAGTTGGAAAAGGCCGCCGAAGACGCGCTGGGCATCCTCGCCACCGAGATCCTGATGGGCGCCGCCGCCGCGGTCGCCGCCGCGTCCGGCGCGATGGAGGCCGAGTCGGCCAGCTTCGCCATCGACCGCATCGACCAGAGCATCTCCAAGTACTCCTCGCTGCTGCAGAACCGCAAGAGCTAGGCGTCGCGCCTACCGCCTTGACAGGACCCGGCCATGGCCTACTTCGCTTTGCCCGCGATCGAATTGCCGCGCTACCGCTTCGACTACTACAGCCGTCTGGAAGCGATCCTGCCGGTCGACGCGCCGGCGACGACCGCGAGCGCGTCGCTGATCCTGCCGGTGAGCTATCGCCGCCGGGACGCGGACAGCCAGGCCGAAGTGCAGGCCACGGTCGAGGTGGTGCAGGGCCTGCCGTTGTCGCTGGTCGGCCTGTTCGGCGGCGGCGGCGATGGCGGGCAGCGCGCGCGCGGCCAACTGGCCTTGTTGGTCGGCGCGCTGCGCTCGATGGAGCGGCGCAACCCGCTGGCCGCGCTGGCCGCCAGCGCCGATCGCCGGCGCTACCGGCGCGGCGAATGCGCTGCCGAGAATCTGTACGTGGCTTGTCAGTGCTTGGCCGGGCCGCTCGGATTGGCGTCGGCGGCCGGCGCGGCCGCGACCGACCCGGTGCTGTACCGCAGCGTGCGCCGCGCGCTCGAGCGTTTGCAAAAGCGGGCGTCGGCCGACGGCGCGGCGCGAGCGTCGCAGGCCCTGCTGCCGGCCCTGGAGGAGTTCAACCGGCGGATCTACGACGCCGGCGCCTACACGCCGTTCGAAGACGCCTGCCGCGCGCGTTCGCTGGCGCTGCGCCGTCTGCGCGCCACGCCCGGGGGCGAAAAGCGCTATCTGCAATCGATCGCGATGAGCCTGCGCAGCCTGGAGCAGCAGGGCGTCGTGCATGCCCAGATCGGCGTCGGCGTCGGTCAGGTCGAGGCCGCCAATGCGGTGGTCGCGGCCTACAACGGCGTTCGCCAGACCGCGTACAAGCTGCTGGTGCGGATCGCACCCGGCGCGGCGGGCGCGTTGGGCGAGCGATTGCGGACCCGGATCCTGCCGCTGTTCGAAGCCCCGAGCCTGAGCGAGCTGATCGGGATCGACCTGAGCGGCGGCGGGAACGAGGACTACCGCCAATGGCTGGATTTCCTCGACCGGCAATCGGCGACGCTGGCCCAGTACTTCGGCGGCGCCGCCGGAGCGCGTGCGTTGCAATTGTGCAACCGGGTGGATTGCGGCGCCGGCGCCGGCGTGGCCGCCGACCAGCGTTCGGCGATCGGCTATGCCATGGCCTATGCGCGGCAGTTGCCGGACGCCGGCTTCTATCGCGCCTATGCCGGCCAGGTGTCGGCCGCGCAAGCGCTGGAGCGCGGCGATACCGCGGCGGGCGTGTTCGATGCTCTGTTCCGCGACGCCACGCTGAGCCTCGACGGCTTGGCCCTGCGCCGCTACCGCGCCGACGGCGAACCCTGCCGCGCCCTGGTCGCGCAGGCCGGCCGGCGCGACACCATGGCGCTGTGCGAGGCGCTGGACCGGCCGCTGCCGGGCGTGGACGGGGCCGATGCGGCGGCCCCGGCCGGTTCCGCCACTGCGGCGGGTACGGCGACGGCGCCGGCCAGCGCCTACGCGACGTTGGCCGCGACCCAGGCCCCGTTCGGCTTCCGCCTCGGCCCGGCCGCTGACGGCCGAAGCTACTTCGGCGCCCGATATCCGCTATTCGCCTTCGACACCCGTCTGCAGGCCGTCGCCTTCGATGCCTTCGAGCCGGCCCCGGGCGGCCGTCTGGGTTATGTCGACACCGATGCGCTGCAGGCCCTGAGCGACCGGCTGATGCTGTTCGGATTGCAGGCGCTGGCCCCGGCGCAGCTCGACGCCCTGACGCAGCTGGTGCGCGGCGCCGATTCGCTCGCCGACCTGTTGAGCCAGGGCCAGGGCGTGCTGCAGCCGATGCTGGCGGCGGCGCTGGCGCCGATCGGCCCGGCGCTGAGCGCGGACCAGGGCTACGCCGCTTTCTCCGCCCTGGTCGAGGCGATGGCCGGCGGCAGCGCCTTGCGCAGCCTGTGGTTCGCCGCCCTGGCGCGGGCCTTGAACCTGTTCATCAACTGGCGCGCCTACCTGCTCGCCAGCGGCGGCCAGGGCGCGGCGCAGAACGACGTCCAGGAAGCGTTCCTGCGCACGGTGCTGCTGCTGGCCTATGCGCTGGTGCCGCTGGACGCCGGCGCGCAGAGCCAGGTCGGCGAGCAGCTGCAGCAACTGGTCGGCGCCGTCGCCGCCGCGTACTGGCAGACCAGCGTCGGCCCGTTGGCCGCCGTCGCCGACCCGCGCACCCGCACCGCGACCATCGCCGGCTACAAGGCGCCGGGCTCGGTCGTCACCGTCACGCGCGATGCCGCGCCGGCCTGATCGGCAACCGCATTGCGTATCGAATCCCTTGTAAGACCGGAGTTGGCCATGGACGAGAATCTGCGCTGCCTGCTGCACATGGAACTGGAGGGGCTGTTCGATCCGCGCGCGCCGGCCGCGGCAGCGCCGGAGCGCGCGCCGTCGCCGGCCGCGGCGGACCAGGCCGATGCAGGGTCGGACGATGCGAGGCTGGCCGACGCGGTGTGCGCGCGGCTGCGCCAGCCCGAGATGCGCGCGACGCTGGGACGGCTGGCCACGCAACTGGGGCTGCACTGATGGCGCGTACCGAGCAGACCGCGCAGCCGCCCGCGCCGCCGCCGGCCGCGCCCGCCGCCGCGCCCGCGCCGGTCGCCGAGACGCCGGGCGAGCTGGATCGCCAGATCGGCGTGTTCGCGCAGAAGTGGTTCGACTTGCAACTCGATCCGGAGAAATGCCGCCAGGTCGCGGCCCTGCTGAGCGCGTCGAACGCCTCCGGCGCAGCGCAGACGCGCGCGCCGGATTCCGCCACGGCCGTGCAGGCCAAGGCGGTCAGCGTAGTCGACGCCGGCCGCGAACGGATCCAGAAAGTGATCCAGCAAGGCCTCGCCCGCACCCAGGACACGGTGCGCAGCGCGACCCAATCCGAACGCGAAGCCGAAGCCAACATCCTCGGCGCGGTCGAGCGCGCCACCTCGCTGGAAGACCTGCGCCTGCCCAAGCCGCGGGTCGGCGACGAGTCGGTGCAGCCGCCGCTGGCGCAGTTCGCGCATCAGTTGCAACGGCTGATCCGGGCCGAAGTCGACACCTGCTTCCAGCAGCAGTTCGCGCCGCTGGCGCAGCAGCTGCAATCCGTCATCGAAGCCGCGCGCAGCAAGGGACTGCTGCCGGGGCAAGCAGATTCCGATCCCTCGGAGCCGTCGCGATCCGGGCCGGAAAACCAAGGCGGCGCCGCGAAAAACGCCGCGAAACCCGATCCGAACAACAATCAAAACAACGCCGGCACGGCGCCATGATCGGCTTCACAACGCGATGGACGCTTCGTTACTAACCAACGTACGGCATGGGCCGTACACCACTTCAAGGAGTTCAACATGGCTTTCCCGACCGCCGTCAACGACCAAATCACCGATGCCGTCACCCAGTCCAACGTCAAGGTCATCGGCGAAGCGCCCGCCTTCGCGATGGGCTCGATCTACCAGTCGATGGCGCACTCGACCAGCATCCTGTTCGAGAACGCGGTGTCGGCGCAGCAGCAGCAGAACACGCTGTCGCAGGCCGCGACCAACCAGGGCGTGATGCAGATCTACACCGTCGACACCACCGCCGCCGCCGGCGCCACCGAGAAGGTCGCCCAGACCGGCGTGTCCGACAACCTGACCAGCCTGCTGACCGTGCTCAACGCGTTCAAGTAAGCCGAACGGTCCGACCGTTTAGATCGGCCGCTGGGCGCCGGTCAGGAAGTTCCGCTGCCGCCGGCGTCCGCGTCCGATCCGTTTTTCGCTAATCGCCAATCGAGGACCTTGTTATGGCTTACCCTACCGCAGTCAACAATCAGATCACCGACGCCGTCACCCAGTCCAACGTCAAGGTCGTCGGCGAAGCGCCGGCCTTCGCGATGGGCTCGATGTTCCAGGCCGCCGCGCACTCCACCAGCATCCTGTTCGAGAACGCGGTGTCGGCGCAGCAGCAGCAGAACTCGCTGTCGCAGGCCGCCGCCAACCAGGGCGTGATGCAGATCTACACCGTCGATACCACCGCCGCCGCGGGCGCGACCGAGAAGATCGCCCAGACCGGCGTGGCCGACAACCTGACCAGCCTGATGACCGTGCTGAAGGCGTTCAAGTCGCCGTACGGCTCGTAAGCAGCGCCAAGCGATGCCGGTCCGCTACGGCGCCGGCATCGTTACGGCTCCCGCACCGGCGCGCAGGCGCGCGCCGCGGCGACGCCGAGCCGATCGCCGGGCCTGCGTCGTCCAGCTTCCATCGCTGGGCTTCGATCGCTCAGTCCCGGCCGCCGTATGACGTCCTCGCTGCGGGCGTCGAAGGCAGACGAAACACCAAGGGGGGCGTTATGGAATCCGCAACCGGCCGCTGCCGCGGCCGTCTCGTGGCCGCATCGACGGCCGCGCGGTACCCGCTATGGGCATGAGCGCCGACGACGGCGTCGCGGTCCGGCGCAGGCGCTGGGGACTGGATCGCTGCAGCCTGCTGCGCGGCTTGCCGCCGGCGCTGCTCGACCAGATCGCCCGCCACGCCAGCGAAGTCAACTTGGAAGAAGGACACGCGCTGTTCTTCAAGAACGATCCCAGCGACTTCCTCGCCTTCATCGTCCATGGCCGCATCTACAAGCTGCTGTACGGGCCGGACGGGCAGGAGCTGATCGTCGATACGATCGAAAGCGGCGAGACCGTCGACGAGACGCCGCTGCTGGATGCGCATCCGCACACCTTCACCGCGGTGGCCTACAGCCCGACCCGGGTGCTGCTGCTGGCGCGCCGTCACTTTCCGCTGCTGACCGCCGATGCGATGGTGCTCGAGCGCGCCCACGCCTCGCTGTGCCTGCGCCTGCGCCACGCGGTCGAGAGCCTGGAAACCATGTGCCTGCACCGGCTCGAATCGCGCCTGGCGCGCTATCTGCTGTCGCTGATGCGCACCCAGCCGCATTCGCGCGGCGAGGACTTCGAAGTCGCCTTGCCGCCGACCCAGAGCATCCTGGCGGCGATGGTCAACGCCAGCCGGCCGAAGTTGAACGCGCAATTGCAGACCTGGCACCGCAGCGGCCTGGTCAGCCGCAAGCGCAACATTTTGCGCATCAACGACATCGACCAGTTCCGCTGCAAGGCCTATCTCGGCCGCGAAACCGAGCGCCCGGCGCAGCCGCGCGCGCGCTCGGCGGTCTCGCGGCGCAGCGCCTGACGCGGCTGCGCCGCGCCGGCCGCCGACTCGCTCCGGCTCACTTCAGCATCGGTCCCAGCACGGTCCAGACGTGGTCGCGCAGTTTGGGCTGGGCGCTGGCGATCGGATGCAGGTTGTCGGCCTGGAAGGCGTTGCGGTCGAGCGCGATCGGCTCGAGCAGGAACGGCAGCAGCGCGGTGCCGTGCAGGCGCGACAGTTCGCGGTAGTTGCGCTCGAAGCCGGCGGTGTATTCCTTGCCCAGATTGGGCGGCATGCGCATGCCGATCAGCAGCACCTGGGCCTTGGCGGCCTTGGCGGCGAGGATCATCCGTTCCAGGTTGGCCCGGCTTTGCGCCAGTTGCAGGCCGCGCAGGCCGTCGTTGGCGCCCAGCTCGATCACCACCACCGACGGACGGTTGCGCTGCAGTTCGCCGGCGATGCGCGCCGCACCGCCGGCGGTGGTCTCGCCGCTGACGCTGGCGTTGACCACTTTCCAGCCCGGACGGCTGCGGGCGACGCGCTCGGCGGTCAGCGCGACCCAGCCCTGCGACGCGGCCAGGCCGTAGCCGGCGGACAGCGAATCGCCCATCACCAGCACGCTGCGCGCGGCCTTGGCCGCCGGCGCGGCGGCCGCCGCGCGCGGCGCGGGCTGGGCCATCCCCACCGCGGGCAGGCCAGCCGCGGCCAGGCCGACCGCGAGCAGCGCGGCGGTCAGGGCGCGCGGCCATTGAACGCGGCGGCCCGATCCCGCATATCGTTGCCTGGACCGTGACTTCATGGACCCGACAGGGTTCTTAAGAATCATTTAATAACGTCTCCCGAAGATGCGGCGAGGCGACCGCAAGGGCAAACATAAGGGCGATCATGGCAGCTTCCCACCTGGCCGATACGATCATGGCCGATTCCATCGCCAAAAGCGCCGACGCTGACGCGGCCGAAGACGCCGCCGCGCGCGCGGCCACGCCGACCTTGCAGGTCGAGCGGCTGGGCAAGACCGTGAGCCTGCCTTCGGGCGAGCTGACCATCCTCGACGCGATCGGCTTTTCGATCGCCAAGGGCGACAGCGTGGCGATCGTCGGCGCCTCGGGTTCGGGCAAGAGCACCTTGCTGTCGCTGATGGCCGGGCTGGATTCGCCCAGCAGCGGCCGGGTGCTGCTCGACGGCGAGGCGATCTCCGCGTTGGACGAGGACGGCCGCGCGCGGGTGCGCAGCGAAAAGGTCGGCTTCGTGTTCCAGAGTTTCCAACTGCTGCCCTCGCTGACCGCGCTGGAGAACGTGATGCTGCCGCTGGAGCTGCGCGGCGATCGCGACGCGCGCGCGCCGGCGCAGGCGATCCTGGCCAAGGTCGGGCTCGGCCAGCGCCTGGATCACTATCCGCGCCAACTGTCCGGCGGCGAACAACAGCGCGTGGCCCTGGCGCGCGCCTTCGTCACCCGGCCGTCGCTGCTGTTCGCCGATGAACCCACGGGCAATCTCGACACCCACACCGGCCAGGCGATCATCGAACTGCTGTTCGAGCTCAACGCCGATGCCGGCACCACCCTGGTGCTGGTGACCCACGACGATCACCTGGCCGCGCGCTGCCGCCGCCGCCTGCGCCTGGACAGCGGCCGGCTGGTGCAGGGATGAACGGCGCCGCCACCACCCTGGCGATGGCCTGGCGGCAACTGCGCCGCGACCTCAAGGCCGGCGACGTGCGCATCCTGCTGACCGCGCTGATCGTCGCGGTGCTGGCGGTGACCGCGGTCGGCTTCGTCACCGACCGCGCCGAGCGCGCGTTGGCGATCGAGGCCAATCGCCTGCTCGGCGGCGACGCGGTGATCCGCGCCGACCAGCCGATCGCCGGCAAGCTGCGCGCAGCTGCGAATGCGCCGGCGCTGCGCCGCGCCGAAGCCACCGAACTGCAGACCATGATCCGGGTCGGCGAGCGCCTGCAGCTCGGCGACCTGCGCGCGCTCGGCCAGGGCTTCCCTCTGCGCGGCAGTTTCCGCATCGCCGAGCGCGCCGGCGGCGTCGAGCGCGACGCCGACGGCGTGCCGGCGCGCGGTACGGTGTGGATGAGCCGCGCCGGCGCCGACACCCTCGGCGCGCAGGTCGGCCAGCAGATCGCGATCGGCGATACGCGCCTGCGCCTGGCGGCGCTGGTGACCCAGGAGCCGGACGCGTCGCTGGACTACTTCAATATCGCGCCCAAGGTGTTCCTCAACCTGGCCGATTTGCCGTCGACCGGGTTGATCCAGCCCGGCAGCCGGATCCGCTACCGCCTGGTGGTGGCCGGCGCGCCCGGCGCGGTCGAGCGCTTCGTCGCCGCGGCCAAGCCCGCGCTCGGTCGCGGTCAGCGCCTGGAGACGATCGCCGACGCGCGCCCGGAAGTGCGCTCGGCACTGGACCGCGCCGGCCGCTTCCTCGGCCTGGCCGCGCTGGTATCGGTGGTGTTGGCGGCGGTCGCCGTGGCGATGGCCGCGCGCCGGCACAGCGAACGCCATCTGTCCGGCACCGCGGTGATGCGTTGCCTCGGCGCCAGCCAGCGTCGCCTGGTCGGCATCCATGTCGGCGAAATGCTGCTGCTGGGCCTGATCGCCAGCGCGATCGGGGTCGGCCTGGCGTTCGCCTTGCAATGGGCGATCGGCGGCTGGCTGGAGCAGGCGCTGAAGATGTCGATCCCGGGCGCCGGCTGGCTGCCGGCGCTGCAGGGCCTGGGCGTGGGCCTGGTGGTGCTGCTCGCGTTCGGCGCGCCGCCGGTACTGGCGCTGCGCCGGGTGCCGGCTTTGCGCGTGCTGCGCCGCGACCTCGACCCGACCGAGCCCAGCGCCTGGCTGGTCGCGATCGCCGGCCTGCTCGGCCTCGGCGGCCTGCTGTGGTGGAAAGCCGGTTCGGCCGCCCTCGGCGCGGCCATGCTCGGCGGCATCGCCGCGACCTTGGCGGTGCTGGCGCTGCTGGCCTGGGGCTTGATCGTGGTGGTGCGCCGGTTGCGTTCGCGCCTGCGCGGCAGCCTGCGCTACGGCCTGGCCAACGTCAGCCGCCGCGCCGGCACCAGCATCGCCCAGATCTCGGCCCTGGGCCTGGGGCTGATGGCGCTGCTGCTGCTGACCTTCGTCCGCACCGATCTGCTCGACCGCTGGCAACTGGCCCTGTCGGCCGATGCCCCGAACCGCTTCATCATCAACGTGCAACAGGACCAGGTCGCCGACCTGCGCCGCTTCGTCGCCGACCAGGGACTGGCGGCGCCGACGATGTTTCCGATGATCCGCGCCCGCCTGACCGAGCACAACGGCAAGCCGGTCACCGGCGCCGACTACGCCGACCGCGGGGACCGCGCCAAGCAACTGGCCGAGCGCGAATTCAATCTGTCGGTGGCCGAACGCCTGCGCGCCGACAACAAGATCGTCGACGGCAGGTTCTGGGCGCCGCAGCGGCTGGCCGCGCCGGAGGTGTCGGTCGAGGAAAGCTTCGCCGAGACGCTGGGCTGGAAGGTCGGCGACACGGTCGCGTTCGACGTCGCCGGACAGTTGTTCGAGGCGCGCATCACCAGCCTGCGCAAGGTCGACTGGGAAAGTTTCCGGCCGAACTTCTTCGTGATCGCCTCGCCGGGCTCGATGGACGGTTACGCGGCCAGCTACATCACCGCGATCAGCGTTCCGCCGGCGCGGACCCGCTTCACCTCCGAACTGGTCGAGCGCTTCCCGAACCTGTCGGTGATCGACATCGAGCAGGTGCTCAAGCAGGTGCGCAACACCGCCGACCAGGTCTCGACCGTGGTCGAGGTGGTGTTCTACTTCTCGCTCGCCGCCGGCCTGCTGGTGCTGATGGCCGCGGTCAGCGCCAGCCAGGACGAGCGCCTGCTCGAAGGCGGGGTGATGCGCGTGCTCGGCGGCAGCCGCCGCCAGTTGCGCCTGGCCCAGGCCTCGGAGTTCGCCGCGATCGGCCTGTTGTCGGGACTGACCGCGGCGATCGCGGCCTCGGTGCTGGCCGGGGTGGTCGCGGTGCAGGTGTTCGATCTGCCGTGGCAGTTCGATGGGCGCATGGCCGCGGCCGGCGCCGGCGCCGGCGTGCTCGCGGCGCTGCTGGCCGGCCTGTTCGCGACCCGGCGCGTGCTCGACGCGCCGCCGTCGGTGACTTTGCGCGAACTGCAGGGCTGAACCGGCGGGCGCCGCAGGCTGCGGCGCCCGCGGGCGTTCAGGCGCTGAGTTGCGGCTCGGCCTGGAAGCGGCGCGCGTAGCCGCGCTCTTCGGCGACCCGCTCGACTTCGCCGTCGGCGAGGTCGGGTGCGGCGTAGACCGCATACACGGTGGCGCTGTCGCGGCGGCCGATGTGGTGCAGGCGATAGCGCGAGGCGCCGCTGCCGGTGTTGGGCGGGTAATGCTGCGGCGGCACGCCGCCTTCCAGATCGAGTTCGCTGTTGTCGACGGTACCGCCGACGAAGAGGGCTCGCATCGCGCGGGTCTCCTGTGTGCTGGGCCGTGGCTCGATCCTCCCGGGGCTGACGTTGGCGGGCGATGAAGCCGCCGTGCAAAGAACGCAAAGCGGCGCAGGCGGCGCCGAGACGGCTCAGTCGCCGGGCGTCAGATGGCCGGAGAACAGCTTGCGGCGCAGGCGCGCGCGCAGCCAGACGGTCTGAACGAGCAAGCCGAGGCCCAGCGCGAGCGCCAGCCAGGCCACCAGCATCGCCCCGGGCCGCGCCGAGGCCGATTGCTCGAAATAGACCCCGGCCAGCCCCCACAGCGCGGCGAAGACATAACCGGGATTGCCGCGCATGCGCGCGTTGAGCGCGCCCAACAGCAGCGCCATCGCCGCCAGCAGGGCCAGGCTCCAGCCCAGCATGCGTTCGGTCGGCAGCAGCCGATAGGCGACGATCGTCTGGGCGGTGTTCAGAAATGCCGCCAGCGACAGCCAGCCGGCGTGCAGCGAGACCGGCAGCTTGGCCCACCACGCCTGCGCCGGCAGCGGTTCGGTGTCGCGCGCCAGCCGCAGCGCGGCCCAGGCCAGGCAGGCCAGGGCCAGCCAGATGATCGCCAGCGCGAGCCAGAACCACTGCTGCGAGAACACCGGCATCCACAGTGCGGTCA
Organism: Lysobacter sp. Soil_C_15; assembly: GCF_057657315.1. Taxonomy (NCBI): domain Bacteria; kingdom Pseudomonadati; phylum Pseudomonadota; class Gammaproteobacteria; order Lysobacterales; family Lysobacteraceae; genus Lysobacter; species Lysobacter sp. Soil_C_15. Next base: position 224,350 of record NZ_JBDGIR010000005.1, read on the forward strand.
GGGTGAAACCGGCCGCGACCGCGGGCCGCATCCGGACCAGGGTGGGGTCGTCGCGGTAGCGGCGGCGCGCCTGCCACAGCGCGAACAGCAGGTCGAACAGGAAGATCGCGCCCCAGATCGAGAACGCATAACCGGCCGCGACCAGCAAAGTGGGGTAGCGGTCGGACAGGCTACCGTTGTCGGGGCCGAAGGCGCCGCGTTGCGAGAACCAAGCCACGACCGGCATCAGGGCCGCGGCGACGACGACGGGCAGGCGCATGTGCGGGCCTTCTCTCGATCCGGTGCCGACACCCTAGCCCGGGGCCGCGTAAAATCCTTGCGATGACCGCTCAACTTCGCTCACGAGACCGTTGCCACGATGCGCGCTGACCGCTCCGACGACGCGCTGGAAACGCTGTTCCAACCCTTCGCCGACGGGCTGCTGCGCTGGCCCGAACAGGGCGGCGCGCTGTTCCTGGGCGCCCGCGACGGCATCGGCCTGCGCCAGCGGCCGCGCCCGGGCCTGGTCTGCGAGCAGGGCTTCAAGCCCGACGTCGACGCCTTGCGCCGCGCCGGGCTGGATACGGTCGACCTGGAAACCCTGGATCCGCAGCAGCGCTACCCGCTGGTGCTGGTCCTGCCGCCGCGCCAGCGCGACGAGGCGCGCGCGCTGTACGCGCAGGCGCTGGCGCGCACCGCGCCGGGCGGGCGGGTGGTGGCCTGCCTGCGCAACGACGAGGGCGCGCGCACCGGCGAGGCCGACCTGGGCCTGATCGCCGGCCCGGTGGCCAGCCTGTCCAAGCGCAAATGCCGCGCGTTCTGGACCGCGCCTTGGCAGGGTCCGAAAGACCCGGCGCTGGCCCAGGCCTGGGCCGGCGCCGACGCGCCGCGCGAAATCCTCGGCGGACGCTACCTGAGCCGGCCCGGCGTGTTCGCCTGGGACCGGATCGACCCGGCCTCGGCCCTGCTCGCCGAGCATCTGCCGGCCGACCTGCGCGGGCGCGCCGCCGATCTGGGCGCCGGCTACGGCTATCTGGCGATGGAGTTGCTGGCGCGTTGCCCCGGCATCGTCGCCCTGGGCCTGTACGAAGCGCAGTCGCGCGCGCTGGCGCTGGCGCGGGCCAACCTCGCGCGCGCGTCGACCGCGGCGGCGCTGGAATTCTTCTGGCACGACGTCACCGCCGGGCTGGAGCGGCGCTACGACGTGATCGTCAGCAACCCGCCGTTCCACGCCCAGGGCCGCGAGGAGCGCCCCGACATCGGCCGGCGTTTCATCGCCGTCGCCGCACAGGCGCTCAATCCCGGCGGCCGGCTGTGGCTGGTCGCCAACCGGCATCTGCCTTACGAAGCCGAACTGGACCGCAGTTTCGGCGAGGTGCGCACGGTCGCCCAGCAAGGCGGCTTCAAGATCGTCGAGGCGATCCGCCGGGCGGTGCGCGCATGAAACTGGTCAAGCTGATCGCCAACCTCGGTTACGGCAGCCGCAAGGAGGTCAGCGCGATGTTCCGCGAGGGCCGCATCACCGACGCCGCCGGCGAGGTGCTGTACGCCGACGACCAGGTCGCGCACGAGGCGATCCGGATCGATGCCGAGCCGCTGGACCCGCCGGCCGGACTGGCGCTGATGCTGCACAAGCCGGTCGGCTACACCTGTTCGACCAAGGACCCCGGCCGGGTCGTCTACGACCTGCTGCCGCCGCGCTTCCGCCAGCGCTCGCCGCTGCTGTCGCCGGTCGGGCGGCTGGACCGCGACACCAGCGGCCTGTTGCTGCTGACCGACGACGGCCAATTGCTGCATCGGATCGTCTCGCCCAAGGCCAAATTGGCCAAGGTCTACGAGGCGAGCCTGGCCGCCGACCTGCGCGGCGACGAAGGCGCGGTGTTCGCCAGCGGCGAATTGATGCTGGAATCGGAGAAGACGCCGCTGGCGCCGGCGCAGTTGGAAACGCTGTCGCCGCGGCAGGCCCGCCTGACCCTCACCGAGGGCCGCTACCACCAGGTGCGGCGCATGTTCGCCGCGGTCGGCAACCACGTAAACGCCCTGCACCGCAGCCGCATCGGCGGGCTGTCGCTGCAGGACCTGCCGAGCGGGCAGTGGCGCACGCTCGACGCCCACGATCTGGAGGTGTTGTTCCGTGGTTGATCCTGCGCGGGCGGCGATCGCGTCGCCGATCGATTTCCGGCCCCAGGCGGTGCTGTTCGACATGGACGGGCTGATGCTCGACAGCGAGCGGGCGATGCTGGAGACCTGGCGCGAAGCGGCGCTGGCCGAAGCCATCGACGCCGACGACGCGGTCTGGCTGAGCATGGTCGGGATGCACGACCGGGCCAGTTTCGCGATGCTGGTCGAGGCGTTCGGCGAGGACGCGGCGACCCGGCTGCGCGACGCCAGCTACCGGCTGTACGACGCCCGCGTCGCCGCCGGCCTGCCGCGCAAGCACGGCTTGATCGAACTGCTGGACCTGCTCGACGCGCATGGCGTTCCCAAGGCGGTGGCGACCTCGACCCGGCGCGAGCGCGCCCTGGCCAAGCTCGCCGCCAGCGGCCTGATCGACCGCTTCGCGGTGATCGTCACCGGCAGCGACGTCGAGCATCCCAAGCCGGCGCCGGACATCTACCTGCTGGCCGCGCGCGAGCTCGGCGTCGACCCGGCGCATTGCCTGGTGCTGGAGGATTCCGAGCCGGGCGTGCGCGCCGCGCTCGCCGCCGGCGCCACGCCGATCCAGGTGCCGGACTTGGTCGCCCCTGGGGACGCGCTGCGCGCGTTCGGCCACCGGATCGTCGCCTCGCTGGCGCAGGCGCGCGAGTTGCTGGCGACGGTGCTGGCCGGGGCCGCGCAGCCGGCGGCGGGGCGGTGAGCATTTAGAGCGCGACGCGTAAGCAAAAAGCAAAAGCGAAAAGCAGCAAGGCGAAAAGCAAAGCAAATCCCCCCCTGGCCCCCTTTTTCAAAGGGGGGAACAGCAAGAGCCTGTAGCGTTAGCCGCGTTAGCCGCGTTAGCCGCGCCTTTCCCCCCTTTGAAAAAGGGGGGCAGGGGGGATTTTCTCCCGCTGTTGCTGTTGCTGTTGCTGTTGCCGTCGCCCAAGCGCCGTAGCCGCCAGCGCCTCACTGCGCCATCAACTTGCGCCACCCCTCCGGCCCCAGTTGCTCCAGGGTGGCCAGATTGCGTTCCACGATCACCTCCGGATCCGGAAACGCGGCGACCGCGCGTTCGACGCTGGATTCGCGCAGCAGGTGCAGGGTCGGGTAGGGCGAGCGATTGGTGCAGTTGCCGACCTCGTCGTAGGCGGTGCCGGCGAACTGGTAGTCGGGGTGGAAGCTGGCGACCTGGATCTCGCCCTCCAGGTCCAGCGCCGCGACCGCGCCGTCGGCGAGGTCGAGGAAATCGTTGAAGTCGAGAAAATCGCCCAGCACCTGCGGATGCACGATCAGGGTGGTGTCGATCCGCTCCGGATCGCTCTGCTCCAGCAGCACCAGTTCGGAGGACAGCTCTTCCAGCAGTTGCTCCGGCGTGGTCGCCGCGCTGAGCACGAAACGCACCTGGCCCTTGGCCAGCACCGCCTTGGCGAACGGGCACAGGTTCAGGCCGATCACCGCGCGCTCCAGCCAGCGTCGGGTCGCGGCGATCGGGTCCTGGGCGGTCATCGCGCGCGGACTCAGTCGCGGAAGTTGTCGTACTGCAGCGGGCGTTCGAAATTGCCGGCCTTGAGCAGGGCGATCGCGCTCTGCAGGTCGTCGCGCTTCTTGCCGGTCACGCGCAGCTTGTCGCCGTTGATCTGGGTCTCGACCTTGAGCTTGGCGTCCTTGATCGCCGCGGCGATCTTCTTCGCCAGTTTCTGCTCGATGCCCTGCTGCACGGTGATCTTCTGCCGTGCCCCGGCCAGGTTGGTCTCGACGTCGCCGAACTCCAGGCAGCGCGCGTCGATCTGGCGCGCCGACAGGCGCTGGCGCAGGATCAGGGTCATCTGCTCAAGCTGGAACTCGCTCGGCGCCGATTGGGTGATCGACTTGTCGTCCAGCACGAACTTGGCGTCCACGCCCTTGAAATCGAAGCGCGTGCTCAGCTCGCGATTGGCCTGGTCGACGGCATTGGTGAGTTCGTGGGTGTCGACTTCGGACACGACGTCGAAGGAAGGCATGGCGCACTCGCAGGGGTTGGGGGGAACGGCGCCAAGGTTAACGCAAGCGCTGCGGCGATATGCACTGTTGCGGGCGTTTTTGCCGGTCCTGCGCCCGGCGGCGGCGGGTTGGCCGCTAGAATCCCGGTTTTCCACGCCACCGGACCGATCATGCTCAAGACCGCCGCCTTCGCCGCGCAAAGCGCGCGCGCCCCGCTGGCCCCGTTCGAGATCGAGCGCCGCGAGCCGGGCCCGAGCGAGGTCCTGATCGACATCCTCTATTGCGGCGTCTGCCACTCCGACATCCACCAGGCCCGCGGCGAATGGGGCCGCTCGCGCTTCCCGATGGTGCCGGGGCACGAGATCGTCGGCCGGGTCGCCCAGGTCGGCTCGGCCGTGGATACCTTCCGGGTCGGCGACGCGGTCGGGGTCGGCTGCTTCGTCGACTCCTGCCGCGAATGCCCCCAGTGCCGGGCCGGCGAGGAGCAGTACTGCGACCAGGGCATGACCGGAACTTACAATTCGACCGAGCGCGGCAGCGGCGCGCCGACCTACGGCGGCTATTCGACCCGGATCACCGTCGACGCGGCCTACGTGCTGCGCATCCCCGAGTCGATCCCGCTCGACCGCGCCGCGCCGTTGTTGTGCGCCGGCATCACCACCTATTCGCCGCTGCGCCATTACGGGCTCAAGGCCGGCGACGCGGTGGCGGTGGTCGGCCTCGGCGGACTGGGCCACATGGCGGTCAAGCTGGCGGCGGCGATGGGCGCCCGGGTGACCGTGTTCAGCACCTCCGAATCCAAGCGCGATGCGGCGCTGCAGCTCGGCGCCCAGGCCTTCGCCGCGACCCGCGACCCGGCGGTGTTCAAGACCCTGGCGCGGTCGTTCGACTTCGTCGTCGACACCGTTTCCGGCGAGCACGACTACAACGCCTACCTGAACCTGCTCAAGGTCGACGGCACCATGGTCCTGCTCGGCATCCCCGAGCAGCCGGCGCCGGTCGCCGCCGGCGCGCTGATCGCCCATCGCCGCCGCCTGGCCGGTTCGATGATCGGCGGCATCCGCGAGACCCAGGAGATGCTCGATTTCTGCGCCGAGCACGGCGTGGCCTCGGACATCGAGCTGATCGGCATCGACGGGATCAACGAGGCCTACGAGCGCATGCTCCGGGGCGACGTGCGCTATCGCTTCGTGATCGACATCGCCAGCCTGCGCGACGCCGGCTGAGGCCGCGGCGCCGGCGCCCCCTCTGTAGGAGCGGCGTCGGTCGCGACCACCGAAGCGATTTACGCAAGCGCGCTTGCCGAAGTCCTGATCGCCGGCCGCGCCGGCGTGTTCGTTCCCGATCGCATCAGATGAGGGGCAATACGTGGGTGGGCCGGGTACGGTCCGGCGCGCGCAGCGAGCGGGCTCCGGGTCGATTCGCTGACGTACTTCGCCTCGGTGGTCGCGGCTCATGGCCGAAGGAAATCCCGTGGGACGCGCTCCTGCAGGGAGAGGGCGCGAGTAAGCTGTCGGCATGCCCCTGTTGCTGCTGATTCCGCTGGCCTTGCTCGCCCTGGTGCTGCTGTGGGCGCTGCTGGTGCCGCTCGGCCTGGTCCTGCGCTACCGCGCCGGCCGCGCGCGCCGGCGCGCGGTGCCGTGGGCGGTGACTCTGGCCGCGGCGCTGTCGCTGCCCTCGTTGCTGCTGTTCTTCGCCGCCGCCTGGACGGTCGCGCATTGGGTCGAAGACGCGGCGCTGTTCGCCGCGGCGGGTTGGTTCGCCGGGCTCGCGACCGGAATGGCGGGGCTGATGCTGACCCGCTTCGAACCGACCCCGGGCGGGCTGTACTACACGCCGAACCGCTGGCTGGTGCTGGCCCTGACCTTGATAGTCGCCGCGCGCGTCGTGGTCGGCCTGTGGCAGGCCGCGCACGCCTGGGACGCTGCCGCGACGACCGCGTGGTTGCCGCGCCAGGGCGGTTTGCTCGCGGTCGGCGGGTTGCTGCTCGGCTACTACCAGGCCTACACGCTGGGGCTGCGCCGTCGCTTGCGGCGATCCGATCCGCACCGCTGAGGCGGCCGTGCGCCGCGACTTCGGACGGATGACGGCCATCGCCGCGCACGGCATGATGGCGCATCCACGCGATTGTTCCCGATCATGCCCGCTCCCCACGTCTACGCCGGCCCGCAGCGCGCGCCGCATTCCGCCGCTGCGCCGGTGCCCGCGCCATGAGCGCGGCCCATCCGCATCGCGGCCGCGCGGTGATCACCATGCTGGTCGCGGTGGCGATGTTTTCGCTGATGGACGCGATCCTCAAGCTGCTGTCCGAGCACTATCCGCCGTTCCAGGTCGCGACCTTGCGCGGTCTGTCGTCGCTGCCGTTCGTGCTGACCTGGGCGCTGGCCAGCGCCGGCTGGCGACCGCTGCTGCGGGTGCGCTGGCCGCTGCATCTGCTGCGCGGCGTGCTCGGCGTGGGCATGATGGCCAGCTTCGTCTACGGCGTGAACCGGTTGCCGCTGTCGAGCGCGTACTCGATCTTCTTCATCGCGCCGCTGCTGATCACCGCCTTGTCCGGGCCGATCCTCGGCGAACGGGTCGGTCCGCGGCGTTGGGTGGCGATCGGCATCGGCCTGCTCGGCGTGCTGGTGCTGCTGCGGCCGACCGGCGAGGGAATGCTGAGCCTGGCGGCGCTGGCGATCCTGGCGGCGTCGCTGGGCTATGCGGTCAGCGCGATCACCGTGCGCCTGCTGGCGCGCACCGACAGCACGCAGGCGATGATGGTCTGGCTGATGGCGATGATCACCGTCGGCGCGGGCGCGCTGGCCTGGACGCAGTGGCTGCCGATCCAGGTCCGCGACCTGTGGCTGATCGCCGGGCTGGGCGTGGCCGGCTCGATCGGCCAGTACGCGGTCACCGAAGCGTTCCGGTTGGGCGAGGCCTCGCTGATCGCGCCGCTGGAATACACCGCGTTGATCTGGGGCGTGCTGCTCGATCTCAGCCTGTGGGGCGTGTTGCCCGACTCGGTGACCTGGGTCGGCGCCGCGATCATCGTCGCCAGCGGCCTGTACCTGCTGCGCCGGGAAAGCGTGCACGCGGAATCCGAGCATCCCTGAGCCGGGCGCGGGAACGCGCGGGACAGGGATGGGCAAAAAAACAACGGGCTCCCGAGGGAGCCCGTTGCGGAGTCGCCGATCGGGCCGGCCGACCGGACGCGCTTTCTCAGAAGCGCGCGCCGATGCCCACGCCCAGGGTGATCGGGTTCAGTTCGGCCTCGCCGACCTTGACGCCGTCCAGCTTCACGTCCGACTTGCTGCCCTGCATGTAGCGCACGTCGGCGCGGGCGAACCAGGTCGGGTTGATGTTGAGGTCGACGCCGGCGGTGGCGATGCCGCCCTTGGCGTTCTCCACGCCCAGGCGCTGGCCGTCGATCAGCTTCTCGCCGCTGTAGTTGGCCTGGTAGTAGCCCAGGCCCACGAACGGACGCACGATGCTGTCGGCGCCGCGGAAGTGGTACTGGCCGCTCAACGCGACCGGCTGCGAGTCGACGCTGCCGATCTTGCCGCCGCCGCTGTTGACGCGGTGACCGAACTTGTCGGCCGCGCCCCAGGCTTCGATGGCGATGTTGTCGTTGATGTAGTAGCTGGCGCTCAGCGTCGCGGCGCCGTCGCCGTCGAGGCTGGTGCGCGCGCCGCCGATCTGCGGGTTCTTGGTCGGCTCGGTCAGCGCGTAGCCGCCGACGACGGCGAAGCGCTTGCCGCTGGCGCTATCGGTGGTGGCGGCATCCTGAGCGAAGGCGGCCGGGGCGAAGGCCATGGCGCCCATCAGGGCAAGGGTCAAATGACGAATGCGGTTCATGGAGTGGACTCCTGTTGTTGTGGTGTTGCTGACGCCTTGGGGGAGGCGGGGCACAAGGTAGCCACGCATGCATGAACCGAACTTGCCGGGCGAACGCGAGTGAAGGAACTTTCACGCAAACATCGTGTTAAAGGCGGTTTTTCCCGGTAAAAGTGAACTTAATGAACGCGAGCGGGCTTGCGGGACTCGCGATGGATCGCATATGAGCAGGTGTGGTAACGAGTATCGACGTTCTCCTTTGGAGTGATGGAAACCGCTTGTTTCAAGCTGTTTCGTCGAAGGCATGGCAAGGATTTCGTCGGCGGATCGATAAGCACGCTGTCGTGTGCGGTGGATGAAATGCGAAGGAATGGATCGGATTCGGCAAACGATTCGCCGGAAGAAACCGGATGAATCGAGCCTGACCGTATCGGTTCGGCGGGTCGCCAGGCGCGGTTCCGGATCGCGCGCGGTCTGGCCATGCCGAGCGGGGCGCGGGGGTTAAGCCTTCGCTCAACCCCCTGCGCCGCGCCATGACGAAGGTCATGCCGCCGACCGGCACGGGACGGCGGCGGGGCGCTGGCGGCACACTGGCGCCACTCCACCGTCAAGGATCCGGCGATGCGTCCCCTGCAAGCGCTCCGACTGACCGCACTGGCCGCAGCGACGCTGGCCTGCGGTTCGGCTTTCGCCTCCGATATCCAGGTCGATGCCGAGTGCAAGATCGACAGCGGCTACCACCTGACCCTCAACGAACGCAGCCTGATCCTGACCCGTCAGGACGGCGCGCCGAAAGCGATCGTGCTGCGCCAGGGGCGGATGTTCGTCGACGATCGCTGGGTGACGCTGAGCGCCGAGGATTCGCGCCGGCTGGCGGAGTTCGAGCGCGGCACCCGCGCGGCCATGGTCGAGGCCCAGCAGATCGGCCGCGAGGCGGCGCATATCGCCTTCACCGCGCTCGGCGAGGTCGCCGCGGCGCTGGGCAACCAGCCCGAGCGCACCCGCGCCCAGGTCGAGAAGGCCCGCCGCGAACTCGACGCGCGCCTGAGCCAGGTCATCACCCCGACCCGTTTCAGCGGCAAGGCGCTCGGCGACGGCATCGGCGAGGCGATCGGCGAGGCCTTGCCGGCGGTGCTCGGCGACGTGGTCGGCGGCGCGGTCAGCGCGGCCTTCAGCGGCGACGTCGAGCGGTTCAAGCGTCTGGAGCAGCTCGACGCCAAGATCGAGGCCGCGGTGCGGCCGCGCGCCAAGGCCTTGGAACGCAGCGCCGACGGGCTGTGCCGGCGGATGGGCGAGCTGGACAAGATCGACGACAGCCTGGGCTACCGCTACGAGGGCGGACCGCTGAACCTGATGCGGGTCGAGTACCAGCCGAAACAGCCCTGATCCGGCGCCAATACCGGGGCGTACGCTGGGGCCGCGACGGCCGGCTTTGTGCCGCTTAGGCCTTTAGTACGCCCCGGCCGGCAGCGCGGTTGGCGTGACCGCCTGCAACCGCCACAATAGGGTTTTCGCGCATTGCGGAGCCCCACGAAATGGCTGAGTTGAAGGAAGCACGCGTCCCCGATATCGGCGACTACGACGGCGTACCCGTCATCGAACTGCTGGTCGCGGTCGGCGACACGGTGACCCAGGACCAGAGCCTGGTCACGCTGGAATCCGACAAAGCCACCATGGAAGTGCCGGCGCCGTTCGCCGGCATCGTGCGCGAAATCAAGGTCAAGATCGGCGACGAGCTGTCCGAAGGCAGCGTCGTGGCGCTGATCGAAGTCGCCGACGGCGACGCCAAGCCGGCGCAGGAGCCGGCCAAGCCGGCCGCCCCGGCGGCGGCCAAGGCCGAAGCCCCGGCCAAGACCGAGGCCCCGGCCAAGAGCGAGCCCGCTCCGGCCAAGGTCGAGGCGCCGTCGGTCCCGATCGCCCTCGCCGGCGCCGGCCAGAACACCGATCCGGAAGCCATGCCGCCGCGCAGCCCGCCGGTGGCGTTCAGCGCCGACGAGCTGATGCCGGACAAGGTGCCCTACGCCAGCCCGGCGGTGCGCCTGTTCGCGCGCGAGCTCGGCGTCGACCTGGCCCGGGTCAGCGGCAGCGCGCGCGGCGGCCGGATCAGCAAGGAAGACGTACAGGGCTTCGTCAAGAGCGTCATGCAGGGCGCGGCCGCGCCGAGCGCCGCGACCGGCGCCGCGCCGTCGCTGGGCGGCGGGCTCAATCTGCTGCCGTGGCCGAAGATCGACTTCAGCAAGTTCGGCGAAACCGAAACCAAGCCGCTGACCCGCATCCAGAAACTCTCCGGCGCCAACCTGGCGCGCAACTGGGCGATGATCCCGCACGTCACCCAGCACGACGACGCCGACATCACCGACCTGGAAGCGCTGCGCGTGGCGCTGAACAAGGAGAACGAGAAGGCCGGCATCAAGCTGACCATGCTCGCGTTCCTGATGAAGGCCTCGGTGGCGGCGCTGCAGAAGTTCCCGACCTTCAACGCCTCGCTCGACGCGACCGGCGACAACCTGACCTTGAAGAAGTACTTCCACATCGGCTTCGCCGCCGACACCCCGAACGGCTTGGTCGTGCCGGTGGTGCGCGACTGCGACAAGAAGGGCGTGCTGCAGATCGCCCGGGAAACCGGCGAACTGGCCGCCAAGGCGCGCGACGGCAAGCTCGGCCCGGCCGACATGAGCGGCGGCTGCTTCTCGATCAGCTCGCTCGGCGGCATCGGCGGCACCGCGTTCACCCCGATCGTCAACGCGCCGGAAGTGGCGATCCTGGGCGTGTCCAAGTCGGCGACCAAGCCGGTCTGGGACGGCAAGCAGTTCGCCCCGCGCCTGATCCTGCCGCTGTCGCTGTCCTACGATCACCGCGTGATCGACGGCGCCGCCGCCGCCCGCTTCACCGCCTACCTGGGCCAGCTGCTCGGCGACATGCGTCGCGTGCTGCTGTAAAAGCGTTCGTTCGCGACCGGCGCGGCTCGCCGCCGCCGGTCGTGCGGCGCCTGCGCGCCGCCGATCGCTTCCAGCCCGCCGTCAACAGGAACGCACGCCGCCATGAGCCGCCACGCCCTCGCTTCCGCTTCCCGCCGTCCGCATCGCCGCGGCCTTTCCGTCTGCGCACTGGCCGCGCTGCTGTCGATCGCGCCGTTGGCGCAGGCCCAGGACGATTGCCGGGTCGCGCTCGGCCGCGGCTGGCCGCCGGCCACCGAGAACCACGGCTCGGCGGTGGAGCAACTGCTCGCGGCCAAGGCCGCGCCGCAGCTGAGCCTGACCTACCTGCCGGCGCGCGGCGCCGAAAGCGGCCTGCTGCTGATCCCCGGCGACGGCGACTGGACCCTGCGCCATGCCGCGGCCAGCGAGCGCGTCGCGGCGTGGGCGTCCTCGCGCAACGGCGGCGCCCTGCAACTGCGCGTGGACCAGGAGGTCGAGAACGAAGAAGCGCCGATCCCGGCGCCGCTGGCGCAGCGGCTGGTCGCCAGCTGGAAACGTGCCTTGGCGACCATCGTGCCGGAAGACCGCGGCGCGGAGTTCACCGACAAGGACCAGTTGCTGTTCGTGGTCGATGGCCTGCGGGTCAGCGGCCTGCGCCCGGACTGCGGGGCGGGCGAGCTGATGATGGATCAGGCCGGCCTGCTGACCGAGGCCTCGAACGAAAGCGCCTCCAAGCGCGAGCGCCGCTGGCGCGAGCTGGAGGAGTCGCTGGACGAGCTCGACCGCCGCCTGAGTCAGGCGTCCGCGCCGCCGGCCGGCTGAGCGCGACGCCGCGACGGCCGCGCGCCGTCCCCCCACCCGCGAGCGCGGCCGGCCCCGCCGCCTCGCCACCGAGATACGAATCAAAGGAATCCAGCGCCATGGCCAGCAGCATCGAAGTGAAGGTCCCCGACATCGGCGATTACGACGACGTACCCGTGATCGAATTGCTGGTCGCAGTCGGCGACACGGTCAAGAAGGACCAGAGCCTGGTCACCCTGGAGTCGGACAAGGCGACGATGGAAGTGCCCTCGTCGGCCGACGGCGTGGTCAAGTCGCTCAACGTCAAGGTCGGCGACAAGGTTTCCGAGGGCGCGGTCATCGCGATTCTGGAGAGCGCCGATGGCGCCGACGCCGGCGCAGCGGCCAAGCCGGCCGCCGCCGAAGCCAAGCCCGCGCCCGCCGCCGCCGCCGCCGCCGCCGCGCCGGCCGAAGCGCCCAAGCCGGCCGCCGCGCCGGCGCCCGCCGCCGCGTCCGCCAGCGGGCGCAAGGCCGACGTCGAATGCCGGATGCTGGTGCTCGGTTCCGGTCCCGGCGGCTACACCGCCGCGTTCCGCGCCGCCGACCTCGGCCTGGATACGGTGCTGGTCGAGCGCTACGCCAGCCTCGGCGGCGTCTGCCTCAACGTCGGCTGCATTCCGTCCAAGGCGCTGCTGCACGCCGCCGCGGTGATCGACGAGGCCGAGCACGCCGGCGACTACGGCGTCAGCTTCGGCAAGCCGACCATCGACCTGGACGCGCTGCGCAAGTACAAGGAAAAAGTGGTCGGCCAGCTGACCCGCGGCCTGACCGGCATGGCCAAGCAGCGCAAGGTGCGCACCGTGACCGGCACCGGCAGGTTCGTCTCGGCCAACGAACTGGAAGTGCAGGGCGAGTCCGGCACCCAGTTGATCCGCTTCGAGCAGTGCATCATCGCCGCCGGCTCGCAGGCGGTGAAGCTGGGCAACTTCCCCTGGGACGACCCGCGGGTGATGGATTCCACCGACGCGCTGGAGCTGGCCGAAGTGCCGGCCAGGCTGCTGGTGGTCGGCGGCGGCATCATCGGCCTGGAAATGGCGACCGTGTACCGCGCGCTCGGCAGCGAGGTCACCGTGGTCGAGTTCATGGACCAACTGATGCCGGGCGCCGACCCGGACCTGGTCAAGCCGCTCGCCGATCGCTTGAAGAAGCAGGGCGTGGCGGTGCATCTGAAGACCAAGGCCGCCGCCACCGAGGCGTTGCAGGAAGGCATCAAGGTCTCGTTCGAGAGCGCCGAGGCCGGCAAGGCGCCGGCGCTGGAATCGGGCGTCTACGACCGGGTGCTGGTCGCGGTCGGCCGCGCGCCCAACGGCGCCAAGATCGGCGCCGACAAGGCCGGCGTGCAGGTCACCGAACGCGGCTTCATCCCGGTCGACCGGCAGATGCGCACCAACGTGCCGCACATCTTCGCCATCGGCGACCTGGTCGGTAACCCGATGCTCGCGCACAAGGCCACCCACGAGGGCAAGCTCGCGGCCGAAGTGGCCGCCGGCGAGAAGAAGGAATGGGTGGCGCGGGTGATTCCGTCGGTGGCCTATACCGACCCGGAAATCGCCTGGGTCGGCGTTACCGAGACCGAAGCCAAGGCCAAGGGGCTCAAGGTCGGCGTCGGCAAGTTCCCGTGGGCGGCCAGCGGCCGCGCCATCGGCCTCGGCCGCACCGAGGGCTTCACCAAGCTGATCTTCGACGAGGCCAGCCACCGCATCGTCGGCGGCGGCATCGTCGGCGTGCACGCCGGCGACCTGATCGCCGAGATCGCCCTGGCGATCGAGATGGGCTGCGAAGTGGCCGACATCGGCCACACCATCCACCCGCATCCGACCTTGAGCGAATCGGTCGGCATGGCGGCCGAGGTGTTCGACGGCACCATCACCGATCTGTACATCCCGAAGAAGAAGTAGTCCGGCGACGGCCCGCCGCAGCGTCGCTCACGCTGTCGCCCGACGGGGCGACGGCGTGGTTGCGGCGATCGACGGCGCGGCCCGCGAGTCGTGGTTCCGAGGAGTAGGAGCGGCGCAAGCCGCGACCGCGAACCGACGACGGTCCGCGCGGCGGTCATGGGGCTATGCGATCGCGGCCGGTGACTGGAGGAAATCCGGTGGGACGCCGCTCCTACCCTCGTAGCGTGCCGTCGCCGTGAGACCGGACGCGCAGCGCGCCTCAGAACGAGAACGTCACCCCCGCCATCGGCCCCTTGAAGCGCTGGTCCAGGCCGAGCACGCCGTCGCGGCCGCTGCGGCGCGCGTCGATCTTGAACCAGTCGTAGCCGACGAAGGCGCCGATCGCCGGGGTGAAGCGATACTCGACCAGGGCGTTGGCGCGGCTGACGTCGCCCTCGTAGTCGCCGAAGTCGCCCCAGTCGGCGTCCAGATACTGGCCTTGCACGACGAACCGCCAGTGGTCGTTCGGCGCCAGGGTCAGGCGGGTGCCGATCACCGGCGCATAGCCGTCCTCGCTGGAACTGGTGCGGTAGCTGTCGGCGCCGGACACCGCGCGCAGCTTGCCTTCCAGCTTGGCGTACTCCACGCCGATCTGCAGGCCCCAGCTGACGGTGTCGGTTTCGATCACCGCGTAGTCGTACATCAGGCTGGCCAGTTCGAACTTGGCCTTGGCTTCGGCGAAGCTGCCGGCCGGAATGGTGGTGTCGTCGAAGGACACGTTCTCGCTGAGCGTGGCGCGGCGTTTCTTGTCGTAGCCGAAGTAGTTGAACAGCAGGCGGTTGCGCTCGCTGAAGCGGAACAGGCCTTCGATCCGCGGCACGGTCTGGTCGCTGCCGAAGTCGAAGTCCTGACTGAAGCGGTAGGGATCGCCGCGGAAAGTGGTGCCGGCGCTGAGTTCGCCGCTGGCGTCGACCGACATCGCGCCCAGGCGCACGGTGAAGCGATCGTCTTCGGCATGGGCGGGCAGGGCGACGCACGCGCCCGCGCCGATCAGCGCGAGCGTCAAAGGCAGGAATCTGGAAGTCACGGAATCACTCCATCTGCATCTGCGGGGGAAGGGCGGCACGTTCATGTGCCGCCGCGTCCATGAATGCCCGCGCGGAAGTAGTGCATCCGTGAAAAAAACCGCGCTCGACCGTTGCGGCAAAGCGCGATGTCGCAAACGGTGAACCCGTAGACGAAAAAAACGGACCCAAAGGCGAAGCCCCGGCGGATCAGGCCGGGGCTTCGGGGTGCCCACCGCTGCTTTGCCATTGACGAGGAGAGAGTGGCGGCGGGCGTTCCCAGATACTGACCGGTGGCTCGGCGAAAGGTTCCGCCGTTCGTCAAAGAATTTGCTTCAGGGCGCCAAAGCCGGGGCCGAACCGACGGCGCGGCGGCGCTCGATCCGCTTCCAGACCTTTTCGTGCAGATGGAAGGCGACCGTGTTGCAGGCCGGCTCGACCAGGGCCAGGGCGCCGCCGACCCAGACGCTGCCGGTCATCAGATAGCCGACCAGGAAGGCGACCGAGAAGTGCACGCAGGCGAAGCTGAGGGTCTTGGTCATGGCGCCGGGGCCTTATTGAGAATTGTTCTCAACAATACGCCGCTCCCCAGTAAAGGCAAATTGAAATATCGGCAGGTTGCGATAGTTTTGGTCTATCGTCGGCGCTGCCGCGGCGGCCTGTTTACCTCCCAGGTAATTCAATGCCGGCGCGGTTCCGGCGATAGTGCCGGCATGCGCCGCCGCCCCCGTCATCCGTTCGCCGCGATAGAGACCGTAGACCGGAGGCCCTTCGACCGCATTGTGACTTCGCCGGTTGCCGCAAAGTCGGCCGCGTTCTATACTTTTGCGGCTCTAACGGGCGCTTTGCGCCACCTCCCAGACCGACGAGACCCGCGTGCACGATCCATTGTCCGCAGGCCGCCGGCTGGCGTCGCGCGCGATTGCCTGGCAAGCCGGCGCGATGGCGCTGGCGGCGCTGGCCTTCCTCCCCCTCGGCGCACAGCATGCGCTGGCGGCGGCGGTCGGCGGCGCAGCGGCGACGGTGGGCAGCCTCGTAGCCGCCAGGATGGCCTTGGGGGGCGGCGTGCAACCGGCCGGGATGGCGGTCGGGCGGTTGTTGATCGGCGTCATATTCAAGTGGGTGGCGGTGCTGGCGGTGCTGGGGCTTGGAATGGCCTGGTGGCGTTTGCCTCCACTCCCAATGCTGGTGGGACTGCTCGCGGCGACGCTGGGCTTCGTACTGGCCAATCTTTTGAAACGATAAGGTGTCTTTCGTGAGTGAACAGACCGGTTCGGGCGGCCTGAACGAATACATCAAGCACCATCTGACCCACAACACCAGTGAGGTCTTTGGCAGCGATGCGATGTCGAAGTTCAATTTCGACTCGTGGATCGTCGCCTTGGTGCTCGGCCTGCTATTCATCCTTTGGTTCGGTCTGGCGGCGCGCAAGGCGACCGCGGGCGTGCCGAGCAAGGGCCAGGCCTTCGTCGAGATCATTCTCGAGTTCATCGACGGCCAGGTGAAGGACACCTTCCACGGCGACCGCCGTTCGGTGACGCCGCTGGCGCTGACCATCTTCATGTGGGTCGCGTTCATGAACACGATGGACCTGCTGCCGCTCGACCTGTTCGGCTGGCTGGTCCACACCTTCGCCGGCGCCGAAGCCGCGCACCACACCTATTTCCGCGCGGTTCCGACCGCCGACCTCAACACCACCTTCGCGATTTCGGCCTCGGTGTTCTTCATCCTGATCGGCCACGCCATCTCGGCCAAGGGCGGTCTGGGCTTCGGCAAGGAACTGGTTACCGCGCCGTTCCATGCCCACGGCCCGATGAAGCTGCTGCTGGTTCCGGTCAACCTGGTCATGAACATCATCGAGTGGCTGGTCAAGCCGGTTTCGCTCGCGATGCGACTGTTCGGCAACATGTACGGCGGCGAGCTGGTGTTCATGCTCATCGCCGGTCTGATGGGAAGCATCTACACCTTCGTGCCTGGCGTGCTCGCCAACGCCGCCTGGGCGATCTTCCACATCCTGATCATCCTGCTGCAGGCCTTCATCTTCATGATCCTCACGGTCGTCTACATCGCCGGCGCCCGCGAGAGTCACTGATTCCGGTTCCAAATCGCGTCACCCCCATTCGTTTTCCCTTTCACCGTTTAGCACTACCTCTACCAGGAGAAGCACCATGGAGTTCATCGCCAACGTTCAGGGTCTGACCGCCATCGCGATCGGCATCATCATCGGTCTCGGCGCGCTGGGCGCCTGCCTCGGCATCGCGCTGATGGGCTCGAAGTTCCTCGAATCCGCCGCCCGTCAGCCGGAACTGGTGCCGATGCTGCAGGGCCGCATGTTCCTGCTCGCCGGCCTGATCGACGCCGCGTTCATCATCGGCCTCGCCGTCGCCCTGTTCTTCGCGTTCGCCAACCCGCTGATCAGCGTCCTGCAGGCCGGCTGATCCGTGTCGGTCCGCGCCCTCGGGCGCGGACCGGGCAATCCGGGCCGGTAAGCGCCGGCCCAACGTAAGCAACGTCGAGGACCCGTCATGAATCCCAACATGACTTTCTTCGGCCAGATGCTCTCCTTCGCGATCCTCGTTTGGTTCACGATGAAGTTCATTTGGCCGCCGCTGAATGCAGCGATCGAAGAGCGCCAGAAGAAAATCGCCGAAGGCCTGGCCGCTGCCGAGCGCAGCCAGAAGGACCTTGCCCAGGCGCAGGAAAGCGTCGACGCCGCGCTGCGCGAAGCCCGCACCAAGGCCAACGAGATCATCGAGCAGGCGCATCAGCGCGCCAATCAGATCGTCGACCAGGCCAAGACCGATGCGATGGTCGAAGCCACCCGCCTGAAGGCGCTGGCCGACGCCGAGATCGCAGCGGCCGCCGACCGCGCCCGCGAGGACCTGCGCAAGCAGGTGTCCGCGCTGGCCGTGACCGGCGCCGAGAAGCTGCTCAAGCGCGAAATCGACGCCAACGCCCACAAGGCGCTGCTCGACGAGCTGGCCGCAGAAATCTGATCGGAACGCCCACGCGATGAGCCAGAACCTCACCCTCGCCCGTCCGTACGCCCGCGCCGCCTTCGCGCTCGCGCGCGATGCCGGCCGCTCCGCCGAATGGTCGCAGGCGCTCGCCTTCTCGGCGCGCGTCGCCGCCGACCCGCAGGTGCAGGCGGTCCTCGGCCACCCGCAGCTGAGCGCGGCCGACGCCGTCGGCCTGGTCGCGATCGACGGCGCGGACGAATCGGTGCAGCGCTTCCTGGCGCTGCTCTCCGACAACCGTCGCCTCGGCCTGCTGCCGGAAATCGCCGGTCTGTTCGAAGAGCTGCGCGCCGACGCCGACCGCGTGGTCAAGGCCAAGGTCACCTCCGCCAGCGACCTGCCGGCGGCCGAGCTGGACTCGATCAAGGCCGCGCTGGTCAAGCGCTTCGGCCGCCAGGTCGAAGTCGAGACCGCGGTCGACGCTTCGCTGATCGGCGGCGCGGTGATCGACGCCGGCGACGTCGTCATCGACGGCTCGCTGAAGGGCAAGCTCGCGCGCCTGCAGACGGCGCTGGCCGGCTGAAACCGGGACTCGGGACTCGGGATTCGGGATTCGCAGAAGCCTAAGGCTCGACCGGATCCCGAATCACCCATCCCCGATCCCGAACCAAAAGAAAGCACCCGCGCGTCGCCCATCGCGATGCAGGACCAAGGAAACGACAATGGCAAGCACCCAGCTCAACCCGTCCGAAATCAGTGAACTGATCAAGACCCGCATCGAGAAGGTCAAGCTGGCCGCCGAAGCGCGCAACGAAGGCACCGTCACCTCGGTGTCCGACGGCATCGTGCGCATCCACGGCCTGGCCGACGTGATGCAGGGCGAAATGATCGAACTGCCGAACAACACCTTCGCCCTGGCGCTGAACCTGGAGCGCGACTCGGTCGGCGCCGTGGTGCTGGGCGATTACGAGCACCTCAGCGAAGGCGACACCGCCAAGACCACCGGCCGCATCCTCGAAGTGCCGGTCGGCCGCGAGCTGCTGGGCCGCGTCGTCAACGCGCTGGGCGAGCCGATCGACGGCAAGGGCCCGATCGCCGCGACCCTGACCGCGCCGGTCGAGCGCGTGGCGCCGGGCGTGCTGTGGCGCAAGTCGGTCGACCAGCCGGTGCAGACCGGCTACAAGTCGGTCGACGCCATGATCCCGATCGGCCGCGGCCAGCGCGAGCTGATCATCGGCGACCGCCAGACCGGCAAGACCGCGATGGCGATCGACGCGATCATCAACCAGAAGGGCACCGGCATTAAGTGCATCTACGTCGCGATCGGCCAGAAGGCCAGCTCGATCGCCAACGTGGTGCGCAAGCTGGAAGAGAACGGCGCCCTGGCCCACACCATCGTGGTCGCCGCGACCGCGTCCGAATCGGCCGCGATGCAGTACATCAGCGCCTACTCGGGCTGCACCATGGGCGAGTTCTTCCTCGACCGCGGCGAAGACGCGCTGATCGTGTACGACGACCTGTCCAAACAGGCCGTGGCCTACCGCCAGATCTCGCTGCTGCTGCGCCGTCCGCCGGGCCGCGAAGCCTACCCGGGCGACGTGTTCTACCTGCACAGCCGCCTGCTCGAGCGCGCCGCGCGCGTCAACGAGGACTACGTCGAGAAGTTCACCAACGGCGAAGTGAAGGGCAAGACCGGTTCGCTGACCGCGCTGCCGATCATCGAAACCCAGGCCGGCGACGTCTCGGCGTTCGTTCCGACCAACGTGATCTCGATCACCGACGGCCAGATCTTCCTGGAAACCGACCTGTTCAACGCCGGCATCCGCCCGGCGGTCAACGCCGGCATCTCGGTGTCGCGCGTCGGCGGCGCGGCCCAGACCAAGATCGTCAAGAAGCTGTCGGGCGGCATCCGTATCGCCCTGGCCCAGTACCGCGAGCTGGCGGCGTTCGCCCAGTTCGCCTCGGACCTGGACGAAGCCACCCGCAAGCAGCTCGAGCGCGGCCAGCGCGTGACCGAGCTGATGAAGCAGAAGCAGTACGCTCCGATGCCGATCGCCCTGCAGTCGCTGTCGATCTACGCGGTCGACAAGGGCTTCATGGACGACGTGCCGGTGAACAAGATCGGCGCGTTCGAAGAAGCGCTGCATTCGCATTTCGTCAACACCAACGGCGCGCTGATCGAGAAGGTCAACAGCACCGGCGACTGGAACGACGAAATCGAAGGCGCCTTCAAGAAGGGCATCGAAGAGTTCAAGCAGACCGGCAGCTGGTAACCCTGGAGCCGGGACTCGGGACTCGGGACTCGGGATTCGCGAAAGCGGGTTCCGAGACGCCGGATCCGAAGTCCCGGGCGAGCAGTAACGATTCTGGCGGGGACGCTTCGAGTCCCGAGTCCCGAGTCCCGAGTCCCGGATAAAGAGATGGCAGGCGGACGCGAAATCAAAACCAAGATCAAGAGCGTGCAGAACACCCGCAAGGTGACCCGCGCGCTGGAAATGGTCTCGGCTTCCAAGATCCGCAAGGCGCAGGATCGGATGAAGACCTCGCGCCCGTACGCGCGCGTGATCAAGCAGGTGATCGGTCACCTGGCCCAGGCCAATTCCGATTACCGGCATCCGTACATGGTCGAGCGCAAGGACGTGAAGCGCGTCGGCTACGTGATCGTGTCGTCCGACCGCGGCCTGGCCGGCGGCCTCAACAACAACCTGTTCCGCAAGCTGCTCGGCGAGTTCCGCAAGTGGCAGGAGCAGGGCGTCGAGGTCGACGTGGTCACCATCGGCCAGAAGGCCTCGGTGTTCTTCCGCCGGATCAAGGTCAACATGCTGGCTTCGGTCACCCACCTGGGCGACCAGCCGCACCTGGAGCAGCTGGTCGGCGTGATCAAGGTGATGCTGGACGCCTACAGCGCCGGCAGCATCGACCGCGTATTCGTCTGCTACAACGACTTCGTCAACACCATGACCCAGCGCGCGGCGTTCGATCAGCTGCTGCCGCTGCCGGAACCGGAGACGCAGGTCGCCAAGCACGACTGGGACTACATCTACGAACCCGATGCGCAGACCGTGCTCGACCACGTGCTGACCCGTTACATCGAGTCGCTGGTGTACCAGGCGGTGTTGGAGAACGTGGCCTCCGAGCATGCCGCGCGCATGGTCGCGATGAAGGCGGCGAGCGACAACGCCACCAAGCTGATCGGCACCTTGAACCTGGTCTACAACAAGGCCCGTCAGGCAGCGATCACCCAGGAAATCTCCGAAATCGTCGGCGGCGCCGCGGCGGTCTAACCCATCCGGTGGGCGCGGCCGGCCGGCCTGCGACCACGAGCAGCATTGAAAGTTACTGAGGAATCAAAGATGAGCAGCCAGGGCAAGATCGTTCAGATCATCGGTGCGGTCGTCGACGTGGAATTCCCGCGCGATGCGGTGCCGAAGGTGTACGACGCGCTGAAGGTCGAGAACACCGCCATCACGCTCGAGGTGCAGCAGCAGCTCGGCGACGGCGTCGTGCGCGCCATCGCGCTGGGCTCCACCGACGGCCTCAAGCGCAACCTGATCGCGACCAACACCGGTCGCGCGGTGTCGGTGCCGGTCGGCGCGGCCACCCTGGGCCGGATCATGAACGTGCTCGGCGAGCCGATCGACGAGCGCGGTCCGGTCGAAAGCGACGTGCATTGGGAAATCCACCGCGCCGCCCCGGATTACGCCGACCAGTCCTCGGGCAACGAGCTGCTGGAAACCGGCATCAAGGTCATCGACCTGATGTGCCCGTTCGCCAAGGGCGGCAAGGTCGGCCTGTTCGGCGGCGCCGGCGTCGGCAAGACCGTCAACATGCTCGAGCTGATCAACAACATCGCGACCGAGCATTCGGGCCTGTCGGTGTTCGCCGGCGTGGGCGAGCGTACCCGCGAGGGCAACGACTTCTACCACGAAATGTCCGACGCCAACGTCATCGTGCAGGACGACCTGTCGAAGTCGAAGGTGGCGATGGTGTACGGCCAGATGAACGAGCCGCCGGGCAACCGTCTGCGCGTCGCCCTGACCGGCCTGACCATGGCCGAGTACTTCCGCGACGAGAAGGACGCCAACGGCAAGGGCCGCGACGTGCTGTTCTTCGTCGACAACATCTACCGCTACACCCTGGCCGGCACCGAAGTCTCGGCGCTGCTGGGCCGCATGCCGTCGGCGGTGGGCTACCAGCCGACCCTGGCCGAGGAAATGGGCGTGCTGCAGGAGCGCATCACCTCGACCAAGACCGGTTCGATCACCTCGATCCAGGCCGTGTACGTGCCCGCGGACGACCTGACCGACCCGTCGCCGGCGACCACCTTCGCCCACCTCGACGCCACCGTCGTGTTGAGCCGCAACATCGCCGCGCTGGGCATCTACCCGGCGGTCGATCCGCTCGACTCGACCTCGCGCCAGCTCGACCCGAACGTGGTCGGCGTGGAGCACTACGAGACCGCGCGCCGCGTCCAGGCCACCTTGCAGAAGTACAAGGAGCTCAAGGACATCATCGCGATCCTGGGCATGGACGAGCTGTCGGAAGAAGACAAGACCGCCGTGGCTCGCGCGCGCAAGATCGAGCGCTTCTTCTCCCAGCCCTTCCACGTCGCCGAAGTGTTCACCGGCGCCCCGGGCAAGTACGTGTCGCTGAAGGACACCATCCGCGGCTTCAAGGGCATCGTCGAAGGCGAGTACGACCACCTGCCGGAGCAGGCGTTCTACATGGTCGGCGGCATCGAAGAAGCGGTCGAGAAGGCCAAGAAGATGGGCGTGGGCTAAACCCGCGATTCCCTCTCCCGCTTGCGGGAGAGGGGTGGGTGAGGGCGCTGTTACCGATTGTTCCTGGCGACGTTCGTACTCATCCATCGCGTGCCCTCACCCCTGCCCTCTCCCGCTGAGCGGGAGAGGGGGACAATGAATAGAGGCGTTTCTTTATGGCATCCACCTTCCGTTGCGACATCGTCAGCGCCGAGGAAGAAATCTTCCACGGCGAGGCGACGCTGCTGGTCGCCACCGGCGAGATCGGCGAGCTCGGCATCGCCCCGCGGCACGCGCCGCTGATCACCCGCCTCAAGCCGGGCAAGGTCGTGGTCACCCTGCCCAACGGCGAGCAACTGGATTTCGCCGTGTCCGGCGGCATCCTCGAAGTGCAGCCGCAGGTCGTGACCGTGCTGGCCGACACCGCGATCCGCGCCCAGGACATCGACGAGGCCGCCGTGCGCGCGGCCAAGGAAGAAGCCGAGCGCGCGCTGGCCAACCGCGGCCCGCAGATGGACGTCGCCGAAGCCCAGGCCAAGCTGGCCGAGGCGATGGCGCAGCTGCAGGCGCTGGAGCGCCTGCGCAAGAACGTCAAGCACTGATCGGCCGCGCTGCGGCCCGATGCGGAAACGCCGGCCCTGGGCCGGCGTTTTCGTTTGCGCGCGGCCTTCGCCCTCGCGTTCGCGGCGCCTCACTCCGCCGCTGCGGCGCCCCACGGAAGCTGCCTGCGGTCGCAAGCCGCGGCCGCGACCTCAGTCCCGCGCAGCGCGGCTGTCGACGCCGCGCGTCGCCCCGCGAACCTCAGCGCCGATACACCCAATGGCGCGAGACCAGGAAGCCGACTCCGCCCAGGATCACCTCGATCACCGGCTTGGCCAGCCAGGTCCATTTGAGCCCGGCGTAGTCGTCGACCGTGCCGACCGCCCAGGTGCTGACCAGGGTGGTGCCGATCCACATCGTCACGAAGCGCCCGAACTGGCGCCGGCCGACCGTGGTGTCCTCGCCGGCGAAGGTGAAGCGGCCGTTGAGCCAGAAGCCGAGCATGGCGCCGCTGATGCGGCCGGCCAGGTTGGCCGCCTCGACCGGCATGCCCAGGTGGCTGAGCCCGACCATCACGCCCCAGTCGAGGAAATACTGCAGGGCGCCGAAGGCGAGGTAATTGCGGCCCTGGCGGGTCAGGCTCATGCGCGGGACCTTGCCGAGGTGAATGGCGCGGGATGGGGCGAGGCCTGGGCTGAACTGTGCATGTCGGTACTCTATCGAAGGGACAATGTACCATTCGGCATATCAATCCTCGCCCGAGTCCCGGTTTTGCGCAGCGCGGTCCTGATTCCCTGCTACAACGAAGCCAAGACGGTGGCCAAGGTGGTCGCCGATTTCCGCCGCGCCCTGCCCGAGGCCGAGATCTGGGTATTCGACAACGCCAGCACCGACGACACCGCCGCGCTGGCCCGCGCCGCCGGCGCGCAGGTGCGGCGGGTACCGGCCAAGGGCAAGGGCAACGTGGTGCGGACCATGTTCCGCGAGGTCGAGGCCGACGTGTACCTGATGGTCGACGGCGACGACACCTATCCGGCCGAACACGCGCGCCAGTTGCTCGAGGACATCGTCGAAGGCCGCGCCGACATGGTCGTCGGCACCCGCCTGGAGCAGTTCGACTCCGACTCGTTCCGCCGCTTCCACGGTTTCGGCAACAAGCTGGTGCGCTGGAGCATCGGCCGCCTGTTCGGCCAGCCGGTGCGCGACGTGCTGTCGGGCTATCGCGCGTTCTCGCGCCGCTTCGTCAAATCGATGCCGGTGCTGTCGCGCGGCTTCGAGATCGAGACCGAGATGACCGTGTTCGCGATGGCCAACGCCTTCGTGCTCAGCGAACGCACCGTGCCCTACGGCGTGCGCCCGGAAGGCAGCGAATCCAAGCTCAACACCTTCCGCGACGGCTTCCGGGTGCTGCGCACCATCGGCTTCCTGTTCAAGGACCTGCGTCCGCTGCTGTTCTTCGGCACCGCCGCGCTGCTGGCCGCGCTGGCCAGCGCCGGTTTCGGCGCCTTCGTCGTCCACGAATACAGCCTCACCGGCGCGGTCACCCATCCCTCGACCGCGGTACTCGCCGCGGCGTTGGCCCTGACCGCGTTCATTCTGCTCGCCACCGGCCTGATCCTGGACACCGTCAACCGCCGCTCGAACGAGATCCTGCGCCTGATCACCGACCAGGTGGTGCGCTACAAATCGGAGTGAACGGCTCGCGCCGCAGCGGGCACAGTTCCAGCCGCGCCAGGCTGTCCTGGATCGGCCGGCAGGCGCCGTCCAGGTGCAATCCGTACAGGCTCATGCGCTGCGCGGCGACTGCGTCGACGGCGACCGGGCGCAGCAGCCACAGCGGTCCCTCGTGCGTCGCGATGCCGCGTTCGACCCGCGCCTGCAGGCGGGTGCAGCGCTGCGGGTCCATGAAGTTGTTGCGGATCGCGTACAGCGGTACGTCGCGCGGCAGGAATGCGGCGGCGTGGCCGATCGGTTGCTCGGTGCTGGACAGCACCAGGCTGCCGGGCGGCAAGGCCGGGAACGCGACCGAGATCATCGGCGTGCGGAATGGATCGCGGCCCCAGCCCGGGTGCTTGGTCGGGGCGATCGCGAGCAGGCTGCCGAGCACCAGCGCGGTGCGGGTCCAGCGCCGCGCGAACAGCTGCGACAGCAGGCCGACGATCAGCAGCGAGCACAGCAGCTCCAGCGGCAGCAGATAGCGGTAGATGCAGTACACCGCCAGCCAGAATCCATAGCTGACCAGGACGAAGGCCAGCAGGGGCCAGCGCAGCCCCTGCGCGTCGGTTTGCGCGCTGTCGGCGCGCGTCGCGTCGTCGCGGCGGCGCCCGGTCCACAGCCAGCCGGCGAGCGCGGCGAAGCCGAGCAGCAGCCGCGCGTCGGCCAGCGAGGCCTCGGAGAAGTCGTTGCTCTTGCGCAGCAGGCGCAGCGGCACGTTCGCCGCGTCCCACGCGGTCTGCGGCAGGAAGCGCAGGTCGCGCCGGTCTTCGAACAAGGCGTCGGGCGAATGGAACCACTGGTTGAAGTAGGGGAACAGCGGATTGCCGTGCTGCTGCCACAGGTACCAGCCCCACGGCCCCCAGCTCAGCGCGGCGCCGATCGCCCCGCCGAGCGCCAGCGCGCACAGCCGCGCCGGCGCCTGGCGCCAGGGCCCGGCCAGCGCCGCGGCGGCGATGAAGCCCAGGCAATACATGACTGCGGTCAGCTTGAGCCCCGCGGCCAGACCGCCGAGCAGGCCGACCGGCAGCCAGGTCGCCCAGGCGCCGCGGCGGCCCGGCGAGTCGGCCAACCACCACAGGCCGGCCAGGACGAAGGCGGCGACGATGTGGTCGTTGAAGGTTGCCGCCGCGCCCGGATAGACCGCCGCGCCGGTGATCGCGACCAGTCCGGCCATCCAACTGCGCAGCGCGCTGCGCTGGGCCGGCCACAGCCGGTCGAGCAGGCGCAGGCCGAAGAACAAGGCGAGGAAGGTCGGCAGCGCCAGCCACAGCGAGACCAGCCAGCCGCCTGCGCCGGCGCGCACCAGCAACGCGAACGGCAGATCGGCGATCGGGTTGTGCCAGGTCTGCATCTGCGCCGCGGCGATGTCGGTTTGCAGCCGACCGTCCAGCCATGCCAACGGCGTATACAAATGATAGTTACGCAGGTCCCAGTTCGCGTCCTGGCGCTGCCCCACGGCCGCGAGCAGGGTGAAGAACAGGGCCACGACGGCGGCGGGGCGCCAGGAAACTCGCTCAGCGGACATGCAGGGTCCCGCAATCGGCAGTTGCTAAGATTCGGCCCGGGCGCGGCATGCGCGTCAAGGAAGTGGACACAACGATGGCTCGTGATTCGATGAACCAGTTGCATATCGTCATCCTCGCCGCGGGCGAGGGCAAGCGGATGAAGTCCGCCACCGCCAAGGTGCTGCAGAAGATCGCCGGGCAGCCGATGCTGGCGCACGTGATCGACACCGCGCGCGCGCTGAAACCGGCCGGCATCCACGTGGTCTACGGCCACGGCGGCGAGCAGGTGCGGGCCGCGTTCGCCGGACAGGACGACCTGTCCTGGGCCGAGCAGAGCCAGCGCCTGGGCACCGGCCACGCGGTGCAGCAGGCGATGCCTAATGTGCCGCAAGACGCGCGCGTGCTGATCCTGTACGGGGACGTGCCGCTGATCGCGGCCGACACGCTGCAGCGCTTGCTCGCGGCGCAGGGACGGATCGCAGTGCTGGTCGCCGACCTCGCCGATCCGACCGGCTATGGCCGAATCGTGCGCGATTCCGAGGGCCGGGTCGGCCGCATCGTCGAGCACAAGGACGCCGACGACGAGCAGCGCGCCATCCGCACCGTCAACACCGGCATCCTGGTCGCCGACGGCGAGCCTTTGCGGCGCTGGCTGGAGCGTCTGGGCAACGACAACGCCCAGGGCGAGTACTACCTGACCGACGTGTTCGGTTCCGCCGCCGCCGAATACACCGCGGCCGAGATGGTCCATGTCGAAGACCCGATCGAGGTCGAGGGCGCCAACGACTCCTGGCAGTTGGCCCAGCTCGAGCGTGCGTTCCAGCGCCGCGCCGCGCGCGCTTTGTGCGTGCAGGGCGCGCGCCTGGCCGACCCTTCGCGTTACGACCAGCGCGGCACGGTCGCGGTCGGGCGCGATGTCGAGATCGACGTCGACGTGATTTTCGAGGGCACGGTCGAACTCGGCGACGGCGTGCGCGTGGGGCCGTTCAGCCGGCTCAAGGACGTGCGCCTGGGCGCGGGCACCGAGGTGCGCGCGCATTGCGACCTCGACGGCGTGGTGGTCGAGGGCGCGGCGCAGATCGGACCGTACTCGCGGCTGCGGCCGGGCACGGTGCTCGCCGACGGCGCCCACGTCGGCAACTTCGTCGAAACCAAGAACGCCCGGGTCGGCGTCGGCAGCAAGGCCAATCACCTGACCTACCTCGGCGATGCGGTGATCGGCGCCGGGGTCAATGTCGGCGCGGGCACCATCACCTGCAACTACGACGGGGTCAACAAATCGACCACCACGATCGAGGACGGCGCTTTCATCGGCTCCAACGCTTCGCTGGTGGCGCCGGTCACGATCGGCAAGGACGCGACCATCGGCGCCGGCTCGGTGATCACCCGCCCGGCGCCGGCCGGGGAACTGACCGTGGCGCGCGCGCGCCAGGCCACGATCGAAGGCTGGAAGCGGCCGGTCAAGAAAAAGTAAGCGCGACCCCGCGCATCGCGGCGCGCCGCATGGCGCGTTCCGTGATGCGCGGCAGCGCGGCCGGCGTCGCGCGCGCGCTAGCCTGCCGTCGGCGCGGGGAGCGCGACGGGAACCGATCGATGGACAGCAGGCTCGCCGGCGCGATGCTGGCCGCAACCGCGTTGCTGTGCGCGCCGCCGGCGCAGGCGGTGTTCCGCCTGTACCTGGCGCCCGATGGCGACGACGCCCGCGACGGCCGCAGCGCCGCGACCGCGATCCGCAGCCTGGCGCGCGCCGACGCCCTGCTGCATCGGCATGCGCCGCGCGAGGACGTCGAGGTACGGATCGCGCCGGGCAACTACCGCGGCCAGCAGGTCGTGTGGACCTACTTGAACGGCTATCGGATCAGTTTCCTGCCGACGCCGGGCGCGACCGCGCGGCCGGTGTTCGACGGCGGCGGCGCGGCCGGCACCTGGTTCGAACTGCGCAGCGCCGCCGGCGCATCGAAGCTGCATTTCCGCTACCTGACGGTGAGCGACTACTGGCTAGGCGTCGACCTGGTCGGCGACCGCAACGACCCGGCCGGCGGCTGGAACGGCTACAACGAACTGCGCAGCATGCGCTTCGTCCGCATCGGCGGCCGCTACGGCGTCGGCCCGGCGCCGTACTCGTACGCGGCGGTGCGGCTGATCAATTCGCGCCGAAACGGCCTGTACGACAATCACTTCGAATCGATCGAGAACCCGACCGAATACTCGGGCTATCTGCACGCGGTCTACGCCGCGCACGGCTCCGGCGCCAACCGGATCGAGCGCAACCGCTTCGTCGCGGTCAACGGCGATGCGATCCGTACCCGCGACGGCGCCGACGGCAACTGGATCGTCGACAACGCGTTCGAGCGGGCCGGCAAGCGCGCCGCGTACTCGGACTGGTACTGCGTCGAACGCTGCACCCTGCCGCGGCCGGAGTGCCCGTCGGCCGGCAACGTGTTCCGCGACAACCGGGTCGGCGACGGCTATTACGGCGCCATCGCCTCGACCTTGCTGTTCGGCGCCGACGACGCCTGCGGCGCGCTCGGCGAGCCGCGGCTGATCGAATCGGGAACGGTGCGGGATTAGGCGCGACAGGGAACGGGCGCGTCGCGGCGACCGGTCTTCCCTGAGCCGTCATGCCCGCGAACTCGGGCATGCAGAGACTTGGGAGTCATAGCTGGATGTTGCCCTGGATCCCCGCCTTGGCGGGGATGACGGCAGGTGGAGGCTGCATTCCCTGAGCCGTCATGCCCGCTGACGCGGGCATCCAGAGGCCGAAAATCATGCCGGATGGGCCCTGGATCCCCGCGTTCGCGGGGATGACGGCAGGGATCCGCAGTAGCGGTCCGCTGAGTCGCCACGCCCGCGCAGGCGGGCATCCGCAGGCTTCGGGGCCATGCTTCAGGGCACGTATTCGACCGACTCTGTGGCGCCGGCCTGGGCCTTGACGATCTCGGTGTAGTACTGCGCCGCCGCGGCGTTGCTGAGGAAGGCGTTCGGCGCCCAGATCATCACGCCCTGGTAGCCGCCGCTGGCGACGCTGCCGGCGATCGAGCCGGCCTGCGACGCCGAGCTGAATTCCGGCGAGATGCCGAGGAACAGATTGCTCTTGGCCATGCCGTAGCCGACGTAGGGCGCCAGGTAGCCGACGCTGCCGCCATAGGTCATCTCATAGCCTTCGGTCAGCTGGGTGGCGGCGTTGTAGGGCGAACGGAAGTACTGCGAGTCCGACCACAGCGCTTTGCTCAGGGTCTTGCCGCTGAAGTAGGGGTTGCTGCGGATCGCCTTCAGCACCGCATAGAACGAGCTCGCGCTGCCCGAGCAGGTGGAGTACTCGTCGTCGACGCTGATCCCGTCCAGGCCGTACTTGACCATGTCGGCAACCATCGCGTTGCCGAGCCGGTTCGCGGTCCTGGAGGTCATGTTGCACGACCAGCCGGCGTTCTGGTGATTGCCCAGATAGGAGATCTGGACCTTGATCCCCGCCGCCTGCAATTGGCGCACGGCGTCGATGTTGTCCTTCAGGATCGCGCTCATCTCCGTGTTGTAGTACAGCACCGGCGTGTTCGGCGTGCTGCCGTTGATGTTGGCGGCGAACAGCACCAGGTCGGAGAAGAACGGCTGGCCGGTGCTCTTGACCCGGAAGTGGCCGATGTCCTTCACGTTCTGCGGCGAAGGATTGTTCAAGAACACGACGTTGCGCGCAGCGCTGGCGCCGAAACTGGCGAGCATTGCCATTAGACCGAAAGCCAAAAGCGTAGATGTGCGAAGCATTGGCGGATCTCCTCTTCCATTGTTTGGAAAAACGGCTCTATTCCAGGGCGCGAAGCGATCGCCGGATGCATGCGCCCACGCTAGAAACGAACCAGGATGCGTTTCACCCTATGGTTCGCACGACGGATGCTGTGGATGCGGCGCGATGCGGTTCGCCGCGCAAGCGTGGAGCAGGCGGCGGACGAAGACCATGCGTTCGTTCGCGAATCGGCGAATCCGCGTCTGCCGCCGCAACCGTCGCCGAGCCGTCGGCGGAGCGTCGAAGAGGCAGGCAGGCGGCCGGCGCAAGCGCAACAAGCGCTGCGCTATCCTCGATGCGGCCGGGTTCGCAGCCTGAGCCGCCTGCGGATATCGGGACCTTCGGCAAACGCGCGACGGCCCCTCTGCAGCGCCTACGTCGCCGAAGCGGATCGCTCAGTCCGGCAACACCATCGACACGCACAAGCCGCCGCCCTGGCGATTGAGCAGGGCGATGCGGCCGCCGTGGGCCTCGGCGATCTCGCGCGCCAGGGCCAAGCCCAGGCCGGTGCCGTTGCGCTTGGTCGAGTAGAACGGCAACAAGGCGTTGGCGAGCACGGCATCGTTCATGCCGCTGCCGCGGTCGAGGATGTCGATGCGCCAGGCGTCCTGCACCCGGCGCAGCTGCAGGCGCACTTCTTCCGGGGGCGAGCCCGATTCGTGCGCGTTCTTGAGCAGGTTGATGAGGCTCTGTTCGAGCTGGGCCGCGTCGACCCGCGCCACCGCTTCGCCGGGCACGCCGTCGTAGGCGAAGGCGACCTGGCTGCGCAACTGTTCGATGAAGCGCGACCATTCGATCGGCTGCAGCCGCGGCGCGGGCAGCTTGGCGAAGCGGGCGTAGTCGCGGATGAAGCCTTCCAGGTGGCGGGCGCGTTCTTCGATGGTCTGCAGCGCGGTCGGCAGGCGCTCGTGCTGGCCGCGGCGCAGCAGTTCGGCGCCGGAGTGGGCCAGCGAAGCGATCGGCGCCAGCGAGTTGTTGAGCTCGTGGCTGATCACCCGGATCACTTTCTTCCAGGTCTGCACTTCCTGCCGGCGCAGTTCGGCGGTGAGCTGGCGCAGCAGCACCAGTTCGTGGGCGCGGCCGTTGAGGCGGAAGATCCGCCGCGACAGGTGGTAGATCTCTTCGTTCTCGATGTCGCCGACGCTGAACATGCCGTCGCCGCCGCGCTCGAAGGCCTCCTGCATCGGCCACGGCGCACGCGCCAGCAACTCGGCGAAGTCCTGGCCTTCCAGGCGCCGGCCGTCGCCGAGCATCTTGCGCGCGGCCAGGTTGCCGTGGACGATGCGCCGCGCCGGATCGACCAGCAGCATCGCCACCGGCGTGTTCTGGACCATGGTGTCGAGCAGCAGTTCGCGCTGGACCAGGCTCAGACGCTGCTCGCGCAACGCATCGCCGAGGCGGTTGTGGCTGGCGACCAGTTCGCCCAGGTCGCCGCCGCCGGTCCAATGGAAGCTGATCGAGTAGTCGCCGTCGCGATAGCTGGCGACCGAGCCGGCGAGAGCGCGGAACAACGAGTTCATCGGCGCGAACGCGCGCCGCACGTGGTAGACCAGCAGCGGCGCGAGCAGCGCCACCGCGATCGCGGGCGCCAACCAGCGCTCGGACAGGTAAGACGACAGCCACAGGCTCAGGGCCGCGCCGACGGCGAGATAGGCCAGCGCGATCGCGGCGAAGACCAGGCTCAGGGACGGACGGCGCATGCGGGCGGCCTCAGTCGCGCTTGATGCCGAGGCGGTCGAGGCGCCGATACAGCGCCTGCCGCGACAGGCCCAGTTCGCTGGCGGCCTGGGCCAGCACGCCGCCGGCGCGTTCCAGCGCGGCTTCGATCGCGGCGCGATCGGGCTCCTCGACGGCGCCGTTGCCGCCGGCTCCGGCCGACGCCGGCGGCAGGCCCAGGTCGGCCGCGCCGATCACTTCGCTGCGCGCCAGCAGGGCCGCGCGCTGCAGGGTGTTGCGCAGTTCGCGCACGTTGCCGGGCCAGGCATGGCCGAGCAGGGCGCGTTCGGCGTCTTCGCCCAGGCGCTTGCCGGCGCCGAGCGGATTGGCCTGGAGGAAATGCCGGGCCAGCGGCAGCACGTCGTCGCGGCGTTCGGCCAGCGGCGGGATGTCGATCTGGATCGTGTTGAGCCGGTAGTAGAGATCCTCGCGGAAGCGGCCGTCGCGGATCATCGTCGCCAGGTCGGCGTTGGTCGCGCTGATCACCCGCACGCTGACTTGACG
Organism: Lysobacter sp. Soil_C_15; assembly: GCF_057657315.1. Lineage (NCBI taxonomy): Bacteria > Pseudomonadati > Pseudomonadota > Gammaproteobacteria > Lysobacterales > Lysobacteraceae > Lysobacter > Lysobacter sp. Soil_C_15. The sequence goes on from NZ_JBDGIR010000005.1 coordinate 256,436, forward strand.
CTCGCGGTTGGAGCCCAGCCGTTCGAAGCGTCCGGTTTCCAGCACGCGCAGCAGTTTCATCTGCCCGGCCGGCGGCAGGTTGCCGATTTCGTCGAGGAACAAGGTGCCGCCGTCGGCGGCTTCGAACTTGCCCTCGCGCGATTTGTTGGCGCCGGTGTAGGCGCCGGCGTCGGCCCCGAACAATTCGGCCTCGATCAGCTCGGTCGGCATCGCCCCGCAATTGAGGGTCACGAACGGGCCGGCCTTGACCGCGGAGTTGGCCTGGACGATCTCGGCGATCTTTTCCTTGCCGGCGCCGTTGGGGCCGGTGATCAGCACCGGCACGTCGGCGCGCGCGACCTGGCCGGCCAGTTCGATCACCGCGGCCAGTTGCTCGGAGCCGAACACCAGCCCGCGCAGGTCGAAACGCGCTTCCAGGTCGCGGTGGCGCTTGCGCCTTTGTTCGTGCAGGCGCGAGACCTCGCGCGTGCTGGCGCCGAGTTCGAGCAGGTTCTCGACGCTGGCGAGCAGCTTCTGGTCGTCCCAGGGCTTGGCCAGGTAGTCGGCGGCGCCGGCCTTGGCCAGGTCGACCGCGGTGTCCAGGTGGGTCCAGGCGGTCAGCAGGATGATCGGCAGGTCGGGGTGGCGTGCGCGGATCGCCCGGAACAGGGCCACGCCTTCTTGGCCGGAGGTGGTGTCGGCGCTGAAGTTCATGTCCTGCAGCACCAGGCCGACGTCCTCGCGCGCCAACAGCTCCAGGCCCTGCTCCGGCGACTGCGCGGTGACCACACGGATTTCGCGCAGCCCGAACAGCAGGTCCAGCGCGGTGGCGACCGCGGGGTTGTCGTCGATGACCAGGACCGTGCGCATCGTGCATCCAGTGAGCGTGCGGCGGCGCGACGCCGCGCCGCCGTAGTGCGGTGAGTATGCCAGCGCCGCCCGGCGCGGGCGAACGCGGGCGTCTGCGCCGGCGTCGCCGGGCTGTTGTCCGGCCGTTATTCGGCCGCGTCCTGCGCGTTGCCGGCGGGCCGGGTCGCGGCGATCCAGCGCCCGATCCGCGCTTCCAGTTCGTCCAGCGGCAGCGCGCCGCCGCCGAGCACCTGGTCGTGGAAGGCGCGGATGTCGAAGCGCTCGCCGAGTTCGCGTTGCGAACGCGCGCGCAGCTCGCGGATCTTCAGCTGGCCCATCTTGTAGGCCAGGGCCTGGCCCGGCCAGGCGATGTAGCGGTCGGTCTCGGCCTGGATGTTCGGCTCCTCCATGTCGGAATGATCGCGCATCCACTGCACCACCCGGTCGCGGTTCCAGCGCCGGTGGTGGATGCCGGTGTCGAGCACCAGCCGGTTGGCGCGCACCAGCTCCTGCGAGAGCCGGCCGAAATCGCTGTACGGGTCCTGGTAGAAGCCGATCTCCTTGCCCAGGTCTTCCGAGTACAGGCCCCAGCCTTCGATGTAGGCCAGCTGCCCGGTCAGGGTGCGGAACTTCGGCAGCGCCGGCAGCGCGCGGGTGATCGAGGATTGCAAGTGATGGCCGGGCACGCCCTCGTGATAGGCGATCGCTTCGATGGTGCCGAGCAGGCGCTTGTCCGGCTCGCCGGTGTTGACCGTGATCAGGCCGGGGCGGGCGCCGTCGGGCGTACCGGGCATGTACTGCGCGGCCGAGGCTTCCTTCTCGCGCCAGGCTTCCACCGCCTGCACCTGCACCCGGGTCTGCGGCAGGGTGCCGAACAGCTCCGGCAGGCGTTGCTCCATCTTGGCCAGGTAGCCGCGGTACAGCTCGAGGATCTGCTCGCGCGACTGCGCATGCCGGGCCGGGTCGGCGGCCATCTTGGCGCGCGCGGTCTTGAGGTCGGCATAGCCCAGCCGCTTGGCGATCCGGGTCTGCTCGCGCTCGATCCGCTCGACTTCGCTCAGGCCCAGGGCGTGGATCGCCTCGGCGTCCAGCGAGGAGCCGGTGAACTGTTCGATCTGGTAGCGGTAGTAGGCCTCGCCGTTGGGCAGCGACCACACGCCGTACTCGCTGCGGCCCTGCGGCGCGTACTCCTTGGCGACGAATTCGGCCAGGCGGCGATAGGCAGGGCGCACTTCGCCGTCGACGACCTCGAGGATCTGCTTGCGCAGGCGTTCGCGTTCGGCCGCCGGCACGGCGTCGGGGAATTTCTTCAGCGAGGCGGCGAACACGCTGTCCTCGCCTGCGGCGTCGGCGATGCCGTTGCACTGGCCGACGATCTTCTCCAGCAGGTAGCGCGGCGGCATCAGGCCTTCGCGCGCGCCCTGGCGCGCGACTTCGGTGACTTGGTCGAGAATGCGCGGGATCGCGCGCAGCCGGACCAGGTAGTCGTCGTACTGGCGGGTGTCGTTGAACGGGAAGGCTTTGACGATGATGGTCAGGAACAGATGGCTGCCGTTGAACTGGTCCAGCGGCATCAGATGGCTCTTGATCGCGTAGGACCGCAGATCGCTCTCGATCCAGCGCAGCAGCAGGCGGTGGTTGAGCAGATCGGCCTCGGCGAAGCCGCGGGTGTCGACCGCGCGCACCTTGCCCAGCATCTGCCGGCCGAAGGCCTGGCGGCGCTCGGCGCCGGCCAGGGAGAAGTCGCTCCACTGGGTGTTGTAGCGGTAGTCGCCGAAGAAGCTGGCCTGCTCCGGCAGCAGCCGCAGCATGCCCTGCCAGTGTTCGTCGATCAGGGCGTTGAAGGCGCGGGTGCGGACGGCGACGTCGTCGGCCGCGGCGGCGCGCGGCGCCGCGGCCACGGCGGTGTCTGCGGCTTGAACCGCGCCGCCGGCGAGCAGGGCCAATACGGCCAGTGCGAGCGCGCCGCGGCGCAGGCGGGCATTGGGACGGGGATGCGGACGCGGGGCGGTGGGGCTCATGGTGGGCTCCGTGGCGAAAAGGGCTGGATAGAGCGCGGACGCACCGTCCCGAGCGCATGGCGCGGGGCCGGGCGAACCAAGGATTAGCGTGAAGGGTGTCAGGCCGAGCGCGTCGCCAGCGCCGGCGGCACCATCGCCGCGCGCCGCGCCGGTCCGTACACCGCGAGCTGGCCGAGCAGCCACAGGCACAAGGCCCCGACCGGCAGATACCAGGCCGGCAGGCGCGGCAGTTCGTACAGCTTCATCAGGCCCAGATTGATCGCGAACGCCAGGGCCATGCCCAGGACGATGCCGATCGTGGTCAGCAGGAAGTTCTCGGTCTGGAAATAGCGCAGGATCTGGCCGCGGGTGGCGCCGAGCGCGCGCCGCACCCCGATCTGCTTGGTGCGCTGCTGGACCCAGAAGCTGGCCAGGCCGACGATCCCGAGCGCGGTGACGATCAACAGGGCCAGGATCACTCCCGACAGCAGCCAGGCCATGGCGCGGTCCTGGCGATAGTACTCGTCGCGGACCTCGGCGAAGGTGTTCTCCTTCAGCACCACCCGGCCCGGACGGGTGCGCTGCAGTTCGGCGACCGCGGCCTTGAGCACTTCCGCGCGCCGGTCCGGCTCGGTGGCGATCAGATAGTTCGACCAGCTCCAGTGCGGGCGGACCGGAAAGATCATCGAGTACTGGCCGTTGCCGTAGTCGTTGGGCCGCAGCAGTTCCTCGACCACGCCGATCACGGTGATCGGATTGTTGCCCCAGCTGTAGAACTGCTTGCCGAGCGCCGTCGCCGGCGTGGCGCCCGGGAACAGGCGCTCGGCGAAGCGGCGGTTGACCACCGCCACCGGAATGCGCCCCTCGTCGAAGGACGCCTCGATCGCTTCCATGTTCTGGTATTCGCTGGGCAGGAAATCGCGCCCGGCGATCAGGCGCAGGCCCATGGTCTCGATCAGATCCTCGCTGCCCAGGTAGACCGAGGCGTTGAAGCTGTTGTCCTTCTGGTCGGCGCTCATGCGCACGCCGCTGTTGGAGCTGGAGCCGCCGAGCGGAATCTGCGAGGCCGACGCGGCGGAGATCACGCCGGGCACGCCGCGCAGGGACTGCACGTCCTCCTGCACCCGCGCCGAATCGTTGCGGTTCTTGCCGGGACTGACCGTCTGGATGCGCAGCAGGCGTTCCTCGGCGACCCCGGTGGGGCGGTCCATCCGCTCCAGGCGCTGCGAAATCAGGTACACCGCGTTGCAGACGATGGCGCAGGCCAGGGCGATCTCCAGCACGATCAGCGCGGCGGCGGTCTTGTGCCGGCGCAGGGTGGAAAGAATGGGGCGGATGTCCATGGATGCTCCGTCGAGGCCGCCGGACATCGCCGGCGGCGGGTCGTTGCTGGTTCGCGGCGTGCGCGTTATTGGGATTTGAGCTGGATCGCCGGCGTCACCTGGCAGGCGCGCCAGGCCGGCAACAGCCCGGCCAGCACGCTGGCGCCGATCGACAGGGCGAAGGTGGTCAGCAGCATGGTTCCGTCCAGTTGCGCCAACTGCGCGTACTGGGCCGGGTTCTGCCGCACCGCCCACAACCCGAGCAGGGCCAGGCCCAGGCCGAGCACCGCGCCGGCCACGCCGAGCGTGCCGGCCTCGACCAGGAACTGCAGGAAGATGTCGCGGCGCGACGCGCCCAGGGCGCGGCGCACGCCGATCTCCGACGAGCGCCGCAGGCACTTGGCCAGCAGCAGGCCGACGGTGTTGATCAGGCACACCAGCAGGAAGCCGAACGCCAGCCAGACCTGCAGGCGCACGTCGTTGGGCACCACCTTGTTGTGTTCCAGATGCTGCATGACGTCGCGCAGGCGCGGATTGGGCGGGCGCTGGAAGCGGCCGGCCTTGCGCTGTTGTTCGGAATAGGCACCCAGGTAGTCGCGGTAGGCGCCGGCCTGGCCCGGATCCATCTGCGCCCAGTACTGCACCCAGGCGCAGGGCGCGGTGGACGACAGTTGGTCGCCGCCGGAATCGGCCCAGCAATTGCGGTTGCCGCTGTGCTCCAGGCCGATGTCGCGTGCGGTCCAGAACGGCACGAACAGTTCCTCCGCCTCGCCGTAGCGCGACAGGTTGAGGTCGTAGAAGCGCGGCACCGGGCGCCAATCGCCGAGCACGCCGACGATGCGCAGGTCGACGTTCTCCACCCGCACCGTGCGGCCGACGCTGTCGGCGCCGCCGAACAGGGTCTGGTTGAGTTCGCGCGAAATCACCGCGACGCGGGCGTGGCCCTCGTCTTCGGCGCGGGTCCAGCCGCGGCCGTACTGGAACGGCGTATCGAACAGGTCGAAGAAGCCTTCGCTGGTGTAGCGCGCCTCGCTGATCTTCGACGACTGGCCGTCGGACGGAGTGACCACGACGTTGCCGCCGGACATCAGCGCCTGGCGCTGGGCGCGGCCTTCGCGCAGCAGTGCTTCGGCGTCGAAGCGGGTCAGCTGGGCCTCGGGCTCCTCGCCGGGCTTGAAGCCGTGCAGGTCGGCGGCATCGAGCTGGACGTAGAACAGGCGCTCGCTCTTGTTCGGTATCGGATCGCCGGACAGCACGTGGAACACGGTCAGGGTGGTCATCGACGCGCCGATGCCGAGCGCGATCGCCAGCACCATCAGCGCGGTCAGCACCCGGTTGCGCTTGAAGCTGCGCAGGGCGAGTTGCAGGTAGTAGGCGAATTGGCTGTTGCCGGACATGGCGGCGGCCTCAGGCGGACAGGGCGTCGGCGATTTCGGCCGGCGCCGGGGTGCGGATCAGGCTGGGCTCGGCCTTCAGGTCGGTGGCCATGCCGTCGACGATGTGCACGTTGCGCTGCGCGCGCGCGGCCAGCTCCGGGTCGTGGGTGACCATCACTATCGTGGTGCCGGCGGCGTTGATCTCCTCCAGCAGCTCCATCACCCCGCGCGCCATCTGCGAGTCCAGGTTGCCGGTGGGTTCGTCGGCGAGCAGCAGGCGCGGCGTGCCGGCCAGGGCGCGGGCGATCGCGGCGCGCTGTTGCTGGCCGCCGGACAGCTCGGCCGGGTAGTGCCTCATGCGCGAGCCCAGGCCGACCTGGGCCAGCGCCTGCTCGATGCGCTGCCTGCGCTCGGCCGCGGGCATGCGCCGGTAGCGCAGCGGCACGTCGCAGTTGTCGAACAGATTGAGGTCGGGGATCAGGTTGAAGCTTTGGAAGATGAAGCCGATCTTCTGGTTGCGCAGGCGCGAGCGGGCGTCGTCGGACAGGCCGCGCACGTCCTCGCCGTCGAGCCGGTACTCGCCGCCGGTGAAGGTCTCCAGCAGGCCGGCGATGTTGAGGAAGGTGGTCTTGCCCGAGCCGGACGGCCCGGTCACCGCGACGAACTCGCCCTCGCCGACGTGCAGATCCAGCGAACGCAGCGCGTGCGTTTCCACGAGTTCGGTGCGGTAGACCTTGGTGACCTGGCGCATGTCGAGCATGAAGGCGGTTCCTCGAAAAGATGTCTGAAACGAAAGGCGATGCTCAGCGCACCGCGAACATCGGCAGCGCCGCGGCGGCCGCGTAGCGCGCGCCGCGCAGCGGCCGGCGCGGCTCGGCGTTGGCGCTGCGCGCCGCGGCCGCGTCGCGGGCCAGGGCGAAATCGACCAGCTGGTGCAGGCGCAGCGGCACCGCGTCGGCCAGCTGCTGCGGGTTCCACGCCGGGGCGGCGGGCTTGTGCATGGCGTACATGATCATTCTCCACTGATGCGGACCGCGTCCGCGTTGTCGAATTGGTCGCTGCCGGAGACCACGATGCGCTGGCCCGGCTGCAGGCCGTCGAGGATTTCCACCTGGCTCAGGCTGCTGGCGCCGGTGCGGATCGGCCGGCGCGCGGCCAGGCCGTCGGCGACCACATAGGCGTAACGGCCGCCGGACTGCTCCAGGAACGGGCCGCGCTCGACCATCAGCACGTTGCGGCGCGTGTCCAGGACGATGCGCGCGCTCATGCGCTGGTTCTGGCGCAGACCCGAGGGCTGGCGGTCGACGAAGCGCAGGCGGCTGACCACTTCGCCGCCGACCACTTCCGGCGACACCGCCGAGATCCGCGCCGGGAAGTTGTCGCCGCTGCCGCCGCCGATCTGCGCCGGCATGCCGATCGCCAGCTCGCGGGCGAAGCTTTCCGGCACCTTGATCTCGACCTCGAACACGCCCAGGTCGACCACGCTGAGCACCGGCGCGTTGGCGGCGACGTTGGCGCGTTGGGCGACCTGGATCTGGCCGACCTGGCCGTCGAACGGCGCGCGCAGGGTCAGCGCGTCGACCTGGCGCTGCGCCTCGGCGACGATCGCGCGCTGGCGATCGGCGAGCAGGCGTTTGTTGCGCGCGTCCAGGCCGGCGCTGCGGCCTTGGCGATCGAGATCGCCGCGGGCGTGGTCGAGGCCGATGTCGGCTTTCTTCAGTTCGTCCTGGGCCTTGGCGACGTCGACCTTGGCCACTGCGCCGCCGTCGAAGGCGCGCTGGTAGCGCTCCAGGTCGCGCACCGCGGCGACGCGGTCGACCTGGGCCTGGTCGAGTTCCTTGCGCGCGGTCGAGCGGGCCAGTTCCGCGGCCAGGTCGGCGCGGCTGGCTTCGGCCTCCAGGCCGGCCAGGGCGGCCTGTTCCTGGGCCAGCTTGCTGCGCAGTTCGGGGCTGTCGATCTCGGCCAGGACCTGGCCGCGGCGGACCACGTCGCCGGCGACCACCTTGAGCTCGACCGAGCCGCCGGCGATCGCGTACAGGATCGGGCTGTTGGCGGCGATGACCCGGCCGTCGGCGGCGATGTCGCGGACCAGGTCGCCGCGCTTCACTTCGGCGAAACGCAGCCGCTCGGCCGCGATCGAACGGCCGCCCGCGCTCCAGCCGGACAGCAGCCAGGCGCCGGCGGCCAGCGCCAGCGCGCCGGCGCCGGCACCGAACAGCCACGGCCGGCGCCGCGCGGCGGCGGAGGGGGCGACCCGGTGGTCCTGCGCAGAAGTGTCGCGGATACTCATTTCGGTGCGGCTCGCGGCGGGTGTCTGGGCTTAACCCAAGCACAACTCGTGCCAATCGCAAGTTGTTGATTTAAAATGACCCATCAACCTGTCCGCGTGTCCGTGCGGACGCTTGCGCCGTCCGCCGGACGTGTCCGCAAAGCGCACTGGCTAGAATCGGCGGATCCCCCGAAGGAGTTGCCCCCAGCATGTGCGGAATCGTTGGCGCGATCGCCGATCGCGATGTGGTCCCCGTCCTCATCGACGGACTCAAACGTTTGGAATACCGCGGCTACGACTCGGCCGGCATCGCCGTGTTCGATGGCGCGCAGCTGCGCCGCGTGCGCCGCACCGGCCGCGTCGGCGAGATGGAGGCCGCGGCCCAGGCCGAAGGCTTCAGCGCCCAGGTCGGCATCGGCCACACCCGTTGGGCCACCCACGGCGGCGTGACCGAAGCCAATGCCCACCCGCACATCAGCTTCGGCGAGCTGGCGGTGGTCCACAACGGCATCATCGAAAACCACGACGAGCAGCGCGAGCGCCTGCGCGCCGCCGGCTATGCCTTCGAGTCGCAGACCGACACCGAAGTCATCGCCCACCTGATCCACCACCACCTCAAGCAGGACGGGGACCTGCTGACGGCGGTGCAGAGCACGGTACGCGAGCTGGTCGGCGCCTACGCCATCGCCGTGGTCAGCAAGCGCGAACCCGGCCGGATGATCGCCGCGCGCATGGGCTGCCCGCTGCTGATCGGCCTGGGCGAGGGCGAGAACTTCATCGCCAGCGACGTCTCGGCGATCCTCCAGGCCACCCGCCGGGTGATCTTCCTGGAAGAAGGCGACACCGCCGACCTCGGCCGCGACTCGGTGCGGGTGTTCGACGCGCAGGGGGCGCGCATCGAACGCGAAGTGCACGTGTCCGACGTCTCTCTGGCCTCGCTGGAGCTGGGCCCGTACCGCCACTTCATGCAGAAGGAAATCCACGAGCAGCCGCGCGCCATCGCCGACACCATCGAGGCGGTGATGGACAACGGCGCGTTCTCGCCGTCGCTGTTCGGGGCCCAGGCCGAGTCGGTGTTCGCCGGCATCGAGGGCGTGCAGATCCTGGCCTGCGGCACCAGCTACTACGCCGGCCTGACCGCGCGCTACTGGATCGAGGCCATCGCCGGCCTGCCGTGCCAGGTCGAGATCGCCAGCGAATACCGTTACCGCGCCGCGGTCGCCAATCCCAAGCAGCTGATCGTCACCATCTCGCAGTCGGGCGAAACCCTGGACACGATGGAGGCGCTGAAGTACGCCAAGTCGCTGGGCCACGAGCGCACCCTGTCGATCTGCAACGTGCCCGAAAGCGCGATCCCGCGCGCCAGCAAGCTAGTCTACTACACCCGCGCCGGCGCCGAGATCGGCGTGGCCTCGACCAAGGCCTTCACCACCCAGCTGGTGGCGCTGTTCACCCTCACCGCGACCCTGGCCAAGCTGCAGGGCAAGCTGTCGGCCGAGCAGGAAGCCGAGTTCGTCGACGCCCTGCGCCACCTGCCGGGCAGCGTCCAGCACGCGCTCAACCTGGAGCCGCAGATCACCGCCTGGGCCGAACGTTTCGCGCCCAAGCAGCATGCGCTGTTCCTCGGCCGCGGCGTGCACTACCCGATCGCCCTGGAGGGCGCGCTCAAGCTCAAGGAAATCTCCTACATCCACGCCGAGGCCTATCCGGCCGGCGAGCTCAAGCACGGCCCGCTGGCCCTGGTCGACGCGGCCATGCCGGTGGTGGTGATCGCGCCGAACGACAAGCTGCTGGAGAAGGTGAAGTCCAACATCCAGGAAGTGCGCGCGCGCGGCGGCGAGATGTTCGTGTTCGCCGACCTCGACAGCCACTTCGGCGAGTCCGAGGCGGTGCACGTTATCCGCACCCCGCGCCATGTCGGCGTGCTGTCGCCGGTGGTGCACGCGATCCCGGTGCAGTTGCTGGCCTACCACGCCGCGCTGGCGCGCGGCACCGACGTGGACAAGCCGCGCAACCTGGCCAAGGCGGTGACGGTGGAGTGAACCGCCGCTGTTTCGCCGCCGCGCCCGCAGCGCGGCGGCGACAGCTGCGATAGCGGCCGGCGGCGCGGCCGCCGCCGGTCCGGCGCGCTGGATGCGCGCGTGCGGTTTGGCCAGTAGGGCTTCGCGAGTGCGGTTCCGATCGATAGCCTGATCCGCGCGCTCGGCGTTCCATCGATGCGCAATTCCCGTCCGGCCGGCAAGCCGGAGCAATCAGGCGGCGCGCAACGCCGCCGTTCGGCCCAGCCCCACGGCGCACCGGCCGTCGCCCAGCGCCCTCATCCGAGTCCCGCGCTGCCATGACCATCGACCTCGAACGCTCCATCTCCCGCTCCGGCCCGAGCGCGGCCGCCGCGGAAACATCCGCCGCTTACCGCAACGACCGCGCCCACGTCATCCATTCCTGGTCGGCGCAGGCCGGCCTGGACCCGGTCGTCGTCGCCGGCGCCAGCGGCTCGCATTTCTGGGACGAGAGCGGACGGCGCTGGCTGGATTTCTCCAGCCAGTTGGTCAACGTCAACCTGGGCCACCAGCACCCCAAGCTGGTCGCCGCGATCCAGGCCCAGGCCGCGCGCCTGTGCACGGTCGCGCCCTACCACGCCAACCCGGCCACCGCCGAAGCGGCGCGGCTGATCGCCCAGGCCGCCCCCGGCGATCTGAACAAAGTCTTCTTCACCAACGGCGGCGCCGAGGCGGTCGAGAACGCGGTGCGCATCGCCCGCCACCACACCGGCCGGCTCAAGGTGTTGTCGGCCTACCGCAGCTACCATGGCGCCACCGCCGGGGCGATTTCGCTGACCGGCGACCCGCGTCGCTGGGGCGCCGAACCGGGCATGCCGGGCACGGTGCGGTTCTGGGGACCGTATCCGTACCGCTCCGCCTTCCATGCCGATTCGCCGACGCAGGAATGCGAACGCGCGCTGGCCCACCTGGCCGATACCTTGATGGTCGAAGGGCCGCACACCGTCGCCGCGGTGCTGCTGGAATCGGTGGTCGGCGGCAACGGCATCCTGGTGCCGCCGGACGGTTATCTGCAGGGCGTGCGCGAACTGTGCGACCGCCACGGCATCGTCATGATCGCCGACGAGGTCATGGCCGGCTTCGGCCGCTGCGGCGAATGGTTCGCGATCGACCATTGGGGCGTGGTGCCGGACCTGATCGCCTTCGCCAAGGGCGTCAACTGCGGCTACGTGCCGTTGGGCGGGGTGATCCTCAGCGAATCCATCGCCCGCACGTTCGACGACCGCCCCTTCCCCGGCGGCCTGACCTATTCCGGCCATCCGCTGGCCTGCGCCGCGGCGGTGGCCTGCCTGGACGTGTACCGCGAGGACGGCATCATCGAACGCGCCCGCCGCCTCGGCGAGCGGATCGTCCGGCCTGCGCTGGAAGAACTGCAGCGCAAGCACCCCAGCGTCGGCGAAGTACGCGGCCTGGGCATGTTCTGGGCGATCGAACTGGTGCGCGACCGCGACAGCCGCGAGCCGCTGGTGCCTTACAACGCGGCCGGCGCCGACAACCGGCCGATGGCCGAGTTCGCCGCGGCCTGCAAGCAGCGCGGCCTGTGGCCGTTCGTGCACTTCAACCGCGTGCATGTGGCGCCGCCGCTGACCATCGACGAGGCCGACCTGCGAGACGGGCTGGCGATCATCGACGATGCCTTGCAGGCGGCCGATCGCCACGCGGCGGGTTAGCCTGCCGCGCCGGAGACCGCGGAAGGCCCCGGCCTGGGCCGGGGCTTGGGTATCCGCGGCTCAGGCCGCGGCCGCTTTCTCCGCCAACGCGTCCAGGCCGAAGATGTCCTTGGTGCTGTCGGAGAAGATCACCGAAAACACTTCGTCGTGGTTGCGGAAGGCCTTGAATTCCAGGCAGTTGCCGCTGGGGTCGCTGAGGAACATGGTGGCGTGCTCGCCCGGCAGTTCGCGCATGCGCACGTGCGGCGGGTCGATGAAGCCGTAGCCGCGCGCCTTGATCCGTTCGGCCAGCGCGCTCCAGTCGCGCCAGTTGAGGTTCATGCCGAAGTGCGGCACCCGCACGGTCTCGCCGTAGAACGCCGAGCCGAACGAATGGTCGGCGTCCTCGCCGGTCTGCGGCGTCTGGTGGATCACCAGGTGGTGGCCGTAGAAGTCCAGGTCGATCAGGTTGCGGGTCGAGCGCCCCTGCCTGGCGCCGAGCACCTCGCAGTAGAACCGGCGCGCCTGTTGCAGGTCGCGCACGCCGATCGCCAGATGGAACTGATGGATGGCCTCGTCGCGGTGGCCGGCCGCCGGGCCCAGCACCAGCTCGGCGACCGCGGCGCGCTCGCCGGCCGGCGCGTCGTCGGCCTTGCTCGCTTCGTCCAGGATGTTGCGCCAGAACGACGACCACGCCGCCATGCTGTCGCAGAAACCCTGCTGCAAGGCCTCGACGCTGCCGCTGTCCATGCCGGCGATCTCGTCGCCGATCAGCTTGCGCAGCCGCTCGCGATGGGCGATGTCGTGCTCGCCGACATGCAGATCCCAGAACGTCCAGGCGATCCGGTCGTGGTTGCGCTGGATATAGGGGTTGCGGATCAGGTGCTGGTACAGCCGCGCCAGGTAGATCTGGCACACGCACTCGCCGCCCATGCCGCGCAGGCCGATGCCGTAGGCCGGGCTGCGGGCGGGGTCGATCAGGCGCGCGCGGGCCTGGTCCAGCAGTCGGAGGTTGCCGGCCAGCGCCATCGTCTGCGGCGGGGGCTGAGCGACGTCCAGGCTGGCGAGAAACCGGTCGTACAGTTCCGGGTGCGCCTGCGCCGGGTCGCCGCCGCCGAGCTCGTCGAGCAGGATGTCGGCGAGGAAGCTGCGCATCCGGCCGGGTTGCAGCCGGGCGACCAGCAGCGCGATATCGGTGATGTAGTAGCTGGTGAAGTAGCGGTACTGCAGCAGCAGCGAATGCAGACGCTGCGGGCTGGCGGTTTCCACGAAGGCGAACATTGCCTGCGCGTGCTCGACGGTCTGCTGTTGCAGTTCGTCGGCCAAGGCCCAGAAACGTTCGATGTCCACGTTGGAGCAACACGGCTGTGATGGCGAAACAGTCTTCATGTTGGTCATCCGTCCTCTAGCTTCGAAGGTGAGCGGCGTCGCACGGATCGGGATCGCGCCCGCGGCCGGGCCGCGCCGAAAGCCCCGGGGTCGAGCACGCGGCGGCGGGGCGGACCGCACACGTTGGTTCGTGGGGGCACAGGCGCCGACGGCGGGCCTGCGCTACGCGCCGGGCGCGGCCGGCGCGTCTTCCGGCGGCGCGCGCGGCGCCGAAGCCCCGGACAGGGTTCGCACCCGCGAATGCCCCGCCGTCGCCCACCGGAGAGGCAGCCGTGCGCCAGCATCCCCGCTCACGCCCACCGGCACCGTGATTCGCGACCCTGAATTACAGCTCGTCCGGAAGTCAGGGCAGCGAAGGAGGAGGGCCAGTCGGGTTCGGCCGGCGAAGACGTGCCAGCGCCATGCTCAGCCTGACATCGCCCGTAGGAAGGGCCGTGCCGAGTTGCATGTGAATGCGGCAGGCGCTGCGGATTCTGTGGCGAAAGCCGGTCGCAGCGCGGGTACGGTCGCCGGCGGCGCCGACATCGCCCGGTAGCGCGCTACGGCCGTTGTCGAATTCGCGGCCGGCGGTTCGTCGTCAGGCAAAGGGCAGCAAGGTCGCCCGCCCCTCGACTTCGGCCGGAGCATTACGCCATGAGCATCGTCATCACCGCTTTCGAACGTTCGCCCGACGGCGGCCAGGGCCTGGCGCGCGACACCCGCGTGCGCTGGGCGCTGGAAGAAGTCGGCCGGCCCTACGCAGTGCGCCTGCTGTCGTTCGCGGCGATGAAGCAGCCCGCGCACCTGCGCCTGCATCCGTTCGGCCAGATTCCCACCTACGAGGAAGGCGAGCTGGTCCTGTTCGAAACCGGCGCGATCGTGCTGCATTTGGCGCAGAGCCATCCCGGCCTGCTGCCGGACCAGGCCGATGCGCGCGCCCGCGCCGTCGCCTGGATGTTCGCCGCGCTCAACACGGTCGAGCCGCCGATCTTCGAGCTGGCGGTGGCCAAGATCCAGGAAGGCGACCGGCCGTGGGCGCGGCAACGCCTGCCCCTGGTGCAGGACCGGATTCGTCAGCGCCTGGGCCAGCTGTCGGAACGCCTGGGCGGATCGCCGTGGCTGGACGACGGCTTCAGCGCCGGAGACCTGATGATGGTGTCGGTGCTGCTGCGGCTGCGGCCGTCGGGCTTGCTCGACGAATTCCCGCGCCTGGCCGCCTATGTCGCCCGCGGCGAGGCGCGGCCGGCCTATCTGCGCGCGTTCGCCGCGCAGTGGGCGGTCAATGCCGGCCCGAGGCAGCCCGGCTGAACCTCGGTCGCCGGGCGGAACGGCTGGGCGCCGACCCGCACGGCACCGGCTAGCGGGGCATCGACCAAAGACAGTGCCTGACTTCGTCCCCCCGCTGGGCCGCTATGAGCGATGCCGGAATCTTTCCGCCCAAAGCCGGAATCGATCGGCGCATCCAGGCGAGCGCGTCGCCCAGGCAATGGGAGTAGACGACCCACGCGATGTCTTGGTTTCCCGCGCAGGCTTGCAGGAGTTCGGCCTGGAACTCGCAAGTCACGAACTCCTGCCGGCACAGCGCCGCGAACGCGTTCCAGTCCGGGCCCATCAAGCGGCGGCCTCTTCCATCCGCGACGCCCGACCAAGCCCAGGCCTCCGGCCGACGTCCGGACGGCGCAGAGCGTCGCCGAAGAACCCGCAGCCGGCCTCGCCCGGTTCGCGGCTGCCGGCGGCGAGCCGGGCGGCCGCGCTTCGAGTCCGAGGCACGACGGCCGCGTTTTCGCGCAAGGCGCAAGCGTCGGGCGGGTATCGAATTCGCACGCAGATCGGCCGATTGCGGGTCCAGGTCAGGACAGCGAGGGCGCTGGAACGGAGTAGGCCATGTTGATCGAATGCGGCGCGCTGTCGACGAACCCGTACTTCCGGTACAGATGCCTGGCATCGCCGTCGGCGACCAGGTTCACGTAGGCCGAGGGCTCGGCGTTGGCGCGCAACCATTGGTCCAGTGCATCGAGAATGCGTTTTCCAAGACCGCGTTTTTGCCAGCGCGGCGCCACTGCGATGTCGACGATGGTGTAGAAGCAGCCGCCGTCGCCGATGATCCGCCCCATGCCGACCACCGCTCCGGCATGCATCAGGCTCACCCCGTACAGGGTGTTGGCCAGGCCCCGCGCGGCGGCCGTCGCAGTGCGCGGCGACAGCCCGCTCTCGCGGCGGAGCCGGCAGTAGTCGTCGACGCACGGGAAGTGCGCGAGCAGCACGACATCGGCGGGGTCATCGGACATCGGCAGTCTCTCGATTCGGGCCAAGGCTAGCGGTTCAGGTTATCGCCGTCATGCGGGTAGGAGCGCCCCCGCGCCGGTGCCGGCCTTCCCAGGCCGCGGCGGTACAGGTCAGGGCGCGTCGCGCAAGCCGCGTACGCGATGGAGGAATTCGGCGAACAGGTCGCGCTGTTCCGGAAAGCGCGCCAGGCCTTGCTCGAACACGGCTTCGGCCGCATCGAGCTGGCCCAGCTGCATCAGGCATTCGCCGCGCGAGAAGAACGCCGCCGTGCCGTCGGGGTTGACCTGCAGCGAGCGCTCGAAATCCGGTAGCGCCCGGTCGTAGCGGCCGAGCTCCATTTCGGTGAAAGCGCGGTTGTCGATCGCCTCGAAGAACAGCGGGAACAGCTCGATCGCGCGGCCGTATTCGGCGATGGCGTCCTGCCTGCGGCCTTGTTCGGCCAGGGCGTTGGCCTGCGCGTAGTGCCGGTTGGCCGCGCCGACGATCTGCGCCGCGTCCTGGCCGGTGAACTCCAGGTAGCGCGGAAAATCGGTGAGCCGGAGGTACTCGACGAAACCGGACAGTTCCTGCGCCGTCGGAGTTTCGTTGCCCAGGCGTTGCCACTCCTCGCCGAAGCTGCCGCCGTCGATCGGCGCGTGGAAGGCGAGCACCGGCGCCTGGCGCAGCGAGGCCAGGCTGGGCTTCGCCGGCACCGGCTGATAGATCAGGCAATGCGCCGCGCTCGACCCGTCGGGCCACGTGTCCATGGCCAGGATCTTGACGGCCGACCAGCCATCCGCTCGTTCGATTGCGATCAGATCGCCTGCTTTCAGCACGCGCATATCCCTGTGCATTGGCCCGCTCCATAGCCTGTCACGTCCGGCGCCGGCAGCCAAGCCGGCCGGGCGCCCGGCCCGCCATCGCGTCCTGTCTGCGCGCGGACGTTTTAGTTCCGCTTCGGGAGCGACCAGCCGGCCTTGAGACCCGGTCCATTCGACCGCCGCCGCTGATCAAGCGCCGAAGCCGGGCGGCGCGCGAAAACCGCCCAACTCCTGTGCGATCAGGCGGGCTGTTTCGATGGTGGTCCGATCGCCGTACTCCGGACCGATGATCTGCAGGCCGATCGGAAGGCCATCGCGCGACAATCCGCTGGGAAAGGCCGTGCTCGGCAGATACGCGGCGGTCGCGAGACCTACCCAGAAGTAGTGCTCGTAATGCGATGTCCGCGCCGAGTCGACGGCGAGAACTCTCTCAGGCTTGGGGCGATGATCGTGTTCGTAGGCCGTTGTGGCGCAGATCGGGCATATCACCACATCCCAATCGTCGAAGAACGCGCGCCACCGCAATCGCTGGCGGGTACGCGCGTCATCGTGATCGGCCCAGCTTCGATGATCCAGCACGCGCGCTCGCATCAGCACCGCCGACGGCGACTCGTCGTTCGCATCGAGCGCCGCCGCCTCCTTGCGGACCAGGGAATAGTATTCATCGGAAAGCTTGGCGAGCCCTGCCGACGCCAGCAGGTTCAGATACGTGTTGTACGACTCGCGCGGATCGAACTCGGGCCGCGCCAGATCGGAGACTGCCGCGCCGGCCCGGGCGAGCGTTTCCCCGACTTCCTGCACGCGATCGGATATCTCGACGGAGGTGGCGACGAAATCCTCCTGCGGCCAAATCGCCACGCGCAGGCCCCGCAGCGTGCGCGCTCTGGGCGCCGGAAGCTCCAGCTTCCAGCCCGGCGACCGGAACCGGTCGGGACCCGCGACGACCTCCAGGGCCAGGGCCAGATCGTCCGCGCTCCGCCCCATCGGCCCGACGACGTTCAGGTCCGGCGCGGACACGACGCCCGCAGGATTGTGGCCAAGCGTCGGCACGATGCCAAAAGTGGGCTTGTGCCCATACACGCCGCAGAAATGAGCCGGATTGCGGATCGAGCCGCCGATATCGGAAGCCAATTCCAGGCCGGTCAGGCCGGCCGCCAGCGCGGCGGCCGATCCGCCGGAGGACCCGCCAGGCGATCTGCGCGTATCCCAGGGGTTGTGGGTCGTGCCGTAAATCTCGTTGTAGCTCTGCCAGTCGCCGAGCCGCAGCGGGACGTTGGTCTTGCCCATGACATGGGCGCCGGCCGCTTTCAGGCGTTCGACCGCCGCGGCGTCGTGCTGGGCGCGGTGGTCCCGAAGCTCCGGCACGCCCCAGGTCGTCGCCAGCCCGGACACGTCGAAAGACTCCTTGATCGTCATCGGGACGCCGTGCAGCGGCCCCGACCGCTGTCCCCGCGCCAGAGACTCGTCGGCCGACTTCGCCGCTTCCAGCGCGCGGTCGAAATCCCTCACCACCACGGCATTCAAGGCTTTATCGAGCCGTTCGATGCGCTCGATGTAGTATCGGGTGAGCTCGAGCGAACTGATTTGTTTCCGTCGAATCAGTTGCGCCAGGTCGGTCGCCGACGAAAAAGCCAGCTCTTGCGACGCGAGGCCATTGCGCGCAGACGCAATGGGGGAATCGCAGGACGAAGCCGCAGCGCCGTCTGGCGCCCCAGGAGAATCAGGCCCGCCAATCGGGTTCATAATGCCCCGTGTGTAGGTCGGTGGACTGCGGCCAAGGGTGTTTTCGCCCCTGGTGCTTGCCGGCTTGTCCCGCGATCCCCGAATTCTAGCGAAAACGCAAGCGGCCGCAACGAGTCGCGTCCGGCTTGCCCGGCGTAATGGGCCGAAGTTTCCGCTCCGAAGCGGATTTTCGCCGGCCATCGCGTTATTGCTTGACAGGCCGATAGCTATGGCCGGACCCTGCGCGGCATGAATATCGATATCGAGAAGCTCAGCCTGCCGGAACTGAATTCCCTTCTGGCAGCCGCGGAGCGGCGCAGGAAGCTGTTATCCAGCCGTCGCCCTGTCGCTTTGGTTCGTCGGAAGGCGATCGCGCTCGCCGCGCAATACGGCTATACGAT
Source organism: Lysobacter sp. Soil_C_15 (assembly GCF_057657315.1). Lineage (NCBI taxonomy): Bacteria > Pseudomonadati > Pseudomonadota > Gammaproteobacteria > Lysobacterales > Lysobacteraceae > Lysobacter > Lysobacter sp. Soil_C_15. The sequence goes on from NZ_JBDGIR010000005.1 coordinate 274,517, forward strand.
CGAAGAACTCTATGGGGAACCGCTTGCGGCCGAGGTTTCGCGCAAGAAGCGAGCCCCGCGGAGAAAGGCGAGCAAGAAGCCGAGCAAGGTCGCCGCCAAGTACCGCGACCCGGACAATAAGCGCAATACTTGGTCGGGCCGAGGGCGGATGCCGCGCTGGCTGGCTCAGAAGACCAAGCACGGTCGTAGCGTCGCCGATTTCCTGATCCCCGGCCTGGCCAAACCGACGGCGCGCAAGAACAGTCCGATCGGCCGGCGTACGCTGGTCAAGAAGAGCTGACCCAGATCCCGATGCGCGAATCAGCGCGCGCGGGCCTCGTTTCCGGCCCTTGATGCCGCGACCGACGGCGTCGGAGCCGTGCGACCGCGACTCGCATGGTCGCGCGCCGATAGTCGTCGATGCAGACCGCCGACGCTCGCCGCGCTTGGCGCATCCACTCCTCCACGGCCGGCGTTCAACCGGCGCGAAGCCCATTCGGCGCCGAGCGGGCAGGCGCTCGAATCCGGCGCGCGCGCCTGCAACCGGGCGACTGTCGGTACGAACGCGGGGCGGCCGCCGCCGCGCTGCAAGGCATCTAACTCTGGTCGCCGCGGGCCAGCGCTTGGCCGACGGCGCGGCCGCGCATGCCGCGCCACAACAGGCAGACGACGAACGCCACTTCGCCTAGCTGGAACGGCAAGGCCAGCAGCGATACCGTCTTGCCCCAGGACGGCATCGCCAGGCCGGTGACGCTCAGGGCGAGATAGGCGACGCCATTCAATCCCAGCCACAGGGCGATCGGACGCGGTACCAGGCGCGATGTCCAGGCCAGCGCCGCCAACGGGAACAGCCAGGCGCCCCAGAAGATCTGCAGCATGTTGATGCCCGCGTCGTGCAGAGCCGAGGCCAGGCCGACCAGCGAGGTCGTCTGGGTCGCATCGAAACCGGCCGACGCTCCGCTGCCCAGGAGCAGATGCGCCACCGCGACGTCGTTGAACGCATTGGCGAAATACAGCGGCACCGGCATCAGCCCCAACACCGCCATCAGGACGGCGCGGCGGCGATCGACGTCCTTGAACAGGCGGAACAGCGCCAGCGTCAGAAAAACCTCCAGCGTCGCGCAGAACAGATCGCTCAGGATGCCGAGCCGGAACAGCCCGGCATGCGAGACGATGTTGGCGGCGGTCGCGGCCATGTCCTGGCTCACGAACAACTGGCTGGGGATGTAGACCAACCGGATCGGCGCTACCAATACCAGCAACAGGTAGAGCAGTCCCGCTGTCAACGCGTCGCGCCTGATCGTGCCCATTCGCCCCTCCCGAGAGTGCGCACAGGCTAGGCAACCCGGCGCTGCGCGCTCATGTGCCGATCGTCAGTAGTCGCATGGGCGGCGCGCGCGCCGATGCGGCGAACGCGGGTCGGCAGGCCAGCAGCAGGGCGCACCCGCGCCGGTTGGCAAGCGAGCTGCCCGCTGCGCCGCGACCGAAGCGGCCGACTGCTCAAGCCACCACGGAAGGGTCGGCGACCTCGACCACCGCCGGCGCATCCGTCGCGGCGTCGGGCACGCGCCAGATCCGCGCTTGCGCACCGACGCCGGGCACCTGCGTTTGCAGCAGGCATTCGCGCGTGCTGTCCGGATTCCACCGGGCTTGCAGCGCGAGGCCGTCGGCGAGCCGTACCACCAGGGCGAAGGACGACACCGAACCGTCTTCGGCAAGCACCCAGCGTCGGCCGGTCACCTGGCCGGCGGTCGCGACCGCGGTGGGGCCGATTTCGCGCCACAGCGCTTCGAGACGGCGTTCGAGCGCCGCCTGTCGGATCGAGCCGACCAGGACCGCCCACAGCGCGAGCGCGAGGCAGGCGAGCAGGACGGTGAAGATCAGGTTGAACCACCAACCGGGAGTTTCGTCGGTCCACAATCGGACGATGGCCCAGGCGGCGCCGGCGCTGGCGACAAGATTCAAGAGTGCGAACCCGGTCCGTCCCGCTGCGCCCATGCGGCGCGGGAAGCGCAACGACTCCGGTGGCGTTGCGGACGGCGGCGTGGCGGCGTCCAGCCGCGGCACGAGGTGGACGACATGGCCTTCGTCGCCGTTCTGCGTCCGATGCGTCGACATGCGCGCATGGTAGCGGGCGGGGTTGGGACGGCCAAGCGGCTCGGGCGCCGCCGACGAGGCGGCGGCGAGGCGTCGTCGGGATAGCGCACCGGTCGTAGCGTCATCGGCTTGCGACATCGGCCTCGGCAGCGAGCGCAGCGTCCGGCCGGCTGGGCCCACCGTCCCGGCGCGACGGAGGCACGGTTGGCCGCTTCGGTCGGGGTCTCGCGCGCCGGGATGGCCGGCGCCGCGGTATACCGGTCCGGCGCGCCCGCCGGCGCTGGCATGATGGGCGCCGACGCCCGTGTGACATTGGTGCCGCCGATCCGATGAACGCCCCTGCCGACGACTTGCACCGCCGCGACGACGAGCCGCCGTTTTGGCTGCCCTTGCTCGCGGCGCTGCCGCTGGCGGCCTGCCTGCTGCTGAGCGCGGTGCCGATCCTGGGCCAGGGGCCGGCGAGCGCATCGCGCACCATGTACCTGTGGGCGTTCGCGCTCTGGCTGTTGCCGTTGACGGCCTTGCAGCGGGCGTTGCGGCAGCGCTGGTCGCTGGCGACTACGGCGGCGATGCTGCTGCCGGCGACTTTCCTGATGGCCTGGGCCAGCCGTTGGCTGTTGCTGTTGCCGCCGTTGCTCGCGCGCGGATCGCTGCCGCCGCACTTCGATTGGTCGATGAGCTTGCGCGGCTTGGAAGGCACCTGGCTCAGCCTGGTCGCCGCCTGCGCGATCCATGCGGTGGTCGCCTACGCCGTGCAACTGCGCCGCGAGCGCGAGCGGGTGGCGCAGGCGCAGGCCTGGGCGCGCGATGCGGAGCTGACCGCGCTGCGCTATCAGTTGCAACCGCATTTCCTGTTCAACACCCTCAATGCGGTCTCGGCCCTGATCGGGGAAGGGCAGGCCGGGCAGGCGCAGCGGATGCTGGCGCGCCTGAGCGAGTTCTTGCGCGCCACCCTCGACGGCGGGCGCGGGCACGAGGTCAGCCTGGCCGAGGAGCTGGCCTTGACCGAGGCCTATCTGGAAATCGAGCATGCCCGACTGGGCGAACGGCTGCGATTGCGCCGGCGGATCGGCGCCGGCGTGCTGTCGGCGCGGGTGCCGTATCTGCTGCTGCAGCCGCTGGTCGAGAACGCGGTCCGCCACGGCATCGCCCGGCGCACCGCGCCGGGTCGGATCGACCTGGACATCGCCGCCGATGGCGATGCCTTGCGGATCGAGATCGTCAACGATCCGGCCACGACGGCGGACGGCGATGCCGATCCGGCGCCGGCGGGCGGCACGATCGGCGTGCGCAACGTGCGCGAGCGCTTGCAAGCGCTGTATCCGCAGCGGCATGCGTTCGAAGCCGGCACCGACGGCGACGGCCGCTACCGGGTGCGTCTGCGCCTGCCGCTGCAGCCGGTTCTGGCCGCGGCCGACACCCAGGCGGCGCGCTGATGCGGGTGGCGGTGATCGACGACGAACCGTTGGCGCGGCGCGCAGTGATCCAGCGCCTGGCGCGCCATCCCGACCTGATGCTCGCCGGCGAGTACGCCGACGCCGAATCGGCATGCGCCGGACTGATGGTCGCGCCGGTCGACCTGGCCTTCGTCGACGTGCAGATGCCGGGCCGGAACGGCCTGCAATGGCTGGCCGCGTTGGCGCCGGCGCAGCGGCCGCTGGCGGTCCTGCTGACCGCGCATGCGCAGTACGCGGTGCAGGCCTTCGCCTTGGAGGCGGTCGACTATCTGCTCAAACCGATCGACGATGCGCGCTTCGACGAGGCAGTGGAGCGCGCGCGTCGGCGCCGCCGCGAGCGCGAAGGCGCCGGCGCCGCTGCGCCGGCCGTCGCGCCGCTGCGCCGGTTCGCGGTGCGGGTCGGTCGGCGCGCGGTGTACGTCGAGGCCGACCGGGTCGAATGGATCCAGGCCGACGGCGACTACGCCCTGCTGCACATCGGCGGGCGCAGTCATCTGTTGCGCGAACCCTTGCATCGGCTGGCCGAGCGCCTGGACCCGCGGCGCTACGTGCGCGTGCACCGCTCGGCGATCGTGCGCGTGGACTGCGTGGCCGAACTGCAGGCGCTGCCCAACCGCGACGCGATCGCACGCCTGCACGACGGCACGCCGTTGCGGGTCAGCCGCACCTACATCGACGCCTTGTTGGCCCGCTTGCACGACGGCGCCGGTACCGGTTGAGCGGCCGGGTCGGGCCGGGTCCACCGGTTCGCCTCAGCGCGCGCACGGCCCATCCCAAAAGCGCTGCGGCCGCGAACGCCGGCTCCTACAGTGAAGGCCAGCCTTCCACGGAGCTCTACCGGCATGATCCGTCTGCGCCGCAACCGCCGTTCCCTGGCCACCTGCCTGCTGGCCGCGACGCTGTCCGCCGTTGTGTCGCCCGTTTGGGCCGACTGCGGCCAGGCGCCCACCGACCCCGCTGCGGTCACCGCCCAGTCCCTGCTCGACGCGCTGCTCGCTGTCAACGGCGTGCCCGGCATGGGCGCGGCGGTGTGGCGCGACGGCGAGCTGGCGTGGATCGGCTGCGCCGGCTGGCGCGATCTCCAGGCCCGGCAGCCGGTGCGCGCCGACACCGTGTTCCGTTTCGCCAGCGTGTCCAAGGCGATCGCCGCGACCGCGGCGGCGAAACTGGCCGAACAGGGCAAGCTCGACCTGGACGCGCCGTTGCGGTCGCGGCTGCCGTGGCTGCCCGCCGCCTGGGCGCCGATGAATCTGCGCCAGGTCGCGGCGCACGTGGCCGGGCTGCCGCACTACCAGGCCGGCGACGAGGGCGTCGGCCGCGACGGTCGCCGTTACGCCAGCCAGCGCGAGGCGGTCGGCGTGTTCGCCGGGCGCGCGCTGTTGAGCGCGCCCGGCAGCCGGTACCACTATTCCTCCTATGGCTACACCCTGGTCGGTGCGGCGGTCGAAGACGTCGCCGGCGAACCGTTCCTGGATTACCTCGGCCGCGAAATCGTGCCCGGCCTGAGCATCGGCGCCGAGCAAGGCGGCCGCGGCGAACGCGAATCGCAGTTGTACGAGCTCGAAGGCGGCGCGGCGCAACGGGTCGAACGGCCGCGCGATCACAGCTACTCGTGGGGCGGCGGCGGCCTCGCCGGCACGCCAGAATCGCTGGCCCGTTTCGGCGGCCGGCTGATGAGCGGGCAGATCCTCAAGCCGGCCAGTTTCGCCGCCCTGCAGCAGCCGCTGCGATTCGACGACGGCCGGCCGGTACGCGAGCGCGACTACCGGCTCGGCCTGGGCTGGCGCCTGGGCACGGATCTGGACGGCGCGCGCATCGTCCACCACGCCGGGATCACCGAAGGCGCGCGCGCGGCCTTGGTGCTGTGGCCGCAGCGCGCGATCGCCGCCAGCGTGGCCTCGAACGCGGAGTGGGTGTCGTCGATCGAATCCACCGCGATGATGCTGGCGGCGCCGTTTCAGCCGCCGCCCGCGGGCTTGCCGGCGGCGGCGTGTCCGCTGGCCCAGCGCCGCTACGGCGGCCGCCTGGGCGAACAGGCGCTCGCCGGCGCGATCCGCTTCCGTCTCGAACGCGGACGCTGCGTCGGCGAACTGGAGGCCGATGCGGTCCTGCGCGCCCATTTCGCCAAGGCCTCGGCGTGGACGCAACCGCGCCTGCAGGCGATCGCGCTCGATGCCGGCGGCGGCCTGGCGCGCGCCGCGCTGGTCACGCCGTTCGGCCTGTACGACCTGCGCGCGCAAAGCGACGGTCGCTACCTGGCGCAGCTGAGCGGCGACAAGGTGCTGGAGTTGCGGCTGTGAGCGCGCGCGCGGCGATGCGGCGGGCGCTGGCCGCGCTGAGCGCCGCTCAGACCTGCGCCGGCCACTCGGCGACCAGGAAATCGATCAGTGCGCGAACTCGCGAGGACACGTGGCGCGCGCTGGGATAGACCAGCGAGAACGGCCGCGAGCGGCCGGCGTATTCGCCCAGCACCTCCTGCAGCCGGCCGTCGGCGAGATCGTCGGCGACGACGAATCGATAGGTTTGCAGCAACCCGGCGCCGGCGCGCGCCAGCGTAGCCGGGCCGAGGAAGTCGTCGCTGCAGTGCAGGCCGCCGCGGGTGTCGAGGTCCAGGTCGCGGCCGTCGCGGCGGAATTGCCAGGGCACGGCCTGGCCGCTGCTGGGCAGAACGAATTGCAGGCAGTCGTGCGCGGCCAGGTCTTCCAGCGTGCGCGGAACGCCGGCGCGCTGCAGATAATCGGGCGCGGCCACCACCACCAGCGCGGCTTCGAACAGCTTGCGCACGATCAGGCCCGAATCCGGCGGCGTGCGGCCGCGCACCGCCAGGTCGAAACCGTCGGCGGTGAAATCGATGTTGCGATTGCTCAGCTGGATGTCCAGCGTCACCTCCGGGTAGGCGCGGCGGAATCGCGCCAGCGCCGGCAGCAGCAAGTGATGCGCGACCGGCGTCGGCAGGCTGAGCCGGACCTTGCCGGCCGGCGCGCGCTGCTGGCCGCTGACTTCGCGCTCGGCTTCGGCGAGTTGGTTCAGGCCCAGCCGGCAATGGCCGAGATAGCGACGGCCGGCATCGGTCAGGCGCACCCGGCGCGTGCTGCGCACGAACAGCTGCACGCCCAGGCGCGCTTCCAGCCGCGCCACCGCGCGGCTGACCGCGGCCGGGGTCAGGCCGGCCTGCTGGGCCGCGGCGGTGAAGCTTTCGGCTTCGGCGCAGAGGCAGAACAGCTCGATGCTGCCGAGCATGAGGGCGTCGAACTGTCGGCTCATGGTTTACGTCATGTAACTTATGAATTGATTTCGGACGCGTTTATACGCTTGCGGCGCATCAATAGCATGCCGGCTGTCGTTCCCCGTCCACAAGGAAGCCGCATGAAGCTCTACTACTCGCCCGGCGCCTGCTCGCTGGCCAGCCATATCCTGCTGCGCGAAACCGGCGCCGAATTCGCCCTGGAGCGCGTCGACACCGCCCGCCATGCCACCGAAGCCGGCGCCGACTATTACGCGATCAACCCCAAGGGCCAGGTGCCGCTGCTGGAGCTGGCCGACGGCCAACGCCTCAGCGAGGGCCCGATCATCGGCCAGTACCTCAGCGAGCGCGCCGGCGCGCAGTCGTTGCTGCCGCGCGAAGGGCTGGCGCGCTACCGGGTGCTGGAATGGCAGAACTACGTCGCCACCGAGCTGCACAAGTCGTTCAGCCCGCTGTTCCGCACCGATCTGGATGCCGCCGCCCGGCAGCCTCTGCGCGCCAGCCTGCGGGCCAAGTTCGAATGGCTGGACAGCCGGCTCGATGGCGAGCATCTGACCGGCGCGGCGTTCACCGTCGCCGACGCCTATCTGTTCGCGGTCGCGCGCTGGGCGCCGCAGGTGGCGCTCGACCTGAGCGACCTGCCGCGCTTGCAGGCCTTCCTGGCCCGGGTCGCGCAACGCCCGGCGGTGGCCGCGGCCTTGCGCGCCGAAGGCCTGCTGGCGGCCTGACGGAGAGCCTCGATGCCCTACATCCTGATCCAGGTCACCCGCGACGGCCTCGACGCGCCGCGCAAGGCCGAGCTGATCCGCCGCGCCACCCAGATGGTGGTCGAGGTGCTCGACAAGGACCCGGCCGCCACCTTCGTCGTGATCGACGAGGTCGAGGCCGAGAACTGGGGCGTGGCCGGGCGGCCGGTCGCGGCCTTGCGCGCCGAGCGCGCGGCGACGGCCGCAGAGCGCTGACATGTCGCCCGCACAGATCCAGGCCGAACGCGCCGCGTTGAGCGCGGCGATGCAGGATTACTTCGATGGCCTGTACTACAGCGACAGCGCGCGCCTGCGCCGGGTGCTGCACCCATGCGCGTTGTACGCCACCGCCAGCGGCGGCGAGCTGCTGGCCCGCAGCATGCCGGAGTACTGGCCGGTGATCGATGCGCGGACCGCGCCGGCGGGCAAGGGCGAACCGCGCGAGGACCGCATCGTCTCGATCGAACTGTTCGGTCCGGTCACCGCCCTGGTCCGCGCCGAATGCACGCTGCGACCGCGGCGCTTCATCGATCTGCTGACTTGGCTCAAGCTCGATGGGCGCTGGTGGATCGTGTCCAAGGTGTTCCACTACGACGAAATCGTCGCCGCTGCGAATTCGTCGCAACAGACTTCATAGCAGCCGGCTTCGCAGCATTGGCAATGACGAGAACGACCCGGCCGTTCGATCGGCCGGGCCGTCCAAGTCGCTTCAACACAGGCTCAGTTGCAGCTGCCCTTGTGCTTGGCGCGCACTCCGCGGCAGCGGAACCGGCCGTCGGCCAACTGGACGCAGGTCTCGGGCCTGGGATAGGTGCTGACGCAGCGCCGGGCGGCCTTGGCCGCCGCCTCGACGTTGCGCGTCGCGTTCGCCATCGCCTCGTCCAGCGTGGCGCCGTCTCCGGTCACCGCAACCCCGGCGTGGACCGGCGCCGACAGCGCCAGCAGCGCCGCCACGACCGGCGGCAGGGCCCATCGGGAACGGGACCGCATCACCGGCCTCCCGCCAGGAAGGCCTTGGCCGCGGGGCCGCTGAGGCCGTTGGCCGCCTTGATCAGATTGTCCAGGTCCGAGGGCTTGTTGGCGCAACTGCCCTTGTGATTGGCGCGTATCGCCACGCACTGGAAGTAGCCGGAAAATTTCTTCGATTCTTCGCAGCTGTCCAGCGACGGATAGCGCGACACGCAGGTGCCGTGGACGGCCGCGGCTTTCTCCACCGCCGCGACGCTCTTCTCCAGCGCGACCCCCAGATCCTTGTCGACGCCGTACACCTCTTCTCCGGCCACCGCCTGGCCGCAGGCCATGGCCAACGCAACCGCCATCGCGATCGAAATCCTGTTCATGCATCCCCCTGTTCGCGTGATGTGTAAGCACTGACAGCACCGCGATGCAGACCTCATCCCCGGCGCTGCCCGGCGATGCTAACCAGCGCGGACGGGCGTTCGCAACGCGGACCGGGCGGGGCCGGCGGGCGCCGTCGAGGGCATCCGGCCGGGCTGGCGCAAAACGTTTCATTCCTGAAATGTCCGCCGCGCAACTGCACGCGCGTTTGATTCGAACGTGATCGGTGCCGCAAAGCGCACCCCGCACCCACAGACCCAAGGACGACGGCCTGGCGCTCGCGCCCGGCCGGACAGCGCCCTGTCGCTGATTCAAGGAGATCCGCATGCCCGCAGGCCGTCTGCTCAATCTCAACCAGATCCTCGCCGGCGTGCGCCCGCCGGTGGCGGCGCCGCATCCGGCCACGCCGGCGACTCCGCCGCCTGCGGTGGTGGCGGCGCCGCCGCCGGCCGCGCCGAGGCCGCCGCCGGGCGTGTCGGTGACCGCGCCGCCTGCCGCGGCGGGCGAGTTGCGGATGCGACCGGCGGTGCCGGGGCTGCGGGTGAATCCGGCGGTATTGCGTGCGCAGATCGAAGGCCGCGGCTTGCGTCCGCGCTTGAACGACCTGCGCCCGGACCTGTTCGCGACCGCGCCCGGCGCCGGCTTCGCGCGCGCGCAGTCGCCGCAGCCGATCAGCCCCAGCGCCGCGCCGGACGACCGTTGCCTGTACGAAGATCCGCACAACCCGCAGCAGCGCTACTGGCTGCCGCGCTACCGCCTGCGCCAGCACGGCGGCCAGTACGAAGTCCGGGTCGCGCTGGGCCAGGACGGCCTGTGGACGGTCAGCATCGCGCTGGAAACCTATCCCGCCGAAGAGATCGCCGAGGCCGCGCGCACCGCGCAGATACTGCCGCTGACGCGCCAGGCCAGCATCGCCTACCGGGTGCCGGGCACGGCGATCGAGCAGCGCGTGCCGGTGGCCGAGATCCAGGACGACCCGCGCGGCGGTTGCATGATCCTGTTGCGCATGGGCCTGGCCGAACGCGACGGCCTGCTGCGCGCCTTCATGTCGGCCGATGCGCAGGCGCGGCTGCTGGTGTCGCGCGCGTTCTCGGTGGCGGTGCCGCTGCCGGCGGCGACCGCACCGGACACGCCCAAGCGTCAGTTGATGATGGTCAAGGGCCAGATGCAGTTCTCCAAGGCCAGCGTGTTGCGCGCCGGCGGCGCGGTGCGGATGGCGCCGGGCATCGCCGCGCCGGCGACGTTGGCGGCGCATGCGGACACGCCGGCGCCTGCGGGCGTCGCTGCCGCGCGCGCGGTGCGCATCGGCGATGTCATGCCCGGCGGCGGCATCGCCGGCGGACTGCCGGGCGGGCGTCCCTTGCCCGGACGCGGCCGCATCGGTGGCATCGGATTTCCGCCGCCGCGTCCGCGTCCCCAGCCCCAACCCGAGCCGCAACCGCAACCGCAACCGCAACCGCAGGAACCGCGCTACCAGACCAGCAATCAGTCGCAGGACTGGGCGGTGGCCCTGTTCTTCGACCCGCAACTGCATCCCTACGTCTATCCGGCGGGCAGCCGCAACAACCCCGGCGCCAGCCGCTGGGTGGTGCATTCGCTGCGCTATCCGGCCGGCAGCGGCCGCAGCCATCCGTATTTCCAGGATTTGTCCGATCCCAGCCGCATCTACTACCTGCCGGACGCGTTCAAACTGGCGCGCCGCAGCGAGGCGCCGCACGCGCCCTCGCTGGTGTTCCGGGTCGACCAGGGCGATAGCCCCGACGATGTGATGGTCGACTTGACCTGCGAAGTGCGTCCGGTCACCGACGGCGAACGCCTGCTCGCCGCGCGCCGCGAACTCGCCGCGCAGGTGCCGGCCAGCGCCGACAATCCGCAGCGCGAGTTCGAACTGCGCCTGCTGCGCGCGTCCTCGACCCTGCAGTTGGCCTTGAACCGCAACGGCGGCGTGCGCACCGAAGCAGTGCCGGCGACCATCGACTGGGACAACGGCTTCACCTTCAACGAGCGCTTCGAGTTCGCCGCCTTCCAGGAGGCGGTGGCGGTGCTGATGACGACCTCCAACTCGAACCTGCTGCAAGGCCATGTGGTGGTCAGCAGCGGCGTCAACGAGAACGTGACCGTGCCGGTGCGGCTTAACTTCGCCGACATGGAAGGCGAGATGTTCCAGTCGATCGAGACGCCCGATCCGCAGACCGGCGCGGTCGCGGTGCAGCTGATCAACGCCACCGAAAGCAAGCTGCGCTTCCAGCGCCTGCCGACCTGGATCAGCCGCGGCGAAAGCCTGGTCGAGGGCCGGATCGACGGGCTGGACCTGAGCCAGCCGATCGAGATCGAACCCGAGCAGCGCGTGGCCTTCACCGTGCAGCCGCTGGCGCCGCCGCCGGGCACGCTGCCGGCCGACGCGATCTTCGACACCGGCTCGGTGCGCAGCGTGCCGGACGGCGAGGCGATCATGAAGTACGTGCTCGACGATTCGATCGAGCAGGAAACCGTGCGCCCGGTGCTGATCGAGACCGCTGCCGACATCCTGCTCAACGCCGGCCAGCCGGACGGCGAGATCCACAGCATCATCGTCGAGTTCCGCGGCAACCGCAGCGCCGTCCTCAACGCCGCCAACCTGCGGGCCGAGGTCGAGGTGCCGGTGCCGTTGATGGACATCCTGTTGCGCCGCGACAGCGAGGGCTACTACGACTACCGCCAGACGGTGGTCTACAAGTCCGGCCGCAGCGCGCCGGCCACCGCCTGGCGCCACGTCGATGCGGCGCGCCTGTTCCTGACGGCGGTCTGAGCCATGTCCTTCTCCGGCCGTCCCGACTGGCGCAATCCGATGCACATCGGCGAACGCCTCGCGTTCGCCGTCTACGACCGCCCCGGCGCCTTCTCGTTGCCGCCGACCGAACTGGTCGCCCGCGGCGCCGACGCCGAGCCGCCGCTGCGCCTGGACCTGTTCCAGCAGGATCGCGGCCGCGCGGGCCTGGAGCGCTTCTCGATCCTGTCGCTGGGGTTCGCCGCCGAGTTCGGTCTCGACGGCGCACGCCAGGCCGCCTTCGATGCCGGTCAGGACTTCGCCCTGTCGGCCTTGCCGGCCGAAGGCGGCTGGCTGCGCCTGGATGCGGTCGACGCCCTCGACCTGCCGCCGGCGTTGGGCGAATTGCTGCCGCTGGATGCCGCCTCCCTCGGCGCCTTGGGCCTGGCGGTTCGCCTGGACAGCGCCGCCAGCGACTTGTTCGTCGCTGCGCTGCAGCGCGGCCTGCTGTCGGTGAGCGCGCAGGCTTGGCTGCGGGTGCGCGGCGTCGCCGAGCGCCTGCCGCTGAGCCTGGAGTTCGACCCCGCCGCCGTGCTGAGCGCGGTGCGCCAGCTGGGCGCAGGCCAGCTGGCGCTGGATCGCGACCTGCTGCGCGCGCGCCTGACCGACGCGCCGCAGAGCCTGGGATTCGGCGCGCAGATTCCGGCCGGCGCGTGGTCGCCGCAGGCCTTGGCCGATGCCTTGCTCGACCGGATCGCCGCGCGCTTCGCCGCGCCGGCGCCGACTCCGGCCGATGCGGCGCCGGGCGTGCGCCTGGTGTTCGATCCGGCGGCGATGGCCGCCGGGCGGGTGCGCTGGGACCTAGCCGAGCCGATGCTGGCCCCGCGCCTGTTCCCGATCCAAGCCGATCCGCTCGGCCCGCTGCGCACGATGCCGGCGGCGATGCACGACGCGGTGGTGCGCCGCCACGACGTGCGCGCGTTGAGCAGCGGTTGGCGCGCGCTGACCGTGCGGCCGAATCTGCCCGAGCGGCGGGTCGGCCTGGTCCAGGCCCAGGTCGAAGTGAAACTGCCGCCGCGGTTGCCGTCGCGGCCGTTCACGATCAAGGCCTCCGCACCGCTGGATGGGAGCGACCGGCCGGCGCGGTTGGACCTGCGCCTGTCGCCGAGCGAGCCGCTGAGCTATTCCTGGCAGACCGCCGCGGTGTTGCTGCACGAAGGCCGCGCGGAAGTCTTCAAGGGCCCTTGGCGGCAGTCCGAACGCGAGCACCTGCTGGTCGCGCCAGAAGACTTCGGCCTGCGCCTGATTGCGGTCGAAGCCGAACCCGCCTTTCTCGATCAGGCCGATATCGAACTCGAATGCGCCGGCCTGCGCCGGGGCCAATCCTGGTCGACGCGCGGCCGGCTCGACCGCGATGCGCCGACCCTGGCCTTCGCGTTGCCGCCCGACCTCGAGCAGGCCACGATCCGCGGCCTCGCCCGCGCCCATGCCGACGACCGCAGCTGCGTTCTGGCGCCGGTCGAGGCCGACGCCTTGCGCCTGGACGCCTTCAGCTTCGAAGGCGCCGGCGCGCGCGAACTCGCCATCAGCGCCGAGTTCGACGACGACGCGCCGCAACTGTTGATCGAACTGGCCCCGGAAGACCGCATCGACGATCCCGCGCGCCGGCGCAGCCTGCGCCTGAGCCGGCAGGCGGCTCAGGCGAGCTGGCAGTGGTTGGCGCTGTCGCCGTTGCGCAGCGGCTATCGCTGGCGCTGGTCGCCGCAGTCGCCGTGGTCGCCGGTGCTGCAACCCGATACGCCGCTGCGCCTGCGCAGCAGCCAAATCCCAAGGACGACCGTCGGAGCAGGAGCATGATCCGCAATCCCGCGCACGAGGAATATCAGGAAATCGCCGGCGTGCTGGTGGCGCCGGCGGACGAACCGGCGAGCTGGTACTACCGCGCCAAGGCGCCGGCGCTGGCATCGGACAACCAGGGCCGGGCGCAGTTCTCGCTGGTCGCGGTGGGGGCGATGGCGATGCTGTCGCTGACCGCGATCTGGGGCGTCGGCGCCGAGCGTCTGGACGCGCTGCGCGCCGAATTGGCCGCGCGCTCGCAACTGGCGCCGGAACAGGTGCGGCTGTACCCGGCGCCGGTCGAGGTCGGCGATGCGGTGCTGCTGATCGGCGACGGCCAGGGCGGCTATCTGCAATTGGCGAGCAGCCGCTCCTCGGGCGCGCCGCCGTACCACGCCGCGTTCAGCGCCATGTTGGCCGGGGAGCAGCTCGACAAGGCGCGCAAGGCGCTGTCCGGCCAGCGCGGCTGGTTGACGATCCGCTATCTGATCGCCGACCTCGCCCCGGCCCAGCGCGAAAGCACGGTTTCGTCCAGCGAAACCAGCGAATACGAACTGCGTGTGCGCAGCGACGCGGGCGAGGCAGGATCGAGCGCGGTCGCGCGCAGCGACTACCGCCAGGACGACATCGGTGCGCGACCGGCGCCGAAGACGCACTGGTACGCGGCGGACGCGGCTGACTGGGGCCTGCCGCGAAGTTGACCCTTGCGCCGCGGCCCGCGCGCCAGCGTCGCGCGCGCAGCGGCGGACTTTATCGGCGCGCCATTGCGCCCGCGGCCTGAGCCGCAGCAAGCAGGCGAACGCAACGCGGCCGTCGCCGGCCGCGCCGGGATCGCTTGTTCGAAAACCAACGTGCGCCGACCGGCGCGCGGCGGGGGAAGGCATGCCGACGCCGCGCAGGCGGAGCCGCGAAACAGAGAAAAACCAGGGAAAAAACCGTTGTCCGGACGCGATCGCCGGCGGCGTTTGCAAGGTTCGACCGGATCGCAAGGGGCCGCGGCATTCGCGCCGCGGCGACAGGAAAACGCAACGCGTCCCCGGACTAGGGCGCGGCGGACTATCGGATAAGGAGCAGGTCCATGATGAAACTCGACAGCGGCAGAAGCGTCGGCGATTACTTCGTACACGGCGACGATGCCAACGACCATACCTTTTACATCCTGCCGCAGGGGCCGACCTTCGCGCGCATGAGCAACGGCGACCTGGCCCTGCGCTTCGTCGAATACGGTCAGATCCGCGAGGACGGCGGCAAGAAGTTCGGCGGCTTCATCGCCTTCGACACCGACCTGTCGATCCCGGCCGACGACAAGAAGAAGATCGTCGCCGAGCTGCAGAAGGAACTGGCGGAAAAGTACAAGGGCAAGACCCCGCCCAAGGTGGTGATCGCGCCGGTGCTGTGGACCGACGGCACGGTCGAGCTGCTGCTGACCGAGGGCGGCGCCCTGGTCGAGAAGATCCGCGGCGCCGGCAAGCCCTCGCTGTACGGCGACAACAAGGCCTCGTTCATGGTCGAGCTGAGCGAGCTGGGCACGGCGATCTTCAAGGAGACCCTGAGCACCGGCTCGGCCTCGGCGGTGCAGGTGGTGTACAAGCTCAACTGCTACATGCGCCTGCCGGAAATGAAGGCCTGGGGCACCTGGAACGCATCGGAGTTCTACCGTTTCGCCCAGGAAGTCACGGTCAAGGAAAACTGCTGGGGCGACGACGCCTACAGCGAGATGGTCAGCTCGACGCGCTGGAAGAACGACGTCACCAAGACCCATTTCGACTTCGTCCAGGCGCCCAACGGCACTCCGGAGGAGAACGCCAAGCTCGAGGCCGACATCCGCGCGGCGATCAACAAGCAGCTGGAAGCGGCGGTGCAGCGCAACCTGCTCAAGGAAATCGCCGAGGTCGACCCCAACATCAAGGAACTGCAGGAAGGCCAGGACTTCGAAAAGATCCGCCGCGCGGTCAGCAAGACTCAGATCGCCAATGTGCGGGTCGAATGGAGCGAGGCCAAGGCGGTGATCGTCAACCGCATCCCGCAGGGCATGCTGCCGACCATCACCTCGCTCAAGGACGGCAAGAACAAGCCGCTGAAGTGGGAGAACTACTACTCCAAGATCAACCTGGACGAGTTCCTCAAGACCGTGCGGGTGAACATGCGGGTCAACGCCGACTTCGCCAACCTGCCGATCCACAGCGTCGAGGTCAAGATCAACTACCCGCACGGCCCGAACAAGAAGGTGCAGGAATTCACCTTCACCAGCCCCGACGACGTGGCCAAGTTCGAGGCCTTCGTCCACCAGAGCATCCGCAAGTTCAAGTACTCCTACACGGTCAACTACAAGGGCAACGCGTTCAAGCACCAGTCGCCCGAGATCGAGACCGACGACACCAACCTGGTGATCAACGTCGACGACCTCGGCCTGCTGTCGCTGGACATCGGCCCGGGCGACATCGACTTCGCCCAGGTGCCGCGCACCCAGGTCACCGTGCGCTACAAGGGCGGCAAGCAGCCGGTCGAGGCCAAGTTCAACCTGACCAAGGACACCCCGACCTTCCAGCTGCGCAAGATCATCGGCGTGCCGCGCACCCAGGACATCGAGTACGAACTGCTGTACTCGCTGGCCGACGGCCGCCAGATCAGGAAGAGCGGCGCGCAGCAGGCCAAGGAGCTGTACATCGACGACCCGTTCACCGCCCAGAAGACGGTCAGCTTCCGCGCCGCCGGCGACCTGGAAAACGAGATCGCCTCGATCACGGTGGAAGGCAGCTACGAGGACACGGCGAACAAGTACAGCCAGAAGACCGTGATCACCCTGTCCAAGGACATGACTTCGTTCGACTGGGCCTTCCCGGTGGTCGAAGAGACCCTGGGCACGGTCAAGTACGCGGTCACCACCCTGTACGCCGACGGCACCAGCAAGGAAGAGCCCGAACAGGTCGCTACCCGCTCGACCGTGCTGGTCGGCAAGAAGCTGGACGCGCTGGAAGTGGCGGTGGTGCCGGACCTGCTCAACTGGGACGATCTGAAGATGGTCAGCGTGGCCCTGTCGCACGGGCCCAAGCGCATCGACCTGCGCTTCAAGCCCGGCGACGAGGAAAAGAGCTGGAAGCTGCCGATCGCCAACGGCGAGGACCCCGAGTACGACGCCAAGATCACCTACTTCATGGCCGACAACTCGCGCAAGGTGGTGGCGCTCGACGACGCCACCGACCTGACCTTGTTCCTGGAAGTGCCGGCCTGAGCGCCGCGCCGTCGCCGCCGGACCCGCGCCGCGGTCCGGCGCGGCGGTTCCGCTCCGCGCCCAGCCCACCCGCCATCACGCCTGACTCGGAAGGAGTCCGATCATGCTTCTCCTCGACAGCCGCACTCGCGAGATCAACGGCATCTCGGTCTTTCCGGACCATGCCGATCCCGAGCAGTGGTACTACATGCCGACTGCGCCGCACCTGACCACGGTGCGCGATCCGGCGCTCGGCATCGACGTGCCGCAATTCCTCCTGATCGGTTTCCGCGGCGACGCGGGCACCGGCGGGTTCCTCAACTTCGACTGCAACGTCGGCGCCAGCGCCAAGCAGATCGACGATCTGGCGCGCGAGATCGCCAACGCCGAGAACCTGCGCAACAAGCCGCGCATCGCCCCGGTGCCGCTGGAAGACGGTTCGGTGCGCCTGCTGATGCTCGGCAAGGCCAGCGGCGACACCGCCGCGACCCCCGGCGGCGGCCCGCAGTTCGTGCTCAAGATCGACCAGGCCGCCAAGCCGGCGCTGTACGGCAACAACCAGGCCGCGTTCTCGGTGCGCCTGGACCAGGACGGCTACACGGTCATGGAGCAGTGCCTGGAGGGCGAGATCCTGCCGGTGGCGGTGATCTACTCGCTCGACTTCCTCGGCCTGCGCCCGGCCTACAACATCAACCTGAAGATCGACTGGGACCGCGTCCAGAAGCACATGGATGAGAGCTTCTCCGGCGGCAACATCTTCTTCTCCACCGAGATCGGCAAGGCGGTCGACGAACTGGTCGAAAAGCGCGCGATCGTGCTGGAGTCGGACACCTTCGTCGCCGAGAGCGAGGACACCAAGGGCATCATCGACCGCCGCGACGCGGCCTTGGCCCAGGTCCGCAACATGGTCACCGACGCCTTCTTCCAGCCCAGCCTGCCGCCGTGGTCGCCGGAGAAGAAGAACGACTTCGAGCGCGGCCTGGAAGCGATCGGCAAGTTCGCCGCCGAATCCTCGGCGCGCGCCGCCGGCGGGCCGATCGGCGCGCTGATGCCGAGCTTCAGCTACAAGCGCATGGACTACAAGCGGGTCGACCGCAAGAAGCTCAACGTCAACTTCTCCGAGCGCGTGGCGATCAAGCGCTCGATCCACCCGCAGGGCCACCTGGCGGCGCTGTTCAAGACCGTCCGCGACGGCAACGTGCCGCGCGATCGACTGGTCAAGCAGATCAGCCTGGACAACGACTTCTTCAAGAAGCGCCGGGTCAAGGTGATATCGCGTGCCGACCTGGCCGGCGACGACATCGGCAGCATCAACGTGCGGGTGCGCTACGGCGACAGGGCGCAGAACGCGCTGCTCGGCGCCAACGCCGGCGAGGCCAGCTTCGAGTGGCTGAGCCAGCTCGAGCGCGGGGCGATGAAGCGCGAGGTGCAGGTCGAGTACGAGGTCAACTTCAAGGGCGTGGACGCGGCCGAGCGGCCGACCAAGCTCAAGTCCAAGCCGCAGGTCTTCGACGTGGAGAACATCGAAGTCGTGCCGCGCGACCTGTACGCGATCAACACCGTGCCGGTGCTGGCCGAGAACTACCCCTGGGACCGCTACAGCTCGGTCGACGTATTCCTGCGCTATCGCGACCCGGCCAACAAGATCAACCAGAACGACATGGTCCGGCTGACCAAGGACGCGCCGGCCGGTTCCTGGAAGATGTTCATGATCGACCTGGCCAAGACCGGCTACCAGGTGCGACTGGTCCATCACGCCGTCAGCGGCCCGGACAAGGTCGTCGACTGGGCCGACCTGGACGAACCGCAGGTCACCGTGCGCAACCCGTTCCCGACCCGGCGCGTGCTGCAGGTGGTGCCCAACTTCAACTGGAGCGAAGTGCAGGAGGTGTTCGTAGACCTGCGCTACGCCGACCGCGCCAACGACGTGCTGATCGAGCAGCCGATGAGCTTCCAGGAAGGATCGGCCTCGCAGACCTTCGCCGTGGACATGCGCAACCCGGACATCAAGGCGGTCTTCTACAGCGTCAGCATCCTGTACAAGGACGGCCGCGACGTCGAGGAGATTCCCGAGTCGGTGACCTTCGGCAACCGGATCATGCTCAAGGCCGGAATGAAGGGCCGGCGCATCGTCACGGTCAAGCCGCCGAGCGATTTCGCCAAGCGCAAGATGCGCAAGGTCAGGGTGTCGCTGCGCTTCGAGGACCTGGTCGGCGGGCTGAACTTCGCCGAGGACTTCGAGTTCGACAACGCCCAGGCGGTCGGCGAGTTCGAGTACGACTATCTCGACCCGGCGCGCATGCGCTACGAGTACAAGGCCAGCTACCTGCTCGAGAACGGCACCAACAAGAGCCTCAACTGGTCGCCGGGCGAGGCCACCGATCTGGTGCTGAAGATGCCCTGATCGGCCTCGCCGCCAAAGGAACTTGCCGGCCGCGCAGCGGCTTCACGACCGTCGTCCCCGCGCAGGCGGGGTCCGGAGACTTCGGCGCCGTGCATCGGCGAAGCCCTGGATTCCCGCGGTCGCAGGGACGGCGAGCCGAAGACTCGCGCCGCCCGGCAAGCAAGCACAAGGACCGGCCGCGCCCGCGCGGCCACCGCAGAACCCCGGAGTTCGACATGCTCAGCCTCGAAAAGCCGCTCGTCATCGACGGCATCACCGTGTTCCGCGACCACTCCGACAAGAGCCAGTTCTGGTATCTGCCGGGCCCGGTCGCGCTGGCCTCGCGTCCGGCCGACGGGCGCAAGGAATTCAGCTTCCTCAAGTACCGCGTCGCCAACGCCGCGGCCGCCAACAAAGGCGGCGGCTTCGTCACCTTCGTCACCACCCTGCAGCTGCCCTCGTCGATGGAGAGCAAGATCGTCGGCCGGCTCAACGCCGAGCCCGGCGTGCAGCTGCCGGTGCGCCTGAGCCCGGCGACGTTCGAAGAAGGTTCGGTGCAGTGCGTGGCCTTGAACGTGCAAGGCGCCGGCGGCACCTCGGCCCAGCCGGCGCAGCCGGGCACCTTCAACGCGGTCGAGCACATCCTCGGCGCCAGCGTGCCGTCGATGGATGCGGCCAACCGCGCCGCCTTCAGCCTGAGCCTGTCGGCCGAGGGCTCGACCATCCTCGAGCAGGCGCTCAGCGATGGCATGACCCCGATCGGGGTGATCTACAACTTCAAGTACCTGGCGATGCGGCCGGCGCTGCGGGTGACCATCACCGCCGACTTCGAGCGCATCTACAACCACTTCAGCGCCAGCCTGGAAGGCCAGTACGCCTGGTTCAAGGCCGGCATCGACGCGGCGTTCGAGTCGCTGGTGCAGAAGGGCGTGATCGACATCCAGGTCGAAGCTTTCACCGATGCCGAAGACCGGCGCGACCAGGAACAATGGGCGCTGGATTTCTTCAAGAACGACCTGCTCAGCAAGTGGTTCGAACCGACCCTGGTGCCGGGGCGCCTGGCCGCCGACGGCGCCACGCCGGGCACCGGCACGCCGCCCGGCACCGGTACGCCGCCGAGCACGGGCACGCCGCCCAGCACCGGTACGCCGCCGAGCACGGGCACGCCGCCCGGCACCGGTACGCCGCCGAGCACGGGCACGCCGCCCGGCACCGGTACGCCGCCGGGCACGGGCACGCCGCCCGGCACCGGTACGCCGCCGGGCACGGGCACGCCGCCGGGCACCGGCACGCCGCCGGGCAGCAGCGCGCCCGGCTTCAACGGCACCACCGCCACCAGCCCCGGCACCGCGCCCGGCACCGGCACCGGCACCTCGCTGCCGCCGGCGCAGATCCAGCCGGCGGTGCTGACGGTCGAATCGCAGCAGCCCTCGCCGCTGCCCGCCGGGCAGTCGGTCAGCCACGCGCCGTCGAGCAGCGGCCTCAGCGAAACCATCACCGTGACCGGCGCCGGCGCGGTGGTCAAAGTCGATACCCAGCCGGTGGCGCTGGACGCGCAAGGCCGTTGCACCGTCAACGTCGACCCCAACGGTTCGCGGCTGATCGAAGTCGAATGGCCGGCCGCGACCCAGGAACAGACCTTCGGCCTGTTCTTCGATTTCGACAAGCCGGCCGCGTCCGGCTGGCGGGTCAGCCCGCCGTCGCCGCAGTACCGCGCCTATGTCGAGAACACCACCACCGACCCGCGCTACCAGGACGCTTCGGGCACGCTGCGCATCCAGGGCGACGGCGACTGGACCGGACCGCAGCGCGGCGCCGAGCGCCTGGCCGAGTGGATCCGCAGCCTGCCGCCGCCGCGCAACGTGCGCCTGCAGGCCTATGCCAGCCACGAGCACGTCAGCGGCGCCAGCGAGTCGCAACGGCGTTCGCACAACCAGTCGCTGTCGCAGCGCCGCCTCGACGTAGCCCTGGCGGTGGCGCGCCGCGCTGGCGCCACGGTCACCTCGCACACCGCCAGCGGCGACAACCCGGCCGACAGCCGTCCGGGTTCGCATTCGCCGATGGGCGGCGATCCGGACAACCGCGTGGTCCACGTCACCGGCCGCGTCGCCGGCACCCAGCCCAGCCGCTGGCGCGGCCAACTGCGCCGCCCGGCTTCGCTGCAGCCGCAACCTCAGCCGCAACCCCAGCCGCAGCCGCAGCCGCAACCGCAGCCACAACCGCAGCCGCAGCCGCAGCCGACCGTGCCGACGCCGCCGACCGCGGTCAGCCTGTCGCTCAAGCTCAAGTTCGTGCGCCAGGAAGAGCGCAAGAAGCTGACCCTGCGCTACAACCGCGCCGAGGCCACGCGCCGCACCTACGCGCCGCAGGGCTTCTTCGGCCTGATGCTCGGCGACCTGCGCGACAAGTCCAAGTACTTCAAGGAAATCGACCTGGACGATCCGTTCTTCCGCCAGTTCGCGGTCGAGGCCAGCCTGCCGATCGCGTTCGAGCCGATCGACCTGCTGTCGGCGCAGGTGGCGCTGGACTACGGCGACAAGAGCAAGCCGCGCGACCACAAGCACGCCGACTTCGTGTTCACCCCGGACGACCATGGCGTGCGCCGGTTCGAAGTGTTCATGAACCAGACCCGCGATATCGACTACGACGCCGCCTACCAGTTCCACTTCAATCCGCAATCGGACTGGGCCGCCGACCGGCACACGTACACGATCCCGGCGTCCTCGACCGAGGACCGCACCTTGTTCGTGAACCCTTACGAGCACGTCGAGTTCCGCGAGATCAACGCGATTCCCGGCGACATCGACTGGGACGTGATCGACTCGATCGAAGTGCGGCTGCAGGCGCGCGGCTATTCCAGTCCCGAGCCGCGCACCAGCCTGGTCCTGAGCAAGGACAGCGGGCCCAAGACTTGGCGCCTGCGCGGCGCCAAGCCGGGTCCGGCCAACCGCGGGGTGACCTACCAGCTGATCCAGCGGCGCAAGGGCGCGTCCCAGCCGGATCCGGCGACCGCGCCGGTCGAGGTCGACGTGCCGCAGATCGTGGTCCACGACAGCTTCGAGGATGCGCTGCAGCTGGAGTTCATCCCGACCTTCGACCCGCTGCAGGTCAAGCGCGTCTATATCGACGTCAAGTACAAGGACGGCAGCTACGAGCGCAGCGAACGCATCGAGATGCCCGGCGTGCAGACCGACCCGGCCAAGCTGCGCATCGCCCTGCGCAACAAGGACCTGCGCAAGTACCGGCGCCGCTACACCTTCGTCGGCATGCAGGGGCAGTTCGACCAGCGCGCTTGGGTCGACGAGACCGAAGAACTGGTCGCGGTGCTGTGAGGCCGGCATGAACGCGATGCTTGCCGAACGTAATCGCGAACCGGCGGCCGAGGCGCTGCCGGCGCCGATCGCCGCGACCCTGCAGCGCCTGAGCCGGGTGCTGCCGGGCCCGGCCGCCGCGGCCGAGGCCTTGCTCGGCCGCACTCTGGCGCCGCTGTCGCGCTCGTTGTGGCCCGAGGTGGCCTGGGATTTCAGCGACCTGACCAACACCGGCGTGCCGGTGGAGTTCTCGTGGAGCTCGCGCGAGTCCAGCCTGCGTTGGGCCGCCGAGGTCGCCGCGCCGGAGACCGACGATCGCGAGCGACTGGCGCTGGCGGCGCAGGCCTTGGATTGGCAGGGCGACCTGAGCGCCTGGTTCGAGCACCAGCGCCACGGCCGGCTGATCTTCGGCGCCTGGGCCTCGGCCCGGCACGGCGAGAACTCGCTGGCGACCAAGCTCTACGTCGATCTGCCCGCTGGGCGTCTGCCGCCGTGGTGGAGCGAGCGCCATCCCTGGTTCCGTTCCTCGCTGCTGGTGTGGCGGCTGTGCGGGGTCAATCCCGACGGCTCCACCGAGTTCTACGCCCGCGCGCACGAACTCGACCGGCAGCGCCTGGCGGCGATGGCGCAGGCCGCGCTCGGCGACGCCGGGCCGTTGATGCGCCAGCTCGACCAGCTGTTGTCGGGGGCGGAGCTGCCGCGTCCCAGCGGTTTGAGCCTGGTGTTGTCGGCGCAGGGCCAGCCGCTGGCTTTGAGCTGGTTCGTGATCGCCAAGGCGGTGTTCCGCGACGATGCCGAAGCCGGTGCGCGCCTGCAGCGCTGCGGCGACGAGAGCACGGTGCCGGTGCACCGCGCACTGATCGGCGGGCCGGCAGACGGACGTTGGCGGCACGGCGTGATGGGCGTGGTCGCCGACGTGGCCGGGCGCTCGTGGGTGCAGTGTTCGTTGCGGCCGACGTGAGTTTTCGGAACGGAAGCGGTAACGGCGGTCGGGTTCCCCTCACCCCAACCCCTCTCCCGCACGCGGGAGAGGGGCTTAGAGGGTTCGATCAGATTCGATCGGGCCATGCGAAGCGGTCGCCGTCGTTCCCCCTCACCCCGCTTGCGGGAGACGGTGCGCCGAAGGGGCGGATGAGGGGGCGAAGCGGTACCGGCGCGCGGCAGTCGCCGCTGCTCGTTCTCCGCGCTCCTCGCTTCGATGCCGAACACCCGAAACGAACAAGCCCGGCATACACCGGGCTTGTTCGTTCTTGCCGCCGCGGCGAATCCGCCTCAGTTGGCCGGCGCGTAGCGCAGGGTCAGGAACCACTCGCGGCCGGGCTGGTTGTAGTACGACACGGTCTCGTACTCGCGGTCGAACACGTTGGCCACGCGCGCCTGCAGGCTCAGCGCCGGGGTGAAGGCGTACTCGGCGCGCAGGTCGAAGGTGCCGTAGCCGCCCAGGCGGGTGCTGTTGGCGGCGTCGTCGTAGCGCGAACCGTAGCCCACCGCGGTGGCGCCGACGCGGAACTTGCCGAAGGCGCGGTCCAGGTCGATGCGGCCGCTGTGCTTGGCGCGGCGCGGCAGATCGTTGCCGCGGTTGAAGCCGCGACGGTTCTCTGTGTCGAGGAAGCTGGCGCTGGCGGCCAGGGTCCAGCCGGCGAACTCGGTGTCGATGCCGATCTCGGCGCCGCGCATGCGCGCGCGTTCGATGTTGTTGGGCAGGTTGATCGCCGCGTCGAAGGTGATCAGGTCGTCGGCGCGGGTGTCGAAGCCGTCGATGCGCGCGTTGAAGTTGTCGCCGCGGTAGGCCAGGCCGACTTCCCAGGTCTTGGACTCTTCCGGCTTGAGCTGGGCGTTGCCGAAGAACGGGTAGTACAGCTCGTTGAAGGTCGGCGCCTTGAACGCGGTGCCGTAGCCGACGGTGACGCGCCAGTTCTCGGCGAAGTCCAGGCCCCAGGCGGCGCCGCCGGTGGTGTGGCCGCCGAACTGTTCGTTGTCGTCGCGGCGCAGGCTGGCTTCGAAGGAGTGGGCGCCGAAGCGGCCCTGGTACTGGACGAAGCCGGCCTTGTTGTCGCGCTCGGCCTCGTCGTAGATCGTGTCGCTGTCGACGCGGTCGCGCAGCCAATCGAAGCCGGCGGTCAGCACGTGACCGTCGGCGACGGCGAAGTCGGCCTGCAAGCTGGCGCTGTCGCGGTCGGTGCTGAAGAAGCCCATCGGCAGCGAGCCGAGGAAATTGTCCGAACTGTCGACGTTGCGGCCGGCGACCAGCTGCACGTTGACGGTCTCGCTGGGGCGCCAGCGGACCTTGCCGCCGATCACCTGCTGCACGGTCTGCGAGTAGTTGACGAAGCTGCCGTCGTAGTCGTTCCGGCCTTCGGCGCGCAGCGCCTGGCCTTCGATGCTCCACTGCTCGTTGAGATCGATCCCGCCGCGCAGCGACAGCGCGTGGCTTTCGTAGCCGTCGCGGTCCGGTTCGTCGGTGAAGCAGCCGGCGAACACCGGGAAACCGGCGCCGCGGCAGGCATCGATGCCCTGGGTCTTGCGGAAGCTGTAGTCGGCGCCGAACCAGCCGCGGCCGCTGCGGCCGCCGAAACCGCTGCCGAACTCGATCGCGCCGTTGCTGCCGCCGCCGACGTGGACGCGCGGAGCGAAGCCCTGCCGCTCGCGGCGGGTGAACACCTGGATCACGCCGCCGATGGCGTCGGCGCCGTACAGGCTCGAGCGCGGGCCGCGGACGATTTCGATCCGGTCGATCAGCGCCAGCGGCAGGTCCTGCAGCGAGGCCAGGCCGGAGGTCGGCGAGCCGATGCGGATGCCGTCGACCAGGAACAGCACGTGGTCGGATTCGCTGCCGCGCAGGAACAGGGTGCTGAGCTTGCCGGCGCCGCCCTGGTTGGACAGCGAGATGCCGGCGCGGCCGCGCAGCAGGTCGTTGAGGTCGCGGGCCTGGCTGCGCTCGATCTCGGTACGGGTCAGCACTTCCACCGGGCTCAGGGCGTCGTTGACGCTGACCGCGGTGCGGTTGGCGGTGACCACGACCTCGTCGAGATCGGTGGCCTCGCCCGCGGGCGCGGCGAGGGCGGTGGCCGGCAGCGCGAGCGCGCAGGCGATGGCGAAGGACAGATTCAGGGCACGCATGGCAAAGCTCCACGACGCGCGCATCGGCGCGCGTCAAAACGGCGAAGGAGGCGGCGGGGGAGGAGGCGGACGACGACGGGCGCGCGAGAACGGCGGCCGTGCCGCGACGCCCTCCGCATCGCAACCGATGGTGCCTCAAGGCCGGTCTCCGGACTCGCGGGCGAAGCCGGCCGTGCCGGCTTCCGGTCGCGGCGCCTTCCCGTGCATCGCACAGTGGCGCAGGCCGCGACCTGGCTCGCTTACCGTTGCGGGGGCAGTGCCGGACTGGGCGCGGCGCCGGCGGAAGATCCGTCGGCCCGGGCGCGTCACCGGCTTCCCGTTTCAACCCCGTGGCGGTCGGCCGTGGGGTCACCTCGAAGCGGGGCGGATTCTACGCGATGGCGGGCGGGCTGTCCGAACGGGCGGTCCGAAAGGGAGCCGCCCGGCCCATTGCCCGCGCGGCGGCATCGCCCCGGATCGGCGGCGGCAGGGCAGGGGGGGGGGGCGTTCGAATGAAGGCGGCCGCCCCGGCTCAGTCGCGCTCGCCGTCTTCGGCGCGCTCGCCGCGCTCATCGGCACCGCCGTCGCGGTCGAAACCGTCGCCGTGGCCGTCGTCGCGCTCGCCGGCCGCGGCGAAGCCGGCGCCGGTCTCGTAGCCCTCGTCGGCGTGCACGGTGGTGCGCACCGGAGCGGCGGCCGGCTTGTTGCGCGGCGCCGGCAGCAGCGCGGTGGCGGCGTCGGCGGCCAGGATCAGTTCCTGCCGGCGCTCCTCGCTGATCTCCTGCCAGTGGCAGTCGAGCAGGGCGCCCTCGATCGCGTACAGCAGGTTGAGGGTCGGTTTGAAGCCGGCGCGCTTGACCCGCATGAAGGCTTCGACCGTGCCGACCGCGGCCAGGTCCTCGTGGGTGCGCAGGCCGACCTGGCGCAGCCAGGCGGCGCTCTTGGGACCGATGTTGCGCATCTTGGCCGCGCTCATGCGAGCGACTCCAGGTAGATCCTGGCCATCGCTTCCAGGCCGGCTTGGTCGTCGGCGTCGAAGCGTTCCGGCAACGGACTGTCGAGATCGAACACGCCGATCAGCTCCTCGCCGCGCAGCAGCGGCACCACCAGTTCCGAACGCGAAGCCGCATCGCAGGCGATGTGGCCGGGGAAGTCGTGCACGTCGGCGACCCGCTGGGTCTGCCGGGTCGACGCCGCCGCGCCGCATACGCCCTTGTCGAGCGGAATGCGCACGCAGGCCGGCAGGCCCTGGAACGGGCCGACCACCAGTTCGCGGCCGTCGTAGAAATAGAAACCGACCCAGTTGAGGTCGGGCAGGGCGTGCGCGATCAGGGCCGACAGGTTGGCGGCGTTGGCGACGCGGTCGCGTTCGCCGTCGAGCAGGCCGCGCGCCTGCGCGGCCAGCTGTTGGTATTGCTCGGCCTTGCTGCCGGTCAAAGAAGAGGCGGTAAACATCGAGGAAGTGTAACAGCGGCGTCTTGCGCGACTACCATGGGCCGATCCGGGAAGCAGGAACAAAAGCGCGAGATGAGTCACAACCAGCCTTCGGTCGCCGACGCCATCCGACCAACGGACGCAAAACGCGCCGACGCCGGCGATCCGGACGCGCGCCCGGCCTGCCCGCCGGGCCTGTTCGTGACCGGCACCGATACCGGCATCGGCAAGTCGGTGGCCAGCGCGGCGCTGCTGCATGCCTTGCGCGCGCGCGGCCTGCGCGCGGTCGGCATGAAGCCGGTAGCCAGCGGCTGCGAGCCGGGGCCGGACGGCTGGCGCAACGAGGACGCGTTGCTGCTGCAGGCGGCGAGCCTGCCGCGGCCGCGCTACGAGGACGTCAATCCCTATGCCCTGCCGCAGCCGCTGGCGCCGGAGATCGCCGCCGCCGAGGCCGGCGTGCGCATCGAGTTGGACGCGATCCGCGCCGCGCATGCGCGACTGGCCGCGCAGGCCGACTGCGTGGTGGTCGAAGGCGTCGGCGGCTGGGCGGCGCCGATCAGCGCCGCGCTGGACCAGCTCGACCTGGTGCGCGCGCTGGACCTGCCGGTGGTGCTGGTGGTCGGCCTGCGCCTGGGCGCGATCAACCACGCCCGGCTCAGCGCGCGCGCGCTGCAGGCCGACGGGGTGCGCGCGATCGGCTGGATCGCCAACGGCATCGACCCGGACATGGCCCGCGCCGACGAGAACTTCGAGATCCTGCGCGCGCGCCTGCCGATGCCGTGCTGGGGCCGGCTGCCGTATGCTCCGCAACCCGACCCGCAGACGTTGGCGCAGCGGCTGACGCCGCTGTTCTGACCGCGCCGTTCGAAGCCGCGCTGCGGCCCGCCCCGCGGCTTGGGTCTGCGTCGCGCGACGCAGACGACAAAAAACCCGGCAACCGAAGTTGCCGGGTTTCCTGTTTTTCCGACTGGGCTTGCCGATGCCGGCCGTCGATCGCGCGCAGAGAGAGGGACGCGCGGCGGCGGCGGCAACCGGCCTGAGCGGAATTACTTGGCGGCCGGGGCGACGCTGGCCTTGGTCGCGGCCTTGGCGGCCTTTTCGACGTTGGCCTGGGTGGTCTTGGCGGCCGATTCGATCTGCGACTTGGCCAGCTCGGCGATCGCTTCGTTGGTCTTCAGCGTGCGGCCGAGGGTTTCCTGGCCGGTGCTGACGGCGCGCTCGACGTTCTCGCGGGCGATCTGCACGCCCTTCGGCCACAGGGTCTTGAAGGCGTCGAAATCGCGCGCTTCGGCGGCTTCGCCGAAGAAGGCGAA
Source organism: Lysobacter sp. Soil_C_15 (assembly GCF_057657315.1). Lineage (NCBI taxonomy): Bacteria > Pseudomonadati > Pseudomonadota > Gammaproteobacteria > Lysobacterales > Lysobacteraceae > Lysobacter > Lysobacter sp. Soil_C_15. The sequence continues at coordinate 302,711 of NZ_JBDGIR010000005.1, forward strand.
GGTCGCGTTGACGCGGTCTTCGATCGCCGCGATCTGCAGGCCGAACACCGCTTCGGCGTTGTCGAGGGCCAGACGGTTGACCTGAGCGGCCGTGTCCGCGAACTGGCGCGTGGCGGCGGCGAACTGTTCGTTGAACTGCTGGTACATGGCTTAGCTCCTGAGTGGTCCAGGCGGAGAACGGCTGGATGGTGCGGTGCAGCATAGCCAGGGCTTTGTTGCGATGCAACATCGCACCGACGAGCGGTCTGAACCGGTTCAGAAAAGCTGCCTGTTCAGCCGTTTAGCGCCCAAGCAGCGGTTCAGGCAAAGCCTAGGTTCGGGCTGTGACGCCCAGGTTTCGCGCCTCTGACAGGCGCGCCGGGGCGCTGCCGCGCGGCGACTGGAGGATTCGCTCCCCGGCCCGAGGGCATGGCGTTCGGGCGTTCGGTGGCGCGCGAGCCGGTGGCTCGCAAGCGCCCCTTCACCCGCTTGCGGGAGAAGATGCCCCGAAGCAGCGCATGAGGGGCCGAGCCGCCGCTCAACCGCGGTAGCGGCAACCGGCGGTGCAGGTCTCGTGGACGACGATTTCGCTCAGCAGCGGCAGCACCGGCTTGAGCTGCTCCCAGATCCACACCGCCAGGCGTTCGCTGGTCGGGTTTTCCAGGCCGGGGATGTCGTTGAGGTAGTGATGGTCCAGGCGGTCGTAGATCGGCTGGAAGGCTTTCTTGACGTCGGCGTAGTCCATCACCCAGCCGCTGTGCTCGCCCAGTTCGCCGGTCAGGTGCACCTCGATGCGGAACGAGTGGCCGTGCAGGCGCGCGCACTTGTGCCCTTCCGGCACGTTCGGCAAGCGGTGCGCGGCCTCGAGGGTGAAGACCTTGAAGATGTTCATGGCGGACATTGTGCGGCAAGCGCTCGGGCGGTGGACGCCGCCGGTCCGGAGCGGGCCGGGCGCGGCGTCGGGACGGCGGATACGAAAAAGCCCGCGGCGCTGGCGGGCTTGGCTGCGGCGGCGGAGCCGACGCGAATCGATGGTGGCTATGGGTGGACTCGAACCACCGACCCCAGCATTATGAGTGCTGTGCTCTAACCGGCTGAGCTACATAGCCACGGGGAACCGCGAATTCTTCATGCCGGAGGGGTTCGTGTCAATGGGGGCGGCGCCGCTTTGCCCGACTTGTCGTCTGCCGCACCCCGTGGCAGAGTCGGAGTCAGTAGAAATTCGGAGTCCGCATCGTGATCGATCCGGACGGTTACAGGCCCAATGTCGGCATCGTGCTGATGCATCCGGACGGCCGCCTGTTCTGGGCGCGCCGCGTGCACCGCGACGGCTGGCAGTTCCCGCAAGGCGGGATGAACAGCGACGAGACGCCGCTGGAGGCGATGTATCGCGAATTGCGCGAGGAGACCGGCCTGCTGCCGCAGCACGTCGAAGTGCTCGGCGCGACCCCGGGTTGGCTGCGCTACCGCCTGCCGCGGCGGGCGGTGCGGCGCAACGACCGGCTGGTCTGCATCGGCCAGAAACAAGTCTGGTTCCTGCTGCGCCTGACCGGCCAGGAGTCAGACCTGCGCCTGGACCTGACCGAGAAGCCCGAGTTCGACCACTGGCGTTGGGTGGATTTCTGGTACCCGGTCGAGCACGTGGTGATGTTCAAGCGCGGCGTCTACGCCAGCGCCCTGCGCCACCTGGCCCCGTTCGCGCGCCATGTCGCCGGTTCCCAGGCGGTGCCGGCGCCCGGCCCCGACACCCGCCTGCACGACCCGCGCCTGGCCGGGCATAACCGGCAGCGGCCGCGCGCCCGTGGCGGCCTGCCCGGCAGCCCGGCCCGCGGCGGCTCGGAACCGGGCGCCTGAGGCCGGGGCGCCTGAGGCCGGGCCGGCAGCAGTCGGCTGCTGTTAATTGACAATCATTCTCATTCCTGGCGAAATGGGTCTCGCAGCCATCCGGCTGCCTGCCCGAACGCCCGCCGCCGTGTACGTCTGCATCTGCAACGGAGTCACCGACCGCGACATCCGCCAGGCCGCCGAGGCCGGGTGCCGCAGCCTGCCCGAGCTGACCATGCGCACCGGCGCCGGCGCCAACTGCGGCAGTTGCCTGGAACTGGCCGCTTCGCTGCTCGATCAGGCGCGCGGCGCGATCGAGCTGCCGCTGCCGGTATTGCAGCAGGCCGCCTGAGCCCGCCGCCCGGCGCGCCCGGGCCCGCGAACGCCACTGATTCTCGACTCCCGTTGCGCACGATTCGCGTTCCGTCATCGCGTCCGCGAAGTGGCTAGAGTGCCCGCCATAGCAACGTCGGAGCCACGGCCATGAAAGGCGACCCCAAGGTCATCGAGTATCTCAACAAGGCGCTCTACAACGAGCTGACCGCGATCAACCAGTACTTCCTGCACGCCAAGATGCTGAAGAACTGGGGCCTGAAAGAACTGGCCGAACACGAGTACCACGAGTCCATCGACGAGATGAAGCACGCCGACAAGCTGTCGGACCGCATCCTGTTCCTCGATGGCCTGCCCAACTTCCAGGCCCTGGGCAAACTGCGCATCGGCGAAAACCCGCGCGAGCTGCTGGCCTGCGACCTGGCGCTGGAGCTGGAAGCGATCCCGCTGCTGCGCGAGGCGATCAAGTACTGCGAAACCGTCAGCGACTACGTCAGCCGCAAGCTGTTCGCCGACATCCTCGACTCGGAAGAAGAGCACGTCGACTGGATCGAAACCCAGCTGGCGCTGATCGAGCGCCTGGGCGAGCAGAACTATCTGCTGACCAAGATCGAGAAAGGCGAAGATTGAGCGTAGAGGAGCGAGGAGCGAGCAAAGCGCCCGCTGCCCCTCCTGCACGAACGTATCCAGCCAGCCGCGCGCAAGCGCCGCCAGCCAGACAGCGAAAAGCCGCCGGTTCCCACCGGCGGCTTTTTTTCTTATGCGACAACAGTCGGCGAGCGCTCGTTCCTCGCTCCTCTCAACTCGCTCCTAGCTCTTTGGCCTTGCGCCGCCGCCCGAACAGCTTCCGCCACAACCACCACAAGGCCATGCCGATGGTCAGGCTGATCAGCACCACGATGGCCAGGGTCACCCAGGGATAGGCGAACACCAGGGCCAGGCCGCCGACCACGGCGGCGTCCTCGGTGACCGAGGCGGTCCAGTTGCTGATCGGTTCGGGCGAGGTGTTGAGCAGGGCGCGCGAGCCGGACTTGAGCAGGTGGCTGGTCAGGGCCACGCCGGCGCCGGCGGCGAGGGCGCCGGCGCCGAGCTCGCCGTCGGGCGACATCGCCGCCGCGGCCAGGAAGGCGCCGACCGGGACCCGCAACAGGGTGTGCAGCAGGTCCCAGCCCGAATCGACTCCAGGGATCTTGTCGGCGAAGAACTCGCCGGCGGCGAGCAGGCCGCAGACCCCGAGCACCCACGGCGACTGGGTCGCCTGCAGCGCCTGGGGCAGGTCCAGCCAACCCAGGAAGCCGGCCAGGCCGACGCCGAACACGGTCAGGTAGACCCGGACCCCGGCCAGCCAGGCCAGAACCACCCCAACTGCGAACAGGTGCGCATCGGTCACGGCGGCGTTCCCGTTAAGATCGAGGGTTGAGTATAGGCAAAGCGGCGTCCGTCGCAGTCCAGTATGGCCAAAGCCCCGCCGCCGCGTTTCGTCATCGTCCAGCAACAGCCGGACAAGCGTCCTTATATCTGGGCCGCCGTCGGCGTGGCGTGGGCGCTCACCCTGGCCGGCGCCTGGTTCTGGTCGCAGTCGCGGGCCGCGCCGATGCTGCCCGAGGTCAGCGCCGAGCTGGCCACCACCCGGCGCGAGCTGCGCCAGCGCCAGACCGAGCTCGACCGCCTGGCCCAGCGCGAGACCACCCTGCAGCGCTCCGATCAGATCAGCCGCGCCGCCAACAAGCAGGTGCAGGAAGCCCTGGCCCAGCGCGAGGAGGAGATCGCCGACCTGCGCGCCGACGTCGCCTTCTACGAGCGCCTGGTCGGCGCGACCGCGCCGGCCAAGGGCCTGAACGTTCACTCGGTCGAGTTCAAACCCGAGGCCGGCGGCACCTGGCGCTACCAGATCGTGCTGACCCAGAATCTCAACCGCGGCGCGGTCAGCAGCGGCGGCCTGCAGTTCCAGCTCGAGGGGGTGCGCGGCGGCAAGCTGGCGTCGATCGGCTGGGACGAGCTGCACCAGAAGCCCAAGGCGCCGCCGCAGAATTATTCTTTCCGCTACTTCCAGCAGCTCGACGGCAGCGTGATGCTGCCGGCCGGGTTCACCCCGCAACGCGTACGCGTCTCGTTGCGCGGGGAAAACGCTTCGATCGAGCAGCGTTTCGCCTGGAAGAGCGGCGTCACCGTAACCGGGGAAACTTAAGCGATGTTCAAGACCAGCAAACCGACCCAACTGCGCGAAGGCCAGGTCGACACCATGATCGGCCCGCAAGTGGTGATCCACGGCGACCTGCATTTCAGCGGCGGGCTGTATATCGAAGGCCGCATCGTCGGCAAGCTGGTGGCGCAGGAGGGGCAGCCGGCCAGCCTGACCCTGGCCGAGAACGGCAGCATCGAGGGCGAGGTGCGCGCGCCGGTGGTGGTGCTCAACGGCACCCTCAACGGCGACGTCTACTCCAGCGAACGGGTGGAACTCGCGGCCAAGGCGCGGGTCCAAGGAAACGTGCATTATCGGGTCGTGGAAATGACCGCCGGCTCGATGCTGACCGGCCGCCTGATCCACGCCGAGGCCGCAGCCGCCTTGCCGGCGCCTGAAGGCGCCATTACCGCCCTCGCCGGGATGGATTGAGCGGCGCGGGCCCCGCCCCCAGACGGTGTGGATGAGCGAAACGACCTCCCCCGCCACGCCGTCCCCCGCCGGGTCCGACCCGACCGCCGCCGCGCCGGCCGCTGCCGGGCAGCGCCACCCCTGGCGGATTCCGGCCGCGATCGTCCTGGCCGTGGCGTTGGGGTTCGGCGCCTGGGGCCTGTGGCGTTCGCTCAGCCAGGCCGGCGACGAAGTGCCGCCGGCCCCTGCCGGGGCCGAGGCCTTGACCCCGAAGCAGATGCGCGCCGAACTGGAGCAGCTGCGCCAGCGGGTGACCACCCTGGGCCGCTCCGACGAGATCAGCCGCCAGGCCAACCGCGACCTGCAAAGCGCCCTGGCCGAGCGCGACGAGGAGCTCGCCGGCCTGCGCGCCGACGTCGCCTTCTACGAGCGCCTGGTCGGCGCCACGGGCCAGCGCCGCGGCCTGACCGTGCATGCGCTGAAGATGCAGGCCCAGGACGGCGCGCCCAGCGTCTGGCACTTCACCACCACCCTGACCCAGAACCTCAACCGCGGCGCGGTCAGCGCCGGCCGCCTGAGCCTGGCCCTGGAAGGCACCCGCGACGGCAAGCTGGAAAAGCTGGCCTGGACCGACCTGCGCCAGCAGCCGGCGGCGCCGGGCGTGGCCTACTCGTTCAAGTACTTCCAGCAGGTCGAGGGCGACGTGTTCGTTCCCGCCGGGCTGGCCCCGGTGCGGGTCACGGTGCGGCTGACCCCGCAGTCCGGCGCCGCGGTCGAACAGTCCTTCACCTGGGCCGAAGCGACCCGCGACGCCGCCGCCAGCCCGGCGACCGGCATCGGCGGCTGATCGCAGTGTTCGCCCGGTGCGCTTGAATGCGCACCGCCGGGCCCTCATCCTTTTGCCCATGGAAACCATTCTTCACCCCGCCGCTCCGGGCTATCAGTCGCTGGAGCGGCCGCTGCAGTTCACCTCGGCCGCGGCGAACAAGGTCCGCGAACTGATCGCCGAGGAGGGCAACGACGCCCTCAAGCTGCGCGTCTACATCCAGGGCGGCGGTTGCTCGGGCTTCCAGTACGGCTTCGAGTTCGACGAACAGCAGGGCGAGGACGACCTCGCCGTGCAGACCGACGGCGTGACCCTGCTGGTCGATCCGCTGAGCCTGCAGTACCTGATGGGCGCCGAAGTCGACTACACCGAGAGCCTGCACGGCTCGCAGTTCGTGATCCGCAATCCGAACGCGAAGACCACCTGCGGTTGCGGTTCCTCGTTCGGCGTGTGAGCGAGCCTCACGCCCCGCCGGCATCGGCGTTCGCCTTCGTCGAATCCGGTTCGGCCTGGCGCGCGGCGCTGGACCGCGCCGACCACCTGCGCGACGACGCCGAGGCCCTGACGGCGCTGTGGCCGCGGGCGCGGGTGATCGTGCTCGACGCGTCCGGCCAGGCCTTTGCCGACGAAGACGGCCGCCTGCGCGCGCCCAGCGGCCAGGAACTCAGCGAAGGGCCCGGCGGTGTCGGCGCCGCGGTGTTCCTCGGCCTGGACGGCGACGGCGCGGCCTGGTTCGCGATCGAGGCCGAGCTGGTCGCCTGGCAGGCGCCGCGCCGGGTCGATCTGCGTAGCGCCGCCGCGCAGTGGCCCTGGCTGCACGCCAGCGTGTTCGCCCAGGCGCGCGCGCTGCAGCATTGGCGCAGCCGGCATCGTTACTGCGGCGCCTGCGGCGGCGAAGTCGGGTTCTCGCGCGCCGGTTGGCTCGGCCGTTGCGGCCTGTGCGGCAGCGAACATTACCCGCGCACCGACCCGGCGGTGATCGTCGCGGTCGACGACGGCGAGCGCCTGCTGCTCGGCCGCCAGAGCGGCTGGCCGGCGCGCCGTTATTCGGTCATCGCCGGCTTCGTCGAGCCCGGCGAATCGCTGGAGCAGACCGTCGCGCGCGAGGTGCTGGAAGAAACCGGCGTGCGCGTGCGCGGCTGCCGTTACCTGGGCTCGCAGCCCTGGCCGTTCCCGGGCGCGCTGATGCTCGGCTTCGCCGCGCTGGCCGAAGCCGACGAACCGCAGGTCGGCGACGAACTCGAAGAGGCGCGCTGGTTCACGCTCGACGAGATCCGCGCCGCCGCGGCGCGCGGCGAACGCGGCGCGGACGACGGCGTCGGGCCGTTGCTGTCGCCGAGCATTTCCATCTCGCGCTGGCTGATCGATCACTGGCTGGCGCAGGCCGAGGCGCGCACACACGGCTGAGGCCCCGGCGCCGGCCGCAAGCGCCGGCGCAATGCGTTCGCGTACGGTAGGCGCGCGGCGTCGGCGCCAATCTCGGGCCCGTGCGGTCGCGCTAGTTCGGGCGCGTTAGAATCGGACTCAGATTCGCTACGCCAGGAGCGTCGCCCGATGTCCGTCACGTTGATCGCCGCCGTCGTCGCACTGGTGCTCGGCCATCTTGCCCAGTCGCTGGCCGCGTCGGTGCGTCACTACGGTTGGTACGGCGACTGGCTGCGCTGGATCGGCAGCCGCTTTCCCGAAGGCAGCTTCTGGCACGGTCGCGGCGGCCTGATCCTGGCCCTGCTGCCGCCGCTGCTCGGCGTCGGCCTGTTCCAGCTGGCCCTGGACGAACCGCTGATCGGCCTGGGCGGGCTGGTGTTCGCGATCGTGGTGCTGTTCTACGCCTGGGGCCCGCGCGACCTCGACCTCGACGTCGAAGCGCTGGCGTCGGCGCGCGACCCGATCGCCCGCCGCGAAGCCGCGGCGCGCCTGTTTCCCTACGGCGACACCCCGGCCCTGGACGGCGGCTCGCTGATCGAGGCGGTGTTCCGCAGCGCATTGCGGCGTTGGTTCGGAGTGCTGTTCTGGTTCCTGGTGCTGGGGCCGGTGGGGGCGCTGGGCTACCGCCTGATCGCCCTGGCCGCCGAAGGCGAGGCCTCGCGCGAGTTGCCCGGCGAGAACCGCGCCGGCGCGCGCGCCGCGCTGGCGGCGCTGGACTGGCCGGTGGCCCAGCTGATGACCCTGGCCCTGGCCCTGGTCGGCAATTTCGACACCGTGCTCGGCGCCTGGCGCGAATCCGGCGGCGCCAGGCCCAGCCTGGACCACCGGTTCCTCGGCGCGGTCGCGCGCGCCAGCGTCAAGTGCGAGCTGGCCGAGGAGGCTGCCGACTATGTCGACGAGGCCGGGGTCGGCGCGCCGGCGGCCCCGGCGGCGATCGGCGAAGTGCCCGAACTGCGCGACGCGATGAGCCTGGTCTGGCGCAGCCTGCTGGTGTGGCTGGCGGTGCTGGCGCTGTTCGTGATCGCCGGCTTCGTGTCCTGACGGCCTAGGCCCGGGACCTGCGGGCGCGTTCGACGAGCTTCCTGCGGCCCGGCGATCCCTGCGGCGGCGACCGTTCGCTCCGCTTTTGCGACCGCCTGAACCGAATCCCGACGCCGGCGCATGGAACGGGTAGGGAGCCCCCGCCCCGGCTGCGTTTCTGGTCATGGGTACGGCGAGATCCGGCGTGCCGCGCGAGTCGACCGCTTCCCGCAACGCGGGGGAGGCGTAGTTCCCGCCGGGGAGGCGGGGCGGATCGCGCGCTGCGGATCGGCCGGGCCCGGCGATCGTGCTGACGCGCGCGCCGTGGCGCATCGGCGTCCGGGGGCGGTGCGGATTCGGCGGAAGCGACCGATCGAGCCGTTCCGGTGCGCGTTGCGTGATTGCCGTCGCGCCCGCCCGCCCAACTTCCTGCGGAGAACCCGATCCGGTGAGTCGATTTACGCCCATCATCCAGGCCGGTTTCGCGCCCGGCCTGGCCGTGCACGAGACCGCGGACTTCGTTCGCCCGGCGCAGGCGGCTGGGCTAGTATCGAAACAATTCCCGGGAACGTGGGCGAAAGTGGACGTGGGTCAGGACTCCTCGGCGGCGAACCAGGCGGCTTCGACGCGCGTGGAGGAAGACCATTTCGTCGCCTTCCTGCGCGATCATCGCGAGCCGCTGATCGCCTTCCTGCGCAAGTCCGCCGCCTCGCTCGAGGACGCGCAGGACATCGCCCAGGAAACCATGATGCGGATGCTGCGCTACCGCGAGCAGCCGCCGGAATCGCTCAAGATCCTGATGTACCGGATCGCGATCAACGCCCTCAACGACCGCGGGCGCAGGCAGAAGACCCGACACGCGCCCGAGCACGTCAGCCTGGACGAGGACTACCATGCGCTGCCTTCGCAGGAGCCCGCGCACGACCAGCGCGTAGCGACCGAGCAGGAGCTTGCGGTGGTGCGCGCGGCGATCCTGCAGTTGCCGGCGCGCAGCCGCCAGGTCTACCTGCTCAACCGCATCAACGGCATGAGCTACACCCAGATCGCGCGCCATTGCGGTATTTCTGTAAAGGCGGTGGAGAAGAATATCGGCCGGGCGCTGGCGCTGTTGCGCACGCGCATGAAGGAAAGCGGCTACGAGAGCTGGCAGGAATCATGAAGACTTCACTCACCGCATCGACGGATGTCGACGACGGCCGCGCGGAAGCGTGGGTCGCGCGGCTGGATTCGCCCGAATGCACCGCCCAGGAACGGGCGCAGTTCCAGGATTGGCTGGACGAATCGCCCGCGCACCTGGAGGCCTATGTGCAAGCCGAGCGCGCGCATCAGTTGGCCGCGCGGTTGGCAGGCGACGAAATGCTCCAGGCCGCCGCGCGCATCGCCTGGCGCGCCAGCCGCGACAGCGCGCGTCCGCGCTGGTGGGCGCCGGCGGCGCTTGCCGCCTCGCTGCTGGTCGCCACCGTGGTCGGGATCGGCTGGCTGCGCACGCCGGCGCCGCTGCCGGCCGGCGAACGCTACGCCACCGCGGTCGGCGAGCAGCGCTGGCTGCGTTTGGCCGACGGCACCCGGGTGCTGCTCGACACCGACTCGGCGATCGTCGCCCGCTTCGGCGAGGACCGGCGCGAGATCGAAGTCGATCGCGGCCGGGTCCAGTTCCAGGTCGCCGCCGATCCGCAGCGACCGTTCTCGGTCAAGGCCGGGCGCGGCACCATCCGCGACATCGGCACCACCTTCCAGGTCAGCAAGGCCGACAGCGCGGTCAACGTCGGCCTGATCGAGGGCGCGGTCGAGGTCACCGGCGCGGCGGCCCAGGCCCGCAGCACCCTGAGCCCGGGCCAGCAGCTCAACTACGACGGCGAAGGCCGGCTCGGCGCGCCCGAGCCGCTGGACCTGGCCGTGGCCCAGGCCTGGCCGGACGGCGACCTGGTGTTCAAGAATCGCCGCCTGGACGCCTTGCTCAGCGAGATGAACCGCTACTCGGCGACCAAGCTGCGCCTGGCCGAGCCGGGTCTGGGCGACATCACCGTCAGCGGCGTGTTCCATATCGGCGACCAGGCCTCGCTGCTGCAGGCGCTGGAGCGCGGCTGGTCGCTGCAGAGCGAGCGCAGCGCCGACGGCGACATCGTTTTGCGGCGCAAGGCGGGTTGAGACACCGCATCGGCCGAGTCGATGCTATGGTTGGATCAGCGCCGTCCACAGGGGGCGCCGTGTTCCGCTGTAGTCCGATCGATGCGGTTGGTGGATGGCCAAGATTTTCCCTGCGTTCCTCGTTTCCGTCGCGCTTCTAGCCGCGTCCGAAGCCGGGGCTTTTCAGGCCCCTCCTAACGATTCCACTGGGGATGGCTACCACATCCGCGCCGGTGCCCTGGACGACGCCCTCAATGCCTTCGCCGCGCAGAGCCGGGTGCAGATCCTGTACTCGCCGTCGCTGGTCGCCAACCGCCGCAGCGCCGGCCTGGACGGCAAAGCCCCCACCCGCGAGGCCCTGGCCCGGCTGTTGCAGGGCACCGGCCTCACCGCGGTAGCCGTAAACGCCAACACCTACTTGTTGCAGGCGGCGCCGCGCCCGCGCCCGGTCGCGCCCCCGCGTGCGACGGTGCGGCGCGAGTCGGCGCCGCCGAGCGCGCCGACCCAGCTCGACACGGTCCACGTCACCGGCACCCGCATCCCGCGCTCGGCGTTCCAGACCTCGACCCCGCTGACCATCATCACCCGCGAGGAGATCCGCGCCAGCGGCCACCAGACCCTGTTCGACCTGCTGCGGCTGATGCCGGGCATGACCGGCCACCACCCGCGCGACGTCGCCACCGGCGGCGGCGCCTCGCAGGTGCCCTCGGCCGCGGCGGCGTCCTCGAGCCTGTACTCGCTGGGCCCGCGTGCGACCCTGTTCCTGGTCGACGGCCGGCGCATGGCCAACTACGGCCTGGTCTCGACCGACATGGGCGCGCTCAGCGACCTCAACGGCATTCCGTTGAGCATGATCGACCGGATCGAGATCCTGCACGGCGGCGCCTCGGCCATCTACGGCGCCGACGCGATGGCCGGGGTGGTCAACATCATCCTCAAGAAGGACTACAGCGGCGGCGAGATCACCGCCAACTACGGGGTGTCCGACCGCGGCGACGCCGAACAGCAGCGGCTGTCGGCGAGCATCGGCCTGCAGACCCGCGGCGGCGGCAGCGTGTTCCTCAGCGCCGACCATTTCGCCCGCAATCCGCTGGTCGGCAGCCAGCGCGACTGGAGCACGGTCGACCAGCGCGATGCCGGCCTGCGCGATGCGCGCATCCCGTTCGGCTACTACATCGGCAATTTCTACGTGCCGATCAAAGGCTGCGAGGACCGCGACCCCGGCCTGGAGGGCAAGGCCTGCAGCCTGGACCGCGCCCAGTACGTGAGCCTGCAGCCCGGCATCACCAGCAACGCCTTCTACGCCCACTACCGCCAGCCGGTCAGCGGCAACGGCGAGTTCTACGCCGACCTGCGCGCGACCCGGGTCTCGCTGGAGATGCAGAACGCGCCCTTCTACGGCCTGGTCAGCCTGCCCGAGGACAACCCCGACGCGTTCGCGCCGCTGCCGATCCTGCCGCTGGCCTATGCTTTCTCCGAAGTCGGGCCGGTGCGCAACCGCACCGTCACCAACACCCGCGACGCCACCGTCGGCCTGCGCGGCTACCGCGGCCGCTGGGAGTGGGACCTGAGCCTGGCCCAGCGCCGCAACAAGGTGCACAACCGCATCGACGGCCTGATCGACGAGGTCGAGCTGTTCGACGCCGCCGACCAGCGCCTGTTCCGCTTCGACCAGAGCGAAAAGTCCAATGACGTGATCGAGCGCATTTCGCCGCAGAACACCCTCGGCGGCGAAGTGGTGCTGGACAGCGCGGTGGCCAACTTCGACGGCCCGCTGTTCCGGATGCCCGGCGGCGAGGCCACTGTCGCGGTCGGCGCCGAGTTCCGCCGCGAGCGCCTGCGCAGCCGCCCCGGCGCCGCCTTCGTCAACGGCAGCGTGGCCCTGGCGCAGGAGATGGAGCGCGAGAATTCCAGCCGCAACGACTCGGCGGTGTACGGCGAGATCAACTTGCCGCTGCACGAGACCCTGTCGATCGACGCGGCCTGGCGCCTGGACCGCAACGGCGGCTTCGGCAGCCGGGTTTCGCCGAAGGCCGGCTTCAAGTGGACGCCGACGCCGAGCCTGACCCTGCGCGGTTCGGTCGGCGAAGGCTATCGCGCGCCGACCCTGTTCGAAGTGCGCCGGCCGATGATCTTCGGCGACACCGATCAGATCCCGTACTCCGACGCGATCGGTCCCTGCCTGATACCGATCGACGACACCGCCACCTGCCTGGTCGACAAGCACGCCACGGTCAATCCGAAACTGAAGCCGGAGACCTCGCACAGCCGCACCCTGGGGGTGATCTGGCAGCCGGCCGAGGCCTTCAGCCTCAGCCTCAATCACTACCGCATCGCGCGCAACAACGAGATGCTGGTGATCAATTCGCTGCAGCGCCCCGAGTTGTATCCCGGGGCCTTGCTGCGCGACGACGAGGGCTATCTGTACGGGGTCAACATCTACCTCGACAACGTCGGCCGCACCGAAGTGCGCGGCTGGGAGCTCGACGCCGATTACCGGGTCGAGACCGCGCGCTGGGGCAAGTTCGCTTGGCGCCTCAACGGCCACTACCTGGACCGGCTGATCCGGCGCTCGCACCCGCAAGTGCCGGCGCTGGACTACGCGGGCTACACCACGCCCGACCGCAGCCTGCTCGGCAGCGTGCAGTGGAACTACCGCGACTGGATCGCCACCCTCAACCTGCGCTACATGGGCCCGGCCAAGGTCGACTTCGGCGACCCGACGGTGGACTGCATGAAGCGCTGGAAGCGCGCCGGCAAATGCAGCACGCCCAGCGCGACCCTGGTCGGGCTCAACTTGGCCTACGGCGGTTTCGAGCGCTGGCTGCTGAGCCTCAACGTCAGCAACCTCACCGACCACGCGCCGGTCAACTACGACGAGAGCGCCGGCGGCTACAGCATCGCCGACGACGATCCGGTCGGGCGCTATTACCTGATCAGCGCGACTTACCGCTTCTGAGCCTCAGCCCGGCGCCAGCCATGCGAACGGCGGCCAGGGCAGGTTGCGCAACACCCAGAAGCCGAGCAGCAGGCCGATCCACAGCCGGGCGCTGGTCAATGTCGCAGCCAATGCCTTGGGCAGGCGATAGCCGTAGGCGTGCAGCACCAGCAACGGCAGCGCCAGCATCAGCCCAGGCAGCAGCGGGTTCATCGCCAGCACCTGGGCGAAATCGCCATGGACCAGGGCGTGCGCGGCGCGGGTCATGCCGCAGCCGGGGCAGTACAGACCGGTGAGCTGGTAGAACACGCAGCCCGGCAGCGGGCTGCCCACCGCATTGGGATCGAAGCGGCGCAGCAGCCAGACCGCGGCGCCGCCGGCCAGCGCCGCCGCGGCGGCGGTCGCGGCCAGGGCGACGTGGCGGCGGCGCGGGCTGAGTGCGTTCATGGCGACCACAGGACGCAGCGCGGGCTCAGCGCCACTGCCGCGCCTGGTCGAGGATCAGGTCCACGCCGCTGGCCATGCCTTCGACGAACAGGCTCAGCACTTGCATCACCACCGCCAGGCCGACCAGGGCGGTGCAGACCCAGGCCCAGGTGCGGGCGTTGCTGGAGGCCTGTGCGGCGCCGGCCTCGTCGCCGGCGGCGAACTTGCTGTCGACCTGGGCGCCGTAGACGATCGAGACCACGCCGGGGATCGCGCCGATGCCGCAGCAGGCGCAGAACGCGATCACGGTGATGATGATCGACCAGACCAGGTAGTTGGGGTACGGCGACCTGGCGCCGACGACGGGTTGGTTCATGGACGCGCTCTCCCTCGCGTTGCGGCGGCGGCACCGGTGCCGCCGCGCTCGCCGATCATCCTAACAGCGCGCCCGCCGCCGCGGCGGCGCTCAGGCGAGATCGCCGCGCAGCGCCCGCACCTGCGCTTCCAGCGCCGGGGCGTCGACCGCGGCGCCGTCGCGCGGCGGGTCGGCGACCACCTCGACCCGGGCGCGGAAGCGGCGCGGCACCCGCATCCGGCGCAGCCGGCCGTCGCGCCGGCTCCACATGCTCGACCACATCCCGCGCAGCGCCATCGGCACCACCGGCACCGGGTTGTTGGCCAGGATGCGCTCGACCCCGGACTTGAACGGGGCGATCTCGCCGTCCTTGGTCAACGCGCCCTCGGGGAAGATGCCGACCAACTGGCCGTCGGCCAGCGCGGCTTCGATTTCGGCGAATGCGCGCCGCATGACTTCCGGGTCCTCCTTGGCGCCGGCGATCGGGATCGCCTTGGCGGTGCGGAAGATCCAGCTCATCACCGGGATGCTGAAGATCTTGTAGTACATGACGAAGCGCACCGGGCGCGGAATGCTGGCGCTGAGGATCAGCGCATCCATGTAGCTGACGTGGTTGCACACGATCAGCCCCGCGCCTTCGTCTGGGATGCGCTCGGTGCCGGACACGCGCAGCCGGTACAGAGTGCGCACCAGCACCCAGCTGAGGAAGCGCATCAGGAACTCGGGCACGATCGTGAAGATGTAGATCGCGACCAGGGCGTTGGCGATCGCCAGGGCCAGGAACACCTGCGGGATGGTCCAGTGGAAGAAGCGCTGCACCACCACGCCCAGCACCGCCGCCAGGACGATGAAGGCGGCGTTCTGGATGTTCATGCCGGCGATCACGCGCGACAGCTCGTTCTTGGGCGAGCGGTTCTGGATCAGCGCGAACAGCGGCACCACGAAGAAGCCGGCGAACACGCCGATGCCGAGCAGGTCGAGCACGATCCGCCAGGCGCCGTCCTGGGCGATGAAGCCGGCGACGTCCAGTCCGGTCGCCGTGGCGGCGCCGGGGCGGGCGAAGTACAGGTCGACCATGAACGCGCTCATGCCGAACGCGCCCAGCGGCACCAGGCCGATTTCGACCGTGCGCGCCGACAGCCGTTCGCACAGCATCGAGCCGACGCCGGTGCCGACCGAGAACAGCGCCAGGGCGAAGATGTACAGCGTTTCGGCGCCGCCGAGGTTGGCGATGGCGTAGGTCGGCAACTGCGAGGTCAGCACCGTGCCGACGAACCAGAACCAGGACACGCCGAGGATCGAGTTGCGCACCGCCGGCTGGCGCCGGGTCATGCGCAGGATGCGCACCGACTCGGGAATCGGGTTCCAGTTGATCTTCAGATCGGGCTCGCCGGCGTCGGCGCGCGGGATCATCCGGCTGACCAGGTTGCCGGTCACCGCCAGCAGTACGATCGCGGTCGCCGCGACCACCGGGCCGTGATCGCCGGCGAGCTTGAAGATCAGTCCGCCGAAGATCATCCCGACCAGGATCGAGATCGAGGTGCCCATCTCGACCAGGCCGTTGCCGCCGGTGAGCTCCTCGGGCTTGAGCACCGAAGGCAGGATCGAATACTTGACCGGCCCGAACAGGGTCGACTGCAGCCCGGTGCCGAACAGCGCGACCAGCAGGATCGCCATGTTCTGGGTCAGAAAGCCGATCGCCGCCAGCGACATGATCACGATTTCCATCGTGGTCGTGATCCGGATCAGCCTGTGCTTCTCCAGCTTCTCGGCGATCTGCCCGGCGGTGGCCGAGAACAGGAAGTAGGGCAGGATGAACAACGCCGGCGCCAGATTGGTGTACAGCGTGCGCTGGGCGTCGCTGACGCCGAGGTAGAACAGCAGGCCGATGATCGCCTGCCGGTACACGTTGTCGTTGAAGGCGCCCAGGGCCTGGGTCAGGAAGAACGGCAGGAAGCGCCGTTGGGTGAGCAACGCGAACTGGTTGTGCGCCATGCCGTCCTGCTATCGGTTCTGGTCCGCACCTGGATGGGCGGCTCGGGCGAAGGATTCGTCGGGCGAGCCTAACAAACCCGTCCCCGCATCGTGTAGCGGGAATGGGCGGAGTAGCGGAAAAGTAGACCCCGAAGCTACGGCCCCGAGCCGCTGCGCGTGCCCCTAACCCTCTCGCATGCCCAGACGGCCATTCTCTTCGCCCCGCCTTTGCTGTTCCCCCCTTTGAAAAAGGGGGGGCAGGGGGATTTGCTTATGCATCGAAAGCAGCGCTGACGATCGGGCCCTGCCCGAAAACCCGGGTAACCATCGCCGCATGTATCCCAATGTATCCGCGCCCCGCACTCGCGCCGCTCGCATACAAATCCCCGCCGCCGCGGACACGCGCCGGATACCCCGTCCCGGTCCAATGCCCTGGCCCACCCACCCGCCAGGAGCCCGCCATGACCGTCGCACCGACCGACCGCCCGCACGACCGCCCGCACGACCCGCAACGCCGCAGCCTGCTCGGCGGCGCCGCCCTGGCCCTGCTCGCCGGTCCGCTCGGCGCCGCCGGCTCCGCCTTCGCCGCACCCGCCGGCGCGGCCGGCCCGCGCCGCTCCGCCCCGCCCGCCGCCTGGGGCCCGCTCAAGCAGGTCGATGCCGGCGTGCTGCGGGTGAGCTACGCCGAACTCGGCCCGCGCCACGGCACCCCGGTGCTGCTGCTGCACGGCTGGCCCTACGACATCCACACCTACGCCGAGGTCGCGCCGCGCCTGGCCGCGCAGGGCTACCGCGTCGTCGTTCCCTACCTGCGCGGTTACGGCCCCACCGCCTTCCTGTCCGCCGACACTCCGCGCAACGCCCAGCAGGCCGCGCTCGCCGCCGACGCCGTCGCCCTGCTCGACGCGCTGGGCATCGAATCGGCGATCGTCGGCGGCTGCGATTGGGGCGCGCGCACCGCCGGCATCCTGGCCGCGTTGTGGCCGCAGCGGTGCCGAGGCCTGGTCTCGGTCAGCGGCTACCTGATCGGCAGCCAGCAGGCCAACCAGGCGCCGCTGCCGCCGAAGGCCGAACTGCAGTGGTGGTACCAGTTCTACTTCGCCACCGAACGCGGCGAGCGCGGCTATGCGCAGAACCGGAGCGAATTCGCCCGCCTGATCTGGCAACTGGCCTCGCCGCGATGGCGCTTCGACGACGCGACCTTCGAACGCAGCGCCGCCGCCTTCGACAACCCCGACCATGTCGCGGTGGTGATCCACAACTACCGTTGGCGCCTCGGCCTGGCCCAGGGCGAAGCGAAGTTCGACGAACTCGAAGCGAGATTGGCGAAGGCGCCCCCGATCGCGGTCCCGACCATCACCTTGGAGGGCGACGCCAACGGTGCTCCGCACCCGCCGGCCGCGGCTTATGCGCGCAAGTTCACCGGAAAGTACGCGCACCGCGAACTGCGAGGCGGCATCGGCCACAACCTGCCGCAGGAAGCGCCGGAGGCGTTCGCGCAGGCCATCGTAGATGTGGGCGCGCTCTGAGCCCGCCGCACGTGCGTCGTTTCCGACCGACGCACTCCCCTTGCTCTGCTGTTCCCCCCTTTGTAGAGGAGGGGGCAGGGGGGATTTGCCTTTGCGCTTCAACGCAACAAAACAGCGACAGTTCGACCCATCGGCATCGCCAAGCGCACGTGGACCCTCCGGATCCCAATTGCCGAACGGCCACGAGCCCAATCCTGTCGCCTGAATCACATTGATGGTTTTCCGTCCTGCGACTGAGCGTTTTCCCGGATGCCGGACGCCGACGGCGATGCCGACACTGCCCGCATCCGTCGTAGGATGCCTGGTTCATGCACGTCAGTCACCGCCGCTTGCTTGCCGTTCTGCTCGCCGTCCTCGCCATTCCGGCGGTATCCGCCCTGGACCTGGGCACTCTGCCTGTCGACACCCCGCAGGCGACGCCGTCGCCATCCGTGTCCAGCTACCTGCACGACGTGTCGCAGCCGATACCCGGGGTGAGCTGGATGACCGGCATCAGCGAGCATCACCGCATCACCATGGCCGACGGCGTGGAACTCGATGCCTGGGTCGTGCGGCCGGACATCGCCGGCCCGGTGCCGCTGGTGCTGGAACTCACCCCGTACTACGGCGGCGGAGACCCGGCCGCGACCCGGGCGGTCAGCAGCGCCGCCAACTATCCGTTCAACCTCGCCATCGCCGCGCCGTTCCAGGAACTGATCAAGCGCGGCTACGCCTTCGGCATCCTGTCGGTGCGCGGCACCGGCGCGTCCGGCGGTTGCTTCAGCATCGGCGGGCCGCAGGAGGCCAAGGACATGGCGACCGCGATCGAGTACTTCGCCGCACAGCCCTGGTCCAACCAGGCGGTGGGCGCGATGGGGGTGAGCTACGACGGCACCGCGCCGCAGGACCTGTGGGTGGAAGCGCCGCCGCAGCTGAAGACGATCGTGCCGATCAGCGGCCTGTCCGACATGTACAAGTACAACTACGTCAACGGCGTGACGATCGAAAGCACCCGCGGATTCAACACCTATTACTGGCTGCTCGACGGCCTGGTCCCGGCCGGCCTGGAAGGCGGCAGCCAACTGCTCGATCCGACCACCGCGCCCGATGCCGCGATCGGCGAGGTCTGCAAGGAGCGCATCGACGTCACCGCCGAAGGCTTCACCTCCCTGGTCGCCGGCGACAAGACGCCGTACTGGCAGGCGCGCGACCATCTCGCCGCGCTCAAGGCCGACCCGGCCAAGAAGCGCGCCAGCGTGTTCTACATCCACGGCCTGCAGGACTGGAACGTCAAGCCGCACAACATGGAAGGCTGGATCGAAGCCCTGCAGGGCAGCAACGTGCCGTTCAAGGCCTGGCTCGGCCAATGGGATCACGCCTGGCCGGACCGCAGCGACTGGATCACGGTGATGACGGCCTGGTTCGACCAGTTCCTGAAGAACCGCAACACCGGCATCCTCGACGCGCCCCGGGTGCAGGTGCAGGACGACGCCGGGAAGTGGCGCAACGAGCCGCGCTGGCCGGCGACCGGCAAGAAGCTGACCCTGTACCCGCAGGTGACCGGCACGCTCGGCACCGTCCAGGGCGTGGGCTACGCCGACTACAACGATTATTTCGGCCAGGACGTCAACGAAACCGCGCCGCAGCCCGACGACCGGGTCGCGTTCGTCACCGCGCCGCTGGCCAACGACTTGCATCTGTCCGGCATGCCGCGCTTCGAGGGCATCGTCGCCGCGACCGGCGCGCGCGCCAACCTGATGCTGACCCTGGCCGAACAATTGCCCGACGGCACGCTGCGCCCGTTCAACTTCGCCTCGCTCAGCCTGAATCACGCGCAGAGCCTGGAGCGAGGCCAGCCGAGCGTGGCCGGCGAACCGCAATACGCCGGGGTGAACTTCTATCCGCAGGAAGACGTGGTGCACGCCGGCAACCGGCTGGTGCTGCTGGCCGCGGGCGACCTGATGTTCTATGGCCAACCGGGCCCGGCCATGGCGCCGCTGGCCACCGGTTCGCAGATCATCCTCGACCTGACCAGCAGCAAGCTGGTGCTGCCGAACGACACGACCTTGAGCTACGAATCGCCATAAGCCGCCGACCGTCAGCTGCTCCAGCGCAACCACGCTTTTGCCGTTCCCCCCTTTGACAAAGGGGGCAGGGGGGATTTGCTTCTGCTTCGTCCAAAGCAACAGCAACAGCAAATCCCCCGCGCCCGCTGCGCAGGCGCCGCCCCTCTCCAAAGGGGGCAAAGAAGCATGCCGCGCTGCGGCTGACGTATCTTCCTCGCCCGCTCAGCGCCCCGCCGCGTCCTGCCAATCGGCCGAGCTTTCCGCCCGCTCGCGCGCGCTCCGCGCCCAACCCGGCTCCTGCCGCCAGCGCCGCGTGCTGCGTTGGAAGAACTGGCTGTTCGGCACCTGCAGCACGGTGTCGTCGCCGTCGGCGTGGACCTCCTGCAGCGAGGTGTAGATGAAGTTGATGTCGACCACCCGCCCCTTCAGCCCCGGCTTGTCGCCGTTCTCCAGCACCTCGATGTAGTCGTACAGCCGGAACGGCCGCGTGGTCAGGATCAGGAACGCGCAGAAGATGTTCGACAGCACGCTCCAGGCGGCGAAGAACGCCACTGCGCCGACCGCGACGAAGCCGGTCAGCGTGGTCCACACCACCGAGCCGGAAATGCCCAGGCGGTTGAGGAACAACAGCAGGGCGCAGATATAGATCAGCGTGCTCAACACCCGGCGCAGGCCCAGCGCGAACGCCGGCGCGATGTCGTAACGGATGCAGATCCGCCGCACCAGCTGCCGCAGCAGGGTGGTCAGCAGCCAGGCCCCGACCAGGATCGCCAGGGCCTCGCCCAGCTTCATGGCGACATAGGCGCTTTGCGCGATGCTCGGCGACATGGCGGGAGCGGTCCTCGGCTCTGGGATGGCCGGGCAGTGTAAGCGGGCGCGGGTTAGGGCGCCGTGCGCGAGGCGGCGGCAACGCCGGCCGCGCCGCGTCCGCCGCCCCGTGCGCGAGCGCGCGGCCAGCGCCGATCAATGCGCCGCGCTTTGCGGCAACTTGGCGATCGCCTTGATCTCGAACTGGAATCCGTACAGCCAGGTCGCCCCGATCCCGGTCAGGGTGGGATGCGGCGCCTCGCCCCAGAACTCGGGCACGATCGCCCAGATGCGCTCGAAATTCCGCTCCGGGTCGACCACGAACAGGGTGACGTCGACCACGTCGTCGAAGCTGCACCCGGCCGCGGCCAGTACCGCGTTCAAATTGGCGAACGCCAGCCGCACCTGCGCTTCCAGTTCCGGCTCGGGCGAGCCGTCCTCGCGGCTGCCGACCTGGCCGGAGACGAACAGGAAGCCGTTCGACCGCAGCGCCGGCGAATAGCGGTTGCGCTGGTACAGCGCCTGCCGTCCCGCGGGAAATACCACATCGCGCTTGCTCATCGTCGCCTCGTATGCCGTCGTCGTTGTCGATGCGGCCACGATAGAGAGGCACTGGATGCCGATAAACCCGGCGATCGGGTTTTCACTGTTTGTAGAATCCGGACAATCCAGAACGAAACCGGAGCCGCGATGGACCGTATCGACGCGATGCAGGCCTTCGCCCGCGTGGTCGAGACCGGCAGCTTCACCAAGGCCGCCGACACCCTGCGGATCAGCAAGACCCGCGTCACCCAGCTGGTGCAGCAGCTGGAGGCGCGGCTGCGGGTCAAGCTGCTCAACCGCACCACCCGCAAGGTCGTCGTCACCGCCGACGGCGCCGCCTATTACGAGCGGGTGCTGCGCCTGCTCGCCGACCTCGACGACGCCGAGACCAGCCTGTCCGGCGCCGCGGCCGCGCCGCGCGGCCGGCTGCGCGTGGACGTGCCCAGCCCGTTGGCGCGGCTGGTGCTGATCCCGGCCCTGCCGGCGTTCTGCGAGCGCTATCCGGAACTGCAGCTCGACCTCGGCGTCAGCGACCGCCGGGTCGACCTGATCGGCGAGAACGTCGACTGCGTGATCCGCGGCGGCCCGATCGCCGACCCCTCGCTGGTCGCGCGCCGCATCGGCGACCTCGCGCTGGGCGCCTACGCCTCGCCCGCCTACCTGCAGCGCGCCGGCGTCCCCGCGCACCCGCGCGAGCTCGACGACGCCCGCCACCGCATCGTCCGCTACCAGTGGCCGCGCGCCGGCCAGGCTCCGGCGCAGACCCTGCAGCGCGGCGACGAACAAGTGCCGCTGCAAGGCCGTTACGTCCTCGCCGTCGACGACGGCAACGCCTACCTCGCCGCCGGTCTGGCCGGCCTCGGCGTGCTCTGGCTGCCCGAGTACATGGCCCGCGCCCACGCCGAACGCGGCGAACTGGTGCGTTTATTCGCCGACTGGCGCCTGCCGCCGATGCCGCTGTACCTGGCCTACCCGCCGAACCGCCACGTCAGCGCCAAGCTGCGGGTGTTCATCGATTGGGTGGCGGAGGTAGTGGGGCGGGAGGCGCCGGTGGTGGGCGGAGCCCATAGTGAACGGCTCAACGAATGATGTAGGCCTGATAGACCACCTGGCCATCCGGCAGCGGGCGCATAAGCGTCTGACTGTTGGAAGACTTCAAGCTCTTCTTCAGCCGCAGATAGGCGATGTTCCAGTCCAGCGGCGATCCGCCGACGCCTTTGCGGTTTATCGCCCGGACTTCGCACACCGTCTGACGGCACTCCGCCTTGGCGATCTGCAGTCCGGGACCGTACTTCCCGTTCAAGTTCGACACCACATTGGCGATCGTGTACTCGGCCGAGGATGCCCACGCCTCGTCTCGGTGTTCCTTGGCGAACAAGTCTGCCAGCTTGCGCATCTCGTCCGTGCCGGCGTTTCCGGACTGGATATCGGCCGCCAATACCTCCAGGGCCTGGCTGCCGGCAAGTTTGTCCGATCTTGACGGCTCCGCAATCGTTCCGGCTGTCTCGGCTCCGGGGGCGAGCGGCGAAACCGATCCATGAGCGGGCGACGACGAGGAGGTCGGCGAGGGCGAGCCTCCGATGTCCGCACGGCCGGCATCTCCCGGGACCGTTTCAGGCTTCTTGCTGCAGGCTACTGGTCCAGCCATCAGCGCGGCCAGGATTGCGGTGGCGCAAAGAGAAACGCTGTTTCCGGACCGGCGAGTTGTGGAGGCAGTGCCGCGGTGGGGGATGGGGGAGTTCATGTCGAGGCCATCCTTCAATAGGCCGTAGGGAGGGATAGGGACGGCGTCCAACCCAGGATCACCCGACCCTTGATCGAGCGAATGGGGATTACGCCGAAACTGCGCGAATCCACCGACTCGTAGGTGTTGTCGCCCATCACGAAGACATAGCCGTCTGGAACCCGGATTCGGGTGATAGTACGGTCCAACTGTGGAACCGGTGACGGGGCAGCCGCCGTAGGAAGAAACGCGGAATTGACGTAGACCTGCCCCTGACCTCGCGTTTCCACCACGTCGTCCGCGCGCGCGATCAAACGCTTGACGATGTAACGGTCTTGCTGAAGCGCAATGACGAGACTCCCCCGGTCTTTCTCCTTGTCGCCGATGCCGTCGTCGGCTCTCGCGACCAGGACGACATCGCCGCGGCTTACCGTCGGGGCCATGGAGTCGAGATCGACCCGCATGATTTTGAAGTAGGCGGCCAGCAGCCCGCCGAGCGCGAACGGAACGAGCCATAGGGCCAATTTTCGAATCGCTGTCATCGCGCGGTGCTCCCGTCGGGCCCAGCCGATACCAAGCCGGGCCGTGAGCCGCCGGTGACGATTACGCCGGCTGAGGAGAGCTCCTTGATGTTCGCCCTGACCAGAACGGCGTTCTTGTATCCGTAATGGAATTTGAACTTCTGCGCGACCCGTTTGCAACGGGACAGGACGCCGCGTCCGGCATCGCCCGATTCGCAAAGCGGGTTGTAGTTGCAGAATATGAAGATCTCTTCGTCCTTTGCAAAAGCCTTGGGCGCCAGGCGCGGAAGATCGTCTTCAGGGATGTTGACCGAGCCGGCGATGTGTCCTTCGGAGTACTTATCGATCGCGCGAAGGTCGACGATACTCAATGGGGTCTTGCGATATCGGTCGACGAACTGCGCCGTCGCGATTCCTTCCACTTCATCTCCTGTTAGGGTGATGAAGTTGCTTTGCGAAATCTTCGGATCGATCGGCTTTTCGGCAAATCGCTCGGTAGAGTCGATGTAGTCGAAGGGGATGGAAGCGGCGGAGAAGCCGATGGTCGCGACGAACGCTACGTTGAGAAAATTGAGTGCTGAACTCCATCTTTCCATGATGATCTGCCTGAATGAGTGGTTGCCGCCTGTGGGCATGGCTGGAGGCTGGTTGCGGTTTCGCAACCAGCCTCTGCCTCCTGTTGGATCAGCAATCCTCGCCGTTCTGGCAAGTAGTCGAGCCGTGATCGGTGCGAACCGTGCAGTGCGAGTACCCATTGGGATAGCGAACGTAGCGGCATTCCGCGGTGCTGGTGCCGACGCCGGTACAGATGTGGCAGGCTTCGGCCTTGGTCGTGACGCCGGCGATCGAGGCGAACGCTATAACGCCCAGGCTCAAGGTAAGGGCGATGGATTTGAAGCTCATGGTCAACTCCTTTCGTCATGAGGTCGCTGGTCGACCGGGGATCATGCGATCTCCCGGTTCTTCGCTCGCTGATGGTCGGGACAGGATGCGGAGAGAGCGAAGAATTACCGAATACATTGGCGGAAACGTGAAGGTCAACGAATGCGCAATGTCGAGGCCTCGATATGGGAGGTGGCTCGCAAGTTTCCGATTTTAGAGTGGATAAAAAAGTTCAAATGATGCGTTAAGGACGGCGGACGAACGCTTTGGAGCGGCGTATTTCTGGCGCATCTGTCGATGCTTGCGTTCGCAGTCCAAGCGTTGCGTCTAAGTCAAATGGGCCGAATGAGCGTGCGGCGCGATGAGATGTCCGCGGATCCGGGCAGCTTGAGGGTCGATGCGGCGCGGCCGCATCCGGTTCGGCCGCGGCAACTAGCCGATGTCAGGTTGCTTGGAGCGCGGAATGGGGGGGCTTTGCTCGCGCCAAGCGGGTGCTTGTCGTCGGCGCGAACGCATCGGTAGCGGCCTCTCAGGGCAGTTCGTTCGATCCAAGCACTGTGACGCCGAGAAAGTGCAGCAGGTCGTCTGCAGCGCTCTCGGCCTGCCCTCGAACATGCGGGTCGGCGTCGTGCAGCGCCGCAGCGATGGTGGGAACAGCGATGCTTAGATCGAGCCGTCCGCAAGTCCGAGCCAAATGGCCGAGGCCGAGCACGGCGTTGGCCCGGACATCGGCGTCGGGGTGGCGCGCCAGCGTCACGCAGATGGCCTCGGCCCAGGCGCAATCGGGCGGGTCCATGCCGATGAGAATGGGTATGTACGCAAGTTCATCGGGCCGGTCGCGCGCTATCGCCGCTTCGATGTCCTGTTTGGTCCAGCCGTCCTTGAACGGGCCCATCGCTGTCGGATTCCTTGAGCGGATACGAAGCCGGATTCTCGCATGTCCGATGAACGCGTTAGGCGATGTCGGCGCGAAGTGAAGAACTATCGGCTGAACGCGTGCGCGGCGAGGAGACGGAATTTCACGTCGCGGTGGCATCGGCTGGCTACGCTGGGTGCGAACCTTGCGAGAGGAGGTCGCCATGTCTGCGGACCCGAAGACGCCGTTGGATCAGGTCAACGCGGCGCTGAACCAGCTCAAGGAAATGCGTCATTACTCGAAGAACTACGTCGAGCAGCTGACCGCGCAGTGGCTGTTGTTCGACGGCGAGCTGAAGAAGCTCAAGCAGGCGCAGAACATCGAGGAGCTGATGATGCGCCAGGGCGAGTTGTACGACGCGCTGGAGAAGGAGATCGGCGAGCTCGAAGAGTTGGCGGTGGCGCTGCAGCCGGCGCCCGAGGCGCCTGCGGGGACGCTGCATTAGGCCCGTTTTCGCCTGCCCGCGCGTCGTAGGCTTCATGCGTTCGGCACGATTGCGAGGGGAGGGGCAGGGGCGGGGTGTGGTTTGCGCCGCTCCTGCCCGTTGGCCCGTAAAGACGCGGCTTCGGCCGATGGCGATAGGGTCGGGGTTCTCGCGCGATTTCCCGCGCGGCTTACAGGTTTGATCTTGGGGTAGGAGCGACGCGAGTCGCGACTGCGCTGCGGCAGGTCGCGCCGTGGTTGGGTTGTGGTGTCGCGGCTTGTGACCGGAGGAACCCAAGAGACGTCGCTCCTGCTCGGCGAAACAGCGTGGCTTCGGCCGATGGCGACAGGGTTGGGGTTCTGCGCGATCCTGGTCGCGGCTCACGCCGCTCCTACAGGGAGCCAGCGCCGGTTCTGTCCGGCGATGGGGGCCGCCGCGTGCGGGGTGAGAACGGATGGGCTTCGTCCCTATGACTATCTTAGCCCCCTGGGGGCTTGCCGCAAGCCCCGGGGCGTGGGGCTCAATCGCCGGCCGTAGCGAGGTCTACGTGTCGGGAGACGGCGATGAGCATGTGGTTGTCGAAGTGGAAGGCGCGGGAGTCGCGCGGTCGCGGTGGTGCGGGCGCGGCGACGGGCGGCCCCGAGGGGCGGGCCGTCGATGCCGGCGCCGCTAGCGAGCGGCGCTCGGCGCCGACCTCGCACGCGGTGGTGATCGCCGGCGGCGGGCCGACCGGCTTGACGCTGGCGGGGGAGTTGGCGCTGGCGGGGGTGGATGTCGCGATCATCGAGCGGCGCGAGTCGCAGGCGTTGCTGGGCTCGCGCGCGGGCGGCCTGCATGCGCGCACGCTCGAACTGCTGGACCAGCGCGGGATCGTCGGGCGCTTCCTGGCCGAGGGACAGATCGCTCAGGCCGTCGGTTTCACCGGCCAGACGTTCGACCTGAGCGGGTTTGCAACCCGGCATCCCTACACCCTGGGACTGTGGCAGAACCATATCGAGCGGATCCTGGCCGGTTGGGTCGACGAGCTTGGGGTAAGGATCCATCGCGGTCGCGAAGTGGCCGGGTTCGTGCAGGACGCGGCCGGGGTGGATATCGCCTTGTTCGACGGCACGACCTTGCGCGCGCAGTACCTGGTCGGCTGCGACGGCGGGCGCAGCGCGGTGCGCAAGGCGGCGGGGATCGACTTCGCCGGTTGGGAGGCGACCGCCAGCCACCTGATCGCCGAGGTCGAGATGGCGCAGACGCCTGCGTTCGGCACCCATCGCAGCGCGTTCGGCGTGCACTCCTTCGGCCGGACCGAGTACGAGATCCGCGACGGCCAGGTGGTGTACGCCGAGCACGGGCCGATCCGGTTGATGTTGACCGAGCCGCAGGTCGCGAAGGGCGAGCCGAGCTTGGAAGACCTGCGCGCGACGCTGATCGCGGTCTGCGGCACCGATTACGGCGTGCACAGCCCGGCCTGGATCTCGCGTTTCAGCGATGCGACCCGACAGGCGGCGGCGTATCGCGAGCGGCGGGTGCTGCTGGCCGGCGACGCGGCGCACGTGCATGCGCCGGACGGCGGGCAGGGCCTGCAATTGGGGCTGCAGGATGCGGCGAACCTGGGCTGGAAGCTGGCGCAGGTAGTCAACGGAATTTCGCCGGACAGCTTGCTCGACAGCTATCAGGCCGAGCGGCATCCGGTCGCGGCGCGG
The DNA here is from genome assembly GCF_057657315.1 of Lysobacter sp. Soil_C_15. Lineage (NCBI taxonomy): Bacteria > Pseudomonadati > Pseudomonadota > Gammaproteobacteria > Lysobacterales > Lysobacteraceae > Lysobacter > Lysobacter sp. Soil_C_15. The sequence continues at coordinate 329,615 of NZ_JBDGIR010000005.1, forward strand.
GTCTTGCGCACGACCATGGCCTCGGTCGCGCTGCGGCGGGCGGACGAGCGCACGACCGCGTTGCGCGAGGTCGTGGCGGGGTTGCTGGAAGCGCAGGAACCGAGCCAACGGTTGGCGGCGCAGCTGTCGGGTTTGGACATCCGCTACGACCTGGGCGAGGGACACCCGCTATTGGGGCGGCGGATGCCGGATCTGGAACTGTCGGTCGACGGCGAGGCGGTGCGGACGTACGCCCTGTTGCATTCGGCGCGTCCGGTGTTGCTGAACCTCGGTGCGAAGGGGGCGTTGGCGACTGCCGGTTCGGCCGACCGGGTTCGGCTGGTCGATGCGCGCTACGACGGCGTTTGGGAGTTGCCGGTGGTGGGCGAGGTCGCGGCGCCGACAGCGGTGCTGATCCGGCCGGACGGGTACGTGGCCTGGGTCGGAGAAGGGAGCGAGGCCGGGCTGGCCGAGGCGTTGACGCTTTGGTTCGGGGGGAGGGACGGCGGGTAAACCGCTTCGGCCGGTGGCGACGCTGTTGCGGTGCCTGTGCGTTCCTTGTCGCGGCTTACGCCGCTCCTACAGGAAGAGCCGGTTTTTGAGGTAGGAGCGACGCGAGTCGCGACCGCGTGCAGGTCGCGTGGATGCCGGAACGAAGTCGGTGCGTCGCGCTCGGGCGCGACGCACCGCGGGGCTCAAGCCTTGGCCTGCTGCTCGCGCTCGATCGCGCGCCAGCCGATGTCGTTGCGGTGGAACTCGCCGTCCCAATGGATCTTGGACAGCGCGGCATAGGCTTCGCGCTGGGCCTGGGCGACATCGTCGCCGAGGGCGCAGACGCACAGCACGCGGCCGCCGGCGGTGAGGGTGTCGCCGCCATCGCCGAGCTTGGTGCCGGCCTGGAACACCTTGGCGTGCGGCGGCTGCGGCACGGTCAGGCCGTGGATGACGTCGCCGATGCGCGGCGTTTCCGGATAGTTCGCCGCGGCCATCACCACGCCGAGCGAGGGGCGCGGGTTCCATTGCGCCTGGGCTTGGTCGAGGCGGCCGTCGATGGCCGCTTCGACCAGGTCGAGCAGGTCGGATTCCAAGCGCAGCATCACCGGCTGGGTTTCCGGATCGCCGAAGCGGACGTTGAATTCGATCACCTTGGGCGCGCCGGCCTTATCGATCATCAGCCCGGCATAGAGGAAGCCGGTGAAGGGCACGCCGTCGGCGATCATCCCGTTCACGGTCGGCATGACGACTTCGCGCATGACCCGCTCGTGCACCTCCGCGGTGACCACCGGCGCTGGCGAATAGGCGCCCATGCCGCCGGTGTTGGGGCCGGTGTCGCGGTCGCCGACGCGCTTGTGGTCCTGCGAGGTCGCCATCGGCAGGGCGTGCCTGCCGTCGACCATCGAGATGAAGCTGGCTTCTTCGCCGTCGAGGAACTCCTCGATCACCACCCGCGCGCCGGCGGCGCCGAAGGCGTTGCCGGACAGCATGTCGACGACGGCCGCTTCGGCTTCCTCCAGGCTCATCGCGACGATCACGCCCTTGCCGGCGGCCAGGCCGTCGGCCTTGACCACGATCGGCGCGCCCTTCTCGCGCACGTAGGCCAGGGCGGCGTCGACCTCGGTGTGCACCGCGTAGTACGCGGTCGGGATGCCGTGGCGGGCCAGGAAGTCCTTGGCGAAGGCCTTGCTGCCCTCGAGCTGGGCCGCGGCCGCGGTCGGCCCGAAGATGCGCCGGCCGGCGGCGCGGAAGCGGTCGACCACGCCGGCCACCAGCGGCGCCTCGGGGCCGACCACGGTGACCGCGACGGCTTCGTCGGCGGCCAGCCGCAGCAGGCCGTCGAGGTCGGTAGCGGCCACGTTCACGTTGCGGCACTTGGCCTCGTGGGCGGTGCCGGCATTGCCGGGGGCGACCAGGACCTCGTCGATGCGCGGGGATTGGGCGAGTTTCCAGGCGAGCGCGTGTTCGCGCCCGCCGGACCCGATGACGAGGACCTTCATGCGTGCTCCGGGGATATGACGGATGGGGAGGGGCTTATGACCCATGGGATTTTACGGCAGGGGCCGGGGCGGGGCGACCGGCTGCTACCATCGCCGGGTTTTCCGGCCTAGGGATGGGGCCGCGGCCCACGGGCCGGCGGCGGCGCGCAGCGCCCGGAGCGGCGGCCGCCAGGCCGGTACCGAGGCCTCGCACGGCGCGGGCCGGGCCGAGGCCGGCGCGGCGCATCCGCGCTACTTCCTCTCGCCCTTACTCGGAACCGTCCCGCATGGATTGGCTGCTGCACCGGATCGAACAGGCCATCTCGCCGATCATCGGCGCGATCAACAACGTGCTTTGGAACTATGTGCTGATCTACGGCCTGCTCGCGGTCGGCATCTTCTTCACCGTGCGCCTGCGTTTCGTCCAGGTGCGCCGGTTCCCGCACATGCTGCACGTGATCGGCCGCGGCACCGACGGCGACAACGCCGGCATCTCGCCGTTCCAGGCCCTGTGCACTTCGCTGGCGGCGCGGGTGGGCACCGGCAACCTCGCCGGCGTCGCCATCGCGATGAGCCTGGGCGGGCCGGGAGCGTTGTTCTGGATGTGGTGCACGGCCGCGGTCGGCATGGCCACCGCGTATGCGGAAAGCGCGCTGGCCCAGCTGTACAAGGTGCGCGACGAGAACGGCCAGTATCGCGGCGGCCCGGCGTATTACATCGCCCGCGGCCTGCGCATGCCGAAGATGGGCTGGGCGTTCGCGTTCTGCCTGCTGTTCTCCTACGGCGTGGTGTTCAACGGCGTGCACGCCAATGCGATCGCGCAGTCGGTCGGCGAGACCTTCAAGTTCAGCCAGACCCAGGTCGCGGTGGTGCTGGTGCTGTTGACCGGCGCGATCATCTTCGGCGGGCTGCGCTCGATCGCCAAGGTCGCCGAGTGGGTGGTGCCGTTCATGTCGGCCGGCTACATCGGCCTGGCGCTATGGGCCTTGGTCGCGCATTACGACCAGGTGCCCGCGGCGGTGATGATGATCCTGCGCGGCGCGTTCGGCCTGGACCAGGCCGCGGGCGGCATCGCCGGCGGCATGGCCGCGGCGATGCTCAACGGGGTCAAGCGCGGCCTGTACGCCAACGAAGCCGGCATGGGCAGCGCGCCGAACATCGCCGCGGCGGCGACGCCGGTGCCGCACCACCCGTCCAGCCAGGGCTTCGTGCAGTCGCTGGGCGTGTTCTTCGACACCATGTTCATCTGCACCGCGACCGGCCTGATCGTGCTGCTGTCGGGCGTGCTCGGCCAGGGCGGCGACGGGGTGATCATCACTCAGCGCGCCATGACCGTGTTCTTCGGCGAGTGGGGCGCGTGGTTCGCCTCGATCGCGCTGTTCTTCTTCGCCTTCACCACGATCCTGGGCAATTACTCCTATGCCGAGAGCGGCTTGCTGTACATCGGCGGCGGGCGAAAATCGCTGTTCGCGCTGCGCATCGTCGCGCTGTGCGTGATCGTGTGGGGCGTGTTCTCGAAGGTGCAACTGGTCTGGGACGCGGCCGACGCGGCGATGGCGGTGATGGCGACGTTGAACCTGGTCGCGGTGCTGGCCCTGGCCAAGGTGGTGGTCAAGCTGACCCGCGACTACGACCGCCAGCTCGACGAAGGCAGGTCGCCGGAGTTCCACATCGCCCAGTACCCGGAATTCGGCGACGGGGTCGATCACGAGATCTGGAAAGAGCGCAAGAAGCCGGGCGCTTGAGCGCTCGGCCGTTCCTGCCCCCGGGGCGCGGAGCCTGTGCAGGAGCGGCGTGAGCCGCGACAGCCGAAGCGGTTTACGTAAGCGCAGACGCCGAAGCCCGGGCATCCGGGCTTGTTTGTGTGCGGCCTCCAGGCTTCGGACGGTGGCGTGGTATCGCGTCGCTTCGGTTGGTCGCGACTCGCGTCGCTCCTACTCCTTGGGGCGCGAAGCTTCTGCAGGAGCGACGCGAGTCGCGACAGCCGAAGCGACGTACGCAGGCGCATGCACCGAAGCCCGACATCCGGGCTTGTTTGTTTTTGGGGCGGCCGGGTTTCGGGTTGTAGCGTGGTATTGCACCGCTGCGGTGGGTCGCGGCTTACGCCGCTCCTACAGAGAGCTGGGTCAGCGGATGACGGCGGTCTGGCCGATCACGCCGTCGCGGCGCAGGCGCTGCATCGCCAGGTCGGCGAGGCTGTCCCATTGCGGCGGCGGCAGGCGGTTCTTGCGCAGGTGCCAGAGCAGGGCGATGGACTGGTAGCGGCCTTCGCGCCAGGTCAGGGTCGCGCGCCAGGCCGGCTGCAGCGATTGCGGGTCGAGCAGTTCGACCCGGTAGCTTTGTTCGGCAATGCGGCGGCCGTCCATTCGCTGGTCGGCCAGCGATACCCGCAGCACCGGTGCGGCGAACTCGCGGATCGCCTGCGCGGTGCGCTTCTGGTGCGCTACCGCGGCGTCGCGGTCGGGGCCCTGGGCAGTCTGGCCGAAGCGTTCCTCGTCGCTGCGCGCGGACAGCGACTGGGTGCGATAGCCGGCCTCGTCCAGGCGCCGGGCCAGGGCTCGGGCGAGCGGGCCGGTGTAATCGCGGCGCACGCCGCTGTCGATGCCGAGGCTCACGTCAGGCTCGACCAGCAGCACGGTCAGGGCCTGGCGGTCGGCCGGCAAGGGGGCCAGGGTTTCGCTGTCGATCGATTGCCGGCGCAGGTACTGCCACGCGCCCCAGCCGGCCAGGACCAGCAGCATCAGGCCCAGCACCAGCAGCTTGCGCACGAGCGCGGCGCGCAGGCCGGCGCGGCGGGTCGGGGCGGCGGTCATGGTCGCGGTCGCGGGGACGCGTGCGGCGTCCCCGCATTCGGGCTCAGTGGCGGAAGTGGCGCACGCCGGTGAACACCATCGCCAGGCCGTGTTCGTCGGCGGCGGCGATGACTTCGCTGTCGCGCATCGAACCGCCCGGCTGGATCACCGCCTTGATCCCGGCCGCGGCGGCGGCATCGATGCCGTCGCGGAAGGGGAAGAAGGCGTCGGAGGCCATCACCGAGCCGGGCACGACCAGGCCGGCTTCCTCGGCCTTGAGCGCGGCGATCTTGGCGCTGACCACGCGGCTCATCTGCCCGGCGCCGATGCCGATGCTGCGGTGGTCGCGGGCATAGACGATGGCGTTGGACTTGACGAACTTGGCGATGCGCCAGGCGAACAGCAGGTCGTCGAGCTGGGCTTCGGTGGGGGCGAGCTTGCTGACCACCTTGAGTTCGTCGCGGCCGACCTCGCGCAGATCGCTGCTCTGCACCAGCAGGCCCGAGCCGATCCGCTTGACGTCGTGGATATTGCGGCCGGCGCCGTGCGGGATGCGCAGCACGCGCACGTTGGCCTTCTTCTTGGCGTATTCGACCGCGCCGTCTTCGTAGTCGGGGGCGATCAGCACCTCGACGAACTGGCGGTCGAGGATGGCCTTGGCGGTGGCGGCGTCGAGCTTGGTGTTGAAGGCGATGATGCCGCCGAAGGCCGAGGTCGGGTCGGTCGCATAGGCCAGTTCGTAGGCGTCGCCGCAGGCCACGCCCTCGGCCACGCCGCAGGGGTTGGCGTGCTTGACGATCACGCAGGCCGGGCGCTCGAACTGGCGCACGCATTCCCAGGCCGCGTCGGCGTCGGCGAGGTTGTTGAAGCTCAGTTCCTTGCCCTGCAACTGGGCGAAGGTGGCCAGGGTGCCCGGCACCGGGTACAGGTCGCGGTAGAACGCGCCCTGCTGATGCGGGTTCTCGCCGTAGCGCAGGTCCATGACCTTGACGAAGCTGGAATTGTGCTGGGCCGGGAAAGTCTTCGAGCTGCCGTCCTCGGCGATCGCCGAGAGGTGGTTGCTGATCGCCGCGTCGTACTGGGCGACGCGGTTGAACGCGGCCACGGCGAGGTCGAAGCGGGTCTTGGCCGACAGCGCGCCGGCGCTGGCTTCGAGCTCGGCGACCAGGCCGGCGTACTGGGCCGGGTCGGTGGCGACGGCGACGCGGGCGAAGTTCTTCGCCGCCGAGCGCAGCATCGCCGGGCCGCCGATGTCGATGTTCTCGATGACGTCCTCGAACGAGGACGACGGGTCGGCGGAGACCTTTTCGAACGGATACAGGTTCAGCACCAGCAGGTCGATCGCGGCGATGCCGTGCTGCGCCATGACCGCGTCGTCGGTGCCGGCGCGGCCGAGCAGGCCGCCGTGCACGATCGGGTGCAGGGTCTTGACCCGGCCGTCCATCATTTCCGGGAAGCCGGTGACCTCGGAGACGTCGCGCACGGCCAGGCCGGCGTCGCGGATCGCCTTGGCGGTGCCGCCGGTGGACAGCAGTTCCACGCCGTGCGCGGCGAGGGCGCGGGCGAGATCGAGAAGGCCGGTCTTGTCGGACACGGACAGCAGGGCGCGACGGAGTTTCACCGGCGAGCCGGTCGAGCGGTCGGAGGTCATTGCGGGGAGGGAGGCTGCGGAAGGGCGCGGGAATTATAGCCGCCGGGGGCGGGCGGTCGGTCCGTTCAGGGCGGTATGGGGAGGGGGCCCGGAGGCAACGGCAAATGCAACGGCAAATCCCCCCCGCCCCCCTTTTTCAAAGGGGGGAGGCGACCGGATCGGCTCGCGGCCTTCCTATGCTCGTCGGCTTTTGCTGTTCCCCCCTTTGAAAAAGGGGGGCAGGGGGGATTTGCTCTTGCCCCCAGACCCGCCGGTGCCGCCGCTGGCCCCGCCCGGGCTACTGGCGCTATACCGCGCCGATCGCGCGCCCGGCTGGGGCCCACGGCCGCGCGCAGCGGCTAAGCTGTCCGCCAGCGTCCACCGGGCGCGAAGGAACGCAGGAGCCGATGGCCTCGATCTACGCTTTGAAAGGACGCTTCCAGGCCTTGTTGCGGCCGCTGGTGGGGCGCTTGCATGCGCTGGGCGTCACCGCCAACCAGGTGACCGTGGCCGCGGCCCTGGTCTCGCTTGCGGTCGCCGCGGCGGTGGGCTGGGGCGCGACGGCGCGGCCGGCGCTGTTCCTGCTGCTGCCGGGCTGGATGTTCCTGCGCATGGCGATGAACGCCATCGACGGCATGCTGGCGCGCGAGTTCGGCCAGCAGTCGCGGCTGGGCGCCTACCTCAACGAACTGGCCGACGTGGTCGCCGACAGCGCGCTGTACCTGGCCCTGTTCGCCGTGCCCGGGCTGATGCCGGCGCCGCTGATCGCCTTCGTGGTGCTGGCCGCGCTGACCGAGTACGCCGGCGTGCTCGGGCCGATGGTCGGCGCGCCGCGTCGCTACGACGGGCCGATGGGCAAGAGCGACCGCGCCTTCGCGGTCGGCCTGCTCGGCGTGCTGCTGGCCGGCGGCTGGATCGGCGCGGCGACGGTGGATGCGGCCCTGGGGTTGTTGAGTGTTTTGTGCGCGTGGACGGTGGTGCGCCGCGTCCGCGCCGGATTGCGGCATGATGCCGCGCAGGACGCGGTGCAGGAACGACAAGGAGACCACCCGTGAGGGAAGCGCAGGAACGTTATTTCGCCAGCTTCGACGACACCGAGCTGTTCTACCGGCATTGGCCGGCGCCGGCGCCCGCCGCCGGCCAGCCGCGCCGGGCGATCGTGCTGCTGCACCGCGGCCACGAGCACTCCGGCCGGGTCGCGCACCTGGTCGACGAACTGAACCTGGCCGAGTACGACGTGTTCGCCTGGGACGCGCGCGGCAACGGCCGCTCGCCCGGCGAGCGCGGCGACGCGCCGGGCTTCGAGGCGCTGGTGCGCGACCTGGACCGCTTCGTCGCCCACATCGGCGGCAAGCACGGGGTCGCGGTCGAGGACCTGGCGGTGGTCGCGCAGAGCGTGGGCGCGGTGGTCGCCGCGACCTGGGTCCACGACTACGCGCCGCGCCTGCGCGCGCTGGTGCTGGCCTCGCCGGCGTTCAAGGTCAAGCTGTACGTGCCGCTGGCCCGCCCCGGCCTGAAGCTGATGCAGGCTTTGCGCGGCAACTTCTTCGTCAACAGCTATGTGCAGCCGCAATGGCTGACTCACGACCCGGAGCGGGTCGAGAGCTACCGCAAGGACCCGCTGATCGCCCGGCCGATCTCGGTGCGGGTGCTGCTGGGCCTGTACGAGGCCGCCGACCGTGTCGTCGCCGACGCCCAGGCGATCACCGTGCCGACCCAGTTGCTGGTCTCGGGTTCGGATTTCGTGGTCCATCGCGGGCCGCAGGACCGCTTCTACGAGAACCTCGGCGCGCCGATCAAGGAACGCCACCTGCTCGACGGCTTCTACCACGACACCCTCGGCGAGAAGGGCCGCGCGGCCGCGGTCAACCGCATCCGCAGTTTCCTGCAGGCGCGCTTCGCCGAGCCGCTGCGCCGCGCCGACCTCGCCGACGCGCACCGCAGCGGCCCCAGCTTCGAGGAATCGGAAAAGCTCAGCTGGCCGCCGCAGCGCTGGTCGCTGGCCGACCTGCGCTGGCGCTTCGTCCGCGCCGGCCTGCGCTTCGGCGGCAAGCTGTCGGAAGGGATCAAGCTCGGCCTGGACACCGGCTTCGATTCGGGCAGCAGCCTGGACTACGTCTACCGCAACCAGGCCCGCGGCAGCGGCCCGCTCGGACGGATGGTCGACCGCAATTATCTGAATGCGATCGGCTGGCGCGGCATCCGCGTGCGCCGCAGCCATCTCAACGAACTGCTGCGCGAGGCGATGCGCCGCTTGCGCGCGGCCGGGTTGCCGGTGCACGCGATCGACATCGCCGCCGGCCACGGCCGCTACGCCCTGGAGGCGCTGGCCGGCGAAGGCGCGCAGGCCGATTCGGTGCGCCTGCGCGACTACAGCGAGCTCAACGTCGACAAGGGCCGGGCCCTGATCGAGGAGCTCGGCGCCGGCGCGCTGGCGCGCTTCGACCAGGGCGACGCCTTCGACCGCGACGCCCTGGCTGCGCTGGATCCGCGTCCGACCCTGGCGGTGGTGTCGGGCCTGTACGAACTGTTCCCCGACAACGACCAGGTGCGGCGCTCGCTCGAAGGCCTGGCCGCGGCGGTGCCGGAGGGCGGCTTCCTGGTCTATACCGGCCAGCCCTGGCACCCGCAGCTGGAATTCATCGCCCGCGCCCTGACCAGCCACCGCGGCGGCGCGGCCTGGGTGATGCGCCGGCGCAGCCAGCAGGAGATGGACGAGCTGGTGCGCGCGGCCGGCTTTCGCAAGGTCGAGCAGCGCATCGACGCGTTCGGCATCTTCACCGTGTCCCTGGCGCAGCGGGTCGGCGCATGACCGCCGCGCCCGGGCGGCGTCCGTGGGGACGCGCCGCACTGTGGCTATTGGTGCTGGCGCCGCTGTTCTTCCTCAGCTACGGCTACGCCAACGGCGTGGCCGCGGCGCGCGCCGGCGTGCCCAGCATCGTGTTCGACTGGGAGCGGGCGATCCCCTTCTGGGCCTGGACCATCGTGCCGTACTGGTCGATCGACCTGTTCTACGGCATCTCGCTGTTCGTCTGCCGCGACCGCCGCGAACTCGACACGCAGGGCCTGCGCCTGCTGACCGCGCAGGCGATCGCGATCGCCTGCTTCCTGCTGTGGCCGCTGCGCTTCTCGTTCCAGCGCCCGGACAGCGACGGCGTATTCGGCTGGCTGTTCGACGTGCTGCTGGGCTTCGACAAACCCTTCAACCAGGCGCCCTCGCTGCACATCGTTTTGCTGATCGTGCTGTGGGTGCGCTTCGCCGCGCACCTGCGCGGGGCCTGGCGCTGGCTGCTGCACGGCTGGTTCGCCCTGATCGGCGTGTCGGTGCTGACCACCTACCAGCACCACTTCGTCGACGTCCCCACCGGCCTGCTCGCCGGCTGGCTGTGCGTGTGGCTGTGGCCCGAGCGCGCGCCGGCGCCGTGGCGCGGCGCGGCCCTGGCGCGCGATGCGCAACGCTGGAAACTGGCGGCGTTGTACGCATTGGGCGCGGCGGCGTGCACGGCGGCGGCCTGGTGGCTGCGTGGGGCCGCATGGTGGCTGCTGTGGCCGGCATTGTCGCTGGCGCTGGTCGCGATCAATTACGCCCTGCTCGGCGCGAACGGTTTCCAGAAGCGCGCCGACGGCCGCCTGAGCATGGCTGCGCGCTGGCTGTTCGCGCCGTACCTGCTGGCGGCCTGGCTCAATTCGCGCTGGTGGACCCGGCGCGCGCCGCAACCGGTCGCGGTCGCCGACGGGGTCTGGCTCGGCCGGGTGCCGGGCCCGGGCGAACGCGGCGTCTTCGCCGCCATCGTCGATTGCAGCGCCGAGCTGTCGTTGCCGGTGTGGCGCGAGGGCGATGCGGTGCGGCCGATGCTGGACTTGGTCGCGCCGACGCCGGCGCAATTGGCCCAGGCGGCGCAGGACATCGAACGCCTGCGCACGCGCGGTAAGGTCCTTGTCTGCTGCGCGCTGGGCTATTCGCGCAGCGCCGCGGCGCTGGCGGCCTGGCTGTTGCGCAGCGGTCGCGCGCATTCGCTGGAGGCGGCGATCGACACCCTGCGCCGGGCGCGGCCGGCGATCGTGCTCGGCCCGGCGCACCGGCGCGCCCTGCAGGCTTGCCTGGACGGCGACGCCATGCTGCCGGTAGCCGCAGTCGGGGGCGAAGCCGCATGAACGTCGGCGGATTCGAACTGCGCGCGATGGCGGCATTGCTGGCGCAGGGACGTTGGTTGCGCGCGATTTCGCTATTGCTGCTCGCGGGGGCGTTGGCCGGGCTGTGGCTGTCGACGGCGTGGTTGTCCGATGCGGTCCTGCTCGGCAGCATCGCCGCTGGACTGGCGCAGGCCTATTACGCCCTGCGAGTCGATTTCGATGCGCGCCTGCTGCAAGCCCTGGCCGATACCGCGCCAGCCGGCGAGGATCCGGCCGACGCGGCGCGGCGGCTCGATGCGGGACTGATCGGGCTGCGCCTGCTGCCGGCCGTGCGTGCCGGCCGCGGCTGGGACGCGCGCTGGCGCGGCGCGCTGGGCCTGGTGCGGCGGCAGGCGATCGCGCTGGGACTGCAGTGGCTGTCGCTGTCGAGCGCGGTCTTGCTGGACCGTCCCGGGTGGGGAAGCCTGGCCGGAGCGAATGGATGAGCGGCACGACCGGCGTCTGGACCGACGCGCAACGGGCCTTGTGGCGACGGCTGCAGGACTACCGCTTCGGCGGCGACCAGGGCGAGGCCTTCGTGTCGCGGGTCGCGCACGAGTGCGGCTGTGACCGCGAGACCGCCTTGGCGGCGCTGGAGGAGTACCGGCGCTTCTGCTTCCTGGCGGTCGAGGCGGGCCATCCGGTGACCCCGAGCCAGTTCGTCGACCGGGTCTGGCACGCCCATGTCACCGACACCCGCGACTACTGGGACCGGTTCTGCCCGCAGGTGCTGCAACGGCCGCTGCATCACGCGCCCTCGCGCGGCGGCGTCGCCGAGGACGAGCGCCATCGCCGGCAGTACCGCGATACCCGCACCAGCTACGGCTTGTTCTTCGGCGAACCGCCGGCGCGATTCTGGGGCGAGGCCGAACCGGCAGCGTCGCCGGAGCCCGCCGCGGCGGAACGGCCGCACGCCGGTCTGCCGTGGCCGTCGGAGCCGCGCGGCCTCGGACGAGCTTTCTGGATCTGGAGCGCGCTGCTGCTCGCCGCGTTCGCCCTCGGCGCCACGGCCAACGGCACCGCCGCCCCGCTGCAGTGGCGCGGTGGCGGATTCCTGGCCCTGTACGTGGCCTTGTTGGGTTGGACCTTCGTCGCCGGCGGCGCCGCGCAACGCGCGCTGCGCGGGCCGAACCGGCGCAGCCAGCGCACGGTCGAGGATCCGGTGGAGCTGGGTTTCCTGGCCGCCGGGCCCAAGCGCGCCGCCGACGTGGCCATCGTCGAACTGCTGAGCTGCGAGGCGTTCAAGCTCGATCTTTCCGGGCCGGCCCGCCAGATCGACGCCTCGCGGGCCTGGCTGCGCCGCGACCGCACCGATGCCGCGCTGCCCGAGCGCCTGCGCGCCGCTGCCGCGCTGGTGCAGCGCAAGCAGCGCCTCGACGAGGCGCATCGCGCGCTGGAGGAGCATTACCACGACCTGGCCGAACCGATGCGCGCGCAAGGGTGGTGGCTGACGCCGGCGCAGGACTGGCGGGCGCGTGCGGTGGCGGTCTTGCCGATGATCGCGCTGATCGGCTTCGGACTGAGCAAGATCGGCATCGGCCTGGCGCGCGACCGGCCGGTCGGGTTCCTGGTGGTGTTGAGCCTGCTGGCGGCGCTGTTGACGGTGGTGCGCTTGTGCAGCCTGCAGCGGCGCAGCCGCAGCGGCGACTGGGCGCTGCACGACGGCTCGCGCCGTCCGTGGAGCTACGGCGACTACGGCGCGCGCGTGGCCGTGGCCGGCAGTTCGGCTCTGGTCGGCACCGCTCTGGCCGACTACCACTGGGTGCGCACGCCGGTGTCGTCGAGTTCCAACGATTCGGGCACCAGCACCAGCGGTTGTAGCGGCGGCGGCAGTTGCGGGGGCGGCGGCGGTTGCGGCGGCTGCGGCAGTTGAGCGAGGGGCAAGGACAGATGAGCGAACCCACACCGATCCGGCGCCGCGACGGCTGGCGCCTGGCCTTGCTGGCGCGGCTGCGCGCCAGCGGCGCGACGCCGAACGGCATTTCCCTGTTCGCGATCGGCCTGGCCGCGCTGGCCGGGCTGGCGTTCCTGTTCGCCCTGCGCGATCCGCCGCACTACGGCGCCGCACTGCTGGCGTTCGCGGCGTTGTGCCTGCAGGGACGCTTGCTGTGCAACCGGCTCGACGGCCTGCTGGCGCGACGCGGCGGCCTGATCGGCAAGGCCGGCGAAGTCTACAGCGATGCGCCCGACCGGCTCGCCGACGCGCTGGTGTTCCTCGGCGTCGGCTACGGCCTGGCGCCGTGGCTGGCCTGGGGGCCGGACCTGGGCTGGGCCGCGTCGCTGTTGTCGGTCGGCACCGCCTACGTGCGCGTGCTCGGCCTGGCCTGCGGCCTGCGCGAGCATCGCGAAGGCCCGATGGCGCGGCGGCCGCGGATGATCGCGATGAGCGTGGCCGCGGCCCTGGCCGCGGTCGGCCTGGCGCTGGGCCAGGCGGCGGCGGTGGCCTGGCTGCTCGCCGCCGCGCTGGCGGCGGTGGTGTTGGGCGCGGCTTGGACGGTGGCGGTACGACTGCGCGCGATCGTGCGCGAACTGGAGTCGCGATGATTTCGCAATTGCTCGCCGCCGGCTTCAGCGGCGCGATCCGGGCCCTGACCGGCGCGCGCGCGCTGTGGCGCTGCGCGCCCTCGGCCGATCACCGGGTGTACTACGGCAACCACGTCAGCCACGGCGATTTCGTGATGATCTGGTCGGCGCTGCCGCCGGCCCTGCGCCGCGACGTGCGGCCGGTGGCCGGCGCCGAGTACTGGCAACGCGACGGACTGCGCCGCTATCTGATCCGCGAGGTCTTCAACGGCGTGCTGATCGAGCGCGATCCGGCGCAGCGCAAGCGCGATGCGATCGAGACCCTGTGCGAGGCGGTCGACGGCGGCAGTTCGCTGATCCTGTTTCCGGAGGGCACGCGCAACCAGAGCGACGAGCCTTTGCTGCCGTTCAAGAGCGGCCTGTACCACCTGGCGCGGTGTCGCCCGGAACTGGAGTTCGTGCCGGTGTGGATCGACAACCTGGCCCGGGTCATGCCCAAGGGCAAGCTGCTGCCGCTGCCCTTGCTGTGCACGGCGACCTTCGGCGACACCCTGCGGCTGCAGGCCGACGAGGGCAAGGACGCGTTCCTGGAGCGCGCGCGCGGCGCCCTGCTGGCGCTGTCGGAAAACGGCCAGGGAGGCCAGGCATGATCGAGTTCCTGCGCGGGCAACCGCATTCGGTGCTGCTGTTCGGCGGCGTCGCCGCGGTGTTGCTGTTCGCTACCGCGATTTCCGAGTTCCTGCGCTGGCGCACCCGCGACCGGCCGAGCGCGGTGATCGCCAACCTGGTCGCGCGGATCCGCGCCTGGTGGGTGATGGCGTTGGTGGTCGGGGTCGCGTTCGCGATCGGCCGGGTCGGCATGATCGTACTGTTCGCGCTGGTATCGCTGTTCGCGTTGCGCGAGTTCATCACCCTCACCCCGACCCGGCGCAGCGATTACTACGCCTTGCTGGCGGCGTTCTATCTGGCCCTGCCGCTGCAGTACTGGCTGGTCTACACCGACTGGTACGGCCTGTACACCTTGCTGATTCCGGTCTACGCGTTCTTGCTGCTGCCGATCCTGTCGACGGTCGGCGAGGACACCACGCGCTATCTGGAGCGCACGGCGAAAGTGCAGTGGGGGCTGATGATTTGCGTGTTCAGCATCTCCCATGTGCCGGCCTTGCTGAACCTGCGCATCCCCGGTTACGAAGGGCGCAACCTGCTGCTGATCGCGTTCTTGGTGATCGTGGTGCAATCCTCGGACGTGCTGCAGTACGTCTGGGGCAAGCTGTGCGGCAAGCGCCTGATCGCGCCGCGGCTGTCGCCGTCGAAAACGGTCGAAGGCTTCGTCGGCGGCGTGGCCTCGGCGACCGCGCTCGGCGCGGCGCTGTGGTGGATCACCCCGTTCTCGCCCTGGCAGGCCGCGGCGTTGGCCTTGGTCATCAATCTGATGGGTTTCTACGGCGGCCTGGTGATGTCGGCGATCAAGCGCGACCGCGGGATCAAGGACTGGGGCCACATGATCGAAGGCCACGGCGGCGTGCTCGACCGCCTCGATTCGGTGTGCTTCGCCGCGCCGGTGTTTTTCCACCTCATTCGATATTGGTGGGTGTGACCGAACCGCTCAGCGCTCATTGCGCGCTGGTTCGGTCACACGCCCGGCCAAGGATGGCCGGGCCGGGCGTTCCGACGCCCGCGCAGGCAGCGCCATGGATGGCAACTTGCCGCCGATAGAAGCGCCGTACGCGCGCATTGCGCGCTGGTTCGGTCACACGCCCGGCCAAGGATGGCCGGGCCGGGCGTTCCGACGCCCGCGCAGGCAGCGCC
>NZ_JBDGIR010000005.1:344593-463983 GCF_057657315.1 Lysobacter sp. Soil_C_15
ATGGATGGCAACTTGCCGCCGATAGAAGCGCCGTACGCGCGCACTGCGCGCTGGTTCGGTCACACGCCCGGCCAAGGATGGCCGGGCCGCCTTCTGTAGGAGCGGCGTCAGCCGCGACAGCCGCAGCGGTGTGCGCAAGCGTTGCGGCCGAAGACCGGACGTGCGAAACCGGCGCCCGACCGCGAGCGCAGAATAGGACGCACAAAAAACGGCCGTTTGTCGGCCGTCTCGGGTGGAATACGTGGTATTCGGCCGCTGCGATCGTCGCGGCTTACGCCGCTCCTACCGGGCGGCGAGGCTTACTCGAGCCCGTACTCGCGCAGCTTCTTGCGCAGGGTGGCGCGGTGGATGCCGAGCATCGCCGCGGCGCGGCTCTGGTTGCCGTCGCAGTGCTGCAGCACCTCGGCGAACAGCGGGATTTCCAGTTCGCGCAGGGCGATCTCGTACAGGTTTTCGGTGCCGCTGCCGTTCAGGTCGCCCAGGTAACGACGGATCGAAGTCGCGACATGATCGCGCAACGGAACGCGGGGTCCGGAGCGGGCGGCTTCGTTGCGGTCGTTGAGAGCGTTCAAGTGCGTCCCCGTGCAGGTATGTCCGCCGGGATCAGTACGGCGCGCTCGTTGCGCGCCCGCCGACGGGAGGGGGAGTCTAGCGCGCGGGAGTCGCGGCAGACAACGCGACGGTCGGTTTTCAGCGGAAGTCGAAGGTGAACGCGACCACATGCGGCGCCGGTTCGAGCACGTCGAACTGGACCGCCGCGCTTTGTCCCGGCGCGATCAGCCCGGCCGACGGCTGGCCTTTGCGGTAATCCTGTGGAGAGAACGCGCGCTGCCCGACCCGGCGGCCATCGACGTCGTCCAGACTCAGCACCAGGGTCGGCCAGGGCTGCGGCCAGCGCGCGTCGTTGCGGAAGCTGGCGGTGACGCGCAGCACCCCGGCGCGGCCGTCGAGCGGCAACACGTTGCGGTTGAGCATGGTCAGCGCGGCCGGTTCGCGCCACGGCGGAATCGCGCACGACAGCGCGCTGCACAGGCCGGCGACCAGCGGCCGCCAGCGCGCGTCGGCGGCGAGTTCGGCGCGTTGCGCCAGCAGCAATTGCAGCGCCAGCGCCAGGCTCAGCACGGCGACCGCGAGCGGGCCGAGCCACGGCCGCCGCGACGGCGCCGCGGCGGCTTGCGCGCGTGCGCGGCTGCGCACGAAGCTGGGCTGGGTGCGCACATGCGCGACCGCGGTTTCGGGCTTGCCTTGGCGGCGCGCCGGCGCGCGGCGCGGCGCCGGTTCGGGCACGGCCTGGGTCAGCGGCGGCAACGGAGCAACGGGCGCGGCCGCGGCCGCATCGGCCGTCGCTTCGTCCGCGGTCTCCTGCGCGGCTTCGCCGTCGCTGTCGTGCGCTCGCTCGTCGTTCTCGTCGTTCTCGTCGTCGGCTCCGCCGCGCGCCGCGTTCGTGGCCTCGAGCGGCTCGGCGCCGGGCGCAGCATGCGGCGGATCGTCGGCGGGCGGCGCAGCGGTCTGGCCTGCGGCCCGATGGTCCGCCGCGCTTGCGCCATCGTCCGTCGCGGCGTCGTCGGCCGCCGGCCCCGCCTCCGATGCCGACGGCAAGGCGCGTCCGCAACGCGGGCAGGAGCGCGCCGGACCGTCCTGTCCGACGATCAGGGCGACGAGGTAACCGCAATGAGGGCAGGCGACGAACATCGGTTTATTCAATCACGCCCGGAGCCTCAGCGCCGGCGCACGCCTGTGACCCGCATCCAGTCTTCGAGCCGGTCGGCGCGCAACTGCTCGAAGTCCTGCGCATAGCGGGCCAGCACCTCGTCCTCCTGGCCGGCGAGGATGCCGGACAGGGCGATGCGGCCGCCGGGTTCGACCCGCGCGGCCAGCGTGTCGGCCAACGCGACCAGGGCCGAGGCGAGGATGTTGGCGACCACCACCGGGTAGCGCTGCGCCGGTTCGTCCTGCGGCAGGTAGACCTCGATGCGCTCGCCGACCTGGTTGCGTTCGGCATTGTCGCCGGTGGCGAGGATCGCCTGCGGGTCGTTGTCCACGCCGACCGCATGCGCGGCGCCGAGCTTGAGCGCGGCCAGGGCGAGGATGCCGGAGCCGCAGCCGAAATCGAGCACGCGGCGGCCGCCGAGTTCGCCGTCGTCGGCCAGCCGGTCCAGCCACTGCAGGCACAGCGAAGTGGTCGGATGGGTGCCGGAGCCGAACGCCAGGCCCGGGTCCAGCCGCACCACCGCCGCGTCGGCGGCGCCGGCGCCTTCGGGCAATTCCTGGTTCCAGGGCACGATCCAGGTGCGGCGGCCGAACTGCAGCGGCTCGTACTGGTCCATCCAGGCGCGTTCCCAGTCCTGGTCCTCGACCCGGCGGAACTGCACCTGGGTCCATTCCAGGTCGGGATCGAAAGACTCCAGCGCCGCCAGCAACACCAGCGCATCGGCGTCGTGCGGGAACAGCGCGCTGAGCACGATCGACTGCCACAACGGCGTTTCGCCGACCCCGGGCTCGAGGATGGCGTGTTCGTTGCCGGTGTCGGCATCGGCGTCGAGCATGGTCACGGCGAGCGCGCCGACGTCGTCCAGTGCGGCTTCGTAGCGCGGCTGTTCGGCTTCGCTGCAGCGCAGGGTGAGTTCGAGGAAGGGCATCGGCACGGCGTGGGACGGAAACGGCGGCCATTATTGACCCGTTTCGCGGCGATCAGATAGCGTGCCGCCACCGAACAGGAGCGATACGCCATGGAACCGCATCTCCCGACCGCCCCGGCCGCCGCGCGCCTGCGCACCTGGGTTCTGCTCGGCGGGCTGGCCCTGGCCGCCGCCTGCGCCCGCGAGGCGGCTCCTGCCGCGACCGCCGACGCGCCGGCGCCCGCCGCCAACGCGCTGCCGGCCGCCAGCGCCCCGCCGGCCGAACCGGCGCAAACGCCGTCCGGCGGCGCCGCGGTCGAAGTGCGCGGCGAGTTCCCGGGGCTGCGCCTGGAGGCATTGAGCGCGCTGCCCAGCCCCGGCGAGGCGGCGCTGCCCAGCGAAGCCGACTCCAGCGATTGCGGCGTCTCCGCGCTCTCGCAGGAGGGCGGCCTCGCCGACAAGGCCGGCTGGACGGTGTTCGCCGAAGAAGCGTGGAACGGCTACCGGGTGGTCGGCATCTCGCATCCGGCGGTGATGCTGGCCGGCATCGGTTGCACCTACCCCGGCGGGCGGGTGCTGTTCTTCCGCGACGGCCGGCCGGTGGCGCAGGTGTTCGATCCGAACGCCGACACCAGCGAGGCCGACAGCGGCCTGCAGGGGCTGTGGAATCCGAGCAAGGACAAGGCGCCGGCGATGGAGGGCGCGGCCGAGGAACTGCGCCTGGGCGGCCTGCATTCCGCGCGCGCGCGGGTGCTGGCGCGCGGGCAGGCGCTGGAGCTAGCCGCATTGCCCGAGCTGGACCGCTACTGCGGCGGCCAGGCGCAAGTGCCGCGGATCGAAGGCCTGGACCTGTCCAAGGCGCGCGCGCGGCTGTTCGCCCAGGGTTGGCGCGGCGACCCGCCCGAGCGCGAGCAAGGCGTGGAGAACTTCCTGGGCGGCATGATCCAGGCCTTCCCCGAGGTCGAAGACTGCGCCGGCACCGGCATGGGTTTCTGCCGCTTCGCCTATCGCAACGCGGCCGGGCATGGGCTGGCCCTGATCACCGCCGGTGAGTACCAGGCGGCCGAGGGCGATCAGCGCGGTTACGAGCCCTCGGCGATCGGCTACGACGTCAGCTGCGCGGCCGGCGGTCCCGGCTGAAACTGAACAGGCGCGCGGCCGGATGCCGGCCACACGACCAAACCGAGTAATGGTTCACGATTCATCCGGGCGCAGGCATCGGCGCCCGGCTTGACTTACTATCGGCACCTCAGCGAAGCACCTCTTGCGCCGCGCGGTTCCCGCCGGCCGGCGCCGGGGGGCTCGTCGCGCCTTGCGGCGAGGCTTCATTTCCGCCGAGTCACCCCGCCGAGTAACGGTCTTGATGTCCGATGCCTGCACGTCCGACTACAAGCAGCGCCCGCCCGCGGCGTTGGCGGGGTCGCGCGTGAGCCGCTGGCCGCTGTTGGCGGCGCTGGGCGTGGCGGCCCTGACCGCGGCGCTGGTGTATGCGCGCCGCCCGGTGGAGGCGCCGTCCATGGCCGCGCGGACCGCCTTGGTCATGCCGACCACGGCGCGGGTCGCGCACGGCGATACGGCCCGCGACGACGCGGTGGCCGCGATCGCGCCGCGCACCGCGCCGCGCGGCGCGTCCTCGCCGTCGGCGCTGCGGGTCCAGTTCGAGCAGGCGCCGGACTTGTTCGCTTATGCGCAGTCGATCCGCTCGCGCGCCGAGGCCGGCGAGCCCGAAGCGATCTGGCTGCTGAGCCGGGTCTACGACTACTGCGCGAATTACGCCAGCGCGCCGGTCGACTACGCCGCCGACACGCGTGCGATCGAGTCGATGAAGCTGCGCACTTCGGCGGCGATGGTCGGCGCGCGGCAGCGGGTCAGCGATCGCTGCGCGCGTTTCTCGCCGGACGACGGGCTCAGTTATCAGCTGGTGTTCTTCAAGCGGGTCGAGGCGGCGCAGGCCGGCAGCCTGCCGGCCGAGGCCTCGCTGCTGGCCGGCGGCAAGCCGCTGGAGAAGACCGAGGAATACCGGACCAACCTGGTCGACCGGGTGCTGCGCTCGAAGGACCCGGAAGCGTATTCGGCGCTGGCGCCGGGGATGGGCATCGCCTCGGCCGGCCGGCGCAGCGCGGCGTCGCGCGTCGCCGGCACCCAGTTCGCGGAACTGGCCTGGCAGCTGGCGGCCTGCCAGCTCGGCCAGGACTGCAGCCAGAAAGGCTCGTTGATGACTTCGTATTGCGCCAATGGCGGCATCTGCTCGCAGGATCCGACCCAGGATTTTGCGGGCTTCGTATACGACGCGGCGATCCCGCGTCAGGGGGCGGAAGTGGTGGATGAAATGGTCGATTCGCTGGTCGGCGAAAAGAGGACAGTGCAATGAACCGCAAGCACTACGTAACCACGGCCAAGATCGGTTTTTGGACGCTGCTGCTCAGCGCGTACTCGGTCGGCGCCGCCGGGGTGATGATCGATGTGTTCGCCGACGACTACCGCGACCTGTCGCGGGTCGCGGTGACCTCGGTCGACTCCAAGAGCGAGCTGCGCTCGCTGAGCGCAGCCCAGATCGCGGCGGTGTACCGCGCCCAGAGCGGCGCGCCGTTCTCGTCGCTGCCGCCGGGCAGCACCTTCAAGGTGGTCTGGCCGGACGGCTCCAGCGAGTACGTCATGGTGGTCAGCCCGTCGTCGAGCGGCGGGGTGCGGCCGATTCCGGGCACCCAGGTGCCGGCGAGCGGCAAGGGCGACAAGCAGGCGCCGAAACTGGTGCCGCCGTCGGCCGACCTGACCGAAGGCGACGTCCAGGATCTGGCGGCGTGGGTCGACCCCTCGCTGCGGTGAGCCGGCGCCGCGTGACCGGCCGGCGCGGCCGATAGCGACTGCGTTGCGGGCGCTGCCGGCGCGCGCCGTTTCGCCGAAAGGCCGGCGGACCCGGCGAGTCGACCGGATCGAGCGGACAAACGAAACGGCCCGCGTCCTGCGACGCGGGCCGTTTCTGTTTGCGCCGTGGCGGCCGCGGCTCAGACGATCGAGATCGTCTTTTCCTTCTGCTCCTTGAGCCGCTTTTCCAGGTAGTGGATGTTCATCCCGCCCTGCTGGAAACCGGCGTCGGACAGGATGCGCTGCTGCAGCGGGATATTGGTCTTGATCCCGTCGACGACCATTTCGCTCAGCGCCACCCGCATGCGCGCGATCGCGGTCTCGCGGTCGGGGCCGTGCACGATCAGCTTGCCGATCATCGAGTCGTAGTTCGGCGGCACCCGGTAGCCTTCGTAGATGTGGCTGTCCACGCGCACGCCCGGGCCGCCCGGAGCGTGGAAGTGCTGGATCAGGCCCGGGCAGGGCATGAAGGTTTCCGGATCCTCGGCGTTGATCCGGCATTCGATCGCGTGGCCTTCCAGGACCACGTCCTCCTGCTTGATCGACAGCTTGCGGCCGGCGGCGATCATCAGCTGCTCGCGCACCAGGTCGATGCCGGTGACCAGTTCGGTGACCGGATGCTCGACCTGGATGCGGGTGTTCATTTCGATGAAGTAGAAGCGGCCGTTCTCGTACAGGAACTCGAACGTGCCGGCGCCGCGGTAGCCGATGCGGATGCAGGCTTCGACGCAGACCCGGCCGATCTCGGCGCGCTGCTCGGCGCTGATGCCCGGTGCCGGCGCTTCCTCGACCACCTTCTGGTGGCGGCGCTGCATCGAGCAGTCGCGCTCGCCCAGGTGGATGGCGTTGCCCTGGCCGTCGGCCAGCACCTGGATCTCGACGTGGCGCGGGTTCTCCAGGAACTTCTCCATGTACACCATGTCGTTGCCGAACGCGGCCTTGGCTTCGGACTTGGTGGTCTGGATCGCGGCGTTGAGGTGGGCTTCGGTGTGGACCACGCGCATGCCGCGGCCGCCGCCGCCGCCGGCGGCCTTGACGATGATCGGGTAGCCGATCTCGCGCGCGATCTTGATGTTGGCCGCGTTGTCGTCGCCGAGCGGGCCGCCGCTGCCGGGCACGCAGGGCACGCCGGCCTCCTTCATCGCCCGGATCGCCTCGACCTTGTCGCCCATCAGGCGGATGGTCTCGGCGCGCGGGCCGATGAAGACGAAGCCGGACTGCTCGACGCGTTCGGCGAAGTCGGCGTTCTCGCTGAGGAAGCCGTAGCCGGGGTGGATCGCCTGGGCGTCGGTGACCTCGGCCGCGGCGATGATCGAGGCCATGTTGAGGTAGCTCTCCGACGACGGCGCCGGCCCGATGCAGACCGACTCGTCGGCCATGGCGACGTGCTTGAGATTGCGGTCGACGGTGGAATGCACCGCGACCGTGCGAATGCCGAGGGCGTGGCACGCGCGCAGGATGCGCAGCGCGATTTCGCCGCGGTTGGCGATTACGACTTTGTCGAGCATAGAGGTTCCGGGACTCGGGACTCGGGACTCGGGACTCGAAGCGGCTCTCGCGATCGGATATCGGCGGCGGGCCGCGTCCGGCGCGCGAACGCGCGCGACGACGTACCGCCTTGCCGAGTCCCGAGTCCCGAGTCCCGAGTCCCGCGCATGTCAGCCGATGACGAAGAGGGGCTGATCGAACTCGATCGGCTGGCCGCTTTCGGCCAGGATCTTGAGCACGGTGCCGGAGACGTCGGCTTCGATCGGGTTGAACATCTTCATCGCCTCGATGATGCCCAGGGTGTCGCCGGCCTTGACCGACTGGCCGACCGAGACGAAGGACGGCTTGTCCGGGGCCGGGGAAGCGTAGAAGGTGCCGACCATCGGCGCGCGCACGACATGGCCGTCGGGCAGGTCGCTGCCGGCCTTGGCGCTGCCGCCGGTGGCCGCTTCGGTCGGCGAATGCATCGGCATCGGCGTGGCCGGACGCTCCGGGGCCGGGGCGTAGACGGCCGGGGCCGGCGCGGCGACCGCGTAGCCGCCCTTCGGCGCGCGGGCCAGGCGGACCGACTCTTCGCCTTCCTTGATCTCGATCTCGGCGAGGTTGGACTCCTCGAGCAGGTCGATCAGTTTTTTGATTTTTCGCAGGTCCATGGAGCGGGCCTCAAGTGGGATTCGTCGGGCGGGCCGCGCGGGCGCGGCCCGGTTGGATTCAGGATGCCAGCCGCTTGATGGCAGCTTCGAGTGCGTAGCGGTAGCTGTCGGCGCCGAAGCCGCAGACGACGCCGACCGCGAGGTCGCTGACGTAGCTGTGGCGGCGGAACGGCTCGCGGGTGTGCGGGTTGGACAGATGGATCTCGATGAACGGGATCGCCACCGCGGCCAGGGCGTCGCGGATGGCCACGCTGGTGTGGGTGAAGGCGGCCGGGTTGATCAGGATCAGGGCGGTGCCGTCGCCGCGCGCGGCCTGGATCCGGTCGACCAGCGCGTGCTCGGCATTGGACTGCAGGCTGTCCAGGCGATGGCCGGCGGCCTCGGCGCGGGCGCGCAGGTCGGCGTCGATCTCGGCCAGGGTGGTGCGGCCATAGACCTCGGGCTCGCGCGTGCCGAGCAGGTTCAGGTTGGGGCCGTGCAACACCAGGAGCTGGGCCATCGGACCGGGGGCGGGTAGCCTTCGAAGGCCGGCAGTGTGCGTCACCAGCGCGGAGCTGTCCAGAAGTTGCCCGCCAAATCGACGAAGTTGCGGCGTTTTAAGCAGTTGTTTGAGTGCCTGCTCTAGACCGGATCCGGTCGCTTGGCAAGTCCCGGAACGGCAGGGCGCGACGCCTTTCCGGCCGGGTCGTGGGCGCTGCCGCGGTTACGGCTTGCGATCGGCGTCACGCCGGCCCGAACGGCGTTTCGGCGACGTTCGCCGCCGTTGCCGGCACGGCGCGGCTCGGCGTGCCGGTCACTCGACCCAGGCGTCGATTTCGCCCTCGGCGAAGGGCCCGATGCGCTGTTTGAGCAGTGTGCCGTCCGCGCCGATCAATACCGTGTACGGCAGCACGCCTTTGGGATTTCCCAGCCGCACTCCGGCATCGCGCGGCCCTGGGGCGTCGAGCAGGATCGGGTAGCCGACCGGCACCCTATGCAGGAAGGCGGCGACGGAATCGCGGTCGTCCAGGGCGATGCCGACCACTTGCACGCCGTTGCCGCCCTGGCTGCGCGCGTAACGGTCCAGTTCGGGCATTTCCTTGATGCAGGGGCCGCACCAGCTGGCCCACAGGTTGACCAGCACCGGCCGCCCGGCGTAAGCCTGCGGCAGCGACATCGGGCGGCCGTCGAGGCCGGGCAGGGTCAGGCTGGGCACCGGCGCGCCGCGCCGGGCCACGGCCAGCCCGGCCGGCGGCGCGGGCGCGTCCTTCGCGTACCAGGACTGCAGCGCGCGCTGGCCGAGTTCGGTGCGGGTCAGCAGGCCGCCGCCGCCGACCCACTGGCCGGCGAGCAGGCCGATGCCGCCGGCGAGCACGGCGACGGCGACGATCTTCAGACTGGACGGAATCGCCATCGGCGCCGGCTCAGGGCTTGGCCGCGCGCGCGGCGCGTTCGGCGAAGGCCGGCGCCTTCTCGAAGCCGAACAAGCGCAGTTCGCGGCGTTCGGCGCCGGCGACGAAGTACAGGGTCGCCGGCGGGCCGATGATGCCCAGGCGCTGCATCAGCGCCTGATCGAGTTCGTCGTTGGCGGTGACGTCGGCCTTGAGCAGGACGAAGCCGTCCAGGGCGCGGTGCACCTGCGGCTCGGGGAAGGTGTATTTCTCCATCTCCTTGCAGGCCACGCACCAATCGGCATAGAAGTCGAGCATCAGCGGCTTGCCGGCGGCCTGGGCCGCGGCGATCTCCCGGTCGAGGTCGGCGCTGGACTTGATCTTGCGGAACGGCAGTTCGGCCGGATGCGCGGCGCCGCCGCGCAGGCCGACGAGCGGGCGCAGCGGATCTTGGCCGCCGGCCAGGGCGCCGAGCACCTGCGCCGCGCCGGCCAGGCCGAGCAGCAGCGCGGCCAGCCAGGCCAGCGCGCGCAGGCCGGTGCCATGGCCGCGGCCGCCGCCCGCCAGCGCGACCAGCACCGCCGCGCCGAGCAGCAAGGCGCCCCACAGGGCCAGGGTCAGCGCGCCGGGCAGGATCCGCGACAGCATCCACACCGCCATGCCGACGAACACCAGGCCGAACGCGCGCTGCACCGCGATCATCCACGGCCCGCTGGTCGGCAGGCCGCGGCCGGCGGCGACGCCGAACGCGATCAGCGGCGCGCCCATGCCCATCGCCAGGGCGAACAGCGCCGCGCCGCCGAACAGCGGGTCGCGGGTCTGGCCGATGTACAGCACCGCTGCGGCCAGCGGCGGCGCCACGCAGGGGCCGACGATCAGAGCCGACAGCGCGCCCATCACCGCCACGCCGAGCCAGGAGCCGCCGCGCTGGCGGTTGCTGAGCTCGCCCAGGCGGTTGCGCAGCGCGGCCGGCAACTGCAGTTCGTACAGGCCGAAGCTGGACAGGGCCAGGGCCAGGAACAACAGAGCGAACAGCACGATCACCCACGGCGTCTGGAAGGCGATCTGCAGATTGGCGCCGACCAGTCCGGCGACCACGCCGGCGACGGTGAACACCACCGCATTGGCGAGCACGTAGACCAGCGACAGGGCGAACGCGCGGCGCGCGCCCAAGCCCGGACCCTGGCCGACGATCAGGCCGGACAGGATCGGCACCATCGGCAGCACGCAGGGAGTGAAGGCCAGCAGCAGGCCGAAACCGAAGAAGGTCAGCAGCGCCCAGTAACGGTTTGGGCCTTTCAGCGACGCGGCGAGCAGGCTGTCTTCGGCCTGCGGCGCAGCGGCGGCGTCGGCGCTCGCCGGCGCGGTTGCGGCGATCGTTGCGTCGGCGGCGGCGATATCCGTGCCGGCGGCCGGCGGCGCCGCACTCGCGGCCGCATCGTTGGCGTCCATCGCAGCCGCAGGCGCGGCGGCGGCGCCGGCCGCATCGGTAGCCGATGCCGGGTTCGGCGCGGCCGGGGGCGCGCCGGCCGGCAACGTCGCCGCGGCTGTCGTCGCGGTGCCGGCGGTCGTCGCGGCGGTCGCGCCGACGTGGCCGCGCGGCAGGTCGACGGCGATCTTGCGGGTCATCGGCGGGTAGCAGATGCCGTCGGTCTGGCAGCCCTGGAAACCGACGGTAAGCGTGAGCCTGGCCGCGTCCGCGGTCTTGCGCAGCAGCGGCAGCGGCACGTCGATCTGGTCGAAGAACACCGTGACCTGGCCGAAGTGCTCGTCGCGATGGGCGACGCCGCGCGGCCATTGCGGCTTGCCGGCGACGATGTCGGCGCGGTCGGTCTTGAGCGAGGTCTTGTCGCGATACAGGTAATAGCCGCGCGCCGGGGTGAAGCGCAGCAGCAGGCTGTCGCCGTCGCGGGCGATGGCTTCCACGCCGAAGGCCTGTTCCGGCGGCAGCGGCAAGGCGTCGGTGGCGCCGGCAGCGTTGCTCGGCGCGCCCAGGGCCGGCGCGCCCAGCAGCGGATTGGACGCGGCACCGCCGCGCACGCCGAAGCCGGCCAGCGGCGCGGCCGCGGGCACCGGATCGACCGCGCCCTCGGCGGCCGCGGGCAGGGCCACGGCGACGGTGCGGGTTTGCGGCGGGTAGCAGATGCCGGCGTCGGCGCAGCCCTGATACTTGATGGTCAGTTTGACGCTGCCGGCCTGGGCCTGGCCGGGCAGGCTGGCCGCCACCCGGTCGCGATACGTCTCGACGTCGCCGAAGAACTCGTCCTTGTAGGCCTTGCCCTTGGGCAGTTGCAGCGCCTGCGCGGCGAAGCCGGCGTCGGCCTTGACCGAAATGCGGTGCTTGTAGAGGTAGTAGCCCTTGGCGATCTTCCAGTCGATGGCGATGCGATCGGCGGAAGCGGCCTGGGCGCCGAGCACGAAGGCCTGGTCGACCGGCAGCAGGTCCTGCTCGTTCACCGCCAGGGCGGGAGCGCTGGCCAGGGCGGCGACGGCGGCGAACGCGAAGGCCGCGGCGGCGCGCAGGCGCCGGCGGCGGCGGAACGGATGGTCGGTCATCGGTCGGGGGTCTGCTCGTTCACCCATAAGCCGTAGGGTCGGTAGTGGTCGCGCGGTTCGACCACAAGAACCTCCGGCAGTTCATACGGATGCAGTTCGATCAGGCGTTCGACCAGGGCCGGATAGGTCGCGGCGCCGGTCTTGATCAGCAACTGCACTTCGGTCGCCTGCTCGACTCGGCCCTGCCAGCGGTAGGTCGAGCGCGCTCCGGGCAGGCGGGTGACGCAGGCAGCCAGCCGTTCCCCGACCAGGGCCTGGGCGATGGCGTCGGCGCTGGCCTCGTCGGGACAGGTGCTGAGCACCAGCATGGGCAGGGTGGAAGTCGGCATCGGCCAAGTGTAAGGCCCCGCGCCGCGGCGCCGCCGGGGGCGGAACGCGACGGCTTTGCCGATTCGGCGCGGTTGCCGCGCTCACGCGGCCGGGCTTGCCGCTGCGCGCTCAGCCTCCGCCGGCGACGACCCGGTCCCAATGCGCCGGCTGGCCGAGGGTCTGCTCGAGGAAATCGATGAAGGCCTCGACCTTGCGCGGCCGGTACTCGCGGCTGGGATACACCGCATAGATGCCGATCGGCAGCAGGCTCCAGTCCGGCAACACCTCGACCAGGCGGCCGTCGGCCAGTTCGTCGGCGACGGCGAAGGTCGCGGTCTGCAGGATGCCTTCGCCGCGCAGGGCGGCCTCGACCAGGGGCAGGCCGTAGTTGGCCTTGAGCCGGCCGCGCACCGGCACCCGCAGCGGTTCGCCGTCGCGCTGGAATTCCCAGGTCGGCGCATCGCGGAACAGGGTGTAGTGCAGGCAGTCGTGCTCGATCAGCGCGCCCGGCGCGGCCGGCGCGCCGCGCCGCTGCAGGTAGCACGGCGCGGCGACCAGGATGCGCCGGGTCTGGGCGATGCGCCGCGCGACCAGCCGCGAATCCTCTAGCGCGCCGATCCGGATCGCGACGTCGAAGCCTTCGCCGATCAGGTCGACGAAGCGGTCGTCGAACTGCAGGTCGAGTTCGATCTGCGGCCAGCGGCGCAAAAACTCGCCGATGTGGGGGATCACGTAGAGGCGGCCGAAGTTCATCGGCAGCGACACCCGCAACTCGCCGCGCGCCTGCGCCGACAGATCGTGCACGCGTTCGCCGGCGGCGAGGATCTGGGCCAGCGCCGGCGCGACCTGGGCGTAGTAGTGGCGGCCGGATTCGGTGAGGCTCAGCCGGCGGGTCGAACGGTTGAGCAGCTTGGTCCCCAGCCGGGCTTCGAGCGCGGCCAGGCGCCGGGTCACCGCGCCCGGGGTCAACTCAAGATGGCGCGCCGCGGCGGTGAAGCTGCCATGGCGGAGGATGGCCTCGAAGGCTTCGAGTTCGGAGTACAGCCCGCCGGACATTATTGAGTCGGTCTCAATGATGAGTTGTCGCGACGATCCTATATCGCCGTACCCGGCAACAATAGCCTGTCCATCTCCGGCGCCACCGCGCGCCGTCCTGTTCCAGGAGCACTCGATGGACGCGTTCCAACTGCAAGGCCACGACCTCGCCAGCCTGCGCCGGGTGGCGCTGCCCGAACCCCGGCCCGGCCCCGGCGAAGTGCGGATCCGGGTCGCCGCGGCTTCGGTCAATTACCGCGACTACGCCCTGGCCACCGGCCGCTACCAGCCCCAGCTGCCGCGCCCGTTCGTGCCGCTGTCCGACGGCGTCGGCCGGGTCGATGCGGTCGGCGCCGGCGTCGACGGGATCGCGCTCGGCGAGCGCGTGCTCGGCCACTACACCACGCGCTGGACCGACGGGCCGTTCAAGTCCGAGAACCATTTGAGCAAGCTCGGCGGGCCGCGCGACGGCTGGCTGGCGCAGTGGATCGTGCTGCCGGCCGCGGCGGTGCTGCGCGCGCCGGATTTTCTCGACGATGCCGCCGCTTCGACCCTGCCGGTCTCGGGCCTGACCGCCTGGAGCGCGCTGCGCAAGCTCGAACTCGCCCCCGGCGCCAGCGTACTGGTGCAGGGCAGCGGCAGCGTGTCGCTGATGGCCTTGCAACTGGCCGCGGCGCGCGGCCTGGACGTGATCGCCACCACCGGCGACGCGGCCAAGGCCGAACGGCTGCGCGCGCTCGGTGCGCGCGCGGTGATCGATTACCGCGCCCGGCCCGACCTGGCCGCGGCGGTGCGCGAGGCGACCGGCGGCCGCGGCGTCGACGGCATCGTCGACGTGGTCGGCGGCGCTTCGTTCGCCGGCCTGCTGCAGGCCGCCGCCGACAACGCCCACATCGCGGTGGTCGGCTTCCTGCAGGGCACCCGCGTGGACGGCGAACTGATCGGGCCGATCATGGCCCGCCAGCTCAACATCCACGGCGTCAGCGTCGGCAGCCGGCGCGACTTCGAGGCCTTCCTGGACGAAGTCGAGCGCGCCCGCATCCAGCCGGTGGTCGGCGAACGCTACGGCTTCGCCCAGGGCGTCGAGGCGATCGCCGGCATGGCCGGCGCGCGCGCGTTCGGCAAGCCGGTGGTGCTGTTCGACGGCGTGGGGTGAGCGGGGCTCAGGCCGTGGCCGGCTCCTTGGCGGCGTCGGTCACGCCCTTGATCGCCTTGACCACGGCCTTGGCCTCGCCGGCCTGCAGCGCGATCGCCAGCGTCACCACGGCGGCGGCGATGCGCAGCCCGCGCTTGATCTGGGCGATGTCGTCCAGTGCGTCGCGCGCCGAATCGACCGCCTCGGTCAGTTCGGCCTTGGCCTGTGCGGCGCCCTTGCCAAGCAGTTGGATGCCGTGGTTGCGGAACAGCACCACGAACGCGTCCAGGTAGTCCTCGGAGCGTTCCAGGGCGCGCGCCTGCTCCGGTTCGAGATCGTGGGTGACGCGCAGTTCGAGAATACGCGCCGACACCTGGGCGAAGGAGTCGGCGATCGCGTAGGCCTGCTGGGCCTGGATGTTCGCGCTTTCGGTGGGCATGGCGGTCTCCGGGTCGCTCAGAACGCGTCGCGCAGTTGCTTGCGCAGCGCGGCGACTTCCTTGGCGTAATCGTTTAGTTGCTTGGCCAGTTCGGCGTCGTCGAGTTTGTCCAGCTTGCGCCGCAGTTCGGCATGGCTGGTCTTGAGCCGGTCGGCGGCCTTGAGGAACTGGTCGATCGAGGCCTGGCGCGCCTCGACCTGGCGGGTTTCGGTCAGCAGCGCGGCCTTGGCCGCGTTGGCCGCCAGCGGTTCGGTCTTGGCCGCGCGTTCGATCGACAGCCGCAACGGGCCCATGCTGCGCAGTTCGTCGCGCAGGTAACCGCGGTAGTTGAGGTCGGCATAGGCCTTGAGCGTATCGACCACCACGAACACCGCGTCCTGATGGTCGAGCAACTCGCGGATGTGCTTGCGCTGCTGGCGCTGGGTGGCGACCCGGGCCAGGAAATCGCCGAGCGCGATCACCGAATCGAGCTGGGCCTTTTCCAGCATCGGCGTGCTGCCGTCGTCGCGGGTCAGCTTGGCCAGGCTGCCCTTGAGCGAGCCGAAGTCCTCGCTGTAGGACGGCAGTTTCTTGTCGCTGAGCGCGGCCAGGGTGTCGGCATACTGGCTCAACAAATCGTTGAGCGCGGCGATGGTGCCGTTGGCCTCGGCGATGCTGGCGCAGCGCTCCTTGGCCTGGACTTCGACCTGCGCCGGATCGAAGCTGGGCGAGGCGATCAGTTTCTTGCGGGTGTAGTTGTCGACGCAGCTCTGCACCGAGCCGGCCATCATCGGCGCGAATGCCGCCGAGAGTTTCTTGGTCTGGTCGGAATACTTCTCCACCGCGGAGAAGTTGGCGCAGGCGCCGGCCGCCAGGCACAACGCGAGCGCCACCGGCAGGCGCAGCCGCGCGGTCAAGGTCCTTCTCATGCATCCCCCTGTGTCTTCGGCGCCGGTTGCGGCCGGGCGGCGCAACGGCCGGCGCCGATTGCCTGGAACAACGCGACCGCGCGACCAAACAGGACAATGTGCCGAGGGGGAAAACGGACGCCCGCAGCGAGCGGGCGTCCGTAAGTGCGCTTGCTTCTAGCCAGGCGCGATCCGATTACGGAATCAACTGGCAGCTCGCCGGCTTGGTCGAGGTGAACAACGACGCCGTCGCCCATTCCGGATGGTCGATGAAGGGGTTGCGGTTGCCCTGGAAGCTGTAGATCACTTCGTTGCGGGCCTTTTCCGCCGCGGTCGGCGGGTCGGCCTGGTGCCACTGCAGCAGGGTGGTCAACAGACCCATGTAGGCCGGCGAGGACGAAGTGATGACGATCTTGCTGCGGTCGTCGGTCAACTCCAGGTCCGGCTCGGACTGGCCGCTGTTCGGGTCGGTGCCGCCTTCGTAGCGGATCGCCATGTACAGGATCGCGCGCGCCATGTCGCCCTTGCGCTGGCCCCAGACTTCGAACGAACCGGCGTTGCCGTCCGGGGTCTTGAACCAGTTCGAGTTGCCCGGGTACACGCCGCTGCCGCCGCCGCTGCCGTTGTTGGCCTCGGTGACGCGCTCGCCGCAGCCGCTGGACAGCGAGCAGTTGGCGTAGGGCTTGTTGCCGCGGTCGGCGTTGTAGCCGGCGTCGGTGAGGTACAGCATGTGGGTGTCGGTGTACGGCGCGTTCGGCAGGCCCAGGTTGCCGGTGGTCGAGCCGAAGCCCAGCGAGTTCGGCCAGGTGTGTTCGCGGTTGTACTTCAGCCCGCTGCCGCTGCCGGCGCGGTCGGTGACCTTGAGGTAGCTGCGGTTGCGGTAGGCGTCGAGGATGCGGCCGGCGTTGTTCGGGTCTTCGTCGGCGATCTCGAGGATCGACCAGGTGTTGGTGGTGCCGCCGCTGTACGGATAGACGGTGTGGCCCTTGATGGTCGCGTGCAGCGAGCAGCGCAGCTGGCTGGCGCTGCTGGTGTTGACGTGGGCGTAGTAGCCGCTGGTGCCGCCGCCGCTGGCGACGTTGAAGTTGACCACGGTGTTGGCGGCCGGGCTGGCCCCGCCGGCGTCGGTGACCTTGCTGGCCACCACGGTGAAGGTGCAGGCCTCGCCGGCGTACAGGGCGGTGCCGGTCGAGGCGGAGATCGCGGTGCCGCTGGACGGATAGGTCAGTGCGACCGCGCCCGAGGTGGCGCACTGTAGGGTCAGCGCGCCCGCGGCCAGGCTGACCGCTTCGCTGAAGTTGGCGACCAGGTCGCCGGCGGCGGGGAAGTTGCTGGCGCCGTTGGCCGGGGTGGTCGAGGTCACGCTCGGCGGCGTGTTCGGATTCGAGCCGGTGAAGCTCTGGCCGTTGTTGCAGGCGCCGAAGGTCTGGTTGGCCGAGCTCTGCCAGGCGAACTGCGAGTACGCGCTGCCGCTGCCGGACAGTTGCAGCGAGGTGCCGGCCGCGGTCGAGCCGGACTCGGACACCGGCAGATTGCTGCTGGTCTTGCCGGCGGCGGGGCCGTTGCTGGCGGTGATCGAGCCCTCGTAGCTGAGGAACTGGACCACGTTGCCGCTGCCGTCGACCAGGGCGAAGCCGTCGTTGGAGCCGTTCTGGATGCCGTTGGTGGGGTAGCTGAGGGTGGCGATGCGCACGCTGCCGCCGCAGCTGACCACGCTGCCGGCCGGGACCGGGTCGTTGTCGTAGGTGGTCGCCGCCGACGGCGAGCTGCCGTTGTACAGGTAGATGCGGTAGTTGCTGAGCGTCTCGCCGGCCGTGGCCACGACCTCGATGCGCTCGCCGACGTCGCCGGACGCGGTGGCGTCGTCGTAATGGAATTCGTTGACGAACACCGCGGCCGGGGCCACGGACGGGATCAGCGCGGCCAGCGCCAGCGCCAGCGGCGCGCGGCGGCGCCAGGACGGAACAACGGGACAGCCACGAACGGACTTCGACATCGAACGGCTCCTTGTGATGGCGACGCGCACGCATGACGGTGGGCGCAGTCGGAAAGCGCCTCCCCAGGCGCATCCGGCCGAGTCTAGTCGGGGTTTGTGACAGCGCCGGCTGTCCTGCGTCACGCTTTGCGAGCGCGGCGCCGGTCACGCTTCCTCGGCCGCGAGCGCGGGCTCAGCCCGGTGCGCGCTTGGACACCGCCGAGCGCGCGCGGCCGGTGCGCAGCTCGGCCAGTTGCTCGGCGACCTCGACCAGGGGCGCGCGGCTGCGGGTCGGCGCCTCGCGGAAGGCCAGGATCAGGCGCAGTTCCAGCGGGTCGTCGACCAGCAGCGCCTCGGCCGCGGCGACCGAGTCCATCGCCGTGTCGGCCGAGAGGTTCATCTTGCCGCGCCCGGTGGCCAGCCACTCGAACTGCACTCCGGTCACCAGGGCCAATTCGCGCAGATGGGCCATGCTCGGAAACTTGCCCTGCGCCGACTCCCAGTGGCCGACCGCGCTGCGCTGCACGCCGACGGCGGCGGCCAGCGCGGCCTGGGACAGGCCGGCGTGGCGGCGGGCGAGGCGGATGCGCTGTTGCGGGGTCATCGGCGTTGCTCCGGCATCGAGGTAGGCGCTGAGTGCATTTTGCTACCGATTTTCACCTGGTGACCGATAGACGCCATAGCTGGTGCGCTACGGGTCACCAAGCCGATCTGACTTTATTTATGAAACATGGATTTATCGTGTTCCCATGCCGCTGATGCTACCGATAGTAGCGCCGTCCGCGCCTCCGTCGGCTGGTAACCGTTACCCGGACTTCGCAAGATCGGTTCCACGCCGATAGGGAGTTCGGCGAGACACGAGGTCGGTTCGGGGGAAGGGCGCCGGATAGCGCCATGCAGAGGACAGGCCGTCTCCGTACCAAAGAGCGCGTTCCACGGGACGCGCTCTTTTCTTTTGTCCGCCGCGCGCCGCTCAATCGAGCGGGCGCAATTGCTCGTCCAGCGAGCGGGTCTTGTCGGTGATTACCTCGCCGGTGTGCAGGGTGGTCTTGCGCTCGATCAGCAGCAGGTGGCATTCCTCCTCGGCGATCGGGTTGTGGCGCATGCCTTTGGGCACCACGAACATCTCGCCTTCGCCCAGTTCGATCCGGCGGTCTTCCAGTTCGATCGTCAGCCGGCCCTTGAGCACGTAGAACAGCTCGTCTTCGTCCTGGTGGCTGTGCCAGGCCAGGGTGCCGTGCACCCGCGCGACCTTGACGTAGGCATCGTCGACCTCGGCGACGATCCGGGGCGACCACAGTTCGGTCAGGGCAGCGGCGATGCGTGCGGGGGAAGTGGCGGACATGCGGTTTCCTGGCGACGGGGCTGGGCGCGCGATGGCGGTATCGGCCTTACCTTAGCGCGCGCCCGCGCCGACCGCGCTCAGGGCTGGGCTTCGACCCAGGCGCGCAGCTGCGGATCGCGGATCTGCATCGCCTCGAACAGGCCGATCGCGCGCAGCGCCGGCAGGACCTCGCGGATATGGCGTTGGGCCCGCTCGCGCGCCGCGGCGTCGGCCTGCGGGTCGGCCAGGGTGCGGGCGTTGGCGAGAAAAGCGGCGACCGAGCCTTTGCGCACGATGACGCCGCCGAGCACGGCGGTATCGGCACCGTCGGCGAGAATGTCGTGAGGACGCATGCGGGGATTCCTCGAATGGAGCGGGGTGGAAGCGGGAACGCCAGCTTGGGCGCCGCGCCCCGGCTCTGCTACGTTGCCGCGGCCGAGTTCCATCGCGTTCCGGCCAAACCGGAGGCCGCCCTTGCCCGATCCTCACTCGCGCGACCTCGCCCGGCGCGACGCTTCCGCGTCCGGCCAGGCCTGGCTGAGCGCTGCGCAGGCCGACGCCGGCGACGGCCCGGCGGTGATCGCCGTGGTCGGCGATGCCCGCGGCCCACGAACGACCGCGCCGCACCGCCACGCCCGCGGCCAGTTGCTCGGCGCCCGGCGCGGCCTGCTGACCGTCGGCAGCGAGCGCGGCCGCTGGCTGGTGCCGCCGTCGGACGCGGTGTGGATGCCGCCGCAGGCCGAACATTCCTTGCGTTCGCACGGCCCCGGCTTCGCCGGCTGGAGCCTGTACGTGGCCGCGGACGCCTGTGCCGGGCTGCCGGCGCAGCCCTGCGCGCTGCGCGTGTCCGGGCTGCTGCGCGAGATCGTCGCCCGGCTCGGCGACGGCACCGAAGCCACGCCGGCGCGGGCCCGGCTGGGCGCGGTGGCGCTGGACGAGATCGCCGCCGCGGGCGGCCGCGACGGCCGGCTCGGCCTGCCGATGCCCGACGACCCGCGCCTGCTGAAGATCGCCCAGGCCCTGATCGAGCGCCCGGACGACCCGCGCGGCGCGGCCGAATGGGCGGCCTGGGCGCACCTGTCCGAGCGCAGCCTACGCCGCCGCTTCGCCGCCGAGACCGGCTACAGCCTGCTGCAATGGCGCCAGCGCGCCGGGCTGATGACGGCATTGGAACGGCTGGCCGCCGGGGTCGCGGTGACCACCGTGGCCTTCGACCTGGGCTATGCCAGCGCCAGCGCCTTCGGTGCGATGTTCCGCCGCCATCTCGGCGCCAGCCCAAGCGCCTACCTCGATGCGGCGGGGCTGGGACCGGCCGGGGCCGGGGCGGAGCCGGGCGCGCCGTAGCGCCGACGCGAACGGCGGCCGGGGGAGGGGCGGCAGGGGTACGGGCCCCAGGACACGGCCGAAGCCGGCCGGGGCGGCTTTGCGACTTTTTTCGCCCGGGCCCTTGAAAGGCGCCGGCCGCGCCTCATCTAGCGTCCAGTCCCGGCGCGTCCGGGCGCTTTCGTCCCCGGCGTTGGCACTCTCCGGTGGCGACTGCTAAAATTCCGATTCTTTTCCCGATCATTCAATCACTTACAGAGGGACGCCATGAATCTCAAGCCGCTTTACGACCGCGTTGTGGTCAAGCCGATCGAAGCCGACGAAATCTCGGCCGGCGGCATCATCATCCCCGACGCCGCCAAGGAAAAGTCGACCAAGGGCGAAGTCGTCGCGGTCGGCGAAGGCAAGGCTCTGGACAACGGCAGCGTGCGCGCGCCGAAGCTCAAGGTCGGCGACAAGGTCATCTACGGCCAGTACGCCGGCAGCACCTACAAGCAGGACGGCGTCGAATTCAAGATCCTCAAGGAAGACGACGTCCTCGCGATCGTCGGCTGAAAGCCGGGAATCGGGAATGGGGAATCGTGAAGCGCTTGCGCTGACGAACCCGCCCCGCCCGATTCCGCCCGCTTTCGCTCGTCCCATTCCCGATTCCCCATTCCCTATTCCCGGAGTCAGCAACAATGGCTGCTAAAGAAATTCGTTTCGGTGAAGACGCTCGCGCCAAGATGGTGCGCGGCGTCAACGTGCTCGCCAACGCCGTCAAGGCCACCCTCGGTCCGAAGGGCCGCAACGTCGTGCTCGAGAAGAGCTTCGGCGCGCCGACGATCACCAAGGACGGCGTGTCCGTCGCCAAGGAGATCGAACTGGCCGACAAGTTCGAGAACATGGGCGCGCAGATGGTCAAGGAAGTCGCTTCCAAGACCTCCGACAACGCCGGCGACGGCACCACCACCGCGACCGTGCTGGCCCAGGCGCTGATCCGCGAAGGCATGAAGGCGGTCGCCGCCGGCATGAACCCGATGGACCTCAAGCGCGGCATCGACAAGGCCGTGACCGAAGCCGTCGGCGAGCTGAAGAAGCTGTCCAAGCCGTCCTCGACCTCGAAGGAAATCGCCCAGGTCGGCACCATCTCGGCCAACTCCGACGCCAACATCGGCGACCTGATCGCCCAGGCGATGGACAAGGTCGGCAAGGAAGGCGTGATCACCGTCGAAGACGGCTCGGGCCTGGAAAACGAACTCGACGTCGTCGAGGGCATGCAGTTCGACCGCGGCTACCTGTCGCCGTACTTCATCAACAACCAGCAGTCGATGTCGGCCGAGCTGGACGACCCGTTCATCCTGCTGCACGACAAGAAGATCTCCAACGTCCGCGACCTGCTGCCGGTGCTGGAAGGCGTGGCCAAGGCCGGTAAGCCGCTGCTGATCGTCGCCGAGGAAGTCGAAGGCGAGGCGCTGGCGACCCTGGTGGTCAACACCATCCGCGGCATCGTCAAGGTCTGCGCGGTCAAGGCTCCGGGCTTCGGCGACCGCCGCAAGGCGATGCTGGAAGACATGGCCGTCCTCACCGGCGGCACCGTGATCTCCGAAGAAGTCGGCCTGCAGCTGGAAAAGGCCACGATCAAGGATCTGGGCCGGGCCAAGAAGATCCAGGTCTCGAAGGAAAACACCACCATCATCGACGGCGCCGGCGAAAGCTCGGGCATCGAAGCGCGCATCAAGCAGATCAAGGCGCAGATCGAAGAGACCTCTTCGGACTACGACCGCGAGAAGCTGCAGGAGCGCGTGGCCAAGCTGGCCGGCGGCGTTGCGGTGATCAAGGTCGGCGCCGCGACCGAAGTCGAGATGAAGGAAAAGAAGGCCCGCGTCGAAGACGCGCTGCATGCCACCCGCGCTGCCGTGGAAGAAGGCATCGTCCCGGGCGGCGGCGTCGCGCTGCTGCGCGCCAAGGCCGCGATCGCCGGCCTGAAGGGCGCCAACGAAGACCAGAACCACGGCATCCAGATCGCCCTGCGCGCGATGGAAGCGCCGCTGCGCGAGATCGTGACCAACGCCGGCGACGAGCCGTCGGTCATCCTCAACAAGGTCATCGAAGGTTCGGGCGCCTACGGCTACAACGCCGCCACCGGCGAGTACGTCGACATGATCGAAGCCGGCATCCTGGATCCGACCAAGGTCACCCGCACCGCGCTGCAGAACGCCGCGTCGATCGCCGGTCTGATGATCACCACCGAAGCGATGGTCGCCGAGCTGCCGAAGAAGGACGAGCCGGCGATGCCGGGCGCCGGCGGCATGGGCGGCATGGGCGGCATGGACTTCTGATCCGTACCGTTCGCCGTTCGCGCGACACGAAAAACCCCGCCGCGAGGCGGGGTTTTTTTTGCCCGAGGCGCGCTGTCGGGTTAGGTCCGCGCCGGTCGGATTCGCCGCCGCAGGCGCACGGCGTCGCCGTGGCGCAGGGGAGCTGGCCCGGCTGGCGACGGGCGTCGCGGCGAAAGGCGGTTAGGCATGCGGGCGGAGCTCGTCCGTGTAGACGAATATGCATCGCGAATCGATCGTCTATACCGCTCGTCGGATAGATGCGGACATCTCGCGGCACATTCGACAAGTCACATTTTTCGTGCGCGATAGTGCGCCCGTCGGCCGACAAGGACGGGAAGCGGAATGGGATTGCAGACGAGGTATCGGCGCGCAAAGGCATTGCGCAATGTGCACTGGCTGGGCGCGATGCTGGCGATCGCGGCGGCGCCGGTAGCCGCGCAGCAGGTCGTGTACGACCCAGCCAACTTTGTCGAACAGGTGCGCCAGGCCGCGGTCGACGCAATCGAGTTCGGCAAGACCGCGCAGCGCTGGAGCGAGACCGCCAGCCACTACCAGCAGCAGCTGATTCGCGTGCAGCGGATCAATTTCAGCCAGACCCGGATGCACGACGACTTCCCGCCGCGCGCGGCCGATCACGGCATGGCCGACCTGTGTCCGGGCGACTCCGCGCCGCGCGAGCCGGTCGCGGCGGCGCTCAGGCTGGCCTTGCCCAGGCTCGACGGCAATCTGGTCAGCGAGCAGCTGACCCTGTGCCAGCGCCGGGTTTATGCCGAGAACATGAAGTACAACGAGTCGGTGCAGATGCTGCGCACCCTGGTGGCGCGCAACCGCGAGTTTGAGTCGATCGAGCTGCAGCGCGACGCCGCCGGCACCAGCCAGGGCGCCCTGGCCGCCAACGACAACGAAGCCCATCGCTTCATGCTGCGCACCTCGATGGAGCTGGACTACTGGCAGGCGCGGATGAAGGCCTACGACGACTACATCGCTGCGCTCAAGGCCGACCAGTCGCGCCTGGCCAAGCGTGCGCTGGACGGCAACAAGGGCACGCTGATCGGCAACGTGATCCAGGCGGCGCTGTTCGCGGCCGCGTTGCGCCATTGATCCGGACGGAGAACCCATCGCAATGGACCTGCCGTCGCTCGCAGACCTCGCCCCATGGCTGGCCCCGCAGTCCCAGTCGGGCTTGGTCGACTATGCGTTCTACAAGCTGATCAACAACTATTTCACCGAAGAGATCAACGCCTTCGGCTTCGCCCTGATGAAGCGCATGATGAGCTGGGTCGCCAGCGTCGCCTTCACCCTGGCCACGCTGTATTTCCTGATCATGGGCTATCGCGTCGCCACCGGGCAGTCGCGCGAGCCGATGATGGGGCTGGTGGTGAGCGGGATGAGGGTCGCGCTGATCCTCGGCGTGGCCACCACGATGAGCTTCGCCAGCCTCGACCTGTACCGCCTGCTGACCACCGGCCTGGACCAGGAGATCCACGAGGCGGTCAGCGGCAACCGCGGCCAGACTGCGGCGGAGGCGGTGGACCAGAACCTGGCCTACATGCAGATCGCGATGAACGCGATCGACGCGGTGCGGATCGTCGACGGCGACGATGAGACCCGCGAACAGAAGTCGCGCGCCCTGCTGATGGCCGGATTCGGCACCGCCAGCGTGCCGATGACGGTCGGCGCGCTGATGCTGATGTACAAGTTCGGCATCGCCTTCTTCGTCGGCCTGGCGCCCTTGTTCATTCTGTGCCTGATGTTCGACCAGACCCGCGACCTGTTCCGCAAATGGCTGATGTCGGGCATCGCCACCTTCTTCTCGATGGCGGCGCTGAGCATGATGTCGGCGATGGCGCTGAAGCTGACCGGCAAGGTCGCGGCCGCGTTCTGGGCCGCCAAGGCCGCCGGCATCCTCGGCCTGGAGGCCGAAGGCATGTCCTCGCTGGCGATCCAGCAGGGCGGCCTGGGCCTGATCCTCACCGTCGCCCTGATCACCGTGCCACCGATGGTGGGGATGTTCTTCCATGGGGCGCTGGGGAACTTCCTGCAATTTCCAGCATTTGGCAGTGGCGGCCAGACGCAGGGGGATAGGCCGTCGGGGCATGGTCGGGCGCTGGCTGGCGCAGCATCACCGAAGCAGTACCCTGACGAGACGACCTATGGCGCTAGCAAAGCCGGAACCAGCTACGACCAAGGCGCAAGACGAAGCTACCCCTCGGCGGTCGAACCGGTGAACCAGGACGAGATCAGAAAGAAATGAAAGCCTCGGTCTTGATTAAGGCGATAGTCCTGTACGGCATTGCCCTTTCGGTAAGCGCCGAGGGTGGGTGTCCTCCAGGCATGATTCCTTACCGAGGATCGGATGTGGCGTCCTGCGGTCCAATTCCCACCTCGGGAAACGATGTCCCTAGCGGACCGGTGTGGTCGAACCGCTGGGGGGCTGTGGCCAGCGATCCGAACAACGGCGTCATGGGGGCGGTTGCGAACCGACGAAAAAGGGATGTCGCTGAAAGAGCCGCGATCAAGGAGTGTGAATCTCGTGGCGGGATAAGCTGTCTGATCGAGACTTCATACAGCAATCAATGCCTCGTCACGATTCAGGGAAAAACGGGCGTGACTCATTCCAAGTCGAGTTCAGTCGAGCAGGCGGAAAAACTCGGTATGGATGCGTGCGCGAAGCGCGGCGATCCCGACTGCCATGTCTACTACCAGGCCTGCAGCCTTCCGGTTCGGATTCAATAAGGCGCCAAGATACCGGTTGCTAGCGGAGCGGCGACGATGGATTCTCGTTTATTGCCGCCGCTCCACCATGGTGTCGCCGAACATGATGTCGGCGATGGCGCTGAAGCTGACCGGCAAGGTCGCGGCCGCGCTCTGGGCCGCCAAGGCCGCCGGCATCCTCGGCCTGGAAGCCGAAGGCATGTCCTCGCTGGCGATCCAGCAGGGCGGCCTGGGCCTGATCCTCACCGTCGCCCTGATCACCGTGCCACCGATGGTGGGGATGTTCTTCCATGGGGCGCTGGGGAATTTCATGCAGTTCTCGGCGTTTGGGGGGCAGGGTGGAGCAGGTGTAGCACACACTGGATCAGCCGGGCCGACCGAGCCGGTACGGGGCATTCCGCATAACCGCGACACCGGTGCTCCGCAAATGGAGCGAATGCAAGGATCTAGCTACGATCCAAGCGTCAGAGTGGTGCCAAGTGGAAATTTTCTCAGCCAAAATGAGATCAAGAAGAAATGACTAATAGCGCCCTTCGCTCGGCGACAGCGATATGTCTCTTCGCCATCTCTGGCTGTTTGCTTGCGGAAGGGGGATGCCCGGCTGGAATGATTCCGGCCCAAGGAACTTCGATTTCAACTTGCGCTCCGATACCTTCGGTGCCTGGAGAGTCCGTTCCCGCGGGGCCGAAGTGGAAGTCGCGGTGGGGTGCGATCGCGGCTGACGAAACACTGGGGATAATGGGCGCGGTCGCCGACCGTGACAGTAAGCGAAAAGCATCCAGCGACGCGTTATCGGAGTGCCGCATTCGCGGTGGAGTAGCCTGCAAGGTCAAGCTTGCCTACCACGATCAATGCGTGGCCACAGTGCAAGGTGCGACTGGGGCCAATAACGCTCATGCGGAATCTACGAATTTGGCGGTCCGTATCGGCATGGACGCATGCCGAAAGCGCGGTGACGGCGACTGCCATGTCTACTACCAGGCCTGCAGCCTTCCGATCCGTATCCGCTGAGCGTCAGCAAACAGGCCTTTCGGGGCCTTAAGATTCTTTGCGGTGGTGGTTCTGGCGACGACGCGAGCACGGCCGGAATAACGCCAACGAATGTACGCGTCCGCCGCAGCTCTACATTTCGAAGCGAGTAGGCCAACATCGAAGCAAGGATGCGCTCGACAAAGTCGAAGACGGGGACGATGGCCATCGCCAAGGCGCTAGCCATGATCGGGGGTGTCATGCAGAAGGCGGTTGTCCCAGCGGCCTGATTGCCTATGGCAGCGGGGACGTCGCCTCTTGCGGCCCGATCCCGGTCTCCGGCGACACCTGGGCCGCCGAGCCGCAATGGCGGATCGCTGGGCGCGATCGCCGGCGACGCGGAACGCAAGGTCTTGGCGGCCGCGGCCGGGCTCGCTCGCCGGCGCGCGGCGGAGGAACGGGCCGTCGGGGCGTGCCGGGCGCAAGGCGGCCGCGGTTGCACGGTCCAGATGACTTATCGCAATCAATGCGTGGCGACGATCCGGGGCGTCGCGGGGACCGAGCACATCAGGGCGGTGTCGGCCGAGCATGCCATCGGGGTGGGCATGGCGCTATGCCGCAAGCGCCGCGACGGCGATTGCCGCGTCCACTACCAAGCCTGCAGTTTCCCGGTTCGCTTACGCTGACCCGAGCGGTACGGCTCGCAACCGGC
The DNA here is from genome assembly GCF_057657315.1 of Lysobacter sp. Soil_C_15. Classification (NCBI taxonomy): domain Bacteria; kingdom Pseudomonadati; phylum Pseudomonadota; class Gammaproteobacteria; order Lysobacterales; family Lysobacteraceae; genus Lysobacter; species Lysobacter sp. Soil_C_15. Next base: position 371,288 of record NZ_JBDGIR010000005.1, read on the forward strand.
CAAGGCGCCGTCGACGCGGAGATGCCCGCAGTCCGGCGATTTACTCCCGCCCCGCCCACCCCGGACAATGACCGCAGGCCCTCTTCCGGTGGTTTCCATGTCCCGATCCCCCGTCGCCTGGCTCGCGCTCGGCCTCGCCGTCCTGCTCGGCAGCGGCTGTGCCGTGGTCAAGGTCAAGGAGCGCGCTTTCGGCGAGGTCGCGGTCGAGCGCAGTATCGATGCGCTCAGCGGCGACCGGCTTAGCGCCTCGGCGGCGAGCGTGCTGGGTTCGGCTGGGCTGGATCCGGAGGCCTGCGCGCGCGAGCCGGGGCCGTGCATCGAGCAGTTGCGCTCGCTGGCGCCGGTCGAGGACTGGCTGGCGGCTTCGGCGGAACTGCAGTTGCTGCGCATGAACGCCTTGCCGGCTTCGGTGAGCCGGGCGGCGGAAAGCGCCGGCCTGGCGCGCAAGCCGGTCGAACCGGCCGCCATCGCGGCGCCGGACGTGGCCGACGACGCGCGCACCGCGGCGGCGATCGAGGCTGCGCGTTATGCCTACGCCTACCTGTTTCTGACCCCGCGTACGCCGGAGCAGCGGGTGTTCGAGGCGCGGCAGGAGCGGATGCTGCGCTTCTACAACCGCGCCGTCGATGCGGTCGCCCAGGCCGCGTTCGAGGCCAGCCGCGGCCAGGTCGGCGCCAGCCCGGTGCGGGTCGGCGGCCTGGAGTTGCGCATCGCCCTGCACGGCTACGAATCGTCGGAGATCGAGCAGCAACCGGAGGCGTTGCTGGCCTCCGACACCCTGGGCTTCGACAATCTGCGCGCGGTGTACCGCCGCGACGGCTTCGGCACCTCGCTGGTGGCGGTGTTCCCGCGCCGCGCGCCGACGCAGGGGGCGGCGGCGGAGAACGTGCCCTATCGAGATACCCGCTACCTGCCGGTCACCGCGACCCTGCGCTTCGGCGGCGATTCGCTGGACGCGCTGCTGGCCGAGCGCAGCGCGCGCATGGACGTGTACAACCCGTTCCGGATCGAAAGCGAGACCATCGCCGGGCGCAGCGTGCCGCTGGCGGCGAACTATTCGGCCGCCTACGGCATCTGGCTGGCGCGCTCGGAACTGGCGCGGCTGAGCCTGTCGAGCCTGCTGCGGCCGAAGCAGGCGCGCGCGTTCTCGCCGCGGGTCTACCTCAACCAGCCCTACGATCCGGACAAGCGGGTGATCGTGCTGGTGCACGGGCTGGCGAGCAGTCCGGAGGCCTGGGTCAACCTGGCCAACGAACTGCTCGGCGACGAGACCCTGCGCCGCAACTACCAGCTGTGGCAGGTGTTCTACCCGACCAACCTGAGCATCCTCGGCAACCGCGCGGCGATCGAATCGGCGTTGGCGCGAACCTTCGCCCACTACGATCCGCAGGGCGACGACATCGCCAGCCGCGATGCGGTGCTGGTGGGCCACAGCATGGGCGGGGTGATCTCGCGACTGCTGCTGAGCGACAGCGGCGACAAGGTGCGCGAGGCCAGCCTGAGCGGTTTCGACGCCGCCACCGCGCAGCGCCTGCGCGATGATCCGCTGGTGCGCGAGCTGACCGTGTTCCGGCCGATGCCGCAGTTCGGCCGCGCCGTGTTCCTGGCCTCGCCGCATCGCGGCGCGGTGGTCACCGACGCTTGGCCGCTGCGCATGGTGCGCAAGCTGATCCGGCTGCCGTTCGACGTGTTGCGCGATACCGCCGAACTGATCCAACGCAGCCAGCTCGATCAGGACCAGCTGCAGAAGATCGGCTTCCGCAAGGGCCGTCCGCCGACCGGGCCGGACGATCTCAGCCCGAATTCGTTGTTCATGCGCAGCACCGCCGGGCTGACCCTGGAAGCCGGCCTGCCGTACCACACCGTGGTCGGCTGGCGCGATCCGAAGCTGCCGCTGGCGCAGTCCAGCGACGGCGTGGTGCCTTACGCCAGCGCCCACCTGGAGGGGGCGCAATCGGAGAAAGCGATCGTCTCCGGCCACAGCGTGCAGGAGACGCCGCAGGCGATTCAGGAACTGCGTCGGATCCTGCGCATCGATCTGGCCGAGCACCACCGCCGCAACGGCCGCTGAGCGCCCGCGCAGGGCGGATCAGCGTCGCTCAGCGGCGCTGGCGCCAGTAGGCGGCGCGCTCGGGGTCGTGACGCTCGCTGTCCTCGTCGCCGTACAGCGCCAGCAGGTGCTCGATGCTGCCGCGATGGCCGCCCTCGGCGGCGGCCAGCCACAGCCTTTCGGCCTCCTCGACGTCGCGCTCGACGCCCTCGCCGCGCATCAGCAGGCCGGCCAGGTCGCTGCCGGCGACGTGCGCGCCGGCGTAGCGGTCGTGTTCGGCGGCGCGCCGCAGCCAGCGCGCGGCTTCGGCGCCGGCGGCGGCGCGGTCGGCGCCGGCATTGGCGCCCAGGCGCAGCGCGACCAGCCCGGCGCGATGGGCGCCGTCGCCGTCGCCGACTTCGGCGGCGCGCCGGTAGTGGTCCAGCGCGCGTTGGTGATCGATCGCGGTGCCGAGGCCGAACTCATGCGCGTGGCCGAGGTTGTACAGCGCGTCCGGTTCGGCTTGCGCGGCGGCGCGTTCGAACAGGCGCAACGCGCGCTCGGCATCGGCGTCGCCGCCGACCCCGTTCTGCAGCAGATGGCCGAGGCGGGTCTGCGCCCGCGGATGATCGGGCGCTAGCGTGAGCAGCCGCTCCAGCCAGTCCCGGGCCAGCGCCGGCGCGGCGGGGCCGCCGACGCCGTCGATCAGCATCGCCGCCAATTCGTCCATCGCATCGACGCTGGCATCGGCGGCCGCGCCGGCCGGCGCCCAAGCCGCATCGGCGGCGCCGAACAGGCGCGCGAACAGGCCGGGCCGCCGTCCTGGCGCGTTCGGCTCGATGCCGGCGGCGCGCGCCATCCACAGCCGCGCCGCGGCCGGATCGGCGCCGACGCCGTAGCCGTCGCGCAGTTCGCGCGCCAGGCGCAGCGCGGCGCCGCGGTCGCCGGCGGAGAACCCGGCGGCCAACCACTCGAGGTGATCGTGGCGACGGCCGTCGCGGCGCAGCCACTCGAAGCGGTCGTCGTCGCTGCGCACCGCCTCGACCGGCTGGTCCGCCGACCAGGCGCGGTACAGGTGCAGGGCGATCGCCGACAGCTCGCTCCAGTCCAGCAGCCGGGCCACGCCGATCCAGGCGTAGCCGGCATGCAGCACGGCGCCGTCGGCGCGCAGCACCTGCATGCGCTGGCGGCCGTGGTCGTGGTCCTCGTGCTCGGGCAGGTCCTCGGCGACCAGGTAGCCGCCCACGACCGCGTCGCCGTCGCGGTACAGCGCGGCGGCGAACACGTGATCGTGCGCGCAGGGCACGACTTCGCGGCCGAGCCGCAGGTCCCAGGCGCCGCGCCGCTCGCGGCCGTCGACTTCGCGCCGCAGCGCGATCAGGTGCTGAGGCGTGCGCCAGGGCTCGTCGTGTTCGTGCGCCGATTCGCCGGGCCCGGCCTCGATCCACGATGCGAACGCCGACAACTCGTCGTACACCGGCGGAACCAGTTCGCGGCCGTCGGCGTCGATCATGCCCAGGCCGCCCTCGCGGCCGGCGGTGCGTACCAGGTAGCGCAGCGCTTCGCGCCGGGCCGGCTGCGCGCCGTCGACGGTTTCGTGATCGAGGTCCAAGGCGCGGTAGATCGGCGCGACGCATTCGCGCCCCGACCAGTCGAGCAGGCCATAGCGGCCCTTGCGCCGCACCCGGATCGCCGCGCCGGCGGGCATCGCGTCGATCTCGTCCCATTCCATCCCGACCCAGGCGCGGCCGTCGGCGTGCAGCCAGCCGCACTGGCGGCCGCGCCGGGCCAAGTAGGCGCCGGCCTCCTCATGCCATTCCAGCGCGTCGTACTGCGGCTCCAGCACCAGCGCGCCGTGGCGGTCGATCAGGCCGACCCGGCCCTTGCGCCGCACGTCGGCATGGCCGGCGGCGGTGAATTCGCCGCCGCCGTCGAAGGCCGGCGCCACGCACCACTGCCCGGCCGGGTCCAGATAGCCGTAGCGTTCGCCGCTGCGCGCGCAGGCGCGAGCGTGGCTGAAACGGCCGATGTCGTGCGCCGGCGGCGAGGCCGCGTCCGGCGAAAGGCGCCAGGCGCCGTCGTCCTGCAACAGGCCGGCACGCTCGCCGATCCGCACCGCGGCCAGGGCGCAGGGGCCGAGCGCCTGGAACTCGTCGACCTCGTCCAGCACCGGTTCCAGCAACAGTTGCAGGCGACCGTCGGCATGGCGTTCGAGCAGGCCGTAGCGGTCCTCGCGCGCGACCCAGTACAACTCGCGCGCTTCATGGCCGGCATCGAGGATGTCCTGCCATTGCGCCGGAATCAGCACCTCGCCGGGCTGCAGCCGGTCGTGCTCGTCGTATTCGCCGCGCCGGCGCAGGCCGCGCAGGCCGCCGGCCTCGAACAGGATCCGGTCGCGGCCCAGTTCGGGCTGGTCGGCGTAGTCGTCGTGTTCGAAGGCCTCGAACGCGATCCGCCGCGGCCGTTCGCGCTGGCCGAAATAGGGGTGGTCGAGCCCGCCGAAACCGAACTGCCACAGCCAGGAACTCCATTCGTCGACGTGCCAGGCCGGTCCCTCGACTTCGAGCAACTCGGCCACCCGCTCGGCGTGGTCGGCGGAGATTTCTTCCTGCAGTTCGCGCCAGAACGCGCTGCACTGCGCGGCCATGCGCTCGATGAAATCTTCGCCGTCGCCGTCGAGCCAGGACAGTTCGTCGATGTCGGCGGAAAACTTCAGCGGCGCGCCGGGGCGGTCGGCGCCGGCGCGGACCAGGGCCGACTCCTCTTCGAAGTAGCGGCGGAAGGCTTCGAACTGCAAGCCCAGCCCGGGAATGCGGTCCAGGCGCGGGTGGCCGACCACGTAGCGCTCCAGGATCGCGAAGCGCTCGCGCGCGGCGGCGGCGTCGCCGATCAGGTTGCCGGTGTCGGTGTCGAGGAAGGCCAACCGCTGGGCGGCGTTGGACGGCCCTTCGCGACTGTCGGCGAGCAACAGCTGCCACAGAGTCGGGAAGTGGTTCTTGGCCTCGGCGAACGGCCGGCCGCCGCCTTGCGCGGCTTCGACTTCCGTACACAGATATAGGAAGACCCGATTGCCCATGGACGCTCCCTGCGTGGCGGGGCGAGCAGGGTAAAGGATCTTCGCGCCGGCAGCCTGGCCGCAACGGGCGAAGCGGCGAAATGACGGGCCGGTCGCAGCCGGCGGCGGCCGTGGTCGAGCATTTGCGGGCGGCGTGGAGAACGAGCGCGGAGAAACGAGCGACTCGTTCCTGCGCACTCGTTCCCCGCCGACCGCCGTTACATCGCGCGGCTGTGCTGTTGCTGTTGTTGCGTCTGCGATCCCGGTCCCTGTTGCTGGTTCAAGGCATCGAGCTGGCGGAACGCGTCCTCGGTCGGCGGCGCCTGCTGCAGCGACATGCCCACCCGCAGGTGCGAGGGGCTGCTTGGGTCGCCCTGGACCAGGAATGCGGTCTTGCCGACTTCCTTGGTGGCCGGATCGACGCTGAGCACCACGTGGTCCGGACTGGACAGGTGGTTGCGCTTGCTTTCCAGGGCCAGGCCCGCGGCCAGGCGTTCGGCGTCGCGCTCCGGCAGGGTGCCGCCGAGGCGCGCGTACTCGCCCTGGACCTTGTCGAGGATGCCGCGGTACAGCCGGTGGTCCGGGTGCTCGGCGCTGCGCGGATCGAGCTTGGCGTGGTCGTGCGCGTGCCCGTCGCCCTGCAGCTCGCGCAGCGCGTCCAGCGGCGCGTTGCGGATGTTGACGTGGGTGTGGGTGGTCTTGGTGTGGTCGAAATGGCTCTGCTTGGGCGGGTTGCTGCTGGTGTCGTAGTACGGCTGGCGCCCGGCCGAGTTGGCGCCCAGGTCGATGCCGTTCTGCTCCATCAGCTTTTCGTTGAGCTTGAGCTCGGTCATGTTGAGGTGCACCTGCGGCTTGCCGCCGCTGGCGGTCTTGCCGTGGGCGTGTTCGAGCTGGCTGATGTAGCTCATGTACGACGCGCCGTAGTAGTTGGCGTAGTCCGACTTGCCGTCGTGGCCCAGGCGCGCTTGCGCCGGCGGCATGTCGAAGTAGTACTTGCCCATCGACTTGACGTTGTCGGCGCTCATCTTCATCGACAGATCGGCTTCGACCGTCAGCCCGGCCTTCAACGCGTAGTTGAAGTTCGGCGCGGTGCCGGTGCGGTCGATGAAGTCGCCGGCGCGGCCGGGCGACTTGGCGTAGACGTCGGCCAGGGTGGCCTTGGGATTGGTCTCGCGCACGTTGCCGACCAGCGCGTTCCAGCCGGCGATGTGGGCCTTGGCCTCGTTGTCGCGGTCGGCCTGGATCACCTTGCCGACCGAAGCGGTGTAGTCGTGCTTGTCGGCGACGGTCTTGGCCAGCGCGGTGGCTTCGGTGGCGAAGGTCTGGATCGCCTTGTCGCGGTCGGTGCGGTAGAAGCCGTGCTGCACCTCGTGGCCGAGCACGAAGGTCATGTTGCCGGCGTCGTAGGTGCCGGCGGGCGCCTTCTCCAGGCCCTTGATCGGCAACAGCATCGCCTGTTCCTTGCCGTTGTAGGCGCCGCCGGCGTGCGGATCGGTCAGCGGCTTGAACGACTTCAGATGTCCCTGGGCGATGGCGTCGTCGAGCTGCTTGGACAGCGCCGGCGAGCCTTCGATGGTGGATTTGAGATTGGCCGAGGCGTCGGCGCTGACGCCGGGCTGCTTGGCGAATTCGTCGAGCAGCTTCTGCAGCTCGGGACTGATCTTGGCGGGCATGACGGCCTCCTTGCCTTATTCGATGGTGAGGGTCTTGACGCAGTGGTGGCCGATCTTGGCCGGCGATTCGCTGGATTCGCCTTCGACGAAGATCTGCAGCGACAGGCCGGTGCGGCTGAAGTTCCAGTGGTCCAGGCGGCCGTGTTCGGCGTAGCTGGCGTTGCCGTTGAAGCCCATGCTCTTGAGCTCGCGCGCGTAATGCTCGAAGTCCAGGCCGCAGACCGGGGTCATCGGCGCGCTCTGGTCGCCGGTGCGGGCGAAATCGAAGATCAGCTTGCTCTTGTGCTCGCCGGCCGGGCGGGTGACGTAGAGGTTGTACGACCAGTCCGGGTTCAGCTGCGCGCCGGTGCCGAAGGAACCGTCGCCGTTGGCGGCGAGCTGGATGTCCAGGCCGGTGTGGCGGCGGACGTGGTCGGCGTTGAGGTCGGCGTTGGACGTCAGGCTGCCGATCAGCTTGAGCATGCGGCGGCTGATGTCTTCGCCGGTGACGTGGGGCGTGCCGCTGGCGGCAGTGCTCATGGGGTCCTCCTTGATGGGATTCGATGTTGGGGCATGCGCGCAAGCGGCCGAGGCCAGGCTCAGGGCCAGGACGGCGGCCGCGCGCGCGGTGCGGGGGAAGCGGGAGCGGGGCATTGGCGTCTCCTCCGTGTAACGCGAATCGCTCCGCGAATTACAGCAGGCTGCGACACCTGATGAACGGCGGAGGCGCGCGGCTCCGGACAGAGTTGCGACCGCGGGCACATTGCGGCTGCGGCGTCGGCGCAATGCTCGCGCAGCTGCCCCATTCAGTTTCGCTGCGGCGCGTCTCGCGCCCTGCTCGCGCGCCGCTGTGGACAAGTCGACTGTCATCGATAACAGTCCCGCCGCTGCTGGCTTCCGCGGAACTCCCGCGGGTGTCGGCGGGCGCGTTTCAAATGAACTGGCAAGTTCTGTTTTGCACTGCAGCGTGCAAACCCAATAACGCTTCCTTCACGATCGCCCCGCATCCCGACGTGGGGGAGGGAGCAAGCCCGCAACCGGTTCTACCGGAAGCGGGCTTTTTATTTGCGCGGTTTTTTTCCGGCGGCAGCGCCGGTCGCCCGGGTCGGGCACAGCCCGGATGCGTCTGCTGCGCGGTTGCGCGGCGATCCGGATGCGCTCCGCCGAGCGAGGCTTGGCCCGGCGACGGCGCCATCGGCGCCGATCGGCAGCGAAGTCCGGCGATGCGCGGACATGTCGCTCGCCGCGCGCCGTGCGCGAGGCCGCCGCGGCGGGCGCATGCGATCATCGGCGCATGCCTGCTTCGCAACCTTCCGCCGCCGCGTCGGATACCGCCATCGATCCGCTCGCCGCCGCGCTCGCCGAGCGCGCGCTGGCGCGTTTGCGCGCCGCCTCCGCGCAGGCGCGCGATGCGCTCGAGGATCCGCGCCTGGTCGCGCGGGTGGCGCGGGTCGCGGTGGTCAGCGATTTCGCCATCGACACCCTGCTGCGGCAGCCGGCGCTGCTGCTGGCGCTGGCCGCCGACGACGGCGCCGCCGAGCCGGCGCCGCCGGAACTGCCGCCCGAGCACCGCAGCGACTGGGGCACGCGCCTGCGCCGTTACCGCGCCGCCGGCTCGACCCGGTTGATCTGGCGCGACGCGCTGGGCCTGGATCGGGTCGAGGACACCCTGGCCGGCAGTACGGCGCTGGCCGAGCGCTGCCTGGACAGCGCCCTGCGCGCGCTGGAGGACGAGTTCGCCCGCCAGCGCGGCAGCGTCCGCACCCGCGACGGCGAGGCGGTGCGGTTGGTGGTGTTCGGCCTGGGCAAGCTCGGCGGCGGCGAACTCAACTTCAGTTCCGACGTCGACCTGGTCTACGCCTACGAGCACGACGGCAGCACCGAGTTCGACGGCCGCGACCCGGCGCGCGCGCTCGACGCCGAGGCCTATTTCGCCCGGCTCGGCCAGCAACTGGCGCGCTTGCTCGACGAAATCACCGGCGAGGGGTTTTGTCATCGCGTCGACCTGCGCCTGCGTCCCTACGGCAATGCCGGCCGGGTGGCGTGGTCTTTCACCGCGATGGAGCAGTACTTCCAGCGCGAAGGCCGCGACTGGGAACGCTACGCGTGGCAGAAGGCGCGGCCGGTGGCCGGCGACCTCGAGGCCGGCGAGCGCTTCCTGGCCGCGTTGCGCCCGTTCGTGTACCGGCGTTACCTGGACTTCGGCGCGCTCGACGGGCTGCGCACGATGAAGGCGGCGATCAGCGCCGAGGTCGCGCGCAAGGAACTGGCCGACGACATCAAGCGCGGGCCGGGCGGGATCCGCGAGATCGAATTCCTGGTCCAGGCCTTGCAGCTGATCCGCGGCGGCCGCGAGCCGGAACTGCGCGGCCGTCGCTTGCAGCCGGCCTTGCGCGAGCTGGTCGCGCAACGCCAGATCGGCGAGACCGCCGGCGCCGACCTGGCCGAGGCCTACCGCTTCCTGCGTCGGCTGGAAAACCGCCTGCAGATGCTGGGCGACGCGCAGACCCATGCGCTGCCCGCGACCGCGCAGGATCGCGCGCGCATCGCCCTGGGCCTGGACTACCCCGATTGGGAGGCGCTGCAGGCGCAACTGGCGCATCACCGCGAACGCGTCACCGCCGAGTTCGAAGCCCTGCTCGCGCCGCGCCGGCGCCGTGCCGCGCCCGACGCCTTGACCGCGTATTGGCGCGCGCTGCCGGAGGCGGGCGAAGCGGCGGTGCTGGACGAGGCCGGTTTCGAGCCGGCCGCCGACGCCGACGCGGCGCTGCGCGATTTCGCCCGCAGCCCCGGCGTGCGCGGCCTGTCGGATGCGGCGCGGGTGCGCCTGGACCGGGTGCTGCCGGCCTTGCTGCACGGCGCGGCCGGGTCGACCCAGCCGATGCTCGCGCTCAAGCGCCTGCTCGCGCTGCTGCACAACGTGCTGCGCCGCAGCGCCTACCTGGCCTTGCTCGACGAACAGCCCGCGGCGCTGACCCGACTGGTCGAAGTGGTCTCGCGCAGCGCCCTGCTGGCCGAGCGCCTGGCCTCGCATCCTCTGCTGCTCGACGAACTGCTCGATGCGCGCGTGGTCGGGCCGCTGCCGGGGCGCGAGGAGTTGCTGGCGGCCTGCGCCGAAGTCGACGGCGGCGACGACGCCGAGGCGACCCTGCAGGCGCTCAACGAAGTGCGGCAATCGCTGAGCTTCCGCATTGCCATGGCCCTGCGCGACGGCCGCCAGTCGGCCGAGGACAGCGCGCGCCAGTTGGCCTGGCTGGCCGACGGTGTGGTGGTGCGGATCCTCGCCCTAGCCGAAAGCGAAGTGGCGTCCGCGCACGGGCGCATCGCCGGCGGCCGCTTCGCCGTGCTCGGCTACGGCAGCCTGGGCGGCGAGGAACTCGGTTTCGGTTCCGACCTAGACCTGGTGTTCCTGTACGACGCGCCCGCGGTCGAGGGCGGCGCCTGGTCGGACGGCGCGCGCTCGCTGGACGCGCCGCGCTGGTTCGCCCGGCTGGCACAGAAGATCGTCGCCTTGCTCGGCGCGGTGACCGCGGCCGGGCGCTTGTTCGACGTCGACGTGCGGCTGCGCCCGGACGGCGCCAAGGGCCTGCTGGTGTCGTCGCTGGCGAGCTTTTCCGAGTACCAGTTCGAGCGCGCCTGGACCTGGGAGCATCAGGCCCTGGTGCGGGCGCGCTTCGTCGCCGGCGACGCCGGCCTGGGCGAGCGCTTCGAAGCGGTGCGCGCGCAGGCGCTGGCGCGCCCGCGCGACCCGGACAAACTGCGCGAAGAGGTCGCGGCGATGCGCGCGCGGATGCGCGCCGAGCTCGACCGCAGCGATGCGGCGCACTTCGACCTCAAGCAGGGCCAGGGCGGCCTGGTCGACCTGGAATTCCTGCTCCAGCACCGGGTGCTGGGCGATTCGGCCCAGGCGCCGGCGCTGCTGCGCCCGCGCGACACGCCGGGGCTGATCGAGGCCGCGCGCGCCGCCGGCCGGCTCGGCGATGCGCAGGCGCAGGCCCTGGCCGCGGCGCACGGCGTGCTGCTCGCGGCCGGGCTGGAATGCACCCTGGACCGGCGCCCGCGCCGGGTCGCGCAGACCGCGCCGATCCAGGCCGCGCGCGCGGCGATCGATGCGGCGATGCGCGAGCAGGGTTTGCGCGGCGCCGGATCCTGATTCGCGGCCGCGCCGCGCTCAGTCCGGCAACCGTAGCCGGCGCCGCACTTCGGCCGCGACCCGCGCGGTCTCGCGCAACGGCGTCACCGGCCAGGCGCGCAGCGAGGCGTCGAACGGCCGCACCCGGCCCAGGCCGAGCAGGCTGTCGACGAAGCGGCGCGGCCGGCCGTCGATGCGCTCGACGCCGTAAGCGAACACCGGCGCATGGGTGGCCGCGGCTTCCGACAGCATGTTGACCGAGTCGGCGGTGCAGACGATGCGGTCGGCCCAGCCGAGCAGGCCGGGGTAGGGGTTGGCGCCTTCGCCGGGTTCGTACCAGGACACTCGCGGCAGCCGCGCCAGGCGCTCGCGCAGGCGCGCGCGCACCGGCGCCGGGGTGCGCCGCGAGGTCGTCGCCAGCAGGCTGCCGCCTTCGCGTTCGAGCACCGCCTGCAACCGCCCGGCGAGGTCGTCGAACGCATCCTGGTCGAAGTCGGCATGCGCGCTGGAGCCGCCGAGCAGCAGCGCGGTGCGTGGGCCGGGCAGGGCGCCGAAAGCGGGGAAGGTCTTGCGCGCGCCGGCCAGCCAGAGGTCGTCGACCGGGTTCAGGCTGCCGAGCAGGGTCACCACGTTGGCGCCGCGCAAGCCGTCGTGTTCGGGCGCGACCACCAGATCCCAGAACTGCGGATCCAGTCGCGGATCGAGAATCTGCACCGCCGCGCAATCGGCGCTGCGCAGCAGCCGGGTCGCCAGCGCGGCCTGGCGGCCGCAGCCGATCGCCAGCCGCGGCCGCGCCGCCAGGGCCTGGGCGAAGGCCGGGCCGAACGCGCCGCGCGCGCCGGGCAGGCGCCGCGGCGCCAGCCAGCGCCAGGGCGCGCGCGGGCTCAGGGTCCAGTCGGCGGTAGCGCGGCCCAGGGCCAGGGCCAGGGCATTGGCCTGGCGCTGATTGCCGGCACGGCCGTCGGTCAGGACCCAGGTTGCAGCAGTGGAGCTAGTTTTGGCAGGAAAGCCGTTTTGTTGCACGAGTGTTGTTAATCCGTTCCGAAGGTGTCGGTTCTGCGGTCGGATCGAGACTCTACACTTCCCCTCCCGATCACATGCCGAGCCTGGCAGCCTCCACGGAGAAAACGATGTCCCGGATCTTGACCGACGACGCGCTCGATCAGCTGTTCCGCACCGCCCGTACCCACAACGAGCTCGGCGGCGAGGTCAGCGACGAGACCCTGCGCCAGCTCTACGATCTGGTGAAATGGGCGCCGACCAGCGCCAACGGTTCGCCGGCGCGGTTCGTGTTCGTCAAGTCGGCGCAGGCCAAGGAGAAGCTGCGTCCGGCCCTGTCCGAGGGCAACCTGGCCAAGACCCTGGCCGCGCCGGTCACGGTCATCGTCGGCCACGACCTGGAGTTCTACGAAAAGCTGCCCTACCTGTTCCCGCACGCCGACGCGCGCAGCTGGTTCGCCGGCAACGACGAGGCCATCCGCACCACCGCGTTCCGCAACGGCAGCCTGCAGGGCGCGTACCTGATCCTGGCCGCGCGCGCGCTGGGGCTGGACACCGGCCCGATGTCCGGCTTCGACAACGCCAAGGTCGACGAGGCCTTCTTCGCCGGCACCCAGATCAAGTCCAACTTCCTGGTCAACCTCGGCGTCGGCCAGCCGGAAAAGCTGTTCCCGCGTTCGCCGCGCCTGCCCTTCGACGAGGCCGCGCGCATCGACTGAGGTTTCGTCGCCGCTTTGCCCGCAGTTCCCCGCAGTTCCTTCCTGTCCGCCGTTTCGAGGAGACCACCCATGAAGCGCATCCTGCTCGCCGCCGTCATCGGCTTCGCTTTCGCCGGCGCCGCCGTCGCCGCTCCGCTGACCTACAAGATCGACCCCAACCACACCGACGTCGTCGCCGGCTGGAGCCATTTCGGCTTCTCCCACCCGGTCGCCCACTTCGGCAAGGTCGACGGCAGCATCACCTACGATCCGGCCAAGCCGGCCGCGTCCTCGGTGCAGGTGACGATCCCGCTGGACGGCCTGAACTCGCACGTGCCGGACTTCGACGAACACCTCAAGAGCGCCGACTTCTTCGACGCCGCCAAGTACCCGACCATCACCTTCAAGAGCACCAAGGTCGAGGCCGCGGGCGAGAAGAAGCTCAAGGTCACCGGCGACCTGACCGTGCACGGCGTGACCAAGCCGGCGGTGCTGGACGTCACCATCAACAAGATCGGCGAGCAGCCGATGGCCAAGCGCGCCGCAGCCGGCTTCGACGCCAGCACCACGCTCAAGCGCAGCGATTTCGGCCTGGGCAAGTACGCGCCGAACGTCAGCGACGAAGTCAGCATCCGCATCACCACCGAAGCGCTGGTGCCCAAGCAGTAATAAACTGCGCGGCATGATCATCGAACGTCCATCCGCCGCCCGCGGCCTGTTGCAGGCGGACCAGCGCGAGAGCCGCCACGCGTTTTCCTTCGGCGGCTACTACGACCCGGCCTGGATGGGCTTCGGTGCGTTGCGGGTGGTGCACGAAGCCCGCGTCGGTCCCGACGCGGGCTTCGAACCGCACCGCTACGCCAACATGGACATTCTCAGCCTCGTGCTGAGCGGCGCGCTGGCCCATCCGGAACTGGACGGCGGCGGCGCGGTGCAGGCCGGGCAATGGCAGTGGATCGGCGCCGGCCACGGCCTGGCCCACGGCGCGCGCAACGCTTCGGCCGAACAGCCGTTGCACTTTCTGCAGTTCTGGATCCAGCCCGACCGGCTCAATGCGCGCCCGGCCTGCGTCCGCGCGACGCCGGCCGCGGCCGGCGAGGGCGAATGGAGCCTGCTGGCTTCGCGCGACGGCGCCGGCGGCGGCCTGCCGGTGCGCCAGGACCTGCGCCTGTACGCGCTGCGCCTGGGCCGCGACGGCCGAGCCGGCTACCCGCTCGACTCCGGCCGCAGCTACTGGCTGCAGATCCTGCGCGGCGAGGTCGAAGCCAACGGCCGCCGGCTCCAGGCCGGCGACGCGCTGGGCCTGCACGGCGAATCCGGCACGCTGGCCCTGACCGGGCTCGGCGAAGCGCCGGCCGAACTGGTCTGGTTCGATCTGCCGCCGCTGGCCTGAGCGGTTCCGGCCGACGGCGATCACCGGCGCGGGGCCGCACGCTGGTAAACTGCCCACCCGCGTCGCCACCCGTCGTTTCCCATGACCACCGCAGCCAACGCCCATCCCACCCAGGCCAACGCCGACCAGCGTTACACCGTCACCCGGGCGGACCTGCCGCTGAGCTGCCCGCTGCCGTCGATGGCGCTGTGGAACTCGCATCCGCGCGTGTACCTGCCGATCGAGGCCGAGCGCGAGTGCCAGTGCCCGTACTGCGGCGCGCACTACACCCTGGTCGACGACTGACCGCCCGCGCATGGCATCGCCGGAGCCGCGCCGGCTGACGGTGGTGCAACTGCTGCCGGCGCTGGAGTCCGGCGGGGTCGAACGCTCCACCCTGGAAATCGCCGACGCGCTGGTGCGCGCCGGCCATCGCGCGATCGTGGTTTCGGCCGGCGGCCGGCTGGTGCCGCAACTGCTCGCGCTCGGCGCCGAGCACGTCGAACTGGCGATCGGGCGCAAGTCGCCGGCGACCCTGCGCCACGTCTTCGCGCTGCGCCGGTTATGGGCTGCGCACAACGTGGACCTGGCGCATGCGCGCTCGCGCCTGCCGGCCTGGGTCGGCCTGCTGGCCTGGCGCGGCCTGGCCGAAGACGCGCGGCCGCGTTTCGTCACCACCGTGCACGGACTCAATTCGCCCTCGCGCTACAGCGCGGTGATGGCCCGCGGCGAACGGGTGATCTGCGTATCCGACACGGTGCGCGAGTATGTCCTGCAGCACTACCCAGACACCGATCCGGCGCGGCTGCGGACGATTCCGCGCGGCATCGATACGACCGCGTTTCCGCGCGCGCCCTGGCCCGACCCGGACGCGCGCGCCTGGGCCGCGGCGGCGCATCCGGCGCTGGCCGGCGACGGCCCCTTGTTGTTGCTGCCGGGCCGCGGCACGCGCCTGAAGGGCCATGCCGATGCGCTGGCGCTGTTGGCCGCGCTGCGCGGCGAGGGCGGCGACGCGCGGCTGTGGCTGCCCGGCGCGCGCGAAGCCGGACGCGAGGCCTATATCGCCGAACTGGAACAGCAGGCGCAGGCGCTGGGCATCGCCGACGCGGTGGCCTTCACCGCGCCGACCGATGCGATCGCGCGCGCCTACGCGGCCAGCGACCTGGTCCTGCAGTTGTCGCGCAAGCCCGAGGCCTTCGGCCGCACCGTGGTCGAGGCCTGGTCCTGCGGCCGCGCGGTGCTGGGCTGGAACCACGGCGGCGTCGGCGAGCTGCTGGCGCGTTCGCAGCCTTCCGGCGCGGTGGCGCCGTTCGACGCGCAGGCCTTGCATCGGACCGCTTGCGAATTGCTAACGCAGACGCCGCCGGCTGTGGATACGATGGCGTTTTCCTTGCGGGCGATGCAGGAGGCCACGCTTGCCGTCTATGCCGAACTCGTCGATGGCGCCGACCGCGGCTGAGCCCGGCGCGCCCGAGCCGCGCCACGCGATCGTGGGCTGGCGCTGGGCGCCGGCCTGGATCCTGGCCTACGTCGCGCTGCTGTTCGCGCCCGGCTACGCCGAGGGCGTGCTGACCCTCGGCGCGCTGACCGCGCTGGTCAAGCTGGCGCTGGCGCGCTTCAACACCGGCGCGCGCCTGCTCAGCGATCCGGCCTGGGCGCTGACCAGCGTATTGTTCGCCGCCTACTGGCTGCCCGAGCTGGTCTCGGCGATCGACGCGGTCGACCCCGGCCGCGCCCTGCGCGAAGCCGCCGTGGACCTGCGCTATCTGCCGTTCCTGTGGCTGGTCGCGGCCGCGGTGGCCTCGCCGCAGGGGCGCCGCACCACCTTCGGCGGGCTGGCGATCATCCTCTCGGTCTGGACCGTCGATGCGCTGATCCAGTGGCTGGCCGGCACCAGTCCGTTGTTCTTCGGCATCGACGCGCTCAAGCAGGCGATCAGCGGCCACGGCATGTGCAGCGCCGCCGAGACCGCCGCCGCCGATCGCCTCAGCGGCGTGCTCGGACCGTGCAATCTCAAGCTCGGCCAGGTCATCGCCAGCTTCTCGCCGTTCGTGCTCTACGCCGCCGGGCGTCGCTTCGGCAGCGCCGGCTGGCTGCTGGCCGCGGCTGCGGTCGGGGTGGTCGTGGTCCTGGCCGGCTCGCGCGCGTCGTGGATCACCTACGGCCTGGTGCTGCTGCTGTCGGGCTGGCGCCTGCTCGGCTGGAAGCGCCTGCTCGGGGTGTTCGCCGCCGGCGCGCTGATTCTCGGCGTGCTCGACCGCACCTCGCCGCAGGTGCACGAGCGCTTGGTGCGCACCGCGCACGTGGTCAGCGCCGACGTCGAAGGCGTCGACAACGCGCTGTCCGGCCGCACCCGGATCTGGCGCGCCGCGCTGTGCATGGTCGCCGAGCACCCGGTCAACGGCGTCGGCGCGCGCGGCTTCCGCGAAGCCTTCCCCGCCTGCGATCCGCAGCCCGGGCGCCTGACCTCCTGGGGCGAGGGCCCGGCCCTGCACGCGCACCAGTTGCTGCTGGAAGTGCTCAGCGAAACCGGCGCCTTCGGCCTGCTGATGTGGCTGGCCGGCGCCGCTCTGGCCTGGCGCGCCTGGGCCTTCGCCGACGCCCAGGCGCGCGAAGCCGCGCGCCCGGCGATGCTGGCCCTGCTGGTCACCGTGTTCCCGTTCAACACCCACCTGGCGTTCTACTCGACCTTCTGGGGCGGGCTGACGCTGTTGCTGGCGGCGTTGTATGCGGGCAGCTTGCTGGCGCAGCCCCGGAGCGAGGAGTGAGCGGGGAGGAGTGAGGAGTGAGCGACAGCGCTGCGGTTTCGCTCACGCCTCGCTCCTCTGCGCTCACTTCTGCTTGTAGGGAGAAACCTCCCCCGCCGGCCGCCGCTTGAAGCGCCGGTGGATCCACAGGTACTGGCTCGGCGCCTGCCGCACCATGGCCTCGATCTGGGCATTGACTCGGGCGCTGTCGGCGGTGGCGTCGGCGGAGGGGAAATCGGCCAGCGGCGCGCCCAGCCGCAGCACGTAGTCGGCGCCCTCGCGGCGATGGAAGAACGGCACCACCGCGCAGCCGCTGAGGCGGGCGAACTGGTGGGTCGCGGTGATGGTCGCCGCCTGCACGCCGAAGAACGGCGCGAACACCGTGTCCTTGCCGCGCATGTCCTGGTCGGGCGCGTACCACAGGAAGCCGCCCTGCTTGAGGTGGCGCATCGCCGGGCGGATTTCCTCGTTGGTGAACATCGCGCTGGCGTAGCGCAGGCGGCCGCGCTTGACCGCCCACTCCATCACCGGATTGCGGTGGCGGCGGTACATGCCGGCCAGCGGCAGGTGCTCGCACATCAGCCGGCCGCACATCTCCAGGGTCATGAAATGGCCCGAGACCATCAGCACGCCGCGGCCGGCGGCGCGGACTTCGTCCAGCAGTTCCAGGCCTTCGATCCGCACCGTGCGCCGCATCGGCGCCACCGAGCCCCACCAGGCGCGGGCGAATTCGAACAAGCCGATGCCCAGATCGCGGAAACTCTCGCGCAACAGCGCCTCGCGTTCGGCCTCGCTCTTCTCCGGGAAACACAGCGCCAGGTTGATCCGCGCCGCGCGCCGGCGAGTGCCGGCCACGCCCAGCGCGAACGCGCCGATCCAGCCGCCGAGCAGGCGCTGCAGGCCCCAGGGCAGGCGCGCGCCCAGGCACATGCCGGCCAAAGCCAGCCACATCGGCCACAGACGCGGCGAAAGCAGGGACGGACGCGGGGGCAGGGCAGGTTCGGCCATGGCGATAGTTTATGCGGTGCGGGCGTGAATGCCGGCGCGCCGAGGATCGCGTTGCGCTGCGCGCGCTCCGATTCCGGCAGCCCTCGGGCCGGACAACGCCGCGATCGTATCGGCCGCGCTGCGCGCGCCGCCCGTTCCGGCCCGGCGCGGGCGCCGCCTGCACGACCGAATCACCTCGCCAGCCTTTATCCTTGGCGGATGCGGAAAGACTTGATCGAACGCCTGTTGCGCGGCCTGTATTCGGTCGCGCTGTATCTGTTGGCGCCGGTCACGGTCTACCACCTGATCTGGCGCGGCTTTCGCCAGCCGGCGTATTTCCAGCGCTGGCTGGAGCGCTACGCGGTCTATCGCGGACCGGCCCAGGCCCGCACCCTGTGGCTGCATGCGGTCTCGGTGGGCGAGGTCAACGCGGCGATCCCGCTGGTGAACGCCTTGCGCCGCGGCCGCCCGGACCTGCGCCTGCTGGTCACCACCATCACCCCGACCGGTTCGGACCGGGCGCGCTCGGCCTGGGGCGATTCGGTCGAGCACGTCTACCTGCCCTACGATCTGCCCGGCGCGGTCGCGCGGTTCCTGCGCCACCACCAGCCCTGCGCGGCGCTGATCATGGAAACCGAGCTGTGGCCGAACCTGCTGTTCGGCTGCCGCGACCGCGGCATTCCCGCCTATATCCTCAATGCGCGCCTGTCCGAGCGCTCGCTGCGCGGCTACCGGGTGCTGGCGCCGCTGGTCGGACGCGCGCTGCGCACCGTGCGCACGGTGGCGGCGCAGTCGCGCGCCGACGGCGAGCGCTTCGTCCAGCTCGGCGCGCGGCCGGAGCAGGTCACCGAAACCGGCAACCTCAAGTTCGACGTCAACGTGCCCGACGCGCTGGACGAGTTCGCCGCCGAATGCCATCGCCATACCGGCGAGCGGCCGGTGTGGATCGCCGCCAGCACCCACGAGGACGAGGAAGCGGCGACCATCGCCATGCACCGGCGCCTGCGCGAGCGTTTCCCCGATCTGCTGCTGCTGTGGGCGCCGCGCCATCCCGAGCGCTTCCGGGTGGTGGCCGAGCAGGCGCGCAGCGCCGGCTGGCAGGTGTCGGCGCGTTCGCGCGCGCGCTGGCCGCAGCCGGGCGACGACGTGTTCGTGATCGACACCCTCGGCGAACTGATGAGCTTCTACGCCTGCGCCGACGTCGCCTTCGTCGGCGGCAGCCTGCAGGCGATCGGCGGCCACAACCTGCTCGAACCGGCGGCCACCGGCACGCCGATCGTGACCGGCCCGCACCTGCACAACTTCGTCGAGATCGCCCAGCGCCTGGACGCCGCCGGCGCTTTGCGCATCGGCGCCGACGCCGAAGCGGTCGAGGCCGCGGTCGAGCGCCTGCTCGCCGATCCGCGCGAACGCGCGCAGATGGTCGAAGCCGGCCGCGCCCTGGTCGAACTCGGCCGCGGCGCCCTGGCGCGCACCATGGCGCTGCTGCGCCCGGCATTGCCGCCGGCGTGATCGCGGGCTGGCAGGAGCGGCGTCCTGCGGGGATTTCCTCCGGCCATGGGCCGCGACAGCCGCAGCGGTGATCGAGAGCGTAGTGGCCGAAGCTGCCGTGCAGCCTGCGTACAAGGCGCTGTGTGTCCGGGCTTCGGACGCAACGCGCGGAACGCCGCTGCGGCTGTCGCGGCTCACGCCGCTCCTACAGGGCGAGGTTCGGGCATGAAAAAACCGCCGGTGGTGCCGGCGGTTTTTCGTGTCGCGCTGCGGCGCGAGGCTTACTGCATTCCGCTCGGCGGCGGCGCCAGGTTGGTGGCGGCGTCGGCGGTCAGCAGGCGGTTGATCTCCTGCACGTCGCTCACGTCGAGCGAACCGGCGGCCTGTTCCAGCAGCAGGCGGTTCTGCAGGTAGTTGTACTTGGCGGTCGCATAGGCCTGCTGCGCCTGCAGCAGGGTGCGCTGGTTGTTGAGCACGTCGAGCACGGTGCGGGTGCCCACTTCCAGGCCGACCTGCGAGGCGTCGTAGGCCGCCTGCGCCGAAACCAGGGCCAGGCGGCGCGCTTCGACCTCGCTGATGCCGGCGACCAGGGTCTGGTAGGCGTTGCGGGTGGTGCGCACCAACTGGCGCTTCTGCCGTTCCAGTTCGTCCTGGGCGGCGTCGCGGCGCGCCAGCGCCTGGCGCACGCCGGACTGGATCCGGCCGCCGGCGTAGATCGGCACCGACAGCTCGATGCCGATGCTCGGGCCATAGTTGGAGTTGCCCGGCGCGTTGCGGGTGGCGCCCATGAAGGTGCGGTCGCCCCAGCTGGCGTTGTCGCCGTAGCCGCCGGTCAGGCTCAGGGTCGGCCAGTGGCCGGCGCGCGCGGTTTCCACGCCGATCTCGGCGGCCTCCACCTGCAGCTGCTGGGCATGCAGCGCGGGATTGTTCTGCACCGCGTTGTCGACCCAGCTTTCGACGTTGCGCGACTCCGGCAGCGCCGGCTTGAAGTCGGCCGGCAGCGCCTTGAGCGTGCGCACCGGCTGGCCGGTGATCTGGCTCAGCGCCTGGTAGGCGTCCTCGACCGCGTTGCGCGCGGTGATGGTGCCGGCGCGCGCGCTGTCGTACTGGGCGCGCGCCTCGTGCACGTCGGTGATCGGCGCCAGGCCCACGTCCAGGCGCTTGGAGGCGTAGTCGAACTGCTTCTGCAAAGCGGTTTCGGCGGCCTCGGCGGCGGCCAGGTTCTCCAGCTTGACCAGCACGTCGAAGTAGGCCGCCGAAGTGCGGGTGATCAGCTCCTGGTTGGCCGACTCCAGGGTGAAGTCGCTGGCCTCGCTGAGCACGTTCTGGCCCTGGTAGGTCTTGATGCTGGCGCGGTTGTACAGCATCTGGCTGGCCGACAGGCCGGAGCTGCGGTTGGTGGTATCGGACTTGAACATCGCGCCGCTCGGCAGGTCGACGCCGCCGTCGCTTCCGTTGTTGCCATCGCTGGTGGTGCGGCTGCGGGTCAGGCGCACGTTGCCCGACAACGACGGCAGCAGCGCGGCGCGGGCCTGGATGCGGTCTTCCTTGGTCGCCAGGCGGTTGGCTTCGGCCGCCGACAACTGCGGGTCGCCCTGGCGCGCCAGTTCGTAGGTCTGCAGCAAGTCCTCGGCCGACGCCAGGGTCGGCAACAGGCTCAGGGCCAGGGCAAGAACGAGCGGACGGCGGATCGTGCGGCTTCCCATGCGGCTTCCTTGAGCTTGCTTGTTTTTGGGAACCCGCATGCTGGCACGCGGGTTCTTACGGGGGACTGACGTTGAGCTGACAGGACGGTCAGAACTCGAAGGCGGGCGCGGGCGCGGCGCCGACGAGATACGGCAAATCGGTTTCGAACAACGACTGGATGCGCGAAGCGTTGACTTCGTTGCGCTCGCCGGCGGTGACCCGGATCGCTTCCATGGCCGGCGAACGGCCGCGGACCACGAACAGGCGGCCGCCCGGCTGCAGCCACTGCAGCCACTGCGCCGGCAGCTCGGCGACCGCGCCGGTCACGCAGATGGCGTTGAAGCGGCGGTCGGTGCGGTAGGAGAACACGTCCGCATCGACCACCTGCACGTTGAGGATCGACTGCGCGGCCAGGCGCTCGCGCGCGGTCGCGGCCAGGTCGGCATGGCGCTCCAGGCTGACCACTTCGCGCGCCAGGCGGCCCAGGCAGGCGCTGAGGAAGCCGCTGCCGGTGCCGATTTCCAGCACGTCGTCGGTCGGGTCGAGCTCCAGCGCCTGCAGGGCGCGGCCTTCGAGCACCGGCTTGAGCATGAATTCGCCGTGCGCCAGCGGCAGGGCGAGGTCGGTGTAGGCCAGGTTGCGGTGCGTTTCGGCGACAAAGGCCTCACGCGGCAAATTCGCCAGCACCTCGAGCACGCGCGGGTCGAGCACGTCCCACGGCCGAACCTGTTGTTCGACCATCAGTTCACGAGCCTTGGCGTAATCGAGCGTAGTCATGGGGGCGTTCTTCATGTAGCGCGGGGAATCGCGAATTCTACCGGGACCGCGCGGCCCCCGGCGGAAAAAGAATTAACCACGCCCCTGCCGGGGCTTAGTGCCGAAAGTCACCAGAACTCACGGCACCGTATGGCCCGCACGGCGGCCCGCTAGCGCCGGCCGTACGCGCGCAGGAACAGGGTCACGGTCGCCTCCAGGTGGGCGCGGATTTCGTCCGGGTCCGGCGCGCCGCAACCGAACATCAGCAGGGCGTGCGGCTCGCCCTTGGCCAGGCAGAAGAACTGCGGAGCGGCCCGCGCCACGTCGTCGATCTCCAGTTCCCCGGCCTCGACCCGGCGTTGCAGCAGGGCGGCGAATTCGTCGTGCAGGCGCTGCGGGCCGGCCTCCCAGAACATCTTCGACAGCGGCGATTGCGCCACCTGCGGCGAGCACAGCAGGCGGTGGATCTGGATCGCCTCGGGCGAGCTGATCATCTCGTAGAAGGCCGTGGCGATCGCCAGCAGGCGCTCGCGCAGCGGCGCGGCCGGGTCCGGGGCGAACATCGGCGAGGGCAGGTGTTGCTGGCAATACGCCTGCACCGCGGCCGCGAAAAGGCTGTCTTTGTCGCCGAAATGGCTGTAGACGGTCAGTTTCGAGACCCCGGCCTCGGCGGCGATCTGGTCCATGCTCACGCCGTCGAAGCCCTGGCCGAGGAACAGCCGCTTGGCCGCCTCCAGGATCGCGTTGCGCTTGCTCAGGTCCTTCGGGCGGCCGGGGCCGGCCGGCTTGGCCGGTTCCGGGGCGGGGCTGGAGGGGCGGGGCGACATCATGGTTGAATACTGGACTATCGGGTTCGTTATTTATACAGTACTGGCTAGTACATTAATTCCCGATGAGGCTCACCGCAATGCGCCACCGGATTTTTTCCGCCGCGCCCGCCGTTCCGGCGCTGCTCGGCGCGGCCCTGGCCGCGACGCTGTCGCTGACGGCCTGCAGTAAAGCCGAGCCGCAGGCCGAAGCCGCGCGGCCGGTGCTGGTGACCCGCCCGGGCGCCGCCGCCGGCGCCGTGTCGGCCTTCGCCGGCGAGGTGCGGGCGCGCGAGGAAAGCCCGCTGTCGTTCCGGGTCGGCGGCAAGCTGATCGAGCGCAAGGTCGATGTCGGCGCCCACGTCGCCGCCGGCCAGGTGCTGGCGGTGCTCGACGCCGGCGACCTGGACGCCCAGGCGCGCGCCGCCCAGGCGCAACTGGCCGCGGCCGAGGCCGATTACGGCCGCGCCCGCGCCGACCAGGCGCGCTACGCGCAACTGGCCAAGGACCAGTTGGTCAGCCGCTCGACCATGGATGCCCAGGACGCCGCGGCCAAGGCCGCGCAGGGCCAGGTCAATGCCGCCCGGGCCAACCTCGACGTCGCCCGCAACCAGTCCGCCTATACCCATCTGCGCGCGCCCAGCGCCGGGGTGATCGCCTCGCGCAGCGCCGAGGCCGGCCAGGTCGTGGCCGCCGGCCAGCAGGTGTTCGCGCTCGCCGCCGACGGCGTGCGCGAAGTCGCCTTCGCGGTGCCGGAAGGCGCGATCGCCACCTTCAAGCCCGGCCAGGAGGTTCTGGTCGAGCTGTGGTCGCAGCCCGGCAAGCGTTGGCCGGCGCGAGTGCGCGAAGTCGCGCCGGCGGCCGATCCGGCCTCGCGCACCTACGCCGCCCGGGTCAGCGTCGACGCGCCCGCCGGCACCCTCGAACTCGGCCAGAGCGCGCGCATCTACCTGCCCGGCGCGGCTACGCCCGGCCTCAGCGTGCCGCTGTCGGCGCTGCAGCGCACCGCCGCCGGCGGCAGTGCGGTGTTCGTCGCCGACCCGCGCAGCGGCACGGTCAAGTTGAAGCCGGTCCACACCGGCCCCTACGGCGCGCAGAGCGTGCCGGTGCTGTCGGGGCTGAGCGCGCAGGACTGGGTGGTCAGCGCCGGCGGCCATCTGCTGCGCGACGGCCAGAAAGTGCAGCCGGTCGACCGCGACAACCATCCGGTCGCGCGCTGAGCGGGTCGCGGCGCGCGCAGCGCCGCGATCGCGACCGCGCGACCGTCTCGCGCGCCGGCGCCGCCGGCGCGCCCCAGATCCCGCCGCCGCGCCCGCGCGGCGGCCGTTGAACGAAGCGAGCCCAGCGTATGCGTTTCAACCTATCCGAGTGGGCGCTGCGCCATCGCAGCCTGATCATCTACGCGATGCTGGTGCTGGCCGTCGCCGGTGCCATGTCCTACCTGCGCCTGGGGCGCAGCGAGGACCCGGCCTTCACCTTCAAGGTCATGGTGGTGCGCACCTTGTGGCCCGGCGCCACCGCCGAGGAGGTCTCGCGCCAGGTCACCGAGCGGATCGAGAAGAAGCTGATGGAGACTGGCCAGTACGAATACATCCGCTCGTACTCGCGCGCCGGCGAATCGCAGGTGATGTTCGTCGCCGGCGACGCGATGCGCTCCAAGGACATCCCGCCGCTGTGGTACCAGGTGCGCAAGAAGATCGGCGACATCCGCCCGACCTTGCCCAGCGACGCGATCGGCCCGTTCTTCAACGACGAATTCGGCGACACCTTCGGCAACATCTACGCCCTGACCGGGCCAGGCTTCGACTACGCGGTGCTCAAGGACTACGCCGAGCGCGTGCAGTTGGCGCTGCAGAGCCAGACCGACGTCGGCAAGATCGAACTGTTCGGGGTCCAGGACGAGAAGATCTGGGTCGAGCTGTCGAACGTGAAGCTGTCGACCCTGGGCGTGCCCGCGCAGGCGGTGCAGGACGCGCTGAACCAGCAGAACGCGCTGGTCTCGGCCGGCTTCTTCGAAACCCCGACCAGCCGGGTGCCGATCCGGGTCGGCGGCCAGTTCACCTCGGTCGAGCAGATCCGCGACTTCCCGATCCGGGTCGGCGACCGCACCTTCCGCCTGGCCGACGTCGCCGAAGTGCGGCGCGGCTTCTCCGATCCGCCGCAGCCGCGCATGCGCTTCATGGGCGAGGACGCGATCGGCATCGGCGTGTCGATGAAGCAGGGCGGCGACATCCTCAAGCTCGGCAAGACCCTGGAGGGCGAGTTCGCGCGCCTGCAGAAGACCCTGCCGGCGGGCATGCAGCTGCGCAAGGTCGCCGACCAGCCGGCCGCGGTCGAGGAATCGGTCGGCGAATTCGTGCGCGTGCTCGCCGAGGCGGTCGCGATCGTGCTGCTGGTGAGCTTCTTCTCGCTCGGCCTGCGCACCGGCCTGGTGGTCGCGCTGTCGATCCCGCTGGTGCTGGCGATGACCTTCGCGGTGATGGACTTCTTCGGCGTCGGCCTGCACAAGATCTCGCTCGGCGCGCTGGTGCTGGCGCTGGGCCTGCTGGTCGACGACGCGATCATCGCGGTGGAGATGATGGCGATCAAGATGGAGCAGGGTTTCGACCGCCTGCGCGCGGCGGCCTTCGCCTGGGACAGCACCGCCTTCCCGATGCTGACCGGCACCCTGATCACCGCCGCCGGCTTCCTGCCGATCGCCACCGCCGCTTCGAGCACCGGCGAATACACCCGCTCGCTGTTCCAGGTGGTGACCATCGCCCTGCTGGTGTCGTGGATCGCCGCGGTGGCCTTCATTCCCTTCCTCGGCGACAAGCTGCTGCCGGACTACGGCCACGCCGCGGCGCCGCCGAAGCCGGGTTCGCCGGCCGCGCGCTGGCGCGACGCGCGCAGCGCGCTGGCCCGGCGCCTGCCGATGTTCGCCGGCGTGCTGGCGCCCAAGCCGCCGATCGACGGCCACGTCCACGACCCCTACGAGTCCAAGTTCTACGTCGGCTTCCGCCGCTGGGTGACCTGGTGCGTGCGCCGGCGCTGGCTGGTCATCGCGATCACCGTCGCCGCCTTCGTCGGCTCGATCTTCATGTTCCGCTTCGTGCCGCAGCAGTTCTTCCCGGACTCGGTGCGTCCGGAACTGATGGTCGACATGGAGCTGGCCGAAGGCAGCTCGCTGCGCCAGACCTCCGCCCAGGCCCAGCGCCTGGAGGCGATGCTCAAGCAGCGCCGCGACCTGGCCAACTACGTCGCCTACGTCGGCACCGGTTCGCCGCGCTTCTACCTTCCGCTGGACCAGCAACTGCCGGCGGCCAACTTCGCCCAGTTCGTGCTGATGCCCAAGGACCTGGAAGCGCGCGAAACCCTGCGCAAGTGGGTCATCGAGGACGTGGCGCCGCGCTTCCCAGAGCTGCAGTTGCGCGTGACCCGGCTGGAGAACGGCCCGCCGGTCGGCTACCCGGTGCAGTTCCGCGTTTCCGGCGAGCACATCGACCAGGTGCGCAAGATCGCCTACCAGGTGCGCGAGAAGATCCGCGCCAACCCGCACGTGGCCAACGT
Organism: Lysobacter sp. Soil_C_15; assembly: GCF_057657315.1. NCBI lineage: Bacteria > Pseudomonadati > Pseudomonadota > Gammaproteobacteria > Lysobacterales > Lysobacteraceae > Lysobacter > Lysobacter sp. Soil_C_15. Next base: position 397,247 of record NZ_JBDGIR010000005.1, read on the forward strand.
CAACCTGGATTGGGACGAGCCGAACAAGGTCGTGCGCCTGCAGGTCGACCAGGAGCGCGCGCGCGCCCTGGGCATCAGCTCGGCGCAGCTGTCGCAGTTCCTGTCCAGTTCGCTGTCGGGTTCGCACATCAGCACCTACCGCGAGAGCAACGAACTGATCGAGATGCTGCTGCGCGGTCCCGAACAGGAGCGCTTGCAGCTGGACATGCTCGGCAGCCTGATGGTGCCGACCGGCAACGGCCGCAGCGTGCCGCTGACCCAGGTCGCGACCCTGGACTACGGCTTCGAGGAAGGCATCATCTGGCACCGCGACCGCCTGCCGACCATGACCGTGCGCGCCGACATCTACGACGGTACCCAGCCGTCCAGCGCGATGGCGCAGATCTCGCCGACCCTGGACGGGTTGCGCGCGCAACTGCCGTACGGCTATTCGATCGACATCGGCGGCAGCGTCGAGGACTCCGCGCGCGGGCAGAAGTCGATCAACGCCGGCATGCCGCTGTTCCTGTTCGCGGTGTTCACCCTGCTGATGCTGCAGCTGCGCAGCTTCTCGCGCAGCTTCATGGTGCTGCTGACCGCGCCGCTGGGCCTGATCGGAGTGACCTTGTTCCTGCTGGTGTTCCGGGTGCCGTTCGGCTTCGTCGCCATGCTCGGCACGATCGCCCTGGCCGGCATGATCATGCGCAACTCGGTGATCCTGGTCGACCAGATCGAGCAGGACCGCAGCGAGGGCCACGAGCCGTGGAAGGCGATAGTGGACGCGACCGTGCGCCGCTTCCGGCCGATCGTGCTGACTGCGCTGGCGGCGATCCTGGCGATGATTCCGCTGTCGCGCAGCGCCTTCTTCGGGCCGATGGCGGTGGCGATCATGGGCGGCCTGCTGGTTGCGACCGCGCTGACCCTGCTGTTCCTGCCGGCGCTGTACGCGGCCTGGTTCAAGGTCAAGGTGCCGGCGCAGGCCTGAGCCGCGCCGGCACGATTTCGGGGGCTCTCGGCCCCGTCCCCTTCCACTGACGGGAGGGACGTTTTTCTTCGCCGGGGCAGGCTTGCCTGCCTGCGGCGCGTCGCAGGCGCCAGCCCGATCTCGTCGCTTCTCTCCCTTTCCCGCGTGCGGCGACCGTAGGAAGTGCGGAGCTGAGACGGGGGAGGGGCTCAAGCCCTAAGCGTGCTCGACGCTGAACGCCAGCGTCGCCTCGATCGCCCGTTTCCAGCCCGCATACAGCTTCTCGCGTTCCGCGCCGAGCATTTGCGGCTCGAAGCTGCGCTCGACCTGCCACTGCTGGGCGATCTGCTCGCGGCTGTCCCAGAACCCGACCGCCAGCCCGGCCAGGTAGGCCGCGCCGAGCGCGGTGGTTTCGCTGACCCGCGGACGCTTCAGCGGTACGTCGAGGATGTCGGCCTGGAACTGGGCGGTGAAATCGTTGCCGATCGCGCCGCCGTCGGCGCGCAGCGAAGTCAGCCGGATGCCCGAATCGGTCTGCATCGCTTCGAGCACGTCGCGGGTCTGGTAGGCCAGCGATTCCAGCACCGAGCGGACGAAATGCTCTTTGCTGGTGCCGCGGGTCAGCCCGAACATCGCCCCGCGCACGTCGCTGCGCCAGTACGGCGCGCCCAGGCCGACGAAGGCCGGCACGAAATAGACCCCGTCGGTGGAGTGCGCGCGCTCGGCATAGGCCTGCGAATCGCCGGCCTTGCCGAACAGGCGCAGGCCGTCGCGTAGCCACTGCACCGCCGAGCCGGCGACGAAGATGCTGCCTTCCAGCGCGTACTCGACCTTGCCGTCGATGCCCCAGGCGATGGTGGTGAGCAGGCCGTTGTCCGAACGCACCGCTTTCTCGCCGGTGTTCATCAGCAGGAAGCAGCCGGTGCCGTAGGTGTTCTTGGCCATGCCCGGAGCGAAGCAGGCCTGGCCGAACAGCGCCGCCTGCTGGTCGCCGGCGACGCCGCAGATCGGCACCGAATTGTTGAAGAAGTGGCGCGCGCCGGTATGGGCGTAGACCTCGCTGCTGGAGCGCACCTGCGGCAGCATCGAAGCCGGTACGTCGAGCATCTTCAGCAGCTCGGGGCACCACTGGCGCTTGTGGATGTCGTACATCAGCGTGCGCGAGGCGTTGCTGTAGTCGGTGACGTGGGCACGGTTGTCCGACAGGTTCCAGATCAGCCAGCTGTCGATGGTGCCGAACAGCAGGTCGCCGCGTTCGGCGCGCTCGCGCGCGCCCTCGACGTTGTCGAGGATCCACTTGACCTTGGTCCCGGAGAAGTAGGCGTCGATCAGCAGGCCGGTGCGTTCGCGCACCAAGGGCTCGTAACCTTCGGCCTTGAGCCGGTCGCAGATCGCCGCGGTCTGGCGCGACTGCCAGACGATGGCGTTGTGCACCGCCTGGCCGGTGTGGCGGTCCCAGACCACGGTGGTCTCGCGCTGGTTGGTGATGCCGATGCCGGCGATCTGGTCGGCGCCGACCTGGGCCTTGGTCATCACCTCGATCGCGGTGGTCTGCACGCTGGCGAGGATCTCGCGCGGATCGTGCTCGACCCAGCCGGGGCGCGGAAAGATCTGCTCGAACTCGCGCTGGGCCACGCCGACCACCGCGCCCTGGCGATCGAACAGGATCGCCCGCGAGCTGGTCGTGCCTTGGTCGATGGCCAGGATGTAGGGCTTGTCCATGTGGGTACTCGTTCGGAGGTCGGGAATCGGGAATAGGGAATCGGGAGCGGGAATGGGGAATGGGGAATGGGGATGGGGAACTGAGCGAGGAGGTCGGAAGTAATCAGCGATGCGCCGCCTTACGCTTCCCGATTCTCCATTCCCGATTCCCGCCTCTCACCCATACACGGCTTGGAAGGCGAACGCCCCCAACACCGCACCGATGATCGGCGCGACCACCGGCACCCAGGCGTAGCCCCAGTCCGAACCGCCCTTGCCGGCGATCGGCAGCAACGCATGGGCCAGGCGCGGGCCGAGGTCGCGCGCGGGGTTGATCGCATAGCCGGTGGGGCCGCCGAGCGACATGCCGATCACCACCACCAGCAGGCCGACGCCGAACGGTCCCAGGCCCGGCGACAGCGTGTTGGCGCCGATCGCGAGCGCGGCGAAGGTCAGCACGAAGGTGCCGATGGCCTCGGTGAGCAGGTTGGCGCGGGTGTCGCGCACCGCCGGCGCGGTGCAGAAGATCGCCAGCTTGGCGGCCGGGTCGTCGCTGAGCCGCCAGTGGGCGAGATAGCTGAGCCAGACCAGCACCGAGCCGGCGAACGCGCCGGCGAACTGGGCGGCGACGAAGCCCGGCACCAGCGACCAGGACAGCTTGCCGATCGCCGCCAGGGCCAGGGTCAGGGCGGGATTCATGATCGCGCCGCTGGTCGGGCCGGCGATGAAGATGCCGATCAGCACCGCCAAGCCCCAGGCCGCGGTGATCACGCCCCAGCCGGCGCCCTGGGCCTTGGATCGATCGAGCAGCGCGCCGGCGACCACGCCGTTGCCGAGCAGGATCAGGATGCCGGTGGCGACGAACTCGCTGAGGTATTGCGACATCGGGGTGGGCATTGCGGTGGATCTCCTGGGCGATGCGGCGGTTCGGGCGTACGGGGCTGGGCGGGATTTGGAAAGACTCGAAAGGCTTGGCGCGATCCGGCGAGGTTTCGCGCGATCTGGCGCGGTCTGCTACCCGTTGCGAAACACTCTCCCACCGCCATCCCCGCGAGAGCGGGGATCCAGGGCCGCACCGCGACATGGCTGCGAAGTCTCCGGATTCCCGCCTTCGCGGGAATGACGGCAGCAACGAGCGCTGAAGCCCGGCCGGGGACGATGGCGAGAGGGAGCGCCGCTGGAGCCTGGCCGAGCATGAGGTGCGGCAGTCCTTCGGCGAGCGGACCTTCGGCGAGCGGATGCGGGCAGGCCGCCCGCGCAGACCTCGCGCCCTGCGGATGCGCGGCGACTCATGCCAACCCCACTTCCAGCTGCGCATCCGCCCGGCTGGCCATGCGCCGCGCCACATAGTCCTGCAAGCGTTCGACGCCGGCCGCGTCGATGCGCAGGCCGAGCTTGGACCGCCGCCACAGGATGTCTTCGGCGGTGCGCGCCCATTCGCAGTCGACCAGGTAATCGACTTCGATCGCGTACAAGTCGGCGCCGAAGCAGGCGCCCAGGTCGTCCATGCGCGCGCAGCTCTCGAGCATGCGCAAGGCGCGGCTGCCGTAGCTGCGGCACAGGCGCAGCGCCAGCGCATCCGGCAACCATGGCCGGCGCAGGCTGAAATCCTCGTGGAAGGCGCCGAAGTCGGCGCCGGGCAGGTCGCCGCCGGGCAGCGGCGCATCGCCGGTCCAGGCCGGCCGCAGCTCGCCGAGCTGCGCGGCGAGGCGGTCGCAAGCTTCCTCGGCCAGCTTGCGTGCGGTGGTCAGCTTGCCGCCGAACACGTTCAGCAGCGGCGCGCCGTCGCGGTCCAGGTCGAGCTGGTAGTCGCGGGTGATCTGCGAGGCCTGGTCGTTGTCGTCGTCGAGCAGCGGGCGCACGCCGCTGTAGCTCCAGACCACGTCGTGCGGCCGGATCGGCCGCTTGAAATAGCGCGAGGCGGCGGCGCACAGGTAAGCGGTCTCGGCCTCGTCGATGCGCGGCGCGGCCGGGTCGCCGCGATAGTCGACATCGGTGGTGCCGATCAGGGTGTAGGCCTGCTCGTAGGGGATGGCGAACACGATGCGCCGGTCGGGCTGCTGGAAGATATACGCATGGTCGTGCTCGAACAGCCGCGGCACGACGATATGGCTGCCCTTGATCAGGCGCAGCTGGCGCACGTGCGGCAGTCGCGCGACTTCGTCCAGAAAGCGCGCCGCCCATGGCCCGGCGGCATTGACCAGCGCGCGCGCTCGCGCCTCGCGGACCCTGCCGCCGGGGCCGCGCAGGCGCACCCGCCAGCCGTCGCGCTCGCGCTGCGCGGCGACGCAGGCGGTGCGGGTCAGCACGCCTGCGCCGCGCTCGGCGGCGTCCATCGCGTTGAGCACGACCAGGCGCGCGTCCATCACCCAGGCGTCGGAGTAGACGAAACCGCGTACGAACTCGTCCTGCAGCGGACGCCCGGCGATGTGCTTGCGCAGGTTGACCGAGCGCGAACCGGGCAGGCCGCGGCCGCGGCGTCCGCCGAGGCGGTCGTAGAGGAACAGGCCCAGGCGGATCAGCCAGGCCGGGCGCAGATGCGGCTGGTGCGGCAGGACGAAGCGCAGCGGCCAGATGATGTGCGGGGCCATGCGCAGCAGGCGCTTGCGCTCGGCCAGGGCCTTGCCGACCAGGGCGAACTCGTACTGCTCCAGGTAGCGCAGGCCGCCGTGGATGAGCTTGGTGCTGGCGCTGGAGGTGTGCGCGGCTAGGTCGTCGCGCTCGCACAGCAGCACCGACCAACCGCGGCCGGCGCCATCGCGCGCGATCGCGGCACCGTTGATGCCGCCGCCGACCACCAGCAGGTCGACCTTGAGATCCGTTTCGGTCATGCGTTCCCGCGACTGGCTGCAGGTCGCGCGTGGCCGACCCAGGTTGCGTCAGGATGATGGCACAGGCTCGTGGCGCGATTGTTGCCTGGGTTCACATCAACGGCGGGTGAGGGTTGCGCGATCGCGCGGTTGTGACGCGGGCAAAAAAATCCCGAAGCCGCCCGGCTTCGGGAAGAGGGTTACAGACGGGCCGGAGAGACCTCTTTGTAATGCGGAGTATCCGCGCGAGGCTGCGGGGCGCGGCACCCGCGCGGCGATGGGGTCGAGCGCATTCGCCGCTACGGTTTCGGGTGCCGCTGGCCGCGCCCGGTCAGTCGCGCAGCTCGGCCACCTGGCACGGCAGCTCGAGTTGGGCCAGCACCGCCGCGGTGACCTCGGCGGTGGTCGCGGCGCGGCCGGCCGGGGCCAGGTCGGCGGTCAGCGTGCCGGCCTCCAGCACCGCGGCGACCGCGCGCTCGACGCATTCGGCCTCGGCCTCCAGGCCCAGCGAATGGCGCAGCAGCAGCGCGGCGCTGAGGATGGTGCCGCAGGGGTTGGCGATGCCGCGGCCGGCGATGTCCGGCGCCGAGCCGTGGATCGGCTCGTACAGCCCGACCTTGCCCTCGCCGAGCGAAGCCGACGGCAGCAGGCCCAGCGAGCCGGCCAGCATCGAGGCTTCGTCGGTGAGGATGTCGCCGAACATGTTCTCGGTGACGATCACGTCGAAGGCGCGCGGCTTGGCGATCAGGTGCATCGCCATCGAATCGACCAACTGGTGTTCCAGGGTGACGTCGGGGAATTCCTCGCGCGCCACCTTCGCGGCGACCTCGCGCCACAGCCGCGAGGTCTCCAGCACGTTGGCCTTGTCGACCGAGACCACGTGCTTGCGCCGGCCGCGGGCCAGTTCGCAGGCGCGGCGCACGACCCGTTCGATCTCGGCCACGCTGTACTCGCACAGGTCGCTGGCGGCCTCGGCGCTGCGCTGCTTCTGGCCGAAATAGATGCCGCCGGTGAGTTCGCGCACCACCATCAGGTCGACCCCGGCCAGCAGGTGCGGCTTGATCGGCGAGGCGCCCAGGGTGGCCGCGTGCGGCTGCACCGGACGCAGGTTGGCGTACAGCCCCAGGCCCTTGCGCAGCGCCAGCAGGCCTTGTTCGGGGCGGACCTTGGCCTGCGGGTCGGACCACTTCGGACCGCCGACCGCGCCCAGCAGCACCGCGTCGGCGCGCTGGCAGGCCTGCAGGGTCGCCGCCGGCAGCGGTTCGCCGCTGGCGTCGATCGCGGCGCCGCCGATGGCGTGCTCGCGCAGTTGGAACTGATGGCCGTAGCGGGCGGCGACCGCGCGCAGTACTTCGACCGCGGCGGCGGTGACTTCCGGACCGATGCCGTCGCCGGGCAGAACGACGATGTCAGCGCGCATGGGTGAACTCCTGGGTTTGGGACTGCGCCGCGGCGCGGCGCTGTTCGTAGCGGTTGATGGCTTGTTGCTGGCGCAGCAGATAGCCGAGCTGGTCGACGCCTTCGATCAGGCAGGTCTGGGCGAAGGCATCGAGCGGGAACTCGACCGAGCGTCCGTCGGGCAGGTGCAGGCGGCGTTCGCGCACGTCGATGCGCAGCTCGATGCCCGGCTGGGCCAGCAGCTGGTTGAGCAGGGCCTGTTCGACCACCACCGGCAGCAGCCCGTTCTTGAGCGAGTTGCTGCGGAAGATGTCGGCGATCTCGCTGCTGATGACCGCGCGCAGGCCGAGGTCGGTCAGCGCCCACGGCGCGTGCTCGCGCGAGGAACCGCAGCCGAAATTGCGCCCGGCGACGAGGATCGCGGCGCCGGCGTTTTCGGGCTTGTTGAACTCGAAGGCCGGGTTGGGCGAGCCGTCGGCCTGGTAGCGCCAGTCGTTGAAGGCGAACTTGCCCAGACCCTTGCGTTCGGTGGTGGTCAGAAAACGCGCCGGGATGATCTGGTCGGTATCGATGTTGCGCTCGCGCAGCACCACGGTGCGCGAGACCAGTTCGACGAAGCCGGCGCCGGCGTCGGTAGAAGCGATGGAAGCGGACATCACGCGACCTCCTGGACGGCCGAGGCTTGGGCGGCATGGGCGAGGTAATCGCGCGGGTCGACCACCTGGCCGGCGACGGCGCAGGCCGCCGCGGTCAGCGGCGAAGCCAGCAGGGTGCGCGCCCCCTTGCCTTGACGGCCCTCGAAATTGCGGTTGCTGGTGGATACCGCCAACTGACCGGCGCCGACCAGATCGCCGTTCATGGCGATGCACATCGAGCAACCGGGTTCGCGCCATTCCGCGCCGGCGGCGCGGATCACCGCGTCCAGGCCCTCGGCCTCGGCATCGCGCTTGACCTGCTCGGAACCGGGCACGACCAGCATGCGCACGCGCGGATGCACGTGGCGGCCGCGCAGCACGTCGGCGGCCTGGCGCAGGTCGGACAGGCGCGAGTTGGTGCAGCTGCCGACGAACACCACGTCGACCGGACGCCCGGCCAGCGCGGCGCCGCCTTCGAAGCCCATGTAGGCCAGGGCCTTGGCCTCGTCGGCGTCGCCGGCCTGCGGCAGGGTCGCATCGACCGCGGCGACCTGGCCCGGGTGCGTGCCCCAGGTCAGGGTCGGCTTGATCGCGGCGGCGTCGATATGCACTTCGCGGTCGAAGCGCGCGCCCTCGTCGGTCTTGAACTCGCTCCAGCGCGCCAACGCCTGGTCCCAATCGCTGCCGCGCGGCGCGCGCGGGGTCTTGGCCAGATAGTCGTAGGTGACCTGGTCGGGCGCGATCAGGCCGGCGCGGGCGCCGGCCTCGATCGACATGTTGCAGACCGTCATGCGCTCGTCCATCGACAGTCCGCGCACGGTCGAACCGCGGTACTCGATGACGTGGCCGGTGCCGCCGTTGACGCCGATCTCGCCGATCACGTGCAGGATCAGGTCCTTGGCGCCGACGCCCGGGGCCAGTTCGCCTTCGATGTTGATCGCCAGGGTCTTGGGCTTGCGCTGCAGCAGGCACTGGGTGGCCAGCACGTGGCCCACTTCGCTGGTGCCGATGCCGAAGGCCAGCGCGCCGAAGGCGCCGTGGGTGGCGGTGTGGCTGTCGCCGCAGACGATGGTCTGGCCGGGCTGGGTCAGACCCAGTTCCGGGCCGATCACGTGGACAATGCCGCGATGGGCGCTGTCGAAATCGAACAGTTCGATGCCGTGGCGCGCGCAGTTCCGGCGCAGGGTCTCGACCTGGTGCTCGGCCTCGGCGGTGTAGTACGGCAGGCGGCCGTCGGCGCCGGCGGGCAGGGTCGGGGTGGAGTGGTCGAGCGTGCCCTTGGTCAGGTCGGGGCGGCGCGGCTTGAGGCCGCGTGCGTCGAGTTCGGCGAAGGCCTGCGGCGAGGTGACCTCGTGGATCAGATGCAGGTCGATGTACAGCACCGCCGGCGCGGCCTCGGATTCGGGCGCGACCAGGTGGGCGTCCCACAGTTTGTCGAACAGGGTGGTGGGTTGGGTGGCTGAAGTCATGATGGAGGCGACTATGGCTTTCGGCTTTGAGTGATTCGATCTTCGGTTTCCCATCTCCCGCTTGCGGGAGAAGGTGGCCCGAAGGGCCGGATGAGGGTGAGCGAGGCATGCCTGGCCTCACCCCAACCCCTCTCCCGCGAGCGGGAAAGGGGCTCAGGTCATGCGGTGGCGGCGACCTTGTGCGGCTGCGCTTGCGGCTGCGGCTGCGGCTGCTGGCGCGTGCGCACCACCCGGTTGGCCAACTCCAGCCAGGCCAGCGCGCTGGCCTCGATGATGTCGGTGCTGGTGCCCGAGCCGGTCAGCTCGACCCCGTCCACGCGCGCCGTCACGCTGGCCTGGCCCTGGGCGTCGTCGCCGGTGGTCACGCTGGAGACGTTGTAGCTGTCGATGCGCAGGGCGATGCCGGTGGCGCGGGCCAGGGCGGCGAACAAGGCGTGCACCGGACCGTCGCCGACCGCGGCCTCGCTGATCGTGGCGCCGTCGGGCTCGACCAGTTGCACGCTCGCGGTCGGCAGACTGCCGTCGGCGACGCCGGTGCTGACGTGGGCGCGCACCAGCCGGTAGCCGCGCGCCGCCTTGGCGTCGGCGCCGAGCACCAGCGCTTCCAGATCGGCGTCGAACACTTCGCGCTTCTTTTCGGCCAGGGCCTTGAAGCTGGCGAACACCGCGTTCAAACGCGCCTCGTCCAGGCTGAAGCCCAATGCCTGCAGGCGGTCGCTCAGCGCGGCGCGGCCGCTGTGCCGGCCCATGACCATCTGCGATTGCGCCCAGCCGACGGTTTCCGGATGCATGATCTCGTAGGTGCCGCGGTGCTTGAGCATGCCGTGCTGGTGGATGCCCGATTCGTGCGCGAACGCGTTCTGGCCGACGATGGCCTTGTTGCGCTGGACCACCATGCCGGTGATGCGCGACAGCAGGCGCGAGGTCGGCACCAGGCGACGGGTGTCGATCCGGGTGCCGACGTTGTAGTAGGCGTTGCGCACCCGCAGCGCCATCACCAGCTCTTCCAGCGCGCAGTTGCCGGCGCGCTCGCCGATGCCGTTGATGGTGCACTCGACCTGGCGCGCGCCGCCTTCGATCGCCGCCAGGCTGTTGGCCACGGCCAGTCCCAGGTCGTTGTGGCAGTGGGCGCTGAACACCGCCTGGTCGGCGCCGCGCACGTTGGCGCGCAGGTACTCGAACAGGGCGCGGATCTCGCTCGGGGTGGTGTAGCCGACGGTGTCGGGAATGTTCAGGGTGCGCGCGCCGGCGGCGACCGCGGCGCTGCAGATTTCGACCAGGTAATCGTGCTCGGTGCGCAGCGCGTCCTCGCAGGAGAATTCGACGTCGTCGACATAGCGGCGCGCCTGCTCGACCGCGGCGATCGCGCGCTCGGTCACCTGCTGCTTGTCCAGGTTGAGCTTGTGCTGGCGATGCAGCGGGCTGGTGGAGATGAACACGTGGATGCGCGGCTTGGCCGCGCCTTCCAGGGCGCGCGCGCAGGCTTCGATGTCGCCGGGGTGGCAGCGGGCCAGGGTGGCCAGGGTCGAACCGCGCACTTCGCGCACGATCGCCCGGGTGCCTTCCAGGTCGGCCTCGGAACTGGCGGGGAAGCCGGCCTCGATCACGTCGACGCCGAGCTCGGACAGGGCGTGGGCGAAGCGCAGTTTCTGGCTGGCGGTCATGCTGCAGCCCGGCGACTGTTCGCCGTCGCGCAGGCTGGTGTCGAAAATGGTGACCTGTTGCTGCGGCGCGTCGGTCGGTACTACCGGTCCTGACGTGTCGTTCATGGGAATCGGTCCTCTAATACGGCGTAACGCGGGTTGGAAGTCGGGGCATGGTCGGTGGGGCGGGAGTCGGGGCCGCTGCGGCCCCGACTAAGTCGCATCGCGGGATCGAGATTGGCGAGCTTGTAAATGTCCGCCTCGACGGTTGCAGCCTCGCGACCGAGGCCCTCGCGGTTGCGCCGGCGCGGTCGCCGCGGCGGCCGCGGCCGCACCTCCGACAACAACTGCGCCAGCACCCCGGCATCCAGATTGCCGCCCGACACCACCGCGCATTTGCGCTTGCCGACGATGCGGCGCCCGGCCGCCAGGGCCAGTGCGCCGGCGCCCTCGGCGATGATGTGTTCCTCCAGCGCCAGCCGGACCAGGGTTTCGCGCAGTTCGGCCTCGCGCACGATCACCACGTCGTCGAGCAGTTCGGCCAGCACGCGCTCGGTCAGCCGGCCGGGGTCCTTGACCCGCACGCCGTCGGCCAGGGTCGCGGCCGGTTCGACCAGTCGGCGGTCGCCGCGCAGGGCGCGCGCCATCGAATCCACGCCTTCGACCTGGGCGCCGATCACCCGCACCTTGCGTCCGGCGGCGCCGGCCGCGAGCAGTTGCGACTTCAGCGCCATCGCCACGCCGGCGGCCAGGCCGCCGCCGCCGATCGGCACCAGCACCACGTCGGGCAGGAGCCCGGCCAGCTCCAGGCCGACCGTGCCCTGGCCGGCGATCACGTCCGGATCGTCGAAGGCCGACAGCAAACGGTAGCCGTGCTGTTCGGCCAACTCCTGGGCGAAGGCCTTGGCCTCGTCGTAGCTGTCGCCGTGCAGGCGCACCGTCGCGCCCCAATGGGCGACGCCGGCGACCTTGGTCTGCGGCGCGCAGCTCGGCATCACCGTAATCGCATTGACGCCCAGGCGATACGCGGCCCAGGCCAGGCCTTGGGCATGGTTGCCGGCCGAGGCGGCGATCACCGGGCGCTGATCGCCGCGTTCGCGCCCGGCCAGCAGCGCGTTGAGCGCGCCGCGCACCTTGTAGGAACCGGTGCGCTGCAGGTTCTCCAGCTTCAGCCAGCAGCCGAAGCGCTCGGCGTGGTGCAAAGGCGTCGGTTCCAGGTACCGGCGCAGCCGCACCTGCGCCGCCAGCAGGTCGGCGGCGTTGAGCGTGGCCAGGCTGGCTACGTCGCAGTCCATGGCCTCAGACCGCGGTCAGCCAGGCGGCGTAGCGCGGCTCTTGGCCGCGCACGACGCGTGCGTACAGGGCGGCCAGCTCGCGCGTGACCGGGTTGTCGCCGAACTCGCGCCGGTCCAGCACGCAGATCGCGGTCGCCTCGGCGGCGGTGCCGCAGACGAAGACTTCGTCGGCGTCGAGCAGCTCGTGCAGGGTGACTTCGCGCGATTGCGCGCCGGACAGCTCGATCATGGTGTCGCGGGTGATGCCGGGCAGGGCGTCGCGATGCTCGACCGAGGTGACCATGCCGTTCTTGACCATGAACACGTTGGCGCCGGTGCACTCGACCACATAGCCCTTGTCGTCGGTGAACAAGGCCTCGTCGAAGCCGCGCTGCTTGGCTTCGCGCTTGGCCAGGATCGAATTGACGTAGGCGCCGCTGAGCTTCAGCGCCGGCAGCGAAGTGGCCGGGTTGCGCTTCCACGGCGACACCGTCAGGCGGGTGCCCGCGCCGCCCAGGTGCACCAGCTTGGGCAGGGTCGCGATCATCAGGTGCTGGGTCAGCGGATCGACGTCCAGGCCGATGCTGCCGGTGCCCATCCAGGTCAGCGGGCGGATGTAGGCGTCGCGGTGGCCGTTGGCGCGCAGGGTGGCCAGGGTGGCCTGGCTGGCGCGCTCGACGTCGAAGTCGATGCCGAACATGTCGGCGCCCTTGCGCATGCGCTCCATGTGCTCGGGCAGGCGGAACACCGCCGCGCCGCCGTCGGCGGTGGCGTAGCTGCGGATGCCCTCGAACACCGCGGTGCCGTAGTGCATGGCGTGGGTGGTCAGCGGCGCTTCCGGCGCATCGCCGGGGATGAACTGGCCGTCGAACCAAATGAGCGGCATTCGCTGGGAAGTCGGGACTTCGCTGCGAGCGCGGGACTTCGAACCGTGAGCCCCGCTCGAGGGCTCGACTTCAGCGCGCGCAGCCTCGCTGCGCGCCGGCGCATATGCGCGCTCGCGCACCGCGGCCGCGGCTTGCGCCGGCGATTGGTTCTCGGCGGCGGCCGGGCGTTCCAGGGTTTCGGCGGTCAGGTGCATGGGGAAACCTCAACGGCAAGACAGTCGTAGAGCTTGGCGAGCTGGGTCTGCAGCGCGGTGTCGGCGCGTTCGCCCTCCACCGTCATGCGCAGGTGCCAGCGATCGCCGTCGGGTTGCGCTTCGCCGTCCACCGACAGGGGACGGAAGCCGCGGCGTTCGGCGGCGCCCAGTACGCGAGCCAGCGCGCCTTCGGCCTGGCGCAGGGTCAAATCAAGCTGGTATCGCATGGGCATCCTCCTTCGCGTTGGGAGTGGCGGGGGTCAGGCTGACGATCGCGTCGGCGTCGCCGGCTTCGGGGTCGAGCATCTGTGCGTTGTTGTGGTTCGGCGGCACCAGCGGCCAGACGTTGGCGGCCTGGTCGATGGCGACGTGCAGCAGCACCGGACCCGGGGTTTCCAGCATGTAGGCCAGGGCTTCGTCGACCGAATCGGCGCGGTCGAGATACATCGCCTTGACTCCGAACGCGGCGGCCAGGGCGCAGAAGTCCGGGTTGTCGGACAGGTCGATCTCGGAGTAGCGGCGTTCGAAGAACAGCTCCTGCCACTGCCGCACCATGCCCAGGGCCTGGTTGTCGAGCAGCACGATCTTCACCGGCAGGCGGTAGCGGGCGATGGTGGCCAGTTCCTGCACGTTCATCAGGAACGAGCCGTCGCCGCTGACGCAGATCACCCGCGCATCCGCCTCGCCTCCGTCGGCATGGGCCAACTGCGCGCCCATCGCCGCCGGCACGCCGAAGCCCATAGCGCCCAAGCCGCCGCTGGTCAGGTGCTTGCGCGGATCGTCGAAGCGCCAATGCTGGGCGACCCACATCTGGTGCTGGCCGACATCGCAGGCGACCACCGCCTCGGGCGCCAGTTGCGACAGGCGCCGCAGCAGGGCCGGCGCGTACACGGTTTCGCCGGGCGCGTCGTAGCGCGGCGCGCAATCGCGCTTGCGCTGCACGCAGGTGTCGCGCCAGGCGCGGCGGGCGCCGCCGTTGCGGCCCTGCAGCTGAGCGGTGACCGGCGGGGTCAGTGCGTCCAGCGAGCGGCGCAGGTCGCCCTGCACCGCGGCGTCGGCGTAGCGCAGCTTGCCGATCTCGCAGGCGTCCAGGTCCATGTGCACGACCCGCGCATTGGGCGCGAACTCGGCCAGCTTGCCGGTGGCGCGGTCGTCGAAGCGCGCCCCGACCACGATCAGCAGATCGCATTCCTGCACCGACAGATTGGCGGCGCGGTTGCCGTGCATGCCCAGCATGCCCAGATTCAGCGCGTGCTCGGCCGGCAGCGCGCCCAGGCCTTTCAGGGTCAGCACCGCCGGAATCTGGCTGCCTTCGACGAAGGCGCGGAACGAGGCCGTGGCCTCGGCCAGGGCGATGCCGCCGCCGCCGTAGATCAGCGGCTTGCGCGCATGCGCGATCAGCGCCGCGGCCTCGTGATAGGCCGCATCCGGCGCGTGCGGCGTCGGATCGACCGGCAGCGGCGCGTGCGCGGCCAGGTGCGAGGCGTCGGCGTTCTGCACGTCCTTGGGCAGATCGATCAGCACCGGGCCGGGCCGGCCGGAACGGGCCAGGCGGAACGCCTCGGCGACCATCCGCGGCAGCTCGTCGACGCTGCGCACCAGGAAGCTGTGCTTAACGATCGGCAGGGTCATGCCGAACACGTCCAGCTCCTGGAACGCGTCGGTGCCCATCAGGGTGGTCGCGACCTGGCCGGTGATGGCGACCATCGGCACCGAGTCCAGCATCGCGTCGGCGATGCCGGTGACCAGGTTGGACGCGCCCGGACCGGAGGTGGCTACGCAAACGCCGACTCGCCCGCTGGCACGGGCATAGCCGTTGGCCGCGAAAGCCGCGCCTTGCTCGTGGCGGACCAGGACGTGCTTGAGGTCCGACCCGTGCAGGGCGTCGTAGAAAGGCATGATGGTGCCGCCCGGATAACCGAACAGCGTGTCCACGCCTTCTGCGGCCAGTGCTTGCACCAGCCAGCGGGCACCGTTCATCAGGCGGCCTCTTCCTGTCGTTCGCCGCGGGTCGCGGCGGGAGCGGCGGGCTGCGCCTTGGGCGCGGTGTCCAGCCACTTCATGTTGGCGCGCAGCTTCTTGCCGACCGCTTCGATCGGATGCTCCAGGTCGCCCTGCTTGAGCGCCTTGTAATTGGCGTTGCCGGAGGCGTACTCGGCGATCCACTGCTTGGCGAAGGTGCCGTCCTGGATCTCGGCCAGGACCTTGCGCATCTGCGCCTTGGTGTTGTCATCGACCACATAGGGGCCGCGGGTCAGCGCGCCGTACTGAGCGGTCTCGCTGATGAACTCGTGCATGCGGGTCACGCCGCCTTCGTAGAACAGGTCGACGATCAGCTTCAGTTCGTGCAGGCATTCGTAGTAGGCGACTTCCGGCTGGTAGCCGGCTTCGACCAGGGTTTCCCAGCCGGCCTGGACCAGCTTGGTCGCGCCGCCGCACAGTACCGCCTGCTCGCCGAACAGATCGGTCTCGGTCTCTTCCTTGAAGGTGGTCTTGATCGCGTTCTGGCGCGCGCCGCCGATGCCGGCGCAGTAGGTCAGGGCGAACTCCTCGGCGCGGCCGCTCTTGTCCTGGTGCACGGCGTAGACGCTGGGCACGCCGCGGCCGATTTCGTACTCGCGGCGCACCAGCGCGCCCGGACCCTTGGGCGCGACCAGGACCACGTCCAGATCGGCGCGCGGCGCGATCTGGCCGTAGTGGACGTTGAAGCCGTGCGCGAACAGCAGGCAGGCGCCCTGCGCGATGTTGGGTTCGATCACCTCGCGGTAGAGCTGCGCCTGCACCATGTCCGGGGTCAGCACGGCGACGAGTTCGGCGCCGGCGACGGCTTCGGCCGGCGACTTTACGGCGAAGCCGTCGGCCTTGGCCTTGAGCTCGGTCGGGCCGCCCGGGCGCAGGCCTACGGTGACGTCGAAGCCGGAGTCGCGCAGGTTCAGCGCATGGGCGCGGCCCTGGCTGCCGTAGCCGACGATGGCGATCTTGGGGCTGGAGGCGGTGCTGGTGGTCATAGCGGTCTCGGGAGGAGTGAGTGGAGAAGAGCGAGGGGAGAGGAACGAGTTGCGTCAGGCGGGTTCGGGAACGGCGCTGTCGATCAGCGCCGCGTCGATCCTTCTGGGCGCCGGCGACTGCAGCGGACCGGGCGCGGTGACCGCGCCGCGCGAGGCCGAGCCGACCAGGCGCGCGTACTTGGCCAGCACGCCGGTGGTCACGCGCGGCGCCATCCGCGCCGGTTCGCGCGCGGCCAGGTCGGCGTCGACGCTGAGGGTGCGGGTCTTGACGTCGATGCCGACGATGTCGCCCTCGCGCAACCGCGCGATCGGGCCGCCGTGCGCGGCCTCGGGCGAGATGTGGCCGACCATGAAGCCGTGGGTCGCGCCGCTGAAGCGGCCGTCGGTGATCAGGGCGACGTCGTTGCTCAGTCCCTGGCCGACCAGAGCCGCGGTGACCGCCAGCATCTCGCGCATGCCCGGGCCGCCGGTCGGGCCTTCGAAGCGGATCACCACCACGTCGCCGGCGCGGATCTGCCGCGCCTGCACCGCGGCGAACGCGGCTTCTTCGGAGTCGAACACCCGCGCCGGGCCGGCGAAATGCTCGCGGCCGTGGCCGGCCAGCTTGAGGATGCAGCCGTCCGGCGCCAGGTTGCCGTAGATGATCGAGTAGCCGCCGCGCGGCTTGATCGGATCGGCGACCGGACGCACCACGTCCTGGGTCTCGCTCATCGCCGCGTCGGCCAGTTCCTGGAAAAAGGAACGGCCGGTGACCGTGGGAATGTCCTCGATCAGACCGGCCGTCTTGAGTTCGCGCGCCACCAGTGCCGCACCGCCGAATTCGAACATCTCCGCGGCGGTGTAGCGCCCGCCCGGTTTCAGGTCGGCGATCACCGGCGTGTGCGCGGCGGCTTCGAACTCTTCCAGGTCGAAGGCGACGCCGGCTTCGTGGGCGATCGCCAGCAGATGCAGGGCGGCGTTGGTGGAGCCGGCGGTGGCCGAGACCGCGCGCGCGGCGTTGCGCAGCGCCTGGGGAGAGAGCAGTTCGCGCGGTCCCGGCCCGCCGTCGCGCAGGCGTCGCATCACCATTTCGCCGCAGGCGCGCGCGGCTTCGGGCTTGTCGGCGTGGATCGCCGGAATATCGTTCAGGCCCAGCGGCGACAGGCCGAGGAAGGTCAGCACCATGGCCATGGTGTTGGCGGTGAACTGGCCGCCGCAGGCGCCGGCGCCGGGGCAGGCGTGGGTTTCGATGCGCTGCAGTTCGGCGTCGTCGATGCGCCCGGCCGAATGCGCGCCGACCGCTTCGAACACGTCCTGCACGGTCAGCGGCTTGTCCTCGCCGGTGCCGCGCTTGGACGGGCAATGGCCGGGCATGATCGTGCCGCCGTAGAGGATCACGGTCGGGATATCCAGGCGTGCGGCGGCCATCGCCGCGGCGGGGATGGTCTTGTCGCAACCGACCAGCAGCACCATCGCGTCCAGGCAATGGCCGGACACCGCCAGTTCGATCGAGTCGGCGATGGTTTCGCGCGAGGCCAGCGAGGCGCGCATGCCGTCGCTGCCCATGGCGATGCCGTCGGTGACGGCGATGGTGTTGAACTCGATCGGCGTGCCGCCGCCGTCGTGCACGCCGCGGCGCACGTGCTGGGCCAGATCGCGCAGGGTGATGTTGCACGGCGACACGTCGGACCAGGTGTGGACCACGGCGACCAGCGGTCTGGCGATGGCCGCGTCGTCCAGCCCGGTGGCGCGCAGCATCGCGCGCGCCGGGGCTCGGGCCGGGCCTTGCTTGATGGCGTTGCTTCTCACGTACAACGGTTCCTGTGTTGCGCGTCCGTGGCGCGAATCCGCACGTCCGCGTGCGGTGCTGCAGGAACCCAGGGCCGTAAAAACGAAAAACCCCGCGCCTTTGGGGCGCGGGGTTCGAGGTTCTTTCGACCTTGGGTTGTGTGGTTTTGCTACACGAACCCGACTCCCGCGCTGGTAAGCGAGGTAATAAGTACGAGGACGAGAATAATCGTGGCGATCGCGGGTGCGAGCTTGAGCGCGGCGCGCGCGGCGTCGTTCGAGGCCTTGGCGGCCTGGAGCGAAGTCGTCTGCGTGCGGGTGCTGCGCTGCGTCATGCGAACGAGAAGAACACGCCCGTTTGCGGCTTGTCAATAGTTTCTTGGAAAACCATCGCGGGCCGTGCGAGCAGTCACAGCAGCGAAACGGACGCGTTGGCGCTCGGTCATCCGAATTAGTGTGCTTTAAGAGGAAATTACGATCGGCACGAGTCGGCGCTTGCGTGCTTGCGTTGCGGCGTCGCGAGCGTTCAGCGCGTTCAGCCGCACCGCGCGTTTGTGCCGAGTCGGCGCAGCCATCGCGAAGGCATCGCGAAAGGGACGGACGGGTAAGCCGCCGGCTTAGCCCCCTCCGTCCCTGGGGCGCCCACCTGGGGCGCTCAGGCCCAGGCGGTCGCCAGCAGACGATCGCGCAAGGCGGCGTAGTCGGCCGCCAGCGGCTCGGCCGAGGCCGGCCGCGCCAGCGACTCGGCCAGGGCCGGCGGCGGTTCGACTGCATGCCCGACCAGCGGCTCGACGATGCCGTCGAACTTGGCCGGATGGGCGGTCGCGACCACCGCCCACGGCCGCTCGTCGCCGTGCGCGCGCAAGGTCTCGAGCAGGTGCAGGCCGGTCGCGGTGTGCGGACAGGGCACCACGCCGTGCCGTTGCGGCGCCGCGGCGATGGTGGCGCGGATGGTGGCGTCGTCGACGCCGACCGCGCGCACCGCCGCGCGCAGCTCGGCGTCGTCGCGATGCCAGTGGCGCAGGCGTTCGAAATTGCTCGGCGCGCCGACGTCCATCGCGTTGGCCAGGGTGGCGCGGGTCGGCTGGGCGGCGTAGTCGGCGCCGGCGAAGTAGCGCGGCAGGGTGTCGTTGGCGTTGGTGGCCAGAGCGATCTCGCCGATCGGCAGGCCCATGCGGCGGGCGACGAAGGCGGCGCAGGCGTTGCCGAGATTGCCGGTGGGGACGATGAAGTTGAGCGGCTCGCCGCGCTGCGCGTAATGCTGGCTGGCGGCATGGGCGTAGTAGGCGGCCTGCGGCAACAGCCGGCCCAGGCTGATGCTGTTGGCCGAGCTCAACGGCAGGCGCGCGCGCAACGCCTCGTCGGCCAGGGCCTGCTTGGCCAGGCGCTGGCAGGCGTCGAAATCGCCGTCCACGCGCAGCGCGCGCACGTTGTCGCCCCAGCAGCCCAGGCCGTGGGCCTGGCGCGGCGAGACCCGGCCGTCGGGATACAGGATCGCCACTTCGAAACCTGGCCGGCGATGGAAGGCGGCGGCGACCGCGGCGCCGGTATCGCCCGAGGTCGCGACCAGGATCGTGGTAGGCGCGTCGTCGGCGCGGCGCAGGCCGGCCAGGGCGCCGGCGAGGAAACGCGCGGCGTAGTCCTTGAACGCGGCGGTCGGGCCGTGGAACAGCTCGAGCAGCCAGTCGTCGGCGCCGGCGAGCGGGCGCAGCGGCGCGTCGAACGAGAACGCCTGCGCGCAGATCTCGCCGAGCCGTTCGCGTAGCGAGGACTGTTCGAAGTAGGGCGCGAGCAAGGCATGGGCGGTCTGGTGCAGCCGCTCGGCGGCGAGCGGTTGCGGCAGCGCCGGGATGCGTTCGGGAACATACAGGCCGCCGTCGGGGGCGAGGCCGGCGGCGAGCGCGGCATCGACGTGCGTCGGGGCGGTGCGGCCGCGGGTGCTGAGGAAGTTCATGCGGGGTCCGGTGATGGGGCGTGGGTGCTTGCCGGGAAGAGCGAATCCGCCTCGGCCCCTTTTTAAAGGGGGAAGACAAGCAGGTCGAATAGGTGAGGGCCTAGGCTCTTGCGGTTGCCTTTGCCTTTGCTGTTCCCCTTTTGTCGAGGGGGTAGGGGGGGCTTTGCTCTGCCTACCCGATCACCTCCGCCCGCGGTCCCGCCACCGGACCGACGTAGGCGCGCGAATCGAATCCCGCCGCCGCGAAGGCCGCGCGCATCGCCGCCGCCGCGGCCTGCGCCTGGGCCTCGTTGACGAACCAGGCGAAGCAACTCGGGCCGGCGCCGGAAATGCTGGCGCCGAGCGCGCCCTGCGCCAGCGCGGCGGCCTTGACCTGGGCGAAGCCGGGAATCAGCGGCGCGCGGCGCGGCTCCACCAGCAGGTCCACCAAGCCTTCGCGCAGCAGGCTGGCGTCGCCGCGTTGCAGGCCGGTCAGGAACAGGGCCAGGTGCTCGCTCTGCTTGACTACCTGCGCCAGCGGATACGGCTCGGCGAGCGCGGCGCGCGCGCGCCGGGTTTCCAGCACCTGGTCCGGATGCACCACCACCGCATGCAGGAACGAGGGCACTTCCAGCGCGATCATCCGGGTCGAGGTCGCCATGACCACGCCGCCGAGCAGCATCGGCGCGACGTTGTCGCCGTGGCGGCTGCCGCTGGACACCGACTCGCCGTCGAGGGCGAATTCGTACAGCGCTTCGCGCGACAGCGGCTGGTCGAGCAGCGCGTTGGCGGCGACCAGGGCGGCGACGCAGGACGCGGCCGAACCGCCGAGGCCGGAGCCCAGTGGAATGCCCTTGTCGAGTTCGAGTTCGAAGCCGTAGCCCAGGCCGAGCTTTTCGCGCAGCGAAATCAGCGCCTGGCCGGCGGTGTTGCGCGCCGCCTCCAGCGGCAGCGCGTCCGCGCCCGGCACTTCGCCGCGGATCGCGCGGATCCGCACCGTCGCCTCGTCGATCCGCCGCACCGTGGCCAGGTCGCGCGGGCCGGCGATGGAATGGCCGAGCACGTCGAAGCCGACCCCGATGTTGCCGACGCTGGCCGGGGCGAAGGCCCGCGCCTGCCGCGCCGCGGCTGCGGACGAGTCGGCGGCGGATGAAGACGTAGCAGCGCTCATGCACGGGCTCCCAAGGCTTGCGCGATCGTCAGCAGGTCGCCGAACACGCCGGCGGCGGTAACGTCCGGGCCGGCGCCCGGCCCTTGCACCACCAGCGGATTATCCGCGTAACGCAGGGTGCGGAACTGGATCAGGTTGTCGGTCAGCGCGCCGTGCAAAGCCGCGTGCCCGGGCGGCGGCGAAACCACGCCGACGCTGGCGCGGCCGTCGCGGCCGAGCCGGGCCAGGTAGCGCAGGCTCAGGCCGGCGGCGCGGGCGGTGTCGAAGCGTTGCTGCAAGGGCGCATCGAGTTCGTGCAGGCGTTCGAAGAACTCTTCCTTCGATACCGAGCGCAACGCTTCCGGCACCAGGCTCTCGACTTCGATCTGCTCCAGCGACAGGGCGCGGCCGGCCTCGCGGGCCAGGATCACCAGCTTGCGCGCGACGTCGGTGCCGGACAGGTCGTCGCGCGGGTCGGGCTCGGTATAGCCCAGCGCGTGCGCCTCGCGCACCAGTTCGGAGAACGCGGTGCGGCCATCGTAGCGGTTGAACAGCCAGGCCAGGGTGCCGGACAGGATGCCCTCGACTTCGGTCAGTTCGTCGCCGGTGTCGAGCAGCGAGCGCAAGGTCTGGATCACCGGCAGGCCGGCGCCGACCGTGGCCTCGTAGCGGAACTGGCCGCCGTTGCGCGAGGCGTCGCGGATCGCCTGGTAGCGCTCCAGCGGGCCGGCGCCGGCGTGTTTGCTCGGCGTGACCACGTGGATGCCGGCGGCGATCCATTGCGGGTAGTGCGCGGCGACCGCGTCGCTGCCGCTGCAGTCGACGATCAGCGCGTGCGGGATGTGCTCGGCGCGCACGTGTTCGGCGAAACGCTCCAGGTCCAAGGGTTCATGCGCGTCGGCCAGCGCCGCGGCGCCGTCCTCGAACGCCAGCGCGCGCGGCGCCAGGTGCATGCGCCGGCTGTCGGCGAGCGCGCGCAGGCGCAGGTCCAGGCGCGAATTGCGCTGGAAGCGCGGTTGCGCGGCGGCGAGCTGGGCGAGCAGGGCGCGGCCGACCTTGCCGGGGCCGATCAGGCCGATCGAGATGCAATGCGGCGACAGCCAGAACGCCGAATGCGCGGCGCGCAGGGCGCGGGTCGCGTCGCGCGCGGCGATCGCCACCGAGATGTTGCGCTCGCCGGCGCCCTGGGCGATCGCGCGCAGATTCACCCGCGCTTTGGCCAGGCCGTCGAACAGTTGCGCGGCGACCCCGGGCAGGCCGACCATGCCGTCGCCGACCGCGGCCAGCACGCAGATGTCGTGCGTGACCGTGACCTCCTGGGCCTGGTCGTCGGCCAGCGCCTCGGCGAACGCGGCCAGGATCGCCTCGCGGCCGCGCTCGGCCTGGTCGGCGCGCACCGCGCAGCAGATCGAATGTTCGGACGAGCCCTGCGAAATCATGGTCACCGATACGCCGGCGCTGCGCAGCGCGCCGAACAGGCGCTCGGCGGTGCCGGGCACGCCGACCATGCCGTTGCCGACCAGCTCCAGCACCGCCAGGTCGTGGACCAGGCTCAGGCCTTTCACCGGCACCGCATCGGGCTGGCTGTGCAGGCTGATCAGGGTGCCGGGCGCCTGCGGGTTGCGGGTGTTGCGGATGCGCAGCGGAATGCCGCGCTGCTGCACCGGCGCCAGGGTCTGCGGGTGCAGCACCTTGGCGCCGAAGTAGGCCAGTTCGCAGGCTTCGGCGTACGACATCGACGGCAGGCAGACCGCATCCGGCACCAGGCGCGGATCGGCCGAGAGCACGCCGTCGACGTCGGTCCAGATGGTCAGCGCGTCGGCGTCGAACAGGTTGGCGAAGATCGCCGCGGAAAAATCGCTGCCGTTGCGGCCGAGCGTGGTGTCGCGCCCGTGCGCGTCGCGGGCGACGAAGCCGGTGATCACCACCTGACGGTCGTCGTGATCGCGGCGCCACTGCGCCAGGCGCTCGCGGCTGGCCGTCCAGTCCACGCCGACGCCCATTTCGCCCGGGTGCACCACCAGCACCTCGCGCGCGTCCAGTCGGCTCCACCCCGCCGGCGCGCCGCCGAGCGCGGCCTGCAGCAGATGCGAGGACAGCACTTCGCCGAGCCCGGGCAGGGCCGCGGCCAGCGCCGCGTCGTCGTGCGCGGCCAACTGTTCCAGGCGGCGGCGCAGGCCTTCGCATTCGGCTTCGACCGCCTCGCGGGTGCCGTGGCGGCGATGCGGGTCCAGCGAGTCGGCGGTGTCGACGTGACGCTTGCGCAGCGCCGCCCAGGCCGGCGCCCAGTCCTGGCCGGCGCGGACTTGCGCGACCAGGGCGACCAAGGCGTCGGTGACGCCCTGCATCGCCGAAACCACCGCCAGCCGCTGCGGTGCGCCGTCGTCGAGCAGGCCGACCGCGACCCGGTAGCGGTCGGCATCGGCCAGGCTGCTGCCGCCGAATTTATGCGCGTGGCGCTGCGGCAGCGGCGCGGGGCGGGCGATCGGCCCGGCTAGACAGGCGTCGGGGTCGGAAGGATCGGGCAGGGACGCACCCGGCGCGGACGGATCGGCATCGCGATCGAGCGCGGGGGATTCGAGTACGGCTTGGGAGAGGGCGGACGACATGGGGAGGCTCCTGGTGGAGCTCCGCGTCCGGTTCCGGGTTCAGGCTGCCAGCCCGCACCCTGGTCGGGTGCGGAGCGGCGTGGTGGTTTACCTGGACACGCCCGTCCGCACCCCTGGCGAGGTGGTACCGGTACCGGTGGTGGTAATCGACATCGACGCGCACGACGACGAGCCGGCGGACCGGGTCGAGGCGCTGCGTACGAGGGCGATGGCGGGGTGCATGGGGTTAGCAATAACCCGCCGTTGTGCGGCGCGTCAAGAGGGGCGGCGAAGGTTTCCGGCGGACGGTCGTCCGCTGCGTGGGCCGCGCAAAGAGGCCCCGCGCGGGCGCGGCCAGCGCTCGCATCGGGGCTTACGCGCTCGTGGAATCCGCCCGCGACGGCATGTTGCGCGACGCGATTTCGCCCTGCGTTGCAGCAAATACCATTGTCGCCTGCGACGGCACACTGCGCGGGCGGGAAAAGATGTGCCTTCGCATCGCCCGCCGTCTCACTCCGAATCTCGGCTGTTTCGCGTATTCCTGCGTTTCGCCGCTGCCTGCGCAACGGAATAGCCAAAGCGTCGAAGCCGTCGCACTCGCGACTAGACGCGATGCGTCAATCGCCCGGCGCCGGCGCGTCGCAGCGGGCAGAGTCGGGCCGCTCGCGTTCTTCAGGGCGGCGGAGGCGAGCGATATCCGTGCGCTTCGGTATGCGCGCAGTCGCCCGCATCCATCAGCGAAGAGGGCGACATGAAGCGAGTTTCCAAAGTGGGTTGTGCGGTGCTGGCCGGTTGCGTGCTGGCGGCGTTCGGCGCCGGCGCGGCGGCGGCCGAGCGCGCCGAGGCGGGCGGCTTGAACAGCCGCGACCTGGTGTATTCCTACGACGAGATGTTCGATTTCGACATCGAGCGCTATCTCGACAAGCAAGCGCCGCACCTGCGGCCGTATGCCGAGACCATCTCGCACTGGGCCGGCTACAGCGCGATCAGCCCGAAGGTGTTGATCGCCCTGATGGAGCAGCAGAGCGGCGTGGTCAGCCGCAAGCAGGCCAGCCGCGACGCGCTGCGGCGCCCGTTCGGCAAGCTGGCCAAGGCCGGCGATTTCAACGGCCAGACCCGCGAAGTCGCGCTGGCGCTGCGCCAGGCGCTGTACGAGCGCGAAGACGCCGACCTGGCGGCGAAGGGGCCGGTGCCGCTGGCGCGGGCCAATCCGCTGCAGGCCTTGTACGCGCAGTCGGGCGAGAACGAAGCCAATGCCGCGCTGCTCGGCGACGGCCAGTTCCAGTTGGTCTACGGCCGTCTGTTCAACGAGCCGCGCCGGGCCAAGGCGCCGTCGGCGCGTTTCGCCGCGCAGGGCGACATGGCCGCGCTGGCCGGCCCGCCGAACGGCTTCCTGCAGTTCCCCTACCCGCGCGGCCAGCGCTGGCACGTCGGCGGCGCGCACACCAACACCGGCTCGGGCAATTACCCGATGTCGTCGCTGGACATGTCGCTCGGCGGCGGCTGGGGCAGCAACCAGAGCGGCGTGTGGGTGTCCTCGTCGGCATCGGGTTCGTTCAAGCGCCACTCCTCGTGCTTCGCCGAGGTCGTGCACAGCGGCGGTTGGTCGACCACCTACTACCATCTGATGAACATCCAGTACGGCACCGGCGCCAGCGTCGCGGCCAACACCCGCATCGCCAACCCGGCCAACACTCAGGCCCAGGCGCTGTGCAACGGCGGCGCGTCGACCGGCCCGCACGAGCACTGGTCGCTGAAGTCGAACGGCAGCCACTACCACCTCAACGGCGTCTACCTGTCCGGCTTCCAGATCACCGCGATCGGCAGCAGCTACGACACCAACTGCAGCCGTTTCTATCTGACCAAGAACGGCACGCGTTACTGCTCGGGTTGGTTCACCAACCCCTAAGCGCTTCGCGACGCGCCCGGCCGGCATCCCCGGCCGGGCGCGTCGGCGCTCAGCCGCCCCAAGGCGGCGGCGGGGCCGGGACCGGCGCGCTCAGGTCGAACTCGACCCGGAACAGACGCCCGGGCCGGGCCAGTTCGTAGACGAAGCGGCCAGGCTCGACTTCGAGCGCCCAGACGTTGCCGATCGACGCCTCGCGTCCGAGCCGGCGGAACAGCGCCTGGCTCTCGGCATCGGCCGGAAATTCCCAGCGCCCGGCGGTTGCGCCCGGGCCCAGCTCGCCGCCGTACCAGGTCAGCGCATCGGCGCTGCCGTCGCGGTGGCGGTGATCGTGTTTCAGCCGCAGGCGGCCGTCGCCGAGCGCGTCGATCACCCAGGTGCGCGAGCGGTCCTCGCCGACCTGGAACGGAATGCGGATCTGGCCGGCGCGACAGTCGCGCACGTGCATCACCAGGCGCTTGCCGGCGAACGGGTCGTCGGCGCTGGCCGGGGTGTCGGTCGCGACCCGTCCGGCATAGGCGCGGCCGCACAGCGGGCGCAGGGCCGCGAGCAGGTCGGCCGTGGCGGCCGTGGCCGCATCGGCGCCTGCCGGGCGCGGCGCCGGCGCGGCGCGGGCGGCCAGTCCCAGGCCCAGGGTCACGGCGAGGGCCGGCAGCAGGCGGCGGATCGGGGCGCGACGGCGCGGGTAGCGGAAACGAGGCGGGAAGAGTGGGCGCATCCGGCCACGCTAGCCGCAGCGCCGGTTGCGGGCAATTGCCGTGGCAGGGCGGTGACGGCCCCGGGGCGGCAGGCCGCCGCGGCCCGCTGTCGCCGGCTTCCGGGCGGGGCCGCCTGAACGGGGTCGGCCCCGCGCGCCGATTGGCGCCGGCTGCGGTTTCCATGTCTAATGCGCACTGAAGCGGGGGTACCGCGGTCTTCGGATCGACGGTTGAGACAGTCCCTTCGAACCTGATGCGGTTGAGACCGCCGTAGGGAAGCTTCGCCGGACGCGCCGCGGGCGCGGCCGCGCGCGCCCGCTTCGTCCCGGCTCGAAAGAGCGAATCTCAGGACGAAAGCCATGAATGCGGTGCCCTCCGAACTGATCCAGCAAGCCGAGCAGCTCTCGGCCGACGTCACTCGCCCGATCCCCGGTTCGCGCAAGATCCACGTGCAAGGCTCGCGCGCGGACCTGCAGGTGCCGATGCGCGAAATCGCGCTGGCGCGCACGCCGACCATCTTCGGCGGCGAAGACAACGCGCCGCTGGCGGTGTACGACACCTCGGGCGCCTATACCGATCCGGCCGCCGCCATCGACCTCGCGCGCGGCCTGGCGCCGCTGCGCGCGGCCTGGATCGCCGAGCGCGGCGACACCGAACAGCTCGCCGGCCTGTCCTCGGAGTTCGGCCGCAAGCGCGAGCACGACCCCAAGCTGGCCCACGTCCGCTTCGGCAACCGGCCGCTGCCGCGGCGCGCGATCGCCGGCGCCAACGTGACCCAGATGCACTACGCGCGCCGCGGCATCGTCACCCCGGAAATGGAATACATCGCGATCCGCGAGAACCAGCGCCTGGAGGCGATCCGCGAGGCGCACCTGCTGAATCAGCATCCGGGCCACAGCTTCGGCGCCGACATCCAGAAGATCATCACCCCCGAATTCGTCCGCGACGAAGTCGCCCGCGGCCGCGCGATCATCCCCAACAACATCAACCACCCGGAAAGCGAGCCGATGATCATCGGCCGCAACTTCCTGACCAAGGTCAACGCCAACATCGGCAATTCGGCGGTGTCCTCCGGCATCGCCGAGGAAGTCGAGAAGCTGGTGTGGTCGATCCGCTGGGGCGCGGACACGGTCATGGACCTGTCCACCGGCAAGCACATCCACGAAACCCGCGAGTGGATCATCCGCAACTCGCCGGTGCCGATCGGCACGGTGCCGATCTACCAGGCGCTGGAGAAGGTCGACGGCCGCGCCGAAGAGCTCAACTGGGAGATCTTCCGCGACACCCTGATCGAACAGGCCGAGCAGGGCGTGGACTACTTCACCATCCACGCCGGCGTGCTGCTGCGCTACGTCCCGCTGACCGCCAAGCGCGTCACCGGCATCGTCTCGCGCGGCGGCTCGATCCTGGCCAAGTGGTGCCTGGCGCATCACAAGGAGAATTTCCTCTACACCCATTTCGAGGAAATCTGCGAAATCATGAAGGCCTACGACGTGGCCTTCTCGCTCGGCGACGGCCTGCGCCCGGGCTCGATCGCCGACGCCAACGACGCGGCCCAGTTCGGCGAGCTGGAAACCCTCGGCGAGCTGACCCAGATCGCCTGGAAGCACGACGTGCAGACCATGATCGAAGGCCCCGGCCACGTGCCGATGCAGCTGATCAAGGAAAACATGGACAAGCAGCTGGAGGTCTGCGGCGAAGCGCCGTTCTACACCCTCGGCCCGCTGACCACCGACATCGCCCCGGGCTACGACCACATCACCAGCGCGATCGGCGCGGCGATGATCGGCTGGTACGGCACCGCGATGCTGTGCTACGTGACGCCGAAGGAGCACCTGGGCCTGCCCAACAAGCACGACGTGCGCGAAGGCCTGATGGCCTACAAGATCGCCGCCCACGCCGCCGACCTGGCCAAGGGCCATCCGGGCGCGCAGGCGCGCGACAACGCGATGAGCAAGGCGCGCTTCGAGTTCCGCTGGGAAGACCAGTTCAACCTCGGCCTGGACCCGGAGCGGGCGCGCGAGTACCACGACGAGACCCTGCCCAAGGACGCGCACAAGGTCGCCCACTTCTGCTCGATGTGCGGCCCGCATTTCTGCTCGATGAAGATCACCCAGGACGTGCGCGACTACGCCCGCGAACACGGCGTCGACGAGCAGGCCGCGCTGGACGAGGGCATGGCCGAGAAGTCGGCCGAGTTCCGCGCCCAGGGCGCGGAGGTGTATCACCGCGCCTGAGGGCGCGCCGGGACGGAGGCATCGGACGTGCTGGATGCCTTCCGCCCCGGCTGCGGCGCGACGCATCGCCGCGCCTGAGGACGCGGCCGGCGGCCCCCGGATGGCGCACAGTCGCCGGCGCCGCGGGGCAGGCTTGCCGCGGCCCCGGCTTTGGCCCCTACTATCCGCCGACTCCAGCCCGCGACCTCCCGGCTCCCCGCTCCATGGCCAGCTACGCTTCGCTCAAATGGCGCGCCCTCGCGCGCCGGCATCCGTCCGCCTTCCTGCTCGCGGCGCAACTGTTGAGCATGCTGGCCTATCCGCTGTTCGAGCCGGCCGGCGGCGGGCGGGTGGTGTTCGGCGCGTTCGGCGTGCTGGTGCTGGCGCTGGCGGTGTGGGTGGTCAACCGCAGCCCGGCGATCAAGTGGATCGCCTGGATCATCGCGATACCGGCGTTCGCGCTGTCGGTGCTGTCGGTGCTCTACGCCAGTCCGGTCCTGCTGGTGATGTCTTCGGCGCTGGAGGCGGCGCTGTACTTCTACGCCGCCGGCGCGTTGATCGCCTACATGATGAGCGACCACCGGGTCACCGCCGACGAACTGTTCGCCGCCGGGGCGACCTTCACCCTGCTGGCCTGGGGCTTCGCCTATGCTTTTCTGGTCTGCCAGGCTTGGTACCCGGGCAGCTTCGTCGGTGCCGAGCGTCCAGGCGAGCCGCGGACCTGGATCGAGCTGCTGTTCCTGAGCTTCACCAATCTGTCGGCGGTGGGCCTGGGCGATATCCTGCCGATGAGCCCGGCGGCGCGCGTACTGACCATGTTCGAGCAGTTCGCCGGGGTCGGTTACATCGCCGCGGTGGTGTCGCGCCTGATCGGCCTGACCATCCTGCGCCACGACCCGCGTTAAGCCGTCGGCGGGTTTTCTTACAGAAAAACACACACTTATCGGCGCCTTTTGGAACGATACGTTTCGGCGTCTTCACGCTAGCCAGGCGTTTTCGCCCAGCCAAACCGACCCGTCCCGGCTGCCGGGGCGCTAGAATAGTGTGCTGGTGGTGCGCTTTTCCCATCGCGCCACCGCGCCATGCCGGATATGTCGGTTTGTCGTTCGGCCGCCCATGCGTTCAGGCACATGACTGGCGGTGGGCGAGTGCGCACCATCAGCAGGATCCATGCCCCGAGTTCACGAGCCATCGATGCCGCCCTTGCCCGCAGAGCACCTGCGGGTCGGCGATTGCCTGGTCGACATCCCCTTGCGCGAGATCCGCGCACCGGGGGCGCGTCGTCCGCGCCGGATCACGCCCAAATCCATGGGCGTGCTGCTGGTGCTGGTCGAGCACGCGGACCGGGTGGTCAGCCGCGACGCGTTGATGGCCGAGGTCTGGCCGGACACCCTGCCGACCGACGACGTGGTGACCCAGGCGATCACCCAGCTGCGCAAAGCCTTCGACGAAGACCGCGGCAATCCGCGCTACATCGAAACCATCGCCAAGAACGGCTACCGCCTGCTGGCGCGGGTGGAATGGCTGCGCGCCGAAGGCGCGCCTGCGCCGGCCGCGGACGCCGACATCGAAGCCGCGGTTGCGCCGGCCCATGCCGCCGCGACGGCGCTGCCGGGGGCGCCGGGCTACGCCGGCCGGCCCGCCACCGAGCGGCTGGACCCGATTCCGCCGCTGCCGGGCAGCGCGCGCCCGCGCGGCAACTGGCGCTCGATCCTGGGCGTGATCGGCGCGGTGCTCGGCCTGGTCGCCGGCCTGGTCTGGTGGTCGCTGGCGCGCCAGCCCAACCTGCAGGCGGCGCTGCCGACCGCCGATCCGGCACGGGTCGCGGCCAATACCGCGCGCGCCTACCGGTTGATCACCTCGATGCCGGGCTTCGAACTGGCCCCGACCCTGTCGCCCGATGCGGCGATGGTCGCCTATGTCGCCGTTCCCGAGGGCCAGCGCGGCACCGCGATCCTGGTCCAGACCACCGACCAGACCCCGCCGCGCCAGTTGACCCAGCCCAGCGGCCTGGCCGAAGACAGCGCCCCGGCCTGGTCGCCGGACGGCCGCTCGATCGCCTTCCTGCGGGTCGAGCCGGGGGTGTCGTGCCGGATCCTGATGGTCGCCGCCAACGGCGGCGCCGAACGCGAGCTGGGCGACTGCGATTCGCGCAGTCCTCCGACCTACGACTGGACCCCGGACGGCCGCGGCCTGATCTTCGGCAGCATGTGGACCCCGCAAGGCACGGTCGGCATGCGCGTGCTCGACCTGGCCAGCGGCGAGTGGCGCGCGGTGCCGTACGAGCCGGGCGTGGGCAATCTGGACCTGTGGCCGCGCTTCTCCCCGGACGGGCGCTGGCTGGTGTTCGTGCGCAACAACCCGCAAGGCGATTTCTGGCGCCTGCCGGCCGAGGGCGGTACGCCCGAGCGGCTGAGCAAGCTCGGCGCCGACGTGCGCGGCTGGGACTGGCTGCCGGACAGCCGCGGCCTGCTGTTCGGACGCATGATCGACGGCGATACGCGCATGTTCCGCCTCGATCTCGACGGCGGCCAGGCCCGCGACCTCGGCATCGAGTCGGCCCAGGCGCCGGCGGTGGCGGCGGCGCGGCCGGCGGCCGCCTTCGTCCAGCGCAAGCCTTACTTCGGCCTGTTCCGGGTCGTGCTCGGTGATACCTCCAAGGGCGCGGTGCACGTGGTCGATCCGCTGTTCCCCTCGTCGGCGCGCGACATCCTGCCGACCGTGGCTCCGGACGGGCGCCAGATCGTGTTCGCCTCCGACCGCTCGGGCAGCACCCACCTGTGGTGGGCCGATCTCGACCAGCCCGATTCGCTGCGCATGCTGCAAGGGGTGCTGCCGAACATCCGCTACGCGCCCTCGTGGTCGTCCGACAGCCAACGCCTGACCGCGGTCGGTACCGATGCCGAAGGCCGCAATGCCCTGTACGAAATCGTTCCGACCAGCGGCAAGGTGACCCGCCTGCCGGCGCCGGTGGCCGAACCCTTGCAAGTGGTGCAGATGCCGGACCCGGATCGCCTGCTGGTCGTGGCCGGCGGCAGCGACGGCCGCCTGCAGGCCCAGCTGTTCGACCGTCGCCGTTCGCCCTGGCGCCCGGTCGCCGCCCTGTCCGACGTGTCCCAGGTCCGGCTGGACCGGGCCCAGTCGCGGCTGCTGTTCACCCGCCAGACCGAGGCTGGGCTGTGGCAGTCCGATCTGCAGCTGTCTCCGGCTAGCGTGCGACGCATCGACGCCAACGAACCGGTCGCCGACCGCTACCGGCTGTGGGATGTGGCCGGCGCGACCGGCGAGCTGCGCTACCTCGACCAGCAGCCGACCTGCCTGTCCTTGCTGCGCCGGGTGGCCGATCCGAGCGCCGCGCCGTCGGTGCTGTGCCTGGACCAAAGCCGGCGTTCGGCGATCAACGGATTCAGCCTGAGCCCGCGCGGCGACACCGTCTATCTGGCCCTGGCCAAGTGGGATGGCGCTGATATCGGTTACATGGATCTGCCCGAAGAACCGAAGACCTTCGTTCCGGGCTGGCTCAACTGATTGATAACAAAGGAAAATGAGCTTTCGGAAAAGCTTCGGTTGTGACCTCGTTCCGAATTCGCCTAACTCTCCGTCAAATTTCCGGCGCCGCGGTCCTTGCTCAGGCAAATAAAAACCTCATTCCCCGCAAATGAGGTGGACCAATGGAGCAAGCATTGTGGGCGGATCGCGGACAGCTGTTGCAGCTGGACGCGCAGGATCCCGCCGCCCAGGCCAGTTGCGTCGGCGTCTCGCGTCTCGGCAGCGCCCAGCTGGCCGGGGCTCATTTCTCGATCTGGGTCCAGCTGCGCGGCAGCTCCTGGGTCGAAGCCAAGGAAGGTAAGTTCCGGCTGAAGCGCGGCGACTGGATCGCGTTCGAGCGCGACTCCAAGCCGGTGCTGCAGGCCGACCGCTACGGCGTCTGCATCGGCCTGAACCTGACCGGCGAGGCGATCAAGGCCATGGCCCGCCTGGCCGACTGCACCCTGTACTCCGGCCGCGGCCGGATGAGCGTGCACGACGCCCGCATCGCCCTGCGCCTGTGGCGCCAGGCCCATGCCCGCAACGGCGAGGCCGATACCGGTTTCGACCTGAACGCCCTGCGCCCGATCCTGCTCCACCTGGCCGGCGTCCAGCGCGACCTGACCGCGCGCATCCAGCGTTGCCCGGGCCGCTCGCGCAGCCGCAAGCGCCAGGTGTTCGGCCGTCTGCAGCGCGCCCGCCTGTACCTGGAAGGCAACTGCGACCGGGTGGTGCGGATCAGCGAACTGGCCGAGCTGACCAGCTTCTCCAGCTGGTACTTCTCCAAGACCTTCCACAGCCTGTACGAGGAGAGCCCCCAGGCCGCCTCGGCGCGGATGCGTCTGGAGCACGCGGCCGATCTGCTCGAGAACACCTCGATGATGATCGGCGAAGTCGCGGCCGCCAGCGGTTTCGACAACTGCTGCAGCTTCGCCCGCGCCTTCCGCGCCCGCTTCGGCACCTCGGCGACCCGCTACCGCAGCGCCGCGGCCAACGCCAAGCAGGAAGCGGCCAAGCCCAAGCCCGCGCCGGTGGTGGCGATGGTGCGCAAGCTCGCGGCCTGAGGCCCGTCGCACCGTTTCAGTCGTTCGTTCTACGCCAGCACGCATTACCGCAACGCCAGCAACACGACTCCCCCAAGTCGCAGACCGTCTGAAGCCGTCCGAGTGACGCCATAGCCCGCCGAAGTTTCGACCGCGCCGCGCGCGGCGAAACTTCGGCGCCGCGCAAGCCGGCGCACCGCCTTCCGTTCCGCCCTCCCGTTCCCGGCTCCGCATGCGCGCTGCGCCTGCGGGCTCGGCCGCGCCCGGCGGATCGGACGCGGTCGACGCCCTCCGCCGCTGCGTCGTCGCCGCGCCTGCGCGGATCGCCCGCCGCGCCGGCGCCATACATATGCACGCGCGCGAGTAACCGCTGGCGGCCAAACGAGGCATGAACGAAGCCGGCGCGGCGATGCCGGATGCGCCGATGCCTTTGCCGAATGCGGCCGATGTTCGTCCGAAATTCTTCCGCGCGCGTCGCGCGACGGGTCGGAACGTCTTGCGCCATCGGCGCGCGCGACGCGATCGCGTCGTCGCACAGCGCGCCGCATGCGTCCGGCAGCGTTGTCGCGCATCGTCCGCGCCGCGATTCGCGTCCGATAACCGCGCGATGCAAAACAGCGCATGAACGCAGCGATGGATGCGATCCGATGCGCGAAACCGCAACGCGATTGCATCTTCGCGCTTGCATTTTTCATGCGCATGCGCGCGCGTCCGCGACGACTCACTCAGCAAAATCTCTCAACGTCAGCCGCAAAGCAGTCCAGGCGCATGGGCCGTACTTTTGCGAGGCGTTTTAACACGCCTATAACGAGATTACTGGAGAGAGATAGATGAACCATCGCAGTCTGCGCCACGAGGCGCGGTTCGGCATGCTGCCGACCGCCATCGCCGCGGCGTTAGTGTCGGCTCTGGTCCCGGCGGTTGCCGGCGCTCAGGAAGCCGATGCCTCCAAGAGCACCACCACCCTCGACCGCATTGAGGTCACCGGTTCGCGCATTCGCCAGGCCAACCTGGAAACCGCGCAGCCGGTGGTCACCATGTCGCGCGCCGACATCCAGAAGCAGGGCTTCACCAGCGTCGCCGACATCGTCCAGAACATCACCGCTTCGGGCTCGCCGGCGATCTCGCGCGCCGACGCGCTGTCCTCGGGCGAAGAAGTCGGCGGCCAGTACGTCGACCTGCGCAACCTCGGTCCGGAGCGCACCCTGGTCCTGATCGACGGCAAGCGCATGGGCATCAGCTCGGCCGGCTACTCCGACCTGGCTTCGATCCCGAGCTCGATCGTCGAGCGCATCGAAGTGCTGACCGACGGCGCCTCGGCCCTGTACGGTTCGGACGCCATCGCCGGCGTGATCAACATCATCACCCGCAAGCGTTTCGACGGCCTGGAAGCCAGCGCCTACCTCGGCCAGTACGGCCAGGGCGACGGCAACAAGGAGATCTACAACTTCGTCATCGGCCAGACCGGTGAGCGCGGTTCGATCACCCTCGGCGCCGAGTACAGCAAGGAAGATCCGGTCCTGGCCAAGGATCGCAGCTTCACCCGTTACCCGAACGGCAAGGGCCACCCGGTTCCGGATCTCGACGCCAACGGCGAGTACCGCGACAACGGCTGGAGCAACATCTCGCGCAACGGCATCCTGGTCCGCGACAGCGGCAACCTGACCGCGCTGCCGGGCCGCGGCACCACCGGTTCGCAGGCCGATTTCCGCGCCTACAACCCGCTGACCGACGCCACCAACACCAACGAGCAGATGTACCTGCAGACGGGTCTGGAGCGTCGTTCGGTGTTCGCCAACGCCGAATTCGACATCACCGACAACCTGCGCGCCAAGGCCGACGTCCTGTACACGGACCGCGAAGCCACCCAGCAGATCGCCGGCTATCCGTTCCGTTCGTTCGGCTTCTCGCGCTACGAGGGCGACCTGTCGCTGTCGGGCCAGAGCGCGTTCAACCCGTTCCAGGGCGAGAACGTCGACTACATCCGCCGTACCTGGGAAGTGCCGCGTCAGACCAAGTCCGAGCTGACCACCTACCGCTTCAGCGCGGGCCTGGAAGGTTCGTTCGAACTGGCCGGCAAGCCGTGGGACTGGGATGTGGGCTACATCTACAACCAGAACAAGGGCAGCAAGACCGGCACCGGCAACCTGTTCCTGCCGAACGTGGCCAAGGCCGTCGGCCCGTCGTTCATCGACGCCGCGGGCGTGGCCCATTGCGGCAGCGCCGGCGCCGTGATCGCCAACTGCGTGCCGTGGAACCCGCTGCTCGGCTACGGCCAGGTCGGCCCGGGCTCGCTGACCAATAACCCGGAACTGCAGAAGTACCTGTTCCTGCCGACCCACGACCGTTCGGAAACCGAAACCCAGGTCTACAGCCTGAACCTGAGCGGCGTGCTGGCCGCGCTGCCGGCCGGCGACCTCGGCCTGGCGGTGGGTTACGAACACCGCAAGGAATCGGCCCGTTACGAGCCGGACGCGCTGCTGCAGTCGGGCCTGAGCTCCGACCTGGCCGGTGCGATGACCGAAGGCGGCTACAAGCTCGACGAGTTCTACGCCGAACTCAGCGTGCCGGTGCTGGCCGACGTCGCCTTCGCCAAGGAACTGTCGTTCAACATCGCCGGCCGTTACTCGGACTACGACACCTTCGGCGACACCACCAACGGCAAGTTCAGCCTGAAGTGGAAGCCGATCGACGACTTGCTGATCCGCGGCACCTACGCGACGGGCTTCCGCGCCCCGACCGTGGCCGACCTGTACGGCGGCACCAGCGAAACCTTCGACAACTACACCGACCCGTGCGATACCTCGTTCGGTTCGGCGGTGCGCAACCCGCAGGTTGCCGCCCGTTGCGCGGCCGTGGTCCCGGCTAACTTCCGTCAGGCCGCTTCGGGCGGTCCGGCGACCGGTCCGAACGCGCAGTCGAACTCGCCGTTCGCTTCGGGCTCCAACGCCCTGCTGAAGCCGGAAACCTCGAAGTCGACCACCGTCGGTTTCGTCTACAGCCCGAGCTTCGTCGGCGGTCTGGACATCAGCCTGGACTGGTGGAAGATCAAGATCGAAGACGTGATCGCCGCCGAGACCGTTACCTCGCTGCTCAATAACTGCTACGTGCTGGGCATCCAGTCGGCGTGCAGCCGCTTCGAGCGCGACTCGGACGGTCAGGTGGTCGACGTGACCCGCACCCTGATCAACGGCGGCTACCAGGAAACGGCCGGTTACGACCTCGGCGTCGCCTACCGCCTGACCGACACCCGCTTCGGTAACTTCACGTTCAACTGGAAGACCAGCTACGTCGATTACCTGGAGTACAAGCGCGACAACGAATCGACCACCCCGGTCGAGCAGAAGACCAGCTGGGCCATCGACGGCACGGCCAACTTCCGCGTCCGCTCGAACTTCAACACCGACTGGCAGTACGGCGACTTCGGTGCGACCTGGAACGTGCGTTACTACTCGGGTCTGAAGGAAGACTGCGCGTACGACACCGCCGGCGGTCCGGAGTGCGGCAACCCGAACTACACCTCGGCTTACCGCGGTCAGCAGCCGGTGCGCGAAGTGGGCGCCAACACGTTCCACGACGTCCAGGTCCGTTACAACACCCCGTGGAACGCCACGGTGGCCCTGGGCGCCAACAACGTGTTCGACCACCAGGGTCAGACCATGTACAGCCAGCCGAACAGCAGCTTCGTCTACAACGGCAGCTTCGACATCGGTCGCTTCGTGTACATGAAGTACACCCAGCGCTTCTGATCCAAGCGGTTGCTTCAAAAAAACTACGGCCCCTTTTGGGGCCGTAGTTTTTTGGGACTCGGGACTCGGGACTCGGGACTCGGGACTCGGGACTCGGGACTCGGGACTCGGGACTCGGGATTCGGGATTCGGGATTCGGGTTTGGCGAGGGCCGGCGGCCCAGCTCCTGCAGGAACGGCGTGCGCGGCGACCCAGACCCGGCGAACGGCCCGTCCCGCAGCGAACTACCCAGGCCGCCGGAGGCGGCTTTTTCATGCCGCGCGCGGCCGGCGCCTGCGCGACTCGTTGTTCTTTGCTCTTTCTTTACTCGTTCCTGCTCGCCGCCTCGCGCCGCCGCCCGGAATCCTCTAGGCTGGGGCGCATCGCAAGCCTTGCTGCGGCAGGTTCAAGACGGAAACCGGACATGGCGCTCAAGCGGATGGACAACGTGGGCATCGTGGTCGAAGACCTCGGCGCGGCGATCGATTTCTTTGCCGAGCTCGGCCTGGAACTGGAAGGGCGGGCGACGATCGAAGGGGAGTGGGCCGGGCGCGTCACCGGGCTGGCCGACCAGCGGGTCGAGATCGCGATGATGCGCACCCCGGACGGCCACAGCCGGCTCGAACTCTCGCGCTTCCTCGCCCCGCCGGTCGCCGCCGACCACCGCAACGCCCCGGTCAACGCCCTGGGCTATCTGCGGGTCATGTTCGCCGTGGACGGCATCGATGAGACGCTCGCCCGGCTGCAGGCGCGCGGCGCGCAACTGGTCGGCGA
The DNA here is from genome assembly GCF_057657315.1 of Lysobacter sp. Soil_C_15. Classification (NCBI taxonomy): domain Bacteria; kingdom Pseudomonadati; phylum Pseudomonadota; class Gammaproteobacteria; order Lysobacterales; family Lysobacteraceae; genus Lysobacter; species Lysobacter sp. Soil_C_15. The sequence goes on from NZ_JBDGIR010000005.1 coordinate 434,540, forward strand.
AGTCGTCCAGTACCAGGACACCTATCGGCTCTGCTACATCCGCGGGCCCGAAGGGCTGCTGATCGGGCTGGCCGAAGAACTGCGCTGAAGCGCGAACCAACAAAAAGGCCGCCCGTGGGCGGCCTTTCTGCATCGAATCGGCGGCAGCGGCGACTGGTTCGCGTTGCCCCCCGCCGGTCGCTCAGAACTTGGGCTTGTCTTCCTCGGCGGCGTAGCGCTCGATCGCCTCGACCAGGATCTTCTTGGCCTCGTCGGCGTTGCCCCAGCCGTCGAGCTTGACCCACTTGCCCTTCTCCAAGTCCTTGTAGTGCTCGAAGAAGTGGCCGATGCGCTCCAGCCAGTGCGGGCTGACCTGGTCGATGTCGTGGATGTGGCTGTAGCCGGCGAACACCTTGTCGACCGGCACCGCCAGCAGCTTCTCGTCGCTGCCGGCCTCGTCGGACATCTTCAGCACGCCGACCGGACGGCAGCGGATCACCGAGCCGGGGATCAGCGGCAGCGGCAGGATCACCAGCACGTCGGCCGGGTCGCCGTCGCCGCAGACGGTGTGCGGGACGTAGCCGTAGTTGCAGGGGTAACGCATCGGGGTCGAGAGGATGCGATCGACGAAGATCGCGCCCGAGGCCTTGTCGACCTCGTACTTCACCGGCTCGGCGTCCTTCGGGATTTCGATGATGACGTTGATTTCGTGCGGCGGATTCTTGCCGGTGGAAACGTGGTCCAGACCCATTGTGTTCCGACTCCTGGCGGGCCCGCGGCGGGGGCGGCGGGCACGGTGATGAAAAGAAAGGGTGGGGCATTCTACGCGCCCGGGTGTTGCGATGCAGCAGGGGCCGGGGCGGGCAGGGGGCCGGCCCGGGAACGCGCCGGCGCCGGCGTAATCGTCGAACGGCCGCGAAGCGGCGCGCTACGGCGCCGATCGGCCGCCCAGCGGACCGCACCGGAGCGATAGGCGCAGCCGGCGATGCGGCGCCGTCCAAACCGGTCTAGCGCGCGTCCAATGCCCGCAGGCGGTCTGTCCGGGGTCGGACTTGAGTCCGCCCAGCGCCCTGGCTATACCGTATGGATCGATCTAAATCCGGGGAATCGCGATGGATTGGGGAGCGCAGGCGCTGCACGAGCTGGTCGGCTTCTTCGGCCTGGGGGCGCTGCTGGAATTGCTGGCCGCCGACGGCTACCGCGCCTTGCTCAGCGCCGACGGCGCCAAGGCTCTGTTGTACCCGGTGATCCCGGTCCTGCTGGTGTACGAACTGTTGCGCACCATCGCCCGGCGCCGGTTCAAGTTCGAGGACTACCGGGTGCCGTTCCTGACCCTGGTCGCCAACCGCCTGATCGGCGCGGTGCTGAGCTTCGGCATGGTCGCCGCCTGCATCGGGCTGTTCCAGCCGTACGCGCCGTTCCAGGCCGAGATCGGCCCGCTCGGGCTGATCTACGGCTATCTGGTCTGGGAATTCGCCCACTTCGTCTATCACTACCTCGCCCACAAGGTGCGGCTGCTGTGGTGCCTGCATTCGACCCACCATGCGCCGGCCGCGATGAATCTGTCGGTGAACTACGCCCATCTGTTCCTGGAGGCGCCGTACGCCGACATCGTCCGCACCACGATCTGCATCCTGGCCGGGGTCAGTCCGCCGCTGCTGCTGTTGATCATGTTCATCGACGGGCTGTGGGGGCAGTTCATCCACCTGGGCGAGCATGCGCTGGGCGATGGCCGGCTGGGCCGGCTGCATCGCTGGATCCTGACGCCCGCGCATCACCGCGTGCACCACGCGCGCAACCCCCTGTACATGGACACCAACTTCTGCAATCTGCTCAACGTCTGGGATCGCGCGTTCGGCACCTACCAGGCGCAGCGCGAGGACATCCGGATCGAATACGGCATCACCCGGCCGGTTCGGCCCGGCAGTTTCCTGGATGCCTATCTGGGCGAATTCCAAGTGTTGCTGCGCGACGTGGTCGCGGCGCCGGGGTGGCGCAACAAGCTGCTGTACCTGGCGATGCCGCCGGGCTGGAGCCACGACGGCCGCTACAAGACCGCGTTGCAGAGCAAGCGCGAATGGCTGGCGCAGCAGCAGGGGGCGGCATGAAGCGCGCGTCCGCCGCGCTGCTGGCCTGGCTGGCGCTGGCGGCCGCGCCGCCGCTGCCGGCGGCGGACAACCTGGCCTTGCGCCGGCCAGCCACCGGCTCGCCGACCTGCAAGCCCGGCGAGGAAGCCGGCAAGGCCTTCGACGGCCGGCTCAGCAGCAAGACCGAGCACAAGTTCTGCACCCTGCAACGGCCCGGGTGGCTGCAGGTGGACCTGCAATCGCGCCGGCAGGTGCGCGAATTCGTGCTCAAGCACGCCGGCGCCGGCGGCGAGCCGGAAGCGATGAACACCCGCGCCTACACGCTGTCGCTGTCCGACGACGGCGCGCGCTGGCGACCGGTGGCGCAGGTGCGCGACAACCGCGACAGCGTGCGCACGCACGTCATCGCGCCGGCTTCGGCCCGCTATGTGCGACTGCAGGTCGACCAGCCGGCGCAGGATCCGGCCGACCCGGCCACCCGGATTTACGAGCTGGAAGTGCGCTGAGCGATCGCTGCAGGCCGGTCCGGCCGGAAAACAGACCGGCCGCCGCAGGTCCTCCTGCGGTCCGCACCGGGCGGCCTGGGGACGACCCTAGCGTGGGGTACGCCCTAGCTTGGCCGTGGCCATACCGGTGCGTATCCATGGAGGCCGATTCCGTCCAGCAGGTCCGCCCGCCATGTCCGTAACGCTCGATGCCCGCTCCGCGACTGCGCCCAGCACGACCCAGTCTTACTGGGACCCGACCGCCTCCGGCGAGGCCGCCCGGCAGGACAGCGCGCCGCTGGCCGAGACCGCGCCGGCCGCCGCGCCGACGACCGCCGAAGCGGGCGCCGACGAGGCGGTCGCGATCGACGGCAACGCGACCAACCCGCAGCAGCGCAGCGAAGGCCGCACCGCGGACGGCAAGACCGTGCAGATCGACCCGCTGCACCGCGGCGGCGAAGTCCAGATCGCGCGCGAGCGCACCCTGGCCGACGCCGGCTTCGGCCGCAGCTACGTCAGCACCGACCAGGTCGTGCTCAGCACCGGGGCCAAGAACGATCAGGTGCGCGTCACCCAGCGCGACGACGGCACCCTCGACGTCGCCGTCAACGGCGAGCGCTACGAACTGCGCCTGGCCGAGAACCAGGAACTCACTATCCGCAGCGGCGCCGGCGACGACACTATCGAGGTCGCGCCCAACGTCAAGGTCAACCTGGTGGTCGAGGCCGGCGACGGCGACGACCGGATCGCCACCGGCGCGGGCAACGACCGCATCGATGCCGGCCTGGGCGACGACACGGTCGCCGGCGGCGACGGCCGCGACGACCTGTTCGGCAACGCCGGCGCCGACCGCCTGGAAGCGGGGGCCGGCGACGACGTGGTCTACGGCGGCGACGGCGCGGACCGACTGCACGGCGGCGACGGCGTGGATTTCCTCGAGGGCGGCCGCGGCAACGACGCGCTGGCCGGCGACGCCGGCAAGGACATGCTGTCCGGCGGGCTCGACGACGACAGCTTGCGCGGCGGCGACGGCGACGACGCGGTCTACACCGGCGACGGCCGCGATACGGTCGACAACCAGGCCGGCAACGACACCGTTTACGCCCAGCGCGCGGTCGACCTGATCAACGCCGCCAGCGGCGCGCGCAACACCGTGATCAACGTCGAGATCGGCGCCGCCAAGGGCGTCAGCATCGAAGGCTCGGACGCGTTCAAGCAGCGCGTCGGCGCCGAAATCGACTTCCTGCGCAGCTCGCCGAACGGCCAGCGCATGCTGGCCGAGTTCGACCGCGCCGCCGCGCGCGGCAACACGGTCACGATCAAGGAGCTGGCCAACGAGCAGAACGGCTACGCCCAGACCTTCAGCAACGACGCCGACATCGTCGCCGGCAAGCCCGGCGCCGGCGGCGACGTGCAGATCAGCTACAACCCGTCTTTCCACATGGACGCGTTCCCGGCCCCGGTGGTGGTGCTCTACCACGAGATGTCGCACGCCTATAACGGCGTGACCGGCACCTTCCAGCAAGGCACCTACCAGGGCAGCGGCCCGGACAGCGGCCAGGTGCCGAACGCCGAGCGCCAGGCGGTGGGCCTGGAGACCAGCGCGCCGGCCTACGACTTCGACCGCGATGCGAGCACGCCCAAGACCACGACCAATCCCGATCATCTGACCGAGAACGGGTTGCGCGGCGAACTGGGCCTGCCGGACCGCCCGAGCTATACGCTCTGAGCCGGATGCGATTGAGCTGGATTGGGCTCGATCGGCGCGCGCGGGGTAGCGGCCCGAGCGGGTGCGGTCGCATTCGGTCCGCGGCCGACCGCGGGGCGGGATCGCCGCGACGGCGGGTCGTCCCGTCGTCGGGCGGCGGCAGCTCGCTGGCCCGAGGTTAAGGGCCGGCGGGCGATGCTCGCCGAGTCCCGTCGCGCAAGGCCCGCAGCGCTTGTGGAGAGGCCATGTCATCAACCCGCACCCTTCGCCGGTTCGCCCGCCACGCGGCATGGGCCGTCTGCGCCACCGCCGGCGTGGCCGCCGCCCACGCCCAGGAGCCCCTCGTCGCCATGAGCGCATCCATCGTCAGCACTGGGATCGCCGGCCCCGACGCGGGCGCCGGCGCCGCTACCGATATCGCCGGCGAAGGCGTGCGCCTGCACGCCGGCTTCGTCTTCGACCCGGCCCGACGCACCCTGCGGGTCGACTACCGCCTGCGCAATACCGGCCCGGCGCCGCTGGCGGTGTTCGACCGCGGCGATCGCCATGCCGTCGCCAGTGGCCGCATGTCGCTGGGAGCGATCGCCGAGCCGACGGTGCAGACCCTCGGCGACGACCTGGTGTTGAGCCATGTCGCCTTGCCCCTGCCGCATCCGGCGCCGGTATCGCCGCCGACGCCGCTGGCGCGCCGGCTGGCGCCGGGCGCCGAGTCGGCGGCGCAGTTCGAGTTCGCCTTGCCCGGCCTGCAGACGCCGCGGCGCCTGCGCTGGTGCCTGGGCGTGGCCGGCTTCGACGAGCAGCGCTTCAGCGCGCCGCAACAGGTCGGCGAGATCGAACTCTGGCGCGCTTCGTTCGCGCTGGCGCAGAGCCAGCAGCGCTTGTGCACGCCGTGGTTCGACGTGGCGACGGCGCGGTTCGAAAGCGCGAAACCAGCGCACGGTAACCGATAACGAGCCCGAGCCGGTTAGCCGGTATGCCGGGTTCGCTACGGCCTTGCGCAAACGACGACGGCGGCCGCGGCCGCCGTCGTCGCGGTTCCAGCGGTCCGGCCTTACTCGACCGCCACCTCGACCCGGCGCGCTTCGCGTGCGTCGCCGCTGCCGGTGGTGACCGCCGGCTTGTCCAACTCGATCCGTTCGGCGGCGATGCCCTGGCTTTCCAGCCAGGCCTGCACCGCCTGCGCGCGTTGCTTGGCCAGCTCGGCATTGGTCGCGGCGCTGCCGGAGGTGTCGTGGAAGCCGGAGATGCGCGCCTTGCGTTCGGGCTCGGCCTTGAGCGCGGCGGCCACGCCGGCCAGTTCGGCGGCGGCGTCGGCCGGCGGCGTCGCCGAACCCACGTCGAAGTAGAGCTTGGCCTTGGCCGCCCCGGCCGCGTCGGCGCTCGCCGCTGCGGCATCGCCCATGCCGGCAGCGCCCGACATCGGCGCCGGTTCGCCGGCGGCCGGTGCGGCGACCGTGGCCGAACTGGTGCCGTGGGTGGCGGCGCTCGCGCCGACCGCGGTGCCGGCCACCGGCAGCAGCGGCACCAGCAGCAGGGCGACGATATTGATGATCTTGATCAGCGGGTTGATCGCCGGGCCGGCGGTGTCCTTGTACGGGTCGCCGACGGTGTCGCCGGTGACCGCGGCCTTGTGCGCGTCCGACCCCTTGCCGCCGTGGTGGCCGTCCTCGATGTACTTCTTGGCGTTGTCCCAGGCGCCGCCGCCGGTGGTCATGGAAATGGCGACGAACAGGCCGGTGACGATGGTGCCGATCAGCAGGCCGCCCAATGCCTTGGGCCCGAGCAGCAGGCCGACCACCACCGGCACCGCCACCGGCAACAGCGAGGGCACGATCATTTCCTTGATCGCCGACTTGGTCAGCATGTCGACGGCCTTGTCGTACTGCGGCTTGCCGGTGCCCTGCATGATGCCCGGGATCTCGCGGAACTGGCGCCGCACCTCCTCGACCACCGCGCCGGCGGCGCGGCCGACCGCTTCCATGGCCATCGCCCCGAACAGGTAGGGGATCAGGCCGCCGAGCAGCAGGCCGATGATCACCATGTGGTCGGACAGGTCGAAGGTGAAGACGTGGCCGGGATGCGCGGTCTGCAGGTTGTGGGTGTAGTCGGCGAACAGCACCAGCGCGGCCAGCGCCGCCGAGCCGATCGCATAGCCCTTGGTCACCGCCTTGGTGGTGTTGCCGACCGCGTCCAGCGGATCGGTCACGTCGCGCACCTCCGACGGCAGCTCGGCCATCTCGGCGATGCCGCCGGCGTTGTCGGTGATCGGGCCGTAGGCGTCCAGCGCGACGATCATGCCCGCCATCGACAGCATCGAGGTCGCGGCGATGGCGATGCCGTACAGGCCGCCGAGCGCGTGCGCGGCGTAGATCGCGATGCACACCGCGATCACCGGCAGCGCGGTCGACTTCATCGACACGCCCAGGCCGGCGATGATGTTGGTGCCGTGGCCGGTGGTCGAGGCCGCGGCGACGTGCTTGACCGGGCCGTACTGGGTGCCGGTGTAGTACTCGGTGATCCAGACGATGGCGCCGGTCAGGACCAGGCCGATCAGGGCGCAGAAGTACAGGTTGAGCGCGCCATGGCTGGCGTCGCGCATCAGCTCGGCGGTGATCGGGTAGAACGCGATCGCCGCCAGCACCGCCGAGACGATCACGCCCTTGTACAGCGCGCCCATGATCGAGCCGCCAGCCTTTACCTTGACGAAGAACGCGCCGATGATCGAGGCGATGATCGACACCCCGCCGAGCACCAGCGGATACAGCACGCCGTGCGCGCCGACCTCGCCGACCATCAGCCCACCCAGCAGCATGGTCGCGATCACCGTGACCGCATAGGTTTCGAACAGGTCGGCGGCCATGCCGGCGCAGTCGCCGACGTTGTCGCCGACGTTGTCGGCGATCACCGCCGGATTGCGCGGATCGTCCTCGGGAATGCCGGCCTCGACCTTGCCGACCAGGTCGGCGCCGACGTCGGCGCCCTTGGTGAAGATGCCGCCGCCGAGACGGGCGAAGATCGAGATCAGCGACGAGCCGAACGCCAGCCCGACCAGCGCGTGCAGCGCCTTTTCGCCGACGATGCCGAAGTGGCCGAGCGCGGCGTAGTAGCCGGCGACGCCGAGCAGGCCGAGGCCGACCACCAGCATGCCGGTGATCGCGCCGCCGCGGAACGCCACGTCCATCGCCGGGCCCATGCCGCGGCGCGCGGCTTCGGCGGTGCGCACGTTGGCGCGCACCGACACGTTCATGCCGATGTAGCCCGCCGCGCCGGACAGCACCGCGCCGAGCAGGAAGCCGATCGCGGTCGGCCAGTTGAGGAACAGTCCGATCACCACGAACAAGACCGCGCCGGCGACGGCGATGGTGGTGTATTGGCGGTTGAGATAGGCGCGTGCGCCTTCCTGGATCGCGCCGGCGATCTCCTGCATGCGTTCGTTGCCGGCGGGTTGTGCGCTGATCCAGCGCGCGGAGACGATACCGTAAAGGATCGCGATGACGGCGCAGCCCAGCGCCAAGGTCAAACCGTACTGCTCCAGCATGAACCCCTCCCCGAAAGTAGAAGTGGACATCACAGGACAACAGGTCGATCGGTTTTTGCCGCGGGCTGCGCGTGGGGCGATTCCGCGGATCGCGTGGTGCGCTGCAGGTGCTGCATTGCAGCGACGCCGTGTTGCGGACACGGCGTCTTCGCGACTATCGCATAGGGGCCGGTAGGGCGAAACCTCGCTGCGCGCAGGCCCTCGCCGCGCGCCCGCAAGCGGCTGCGACCCCAGTCACGGATCGGCCGCGCGGCGCACGGGTGCGGACGCTGCATGCGCGGGCCCGCAACCGCGCCCGCAAGCGCGGCCGGGCCCCGCTCGGGCGGAACTAATGTGCCGGTGCAATCGCGGCGCGCGCGGGCGGTGGTGCCGCGGCCCGGGCCTGCGTCGCCAGCGGTCATGCCGCGCCGGGTCGTGTCCCGGCGGAACCGTTCGGACCAGGCTCTGGGCTTTGTTCGCCGCGGCCCATGCGCGGGGGCGAGCGCGGCCGGCGGCGCAGCGTCCACGTCCGGACAGGCATGGCGGACGGGCGTGCCGGGGCGGCCGGGACCGGTTCAGCCGTTGCGTGCCAGTCTGCCGGCCTGAACCGAACGGAGCCGACGATGCGACGCGTCCTGATCGCTTCCCTGCTGTGCACCGGCCTGGCCGGCGGCGCCCATGCCGCCAGCGAGCCGATCCCCGAAATCAAGCGTGCGCCGGCGCCGGCGCCGGCGCAGGCGGCGGGCCGGGTGCACACGCTGCGCCAGATTCCCGAAGCCTGCGCGCGCATCGAGGGCCTGTTCACCGGCCAGGCCGCCGAGCCGTACAAATTCGCGGTCGTGCGCACCAGCCCCCATTGCCAGCCGCGCGCGCGTTTCGTCGATGCGGCCAAGGCGCAGCCGTCGGAGCAGGCGGGCTGGAAGTTCAACGACCTGATCCGGGTGCCGAACGCGGCCTGCCCGCAGCAGCAGGCGGTGCTGCGGATCTGGCGCAAGCCGGCCGCAGCGGCGCCGCCGCAACTGGACGCACAGGGCCGTTCGCGCCTGTACCTGCAGGACGAGAAGCAGAAGGCCAGCGCCGCCCAATTGGCGGCGATCCCGATGTTCGCCGCGTCGATGAAGGTCGAAGGCCAGGCCTGCGGTTCCTGAGCGCGTCGCGGGCGCGGGAAAACGAAAGGGGCCGCGAATGCGGCCCCTTTGCGTTGCGGCGCTCGGCGCGGCTTACTTGGCCGCGCGGCAGTTGGCGATGATCGCGGCGCGGTTATTGGGCTGGTATTCGGCGAACTGGCCGATCAGGTCCAGCTTGGCGCCCTTGCGCAGGCCCAGCGCGAAACCGCGTTGGTCCTTGGCCATGCGGCACATCACCCGGGTGTAGATGATCTTGTCCGACTCGCTTTCGACGTAGCCCGGCAGCAGGGACGGCGTCATGTCGTAGAACACGTCCATGCCGCTGCTGCTCGAATCCGAGCCGAGGAAGTAACCGCTGATGCGGTAGGTCTTGCCCTTGAAGCGGGAGTCGATCAGGCCGGCGTTGTCGTCCAGGGTCTGGGTGACCTGTTCGCCCAGCTTGATCGCCGAGATCGCGATCGGCTTGACGTTGTTGGTGCTCTTGGCCACCGGCGCCTTGCCGGCCTTGAGCTGGTACAGCATCTTGCACATCGAGGTCTTGATCGAGTCCGCGTTGGCCAGCGAGCCGCGGCGGGTCTTGAGCAGCATCTTGGTTTCGCCGCCGGCCACGGCGGTGAAGTAGACCTGCAGGCCGCGATGGGCGACGTTCGGGGTGACTTCCAGCAGCATCGAACCGGCATCGACGCTTTCGTCGATGATGGTCATGCCGTCTTCGATCGCGATGTTGTGCATCTGCGCGATCGCGCTGGGCACGGTCAGGCCGGGCACTTTCAGCGTGGTGGAATACTCGGTGCCCTTGAGCGGGTTGCCGGATTTGGTGAAGTTGTCCTCGCACTGGCCGGCCAGGGCCGAAGCGGAGGGAAGCAACAGGGCGAACAGCGTCAGCAACTTGCCTTTCACGAAGGCCTCCTTGTATGTCGAAACGGCATCCGTGCGTTCCGCCGTCGATTCGCATGAACGCGCGCGCCGGCAGATTGCCGCAATCGCCGAGTCGAATCAACGGGTTTTGAGACCATCGTATGCGCCTGTGCGCCGAAGCTCGGACGCAGCGCACACCTTGCCATGGCTCCGTCGCCGACGGCGCGCGCCTGAACGGACGCCGGACCGGCGTCCGCCGCAGCGCGGCTCAGCAGCCCGGCGCGTCCTGGTAGCGGCGCTGCATTTCCTCCGGCGTCACCTGTTCGATGCTGTGGCCGATGTTCCAGCGGTGGCCGAACGGGTCGATCACGGTGCCGGAGCGCTCGCCGTAGAAATGGTCGCGCGGCGCCATCGCCAGGCGCGCGCCCGCGGCGACCGCGCGCGCGACCACCTCGTCGGCGTCGTCGACGTGCAGGTGCAGGCTGTGGCTGTGGCCGCGCTCGGGATCGGGCCGGCGCACGTCGATTTCCGGAAACTCTTCGCACAGCATCAAGGTGGTGCCGGCGAAATCCAGCTCGACGTGGCCGACCCGGCCGCCCGGCTCGACCAGGCGGAACGTCTCGGTCGCGCCGAACGCATGGCCATAGAACTCGATCGCGGCGCGCGCGTCGGCGACGCAAAGGTAGGGGAATAGTTCGTGCACGGCCATGGCGGACTCCGGTGGCGGAAGCGGGTGGGACAAACGGTGCGCACAGCATGCGGCCGGGCGAGGCGGCCGGATTGGACGAAATTGACCCGGACGGGACGCGCCGATCCCCGGGCCCGCCGAGGTTCAGTCGACCGGCAGGTGATGCGGCGAGCGCACGCCGGCGGCCAGATAGCGGCCCGGGCTGACTCCGGCGAATTCGCCGAATTCGCGGATCAGGTGCGATTGATCGGCATAGCCCGCGGCCAGGGCCAGATCGGCCCAGTCGGGATCGGGCAGGGCGCGCAGGCGTTCGAGCAGGCGGCGGAAGCGCTGCACCCGCGCGTAGCGCTTCGGCGACAAGCCGGTGGCATCGCGGAACCCGGCGATGAAATGGCGGTGGCTGCGTCCGCTGCCGGCGGCCATCGCCGCCACCGCCGCCGGTTCGCGCTGCAGACGCTGCGCGGCCAGGGCGATCTGCGGGTCGAGCCGGCGCAGCGGGCGCAGGCGTTCGAGCAGGAAGCGCTCGAACACGACCCGGCGGCGCTCGGGATCGGCGCAGGCGGACAGGCGCTGATACAAGGCTTGCGCCGGCGCGCCGCACAGGTCCTGCAAGTCGACGTGCTGGCCGGCCAGCTCGGCCGCCGATACGCCGAACAGGGCCATCGCCGCGCCCGGGCGCAGTACCGCGCCGACCGAGGCCGCCGGTTGCGACAGGTCCTTGATGCAGTATCCGCAGCGCACGCCGGCCAGGGTCGCCGGGCCGAATGCTCGGCCGCGGCGGTCGGCGGCGTCGGCGTACAGCCGCAACGGCGGCCCGTCCAGCCGCACCACCAGGTGCATCGCGCCGCTGGGCAGCGAGTGCTCGCGCGCGGCCGCTGCGGTCCGCTCCGGACGCGCGCAGGACCAGACGCCTTCGATCCAGGGCCGCAGCGCCGCGTGCGCAGGCGCCGCCGGCGCCGTCGTCGCGGTGGCAGCGCCCGGTGTCACCGGTTCGGTCCCGGCGGCAGTTGCGCCTGCCGGCAGTACGCGGCCGAGCCGCCGGTTTGGTAATCGCGGACCAGGCCGTCGCGGACCAGGAAGCGCACCGAGCAACGCCCGGACGGCGCGGTGCCGCCGGCGACGATCACATAGTCCAGCCAGCGCGCGTCGGCCTCCTCGCCATGGGCCTTGGGCTCGCCCCAGGCGCCGACCAGCAACTGCACCGGCGCTTCGATCCACTGTTCCAAGGCCGGCGCCGGCGTCTGCCCGCGCCGCTCGGCTTCGCGCATGGCCAGCGCGGCCTGCTCGCTGGCGTTCTGCTCTTGCTGCTGCAGACTGGTGCGCAACCGCTCCATGCTGCGCGACAACTGGCCCATGGCCTCGTCGATCTTCTGTTCCTGGATTTGCGCCGCGGCTTCGCTGCGCTCGCCGGTGTAGGGCGGGCGACGACCGTCGGGCCATTGCTCGGCCCAGGTCCGGTCGACCGCTTCGAGCAGGCCGATCGGTTCGGCCAGGGCCTGCATGCCGTGCGCGGCGTCGCGCGCCGCGGGCTCGCAGGCGAAGCGTTGCGCCTGCCGCTGCCAACCGGCGGACGCAGGCGCCCAATCCTGGGGTGGCAGGATTCGCCGGGTGTCGTCGCGCAGATGCGCCTCGCTGGCGACCACCCGTATCCGGCCGGCCGCGCAGTCGACCTGCAACTCGTGGATCAGTTTGTCCGGCGCGCCGCGGTGTTCGCGCACTTCGATCAGCTGCAGGCTGCGCGGCGCCGCGGCGCGGGCGGCCTCGGCCGCGTCGGGCCCTTGTTCGAACAGCAGCTTGGTCTGCTCTTCCAGCGCGAGCACCGGTTCGACCGAGCCGGTGTCGGCGTAGATCAGGCTGCGCTTGGGCTTGGCGCCTTCGCGGTGGATCACATAGCTGTCGCCGGCCGCGGCCGGCGCGGCGATCAGCGCCAGCGCGAGGGCGGCAGTCCAGGGCAGGCGCGGGCGGGACGTTCCGGATTCCATTCGAACGGGTCCTGATGGGGGCGGCGGGGAAGGGCGCTGGCGCCGCCGCAGCGGCGCCGCGCTCAGCCTTCGTAGGCCGGCAGCTTGGGTTTTACCGCGAGGTTCTTCAGCGTTACGTATTTGGGCAGGCCGTCGCGGCCGTACGGCGGCGGCGCCTCGCCGCGGATCAGCGGTTCCAGGTAGCGGCGCGCGCTGGCGGTGATGCCGTAGCCGTCCTTGCGGATGAAGCCGGCCGGCATCTTCTTCTCGTGGTTGGCGACCTTGTCCAGCGCGACCGGCTCGACCTTCCAGCGGTACGGCGCCTGCGAGGTGCGCACGATCGCCGGCATCACCGCGTTGCGGCCCTTCAGCGCCAACTCGACCGCGGCCTTGCCGACCGCGCGGGCCTGCTCGACGTCGGTCTTGGAGGCCAGGTGGCGGGCCGAGCGTTGCAGATAGTCCGGCAGGGTCCAGTGGACCTTGTAGCCCAGCGCGTCCTTGACCCGCCCGGCCAGGTGCGAGGCGACCCCGCCGAGCTGGGTGTGGCCGAACGAGTCCTTGCCGCCGCCGGCGTCGGCGACGAAGCGCCCGTCGGCGGTCTGGATGCCCTCGCTGGCGACCACCACGCAGTAGCCGACCCGCGCCACCGTGGCCTGCACCTTGGCGAAGAAATCGGCCTCGTCGAACGGCCGCTCGGGGAACAGGATCAGGTGCGGGGCGGCGTCCGGGCCCTCGCCGGCCAGGCCGGCGGCGGCGGCCAGCCAGCCGGCGTGGCGGCCCATGGCCTCGTAGACGAAGACCTTGGTCGAGGTCTCGGCCATCGCCGCCACGTCCAGGGCCGCCTCGCGCACCGACACCGCGGTGTACTTGGCGGCCGAGCCGAAGCCCGGGCAGCAGTCGGTCACCGCCAGGTCGTTGTCGACCGTCTTGGGCACCCCGACGCAGGTCAGCGGGTAGCCGAACTCGGCCGCCAGGCGCGAGACCTTGAGCGCGGTGTCGGCCGAGTCGTTGCCGCCGTTGTAGAGGAACCAGCGCACGTCGTGGGCCCGCAGCACCGCCAGCAGGCGCTCGTAGCGGGCCCGGTCGGCCTCCAGCGACTTGAGCTTGAGCCGGCAGGAGCCGAAGGCCCCGCCGGGGGTATGGCCGAGGGCGCGGATCGCCGCGGCCGACTCCTTGGAGGTGTCGATCAGTTCCTCGCGCAGGGCGCCGAGGATGCCGTTGCGGGCCGCCAGGACCTTGACCTTGCGGGCCCGGGCGGTCTCGATGACCGCGGCGGCGGTGGCGTTGATGACGGCGGTCACGCCGCCGGACTGTGCGTACAGCAGGGTTCCTTGGGGCATGGGGGTTCCAGAGATTTGCGCCGGAGTGCGGTAAGCTGGCCGCAATTTTCCGCCCGGCGGGTGGTCGGCCGCTTCCGAGTGTAGCGCCGCCCCGCGAACTGGCCAGCCTGGGGCTGGCCCGGGCCTGGTCCGGCGCAGGGCGCCGGGCGCGGTTTCATGTGTCTTAGGAGCGATGTTGATGCGATTGGTACTTCTGGGCGCGCCGGGTTCCGGCAAGGGCACGCAGGCTGCGCGGCTCAAGGAGCATCTGCAGGTGCCGCATATTTCCACCGGCGACCTGCTGCGCGCCGAAGTCGCGGCCGGCAGCAAGCTGGGCCTGGAAGCCAAGGCGGTGATGGACGCCGGCAACCTGGTCAGCGACGAAATCCTGCTCGGCATGCTCGAGGACCGCTTCTCGCGTCCCGACACCGCCGGCGGCTTCATTCTCGACGGCTACCCGCGCAACCTGGCCCAGGCCGATGCGCTGGACGTGCTGCTGAAGAAGATCGGCCAGCCGATGGACTTCGCGGTCCAGCTCGAGGTGCCGACCGACCTGCTGGTCGACCGCATCGCCGGCCGCGCCGCCGCCCAGGGCCGCGCCGACGACAGCCCGGACGCCGTGCGCACCCGGCTGAAGGTCTATGACGAGGTGACCGCGCCGGTGATCGAGTATTACCGCCAGCACGGCCGCCTGACCGTGGTCGACGGCGTCGGCTCGCTCGACGAGGTCTTCACCCGCATCATCGAAGCGCTCGAACCGGCGCCGACGGTGGGCTGAGCCGTTCTTGCTTTGCTCCCTCTCCCGCTGGCGGGAGAGGGCCGGGGTGAGGGCCGCGAGCCGCCGCCCCGTTCTGTTCGAATCCAGATCCCGGTATTGAAGGCCAAGCGCGGCGGTAGGATGGTTTCGTCGTTGGCCGTTCGCGCGCGCCCTCACCCATCCCTCTCCCGCAGGCGGGAGAGGGGGAGTCGGTGCCAGCGGGAGTCGCTTCGTTGAGCATTCGCAAACTCTTTTGGAAACTCGGATCTTGAAGCTGCATATCTTGGGCATCGCCGGCACTTTCATGGGCGGCGTCGCCGCGCTCGCGCGCGAACTCGGCCACGACGTGGAAGGCAGCGACCAGGCGGTGTACCCGCCGATGTCGACCCAGCTCGAGCAGCTCGGCATCGTCCTGAGCCAGGGCTATCGTCCCGAAAACATCTCGCCGGACTGCGACGAGATCGTGGTCGGCAACGCGCTTTCGCGCGGCAACCCCGCGGTCGAACAGGTGCTCGACGACGGCCGCCGCTACACCTCCGGCGCGCAGTGGCTGAGCGAACGGGTGCTGCCGGGCCGCGACACCCTGGCCGTCGCCGGTACCCACGGCAAGACCACCACCACCACCATCTTGACCTGGCTGCTGCAAGCCGCCGGCCGCGAGCCGGGCTTCCTGATCGGCGGCGTGGCCGAGGATTTCGGCGTCTCGGCCCGGGTCGGGAGCGGGCGCGAATTCGTGGTCGAGGCCGACGAGTACGACACCGCGTTCTTCGACAAGCGCAGCAAGTTCGTCCACTACCGGCCGCTGGTCGCGATCCTCAACAACCTCGAGTACGACCACGCCGACATCTTTCCCGACGTGGCCGCGATCCAGCGCCAGTTCCACCATCTGGTGCGCACCGTGCCGCGCCGCGGCCGGCTGATCGTCAACGGCGAAGACGCGCGCCTGGCAGAAGTGCTGGCGATGGGCTGCTGGACCCCGGTCGAGCGCTTCGGCCTCGACGCCGGCGACGGCGCGGCCGGGTTCGACTGGAGCGCGCGCCTGATCGATCAGGACGGCAGCCGTTTCGCGGTGCTGCAGCAAGGCCGCGAACTGGGCGAGGTCGAATGGCCGCTGCTCGGCCGGCACAACGTGATGAACGCGCTGGCCGCGCTGGCCGCGGCCAACGCGGTCGGCATCGACGTCGCCGCGGTGCTGCCGGCGCTGGCCCGGTTCCGCAGCGTCAAGCGTCGCCTGGAAGTGATCGGCGCAGCGGGCGGCGTCACCGTCTACGACGACTTCGCCCACCATCCGACCGCGATCGCGACCACCCTGGCCGGCCTGCGCGCGCGGGTCGGCGCGGCGCGGATCGTGGTGGCGATGGAGCCGCGCAGCAATTCGATGCGCCTGGGCGCGCACGCCGATGCGCTGGCGCCGTCGCTGGACGGCGCCGACGCGGTGGTGTTCCTGCACCGTCCCGAGCTGGCCTGGGATGCCGGCAAGGTGGTCGCCGGCCTGCGCGGCGAAGGCGTCGCGGTGGCCGATGCCGACGCGCTGATCGCCGCGCTGCGCGAACGCGTGCGCGCCGGCGACCACGTGGTGTTCATGTCCAACGGCGGCTTCGACGGCGCGCCGCGGCGGTTCTTCGCCGCCTTGGCCGGGGCGCAGACCGCCTGAGCCGCGGGCCGGCCGACGCCTCGCGGACCTTGCCCTGCGGATCGCACCCCGCGGATCACGGTCTGCGCGGGCCGCGTGGGACGCCGCATCTGCGGACGCGCACGCCGTCTCTCGACGCCGACCGGGCCGCGAGTACACTGCGGCCATGCGCGTAGACGACCCAGCGCTCGGACTGTTCCCGTTGCATACCGTGCTCGTGCCGGGCGCGTCGATCGGCCTGCGCGTATTCGAGCGCCGCTACCTCGACCTGATCCGCGACTGCGGCCGCGAAGGCCGCGGCTTCGGCGTATGCCTGATCATGGAAGGCGACGAAGTCGGCGCGCCGGCCAGCGCGGCGGCGTTCGGCACCGAAGCGCTGATCGAGGATTTCGGCACCGGCGACGACGGCCTGTTGCTGTTGCGCGTGCGCGGCGCGCGCCGCTTCCACGCCGGCCGGGTGCGGGTGCGCGACAACGGCTTGCAGGTCGCCGAGGTCGAATGGTGCGCGCCGGATCCGGACGACGAACTGCGGCCCGAACATTCGTTGCTGGCGACCCTGCTGGAGGGGCTGCTCGAACAGGCCGGCGGCGAACACCACCTGGCGCCGCACGCGCGCCGCGACGAGGCCGCCTGGGTCGGCTGGCGCCTGGCCGAACTGCTGCCGCTGGCGCCGGCGCAGCGGCAATGGCTGTTGCAACTCGACGACCCGCACCGGCGCCTGGATCACCTGCTGACTCTGTTGCACTGAGCCGCCACGCGGCCGCTTTTCAGGGCGCGGGCGCGACGCTGTGCGGCAATTGATACTGCGAACGCAGGCGCAGCACCGGCGCGCCGTTCTTCGGATGCGGCTGCTCGAGCAGGACGAAGCCGGTCAGCGCCTTGCGCACTTCGGCATGGGCGCGGCCGCCGTCGGCCTGCGGCAGCCACAGCGCGGCGGCGTCGAAGGGCTTGGTCAGGCGCAAGGTCTGGGTGGTACCGACCCACAGCGGCGTGCCGTCGGCGAGTATCGCCGGCGCCGGCCACAGGCGCAGCGCGTACTGCTGGTCCGGCGTCGGTCCGTCGCGCAGCATCAGCAGGGCTTCGGCCTGCGCGTCCAGGGTGGCCGGCAACACCACCTGCTCGCGCGCCGGGGTGTCGTCGTCGAGCAGGGCGATGGTCGCCAGCCAATTGGCCTGTTCCTGCACCCGCCAGCCGGCCGCCTCCAGGCTGGCGCGCAGCGGCGGCAATGCGCCGGCGACCTGCACGTCCAGCGGCCAGCGCCCGCGCGCGTCGCGTTCGTTGCGCTGCGCCGGCAGGCTGGCCCAGTCGCTGCGCCACCAGGCCTGCGCGTCGAGCACCGCGCTGGGCTGGGCGGCGGCGAACTTGGCCAGCAGCGCATCGGCGGCGCGCGGCGCATGCCACAGCGCGGCGGCGGCGAACACGGTGTAGAACAGCACCGCCAGCGGCCGCATCCAGAACGAACGGGCGACGTGGCGGCGATAGGCGATGCCCAGCACCAGCAGCCAGACGATGCCGAACAAGGTGCCGCCGACCAGGTCGCTGGGCCAGTGCGCGCCCAGGTACAGGCGCGAGAAACCGACCAGGGTGGTGACCACGCCGGCCATCAGGTACGGCCAGACCCGCTGCCGGCCCGGCAGCTCGCGGGCGATCAGCACGGCGAAGAAGCCGAACACGATCGTGGTCATGGTGACCGCGACCGAGGGGAAGCCGAAGCCGGCCGGCGCGGTCGGCGGACGCGGCATGTCGATCGCCGCTTCCAGCAACTGGGTCAGGGCCAGGCCGAACACGATCGCGCCGACCCAGTGCGCCGCCGCCATCCAGCGCCGGCGCCAGGCCAGATAAGCCAGCACCGCCAGCGCCGCCGGCGCCAGCACCGCCGGATCGCCGAGGCTGGCCAGCGCCGCCATCAGCCGGTCGGCGAGCGGATTGCGCAGGGTCCACATGAACTCGTGCACGCTGTGGTCGATCGCCAGCGGCCCGCCGCTGGCCAACAGCGAGGCCAGCAGGGTGAACCAGATCCAGCTGATGCCGAGCAGGCACGCGGCCAGCATCACCAGCGAGGCCGATTCGGGCCGGTTGGGGTCGATCAGCGCCGCGGCGTAGCGGCCCAGGCGCGGGTGCGCGCGGGTCCAGCGCAAGGCCCGGGCGAGCAGGTTGTCGGCGTGGTTGGCGAACCAGCGCCAGGTGTAGAGCACCCCGGCCCAGACCAGGGCCAGGGCCACCAGCAAGCCGCCCAGCACCACCGCGAGCCGGTCGGCGACCGCAGCGACCGCGTCGTAGGACGCGCCCAGGATCCAGCCCGGCGCCAGGAACAGCCCCGACCAGACGACGCAGGCCAGCAGGCTGGGAATCGCGTAGCGCCGCATCGGCATGCGCAGCATGCCGGCGATGGCCGGCACGAACGGCCGCACCGCGCCGACGAAGCGGGCGATCACGATGCTCTTGCTGCCGTGGCGGCGGAACAGGTTCTCGCCCCGGTCCAGCCATTGCGGATAACGAGAGAACGGCCAGCGTTCGCGCAGGGTCGGGCCCCAGCGATAGCCGACCCAGTAGCTCAAGCCGTCGCCGGCGAAGGCGCCCAGGGTCGAGCAGATCAAGGCATAGGGGCCGTTGATGTGGCCGAGTCCGACCAGCGCGCCGACCGCGAACAGCAGCGGCAATGCGGGCACGACGATGCCGACGATGACCAGCGCATCGCAGAACGCGATCAGGAAGATCACGATGCCGGCGGCGATGGGATTGGCCGCGATCCATGCGGTCGCGCTTTCGAGCCAGGCAGGTTCCATCGGCCGATTATAGGCAGGGCGTGCTGTGGCGAGGATGACCGGAGCGGGAGCGGGATTCGGGACTCGGGACTCGGGACTCGGGTTTCGGGTTTCGGGACTCGCCGGGCGCACCATCGCGACCGCCTTGCCCGAGTTCCGAATCCCAAAACCCCGAGTCCCGAGTCCCGGCTGCAAGTAAACTTGTGGCATGCCGACCGTCCCCACAGAAGCCAGCGAAGTCGCCGCGCTCAAGGCCGACAGCTTCGGCCGCATCGCCTTGATGCGCGGGCCGCAGGGTTTGTTCGTGCGGCGCGATCTCGGTCACGTGCCGTGGTGGCTGCGGCTGCCGGCGTGGTGGCTGGCGCGGCGCGAAGCGCGCGCCTTGCGGCGCGTCGACGGCCTGGAGGCGACGCCGCAGTTGCTGGCCTGGGACGGCCGTCGTCTGGACCGCAGCTATCTCGACGGCGCGGCCATGTACCAGCGTCCGCCGCGCGGCGACCTGGCCTATTTCCGCCAGGCCCGGCGGTTGCTGCAGCGCCTGCACCGGCGCGGCCTGGCGCACAACGACCTGGCCAAGGAAGCCAACTGGCTGGTCCTGGCCGACGGCCGACCGGCGATCATCGACTTCCAGCTCGCCACCCGCGGCGACCCGCGCGCGCGCTGGATGCGCCTGCTCGCGCGCGAGGATTTGCGCCATCTGCTCAAACACAAGCGCACCTACTGCGCGCAGGCGCTGACCCCGGTCGAGCGGCGCCTGCTGCAGCGCCGCTCCTGGCTGCGCGAGGCCTGGTTCGCCACCGGCAAGCCGGTCTACCGCTTCGTCACCCGCCGCATCCTGCATTGGGAAGACAACGAGGGGCAGGGGCCGAAGCCCTGAGGGTTTCGGGTTTCGGGACTCGGGACTCGCAAGAGCGGGGGCATTCGAATGCGTGGGCGGGGCGGGCCTTGCACCTCATCCGGACGCCGGCGTAGGGATTAGGATGTCGCGCATCGCTTTGCCCGATCCCTGATCCTGACTCCCGAGTCCCGAGTCCCGAGTCCCGAGTCCCGAGTCCCGAGTCCCCATACCCGAGTCCCCCAATGACCCTCCAAGGCAAAACCCTCTTCATCACCGGCGCCTCGCGCGGCATCGGCCGCGAGATCGCGCTGCGCGCGGCGCGCGACGGCGCCAACATCGCCATCGCGGCCAAGTCCTCGGTCGCCAATCCCAAGCTGCCGGGCACCATCCATAGCGTCGCGGCCGAAGTCGAAGCGGCCGGCGGGCGCGCGCTGGCGCTCAAGTGCGATATCCGCGAAGAGGACGAAGTCCAGGCCGCGGTCGCGGCGACCGCGGATGCGTTCGGCGGCATCGACATCCTGGTCAACAACGCCAGCGCGATCTGGCTGCGCGGCACCCTGGACACGCCGATGAAGCGTTTCGACCTGATGCAGCAGGTCAACGCACGCGGCAGCTTCCTCTGCGCCCAGGCCTGCCTGCCCTACCTGCGCCAGGCCGCCAACCCGCACATCCTGACCCTGGCGCCGCCGCCGAGCCTGGATCCGAAGTGGTGGGCGCCGCATACCGGCTACACCCTGGCCAAGATGGGCATGAGCTTCGTCACCCTGGGCCTGGCCGGCGAGTTCGGTCCGACCGGGATAGCGGTGAACGCGCTATGGCCGAAAACCATCATCGCCACCGACGCCCTGAACCTCATCCCCGGCGTGCCCGTCGACCGCTGCCGCAAGCCGGAGATCGTCGCCGACGCGGTGCGCGAGGTGCTGATCCGGCCGGCGCAGGGCTTCTACGGCCGGTTCCTGATCGACGAAGAGGTGCTGGGCGAAGCCGGAGTGAGCGATTTCGGCCGCTACGCGGTCGAGCCGGGCAAGCCGCTGTTGCCGGATCTGTTCCTGGATTGAGCCGGTCGCTTCCAGGCGATGTTCGATCAGGCGATGTTCGATAACAAACGGCCCCGCGATGCGGGGCTGTTTGCTTGAACGACGGGTCAACGACGGCTCAGGGCGCTGCCTCGGGCAGCGCCGCCAGGTTCACCCGCGGCTTGAACCACGACGCGCTGCGGGCGAACACGCTGCCGGGCGCCGCCGCATGACTGAAGAAGCCGGTGTTGCGCAGATAGAAGGCCGGGGCGATCGCGCCGCCGGTGATGTCCAGGCGCTGCCGGTTGTGCGCGGTGGCATCGACGGTGAAGCGCGCCGATTTGATTTCGGTCCACACGCCGTCGGCGGACACCGCCCACTGGTTGCCGTACAGGGCCAGGCGGTCGAGGTAGCCGTAGTTCGGGTTGAAGGACTCGATGAAGGAGTACACGCCCTTCTGATAGGTCGACCCGCCCTCGTACTTCCAGGTGGCGATGAAGCGCCAGCGGCAATCGCCGTGGCCGAGCACGCAGGGCGTACCGAACCAGGCCGAGAACAGGGTGTTGCCCTGTCCGTCCGGACGCGCCCGGGTGATGAAGCGGTAGGTGTGGCCGGGTTTCCAGTCGTAGCGCAGGAAGCTCTGGCCGCCGGTGCCCTCGCCGCCGAAATCCTGGGCGATCACGTCTTCGCCTTTCTTCAGCAACGTGGTCTTGCCGGTCGGCGAATCCCACACCGAGAACAGCACCCGGCGCTCCTTGGCGGAGTTGACCTGGATGCCGAAATAGCCCTGCGAGAAGCCATTGGCCATGAAGTACGAGCCGATCGGGTCGTGGCCCTTGGCCACGGTGACTTCGTTGTAGAAGTACTCGGTTTGGTCCGGAACGCTATAGCCCAGGTGGCCGGACGGGCCGCGCCGCGACCAGTAGAAGTTGGCCGGATCGTTGGCGAACACCAGGCCGGCGTCCGCGGCGCTGCCGCTGACCTCGAGCCCGGAAATGTCGCCGTAGTAGCCGCCGTCGCTGCTCACTCCGCGAAGATCGACCTTGACGTAGCCGGGCCGGGCGATGGCGAAGCTGCCGACGTGGAAAGACGAGGTGGCCGTACCCGACAGCGCGGCGAGCCGGCGCTGGCCGTCGATCGACACCTCGACCGTGCTGCGGTTCGCGCCGTGCAACGCGCCCACCAGCGACAGCTCGACCCGGCCGGCGCGGTTGGCGAAGAAATACACGCTGGCCACGGCCTTGTCCGAACTCCAATTGTGCAGCCCGGTGTCGTTGACCAACTCTTCGCCCGCCGGCGCGGGCTGGGTGATGAAGGCGTTTCCGCCCAGCGGGACGACGGTCTTGGCGGTCTGCGCGAACAGGGGACTCGACAGCAACGACAGGGACAGCAACAACCCGATGGCGGTGTTTCGCATGGTCGTTCTCCGTAGGCGGGGATGGATGACGCTGGGCGGCGCAGCGCGGCGGCGATTACCTCACCGCGTTTCGAAACGCGTCAATGGACACGAAGCCGTGTAAATCGATGAGGCCGCAGCGACGGGGGCTCGCGGCGAAAAGCGGCGCCGGTGAAAGTCGTTCGCGGCGCGGGCAATGGGCGCAATTCGCGAAATTGCGCGAAGTCCCGCGCCGGCGGCCCGCTGCGCGGACGCGTCCCCTCCGGTCGGGCCGCGCGCGCCGCAGCCGGCGATTCGGTGTGGCGGCTGCTGCCTGCCGATTCCGTCTTCGCGCGGTGCGGACCGGGCGCGGCGGACAGCAGGCGGCGGCCGGGCGCCTGACAACCCCGGCGGTGGCCGCGGCAGGCCGGCGCCGCTGCGCGTCCCGGCACGATGCGCGACAATGACCGCTTCCTCCCGCACCGCGAACCGCCGCCGTCCATGGACACCGCCTCGCTCTACGCCCTTTCCGAGCGCTATTACCTGCCCGTCTACCGCCCGCGCCGGATCGTGCTCGATCGCGGCCAGGGCTCGCGCATCTGGGACCTGGACGGTCGCGAATACGTGGATTTCGGCGCCGGCATCGCGGTCAACGCGCTCGGCCACGCCCATCCGGCGCTGATCCGGGCCCTGACCGAACAGGCCGGCAAGCTGTGGCATACCAGCAACGTGTTCGTCAGCCAGCCGCCGCTGCAGTTGGCCGAGCAACTGGTCTCGGCCTCGGGCTTCGCCGAGCGCGTGTTCCTGTGCAATTCCGGCGCCGAAGCCAACGAGGCGGCGATCAAGCTGGCGCGCAAGTGGGCCACCGCCCAGGGCCGCGAACCCGAGCGCCGGGTCATCCTGAGCTTCCGCGGCAGCTTCCACGGCCGCACCCTGGCCGCGGTCACCGCGACCGCGCAGCCCAAGTACCACGAAGGTTTCGAGCCGCTGCCGCCGGGGTTCCGCTACAGCGAATTCAACGATCTGGCCGCGGCCGAGGCGGCGATGGCCGACGGCGCGGTGTGCGCGGTGCTGGTCGAGCCGGTCCAGGGCGAGGGCGGGGTGACCGCCGCCGACGAAGCCTTCCTGCAAGGCCTGCGCGCGCTGTGCGACCGTCACCAGGCGCTGCTGATCCTGGACGAGATCCAGTGCGGCATGGGCCGCACCGGCCGGCTGTTCGCCTGCCATGCCTACGGCGTGGTCCCGGACGTGGTCACCCTGGCCAAGGCCCTGGGCAGCGGCTTCCCGATCGGCGCCATGCTGGTCGGCGCCCAGGCCGCGCAGGCGATGCAGTTCGGCGCCCACGGCACCACCTTCGGCGGCAATCCGCTCGCCGCCGCGGTCGCCGGCGCGGCCTTGCGCGAACTGCGCTCGCCCGAGTTGATGGCCAACGTCGAGCGCCAGGCCGCGGCGATCCGCGCCGGCCTGCACGCGCTGGATGCCGAGCTGGAATTGTTCACCGAGGTTCGCGGCCGCGGCCTGATGATCGGCGCGCAGCTGCGCCCGGCGCATGCCGGCAAGGCCGGCGACATCCTCGACCTGTGCGTCGAACAAGGCCTGCTGCTGTTGCAGGCCGGCCCCGACGTGCTGCGCTTCGTGCCGGCACTGAACATCGCCGATGCCGACATCGCCGAAGGCCTGCAGCGCCTGCGCGCCGCGCTGTTGAAGTTCCTCGGCCGCTGAGCCGAACCGGCGCGGCGCGAACCGCCGCGCCGCTTGCGGCCTGTCTGCGCTGCGGCCGCGGCATGGGTAAAAGCGCCGTCCCACGCGGATTTCCTCCGGCCATAAGCCGCGGCCCACGAAGCCGCGCAGCCCGGCCGCGGCTTTTCGCAGCCCCGGCCGCCGACCGATCCAAGCGGCGCCCGCTGCGCGCCGCTTCGGCCTCGCCGCCTTCATCGCGGTTCGCGCGCTTTCGCTGCGTCTTCGCACTCCGTCGAAACCGACCTTCGCTAGGCCCGCGCGTCGCGGCGCGCACGTCCCGAGCCATCGGGCGGCAAGCGCCTGCACGGCCGCGCGCCATGGCCGAAACCCGGCAAAACCCGGGTCTTTACCCATGCGGCCGATTCAAACGATAATAATTCTCGTTTGCTGTTAACCCCCCCCCGGAGCCGCCCCATGTCCCGCCGCCGTCCGCGCCTGGCGCCCCTGGCCTTGGCCATCGCCTTTCCCTTGAGCCTGCCGGCCGTTGCCGCCGACGCCGCCCCGGCCGAAGCCGAACGCGATCGGGCCACCACGCTCGACCACGTGGTCGTACAAAGCGCCGGCGACGGCTACAAGGCCGCCACCGCCGCCACGGCGACCAAGACCGAAACGCCGATCGGCGAGACCCCGCAGGCGATCACCGTGGTGACCCGCGAACGCATGACCGACCAAGGCGCCCTGAACGTGCAGGACGCGCTCGGCTACGCGGCCGGCGTGCGTTCCGACGCCTACGGCCTGGATTCGCGTACCGACTCGGTGCTGATCCGCGGCAGCTCGCCCGACCAGTACCTCGACGGCCTGCGCAGTTCGTTCAACTACTACACCAGCACCGCGCGCACCGATCCCTACCTGCTCGAACGCATCGAAGTGCTGCGCGGACCGGCCTCGATGCTGTTCGGACAGGGCAGCACCGCGGGCGTGGTCAACCTGGTCAGCAAGCGTCCGCAGGCGCAGACGCGGCGCGAAATCGGCCTGCAACTGGGCAGTTTCGACCGCCGCCAGGTCAACGCCGACGCCACCGGCGCGCTGACCGACGACGGCGCCTGGCTGTACCGCCTGGTCGGTGTGTATCGCGACAGCGATACCCAGGTCGATCAGGTCGACGACGACCGCCGCCTGTTCGCGCCCTCGCTGACCTGGAAACCGGACGAAGACACCTCGCTGACCTTGCAGATGACCTGGCAACAGGACCGCAGCGGGTCGACCGCGCAGTTCTTCGGCTGGAGCGGGCTGCTGGCGCCGAATCCGAACGGGCGGGTTCCGCTGGAGCGCTACATCGGCAACCCCGGCGATCACTACGACACCGACCGAACCACCGCGGGCTGGCAGTTCGAGCACCGCTTCAACGAAAACTGGAGCCTGCGCCAGTCGTTCCGCGCCGCCCGCAACAAGGTCGATTACGTCAGCGTCTACGGCAACCCGTTCGTGAGCCCGACCCAGCCGTTCGTGGATCCGCAGCAGCGCCTGCTGCCGCGCGAGGGCTGGTTCGCCAAGACCGAAGTGCGGATGCAGAACATCGACCAGCACGTCGAAGGCCGCTTCCAGACCGGCGCGGTCGATCACCAGATGCTGGCGGGTCTGGATGCGGTGCGCTTCAAGCAGGACGAACGGCAGACGTTCGACAACGTGCCGGCGATCGACATCTTCGATCCGGTGTACGTGCCGTACACGCCGCCGCCGCTGCCGCCCGCGGTCAAGAGCAGCCAGCGCCAGGTCGGCCTGTACCTGCAGGACCAGATGAGGATCGGCGAGCACTGGATCGTAGTCGCCGGCCTGCGCCACGACCGGGTCAAGAACGGCGTCGCCGGCCAGGGCGAAGAGGATTCCAGCGCCACCACCAAGCGCCTGGGCCTGATGTTCCACGACTGGGCCGGCTGGTCGCCGTATGTCAGCTACAGCGAATCCTTCACCCCGCTGGCCGGCAGCAATGCGGTCACCGGCGCGCGCTACACCCCGAAAGAAGGCGAGCAGGTCGAAGCCGGGGTCAAGTTCGAACCGGCCGGGCGCGAGCTGAGCTTCACCGCAGCGACCTATGAGCTGCGCGAGAAGAATCGCCTGATCCCCGATCCGCGCAACCCGAACACCAGCATCCAGGCTGGCAAGACCCAGGTCAGCGGCCTGGAGCTGGAGCTCAGCGGCAGGCTGACCGATTCGTTCGACCTCACCGCGCACTACAACTATCTCGACAACGACAAGCAGCTCGAAGCCACGCCGCGCCATCAGGCCGCGATCTGGGGCAAGCAACGTTTCAGCCTCGGCGGCCGCGACGGTTTCGCCGCCGGCCTGGGCCTGCGCTACATGAGCGCCTTCGACAGCCCGCCGGCGCCGACCACGCCGTCGGTGACCCTCGCCGATGCCTTGGTGTCCTACGAAACCGGCGCCTGGCGCTGGGCGCTCAACGTCAACAACCTGACCGACAAGCGCTACTTCAGCATCTGCATGGGTCGTGGCGATTGCTGGTTCGGCGCCCGCCGCAACATCGGTCTCAGCGCCACCTTCACCTTCTGAGCGCGGTAAAGCAAAAAAGGGCCGGCGAACTCGCCGGCCCTTAGCACGCAGTTCCCCTCGCATGCCGTTCCCCCCTTTGAAAAAGGGGGGGAGGGGGGATTTGCTTCCGCTCCTGCCTTCCCACCCAACGGCAAAGCCGCATTCGCCGCGTCGCCGCAGCCGCGACAAGCCGCCTTACAACGTAGCGAACGCCGCCCGCGCCGCTTCCAGCGTATGCGCGATTTCCCCCTCGCCGTGCGCGCTCGACACGAACCCGGCCTCGAACGCCGAGGGCGCCAGGTACACGCCGCGCTCGAGCATGGCGTGGAAGAAGTGGTTGAAGCGCGCGCTGTCGGAGGCCTTGGCGTCGTCGAAGGTCTCGACCGCGCCGTCGCGGAAATACAGGCCGAACATGCCCGGCGCGCGGGTAGTGGTGAAGGCGATCCCGGCCTCGCGCGCGGCCGCCTCCAGGCCGTCGCAGAGCGCGTGCGTGCGGCGCTCGAGTTCGGCGTGGAAGCCCGGCGCCTGGATCAGCTCCAGGGTCGCCAGGCCGGCGGCCATCGCCACCGGATTGCCGCTGAGCGTGCCGGCCTGGTAGATCGGGCCGGCCGGCGCGACCTGCCGCATGAGATCGCGGCGGCCGCCGTAAGCGCCGACCGGCATGCCGCCGCCGATGATCTTGCCGAAGGTGCTCAGGTCCGGAACGATGCCGTAGCGTTCCTGCGCGCCGCCCAGGGCGACCCGGAACCCGGTCATCACCTCGTCGAAGATCAGCAGCGCGCCGTGCCGGCTGCACAGCTCGCGCAGGTGCTGCAGATAGCCCTCGCGCGGCAGGATGCAGTTGGCGTTGCCGACGATCGGCTCGATGATCAGGCCGGCGATCTCGCCGCCGACCTCGTCGAACAAGCGCGTGGCGGCGTCGAAGTCGTTGTAGGGCAGGGTCAAAGTGAGGTCGGCCAGGGCCGAGGGCACGCCCGGCGAGTTCGGCAGGCCGAGGGTCATCACTCCGCTGCCGGCCTTGACCAGGAAACTGTCGCCGTGGCCGTGGTAGCAGCCTTCGAACTTGACGATGCGGCTGCGGCCGGTGGCGCCGCGAGCGACGCGGATCGCCGACAGCGTGGCCTCGGTGCCGGAGTTCACCATCCGCACCATCTCGCAGCTCGGCACGATCCGGGTGATGGCCTCGGCCATGGTCACTTCCAGCGGATTGGGCACGCCGAAGCTGAGCCCGTCGCGCATGGTGCGCTCGACCGCGGCCAGCACCTGCGGATGGGCGTGGCCGGCGATCATCGGCCCCCACGAGCCGACGTAATCGACATAGCGATTGCCGTCGACGTCGTACAGATAGGCGCCTTCGGCGCGCTGGGCGAAGAACGGCTCGCCGCCGACCGACTTGAACGCGCGCACCGGCGAATTGACGCCGCCGGGAATCAGCGCCTGGGCGCGGGTGAACAGCTCGTGGGAACGCGGGTTAGTCATGGCGGGGCTCTTGGAAGCAGGAAAGGTAGGCGCGCACCGCGGCGGCCGGATCGGGCGCGTCGAACACGCCGCTGATCACCGCCAGCAGATCGGCGCCGGCGTCGACCAGCGGACGGGCATTGTCCGGGGCGATGCCGCCGATCGCCACTCGCGGCAGGCCCAGCGGCGCGGCCTGGGCCAGCAGTTCGGGCGCGGCGCGGCGGGCGTTGGGCTTGGTCGGGGAAACGAAGAACGCGCCGAACGCGACATAGCTGGCGCCGTGCGCGGCGGCGGCGCGGGCCAGGCCGATATCGTCGTAGCAGGACGCGCCCAGGATCGCTTCGGCGCCGAGCGCGGCGCGCGCGGCGGCCAGTGCGCCGTCGTCTTCGCCCAGGTGCGCGCCGTCGGCGCCGAGTTCGGCGGCCAGGCGCCAGTCGTCGTTGA
This sequence comes from Lysobacter sp. Soil_C_15, assembly GCF_057657315.1. Lineage (NCBI taxonomy): Bacteria > Pseudomonadati > Pseudomonadota > Gammaproteobacteria > Lysobacterales > Lysobacteraceae > Lysobacter > Lysobacter sp. Soil_C_15. The sequence goes on from NZ_JBDGIR010000005.1 coordinate 462,782, forward strand.
CGATCAAGGGCACGCCGTGAGCGCGGCACAGCGGCTGCAGCGCCCGCACCTGCTCGCGCTGCAGCGCGGCGTCGGCGGCCTTGTTGCGGTACTGCAGCCAATGCGCGCCGGCGCCTAGCACCGTTTCGACCCGGCGCAGCAGGCGCGCGGTATCGGCCTCGTCGGGCGTGATCGCGTACAGGCCGCGGCGCGGCCAGCGGGAGGTCATGGGGTCGGCTTCCGTCGGAGAGGGCGGGATGGGACAATGCGCGTCCCGCAATCCACGCATTATCCGCCCATGTCCGAGTCCGCCGCGACCACCGCCTACCGCACCTGGATGTGCGTCGTCTGCGGCTTCATCTACGACGAAGCCAAGGGCCTGCCGGAAGAGGGCCTGGCCCCGGGCACGCGCTGGGAAGACGTGCCGGACACCTGGACCTGCCCGGACTGCGGGGTGACCAAGGACGATTTCGAGATGATGCAGGTCTGAGCGTCGCCGCCCGACCCGCACCGCCGAACGGCCCGCGCTCCGGCGCGGGCCGTTCCGTTTATGGGCGGCCGCCGTGGGGCGGCAACGCCTGGCGTGGTTTCCCGGCGATGGCCGGATGCCGAGCCGGATCGCCGGTCGCGTCGCCGTAGAGCGCCCAGCCCGCGCCCAACCTATCTGAACCCCTCTCCCGCTTGCGGGAGAGGGGGTGGGGTGAGGGCGGCAAGCGAAGCCGTTGCTTGCCGCCGTCCGGCAAAGCAGGTCATTCCGAAGCGCTGGTTCGATGGACCGAATAAATCTTCCGTCGAGTCGATGCCCCCTTCCCAACCCCTATTCATGTCTGCATAATGTGCGGCTCCCCGAGGCGAGTTGTGTTGCAGCGGGGCGCGCGGAAAGCGGCGGTTTCGATACGTGTTGACGAATCGGAAACAGGCTGTAAGATGCGCGGCCGCGAAGTCGCCAAGGCGGTTTCGGGGAGCGCGGAAAACAGCGGTTTCGACGGGTTGTTGACGAATCGAGAACAGGCTGTAAGATGCGCGGCCCTGCAGGCGGTTCGCCGACTGCAAGGGGCGCAGAAAACAGCGGTTTCGGTGAGTGTTGACGAACTGAAACGATGCTGTAAGATGCGCGGCCCGATCGGCGGTTGGATGGTTGGTCGGAGCGCGGTACGGCAGTCGGTTTCGACGGGTGGTTGACGAAACGAAACGATGCTGTAAGATGCGCGGCCCGGTTGGAC
>NZ_JBDGIR010000006.1:0-159822 GCF_057657315.1 Lysobacter sp. Soil_C_15
TGGGGCGCCGCTCCTACATACGATGGTTTCGGGCTTCGATCGATGGCGGAGGCGTTGATTCCTCTGCGCGTCCCTTGATCGCGGCTCATGACTGAAGGAAATCCCTGTGGGACGCCGCTCCTACCAGAGCCATCCGGCGATTCACATCGCGCTGCGGTACAGCCCGACCGCGCTCAGGCGCGGGGTGTCGTAGGCGTGCTCGACGGTCAGGCGGACGCGGCGCGCGCGCAGCGGATCGAAGCGCTCCAGGCGCTTGTGGCCGATGGTCGTGCCCCAGGCGAAGGGCTGCCAGCGGCCTTCGTGCCAGCGCTCGATGCGGTAGTTGGCGATGTGTTGGCCATGGGCGATGGCTTCCTGCAGGCACAAGGTGTCGAACTCCATGTCCTGCGCGGATTCGAATTCGATCCAGCCCGTGCGCGCGCCGCGCGGCGCGCTCCAGTAGGTTTCGGGGTCGGCCTCCAGCACACGCTCGGGAGCGTGCCCGCGGGCCTGGCCGCTGGCGCGTACGCGCGCGCCGGCCAGCCAGTTGCCGGCGCCGAATACCGCCTCGCGCAGCCGGGCGAAACCGGCCAGCGCGGCCACGTCGATGTCGTGAAAACGGCCGCTGCGGGTCGGCGGCACGTTGAGCAACAGCTTGCTGTTGCGCCCGACCGAAGCGAAGTACAGCGCCAGCAACTGTTCCGGCGTACGCACCTTGGCATCTTCGGCCGCATGCCAGAACCAGCCCGGCCGGATCGATACGTCCGACTCGCCCGGTCGCCAGGCGGTGCCGTAAGGATCGCCCTGCTGCAGCGCGTCGCCGACCCAGGGCCGGTCGAAACCGGCGTGCGGTACGCGCCCGGGATCGACCGTCGACCAGCAGGTGTGGCCGGCGATGCCGCGCTCGTTGCCGATCCAGCGCACGTCGGGCCCGGCGTCGGAGAACACGATCGCCTGCGGCTGCAGTTCTCGCACCGTACGGTGGATGCGCGGCCAGTCGTAGGCCTGGCGCTTGCCGTTCGGGCCTTCGCCGTTGGCGCCGTCGAACCAGACCTCGTGCACCGGCCCGTAGCCGGTCAGCAGTTCGGTGAGCTGGGCGATGTAGAAATCGTCGTAGGCGCGACCGCGGCCGTAGCGCGGCTCATGGCGGTCCCAGGGCGAGAGGTAGAAGCCGACCGCCAGGCCTTCGCCGCGGCAGGCGTCGACGAACTCGCGCACCACGTCGCCGCGGCCGCCGCGCCAGGGGCTGTTGCGCACGCAGTGTCCGGTGGTCGCGGTCGGCCACAGGCAGAAGCCGTCGTGGTGCTTGGCGGTGAGGATCAGGCTGCGGAAGCCGCCGGCCTTGGCCGCGCGCGCCCATTGCCCGGCGTCCAGGTCGCTGGGCGCGAACAGCTGCGGGTCTTCGTCGCCCTCGCCCCATTCGCGGTCGGTGAAGGTGTTGACGGTGAAGTGCACGAACATCGACAGCTCTTCGCGCTGCCAGGCCAGTTGCTGCGGCGTCGGACGCGGCCGCGAAATCGGCGCGGCGGGTTCGGGCGTGGCCGCCAGGACCGGTGCGGTCGCGGCGAGCGCAGAGGCGGAAGTGGCGAGCAGGAAGCGGCGACGGTCCATGGCGAAGAGGAGCAAGCTGTCGAGCGTTCGAGTCTAGTGCCGGGCACGGCTCGCGCAAGTTTTGTCGCGCTTGGATTTGTTTGGACGCGTTTGGATTTGTTGCGGCTTTTTCGAGCGAAGAGCAAATCCCCCCTCCCCTTTTTCAAAAGGGGGGACCAGTCCGCTTGGCTGGAGTAACCCCACTTATCGCTTGCCGCCTTTCACCAACTCGTCCCGCCACGTCATTCATTGCCCCCTTTGAAAAAGGGGGCTCGCGCCTTGCGCGGCACGAAGTCCGATGCGACCGTCGGCGCGGGGGATTTGCCTTTCGGCGCCGGCAAACGCAAGGCCAACCAGTGCGCGCCTTTCGAATCGATCTGCCGGTTGACCGCGCCGCACCCACTCTGCTGGACTGCCGCGGTCCGTAGTGGAGACTCCCGATGTCGCCGATGCCGTCCTTGCGCGCCGCACTGATTCCCGTCCTGATCGCGCTGGCGTGCGCGTCGCCCGCATCCGCCGCCGCGCCTGCTTCGACCGTGCCGCGCCCGGCCGTCGCGCCGCCCAGCGAATCCCAGGCCGCGTTCGATGCGCGCATGCGCTGGTGGCGCGAGGCGCGCTTCGGCATGTTCGTGCATTGGGGCCTCTACTCCGGCGCCGCCGGCCGTTGGAACGGTACGCCGGTCAAGGGTTCGGCCGAATGGATCCAGCGCAATGCGCACGTGCCCAGCGACGAGTATGCGCGGCGGATGCTGCCGCTGTTCAAGCCCAAGCCCGGCTTCGCCCGCGAATGGGCGCGACTGGCCAAGCGCGCCGGCGCTCGCTATCTGGTGTTCACCAGCAAGCATCACGAAGGCTATGCGCTGCACGACAGCGCGGTCAGCGAGTTCGACGCCCAGGACACGGTCGGCCGCGACCTGGTGCGTGAAGTGGTGCAGGCCGCGCGCGCCGAGGGCCTCAAGGTCGGCCTGTACCACTCGGTGATCGATTGGCATCACCCGGCCTATCCCTACCGCGACTTCGCCCGCCTGGAACAGCCGCTGCCGCATCCGCTGGAGAAGACCGCGCCGGCCGACGATCCGGATTACGACCGACGCGCGAACCTGAAGACCTATCAGGATTTCCTGCAGGCACAGGTGCGCGAACTAGTCGAACACTATGGCCCGATCGACGTGCTGTGGTGGGACTACTCCAATCCCGGCGCCGAAGGCGAAACCTGGCGCGCCAGCGAGCTGATGGCGATGGTGCGTGCCGCCCAGCCCGGCATCGTCATGAACAATCGCTTGTACCGCTCGCTGGGCTACGACGATCCGCAGGGCAGCCTGCGTTGGTTCGACCGCGCGCACGGCGACTTCACCACGCCCGAACAGGCGGTGCCGGCGCAAGGCGTGGCCGGGGTGGACTGGGAAGCCTGCCTGACCATGAACGGTACCTGGGGCTATAGCGCGCTCGACCACGATTGGAAATCCAGTCGCGAGCTGATCCGCACCCTGGTCGACACCGCCAGCAAGGGCGGCAACCTGTTGCTCAACATCGGTCCGCTCGCCGACGGCAGCGTGCCGGCTCAAAGCGTGCAGCGGATGCAGGCGATCGGCGACTGGCTGCGCCGCAACGGCGATTCGATCTACGCCAGCCGGGCCAATCCGCTGCAGCCGGTGGAATGGGGCCGCATTACCGCGAACGACGACGGCCGTCTGTTCCTGCACGTGTTCGAGCGCCCCGCCAACGGCGAGTTGCGCCTGCGTCTGCCCGGCGCGCAACGCGCGCGCCTGCTCGACGGCGGCACCGAGCTGGAGGTGCGCCGCGACGGCGAGGATGTGCTGATTGCCCTGCCGCCACGCCTGCCCGATGCCGACGACAGCGTGATCGAGCTGCGCGTCCAGGCGGACGCCTGAGCGCCGTTCGTCAGACAGCGCGCCAACGGCGTTCATCTACCTGATTCCATCCCCTCGACCGGGGTGTCTCGGCGCGGCCTGCATCTGCCGCAGGGGGTCAACCGGCCATCGTCGATGCTATGCACGTCACGTATTGTGCGCGATAGATATCTAGAAATTACCCTTTTAATTCAACTTCTTAGGAATTTTTTCATCACGCGGCGTTGACATGCCCCCCACATAAATAGCGAGGACGTCAGGGGGCGTCATCAATGAAAAACATCGAGGTTTTCAGTATCGCCACGGCGCGGATCTGCGCCGCGGCGCTGGAGCAGCATCCCGTCGTAGCGCGTTTCAACGCCGAAGAATCGGCCCGTCATCTTCCCGGTCTGGACCCGAACAATCGCGAGGCGATGGCCGCCGCGGTGCTGGCCTGCGGCGCGACTTTCGAATGGCTGTTGGACGAGGGTTATCTGCGCAGCGGCGCCTGCGTCAAAGAGTCCTTGAACGGCGTCGCTTTCGTCCATGTCGCCTTGCGCTATCGGCTGACCGAGAAGGGCCTGGCCGTGCTCGGCACCCATGCCAACACCGCCGAGGAAAGCAAGACCATCGGCGAACGGCTGATCACCGCGGTCAAACTCGGCGGCGCCGAACGGATCAAGGAGTCGGTCAAGCTGATGATCGGCGCCGGGGCCGGCACCAGTGCGCGGCCTGCTTTGCCCGCCTACGGTTGAACCGAGCGCAAACCGTTTCGCGCAATCCCATCGCCCTGCCGCAGCGGACGACGCGTAGTCGTCCGCTGCGCTCGGCCGTGCCGGATCAGGGCGTATAGGTCAGCAGCAGCTGCGGCGCGTTGGCGCCTTCGCGCGAAGACCAGTCGACACCGTCGCTGACGCCGGAGGCCGGCACCAGGATCACGCCGTTGTTGGCGACGCTGCCGTTGGCCCAGTTCTTCACCAACTGCAGGCCGGTGGCGTTGAGGTTGAGGTACTGCGTGCCGGTCGCGCTGGGCACGAAGGAACCGAGCTTGCTGCCGAGGCTGGCGCCGCTGTAGGTGGCGTTGCTCTCGGTCCAGGCCGTGGTGACCTGATACAGGTCGTAAGTGCCGGTGGAGCGGTCCGCGACCTGCAGCTTGAGCTGCGCCGACTGCAGGTTCAGCCCGGCGGCGGAAGAGACGTTCCAGCCCATCAGGCCGCGCAACTGCTGGCCGCCGTCGCTGCCGTCGGCGTACAGCACCGCGGTGTTGACCCGGCTGCCGCCGGACTTGACCGTGACGTCGCGCACCGCGTTGAGCGTCAACGACGACGGCGGGGTGCTGTTCTTGTTGCAGGTGCCGCTGAACTGATCGGTGTAGCTGCTGCCGGCGCGCGGCACGAAGTTGCCGGTGTAGCCGGTCGCGGTCAGGGTCAGCTTGAGCACGCCGTGGGTGCTGTCGTTGCTCGCCTCCAGCAAGGAATGGCTGCCGCTGATGTCGTAGAACGCGCGCCCGCCGGTGCCGACCAGCACCTGGCGGATGCCGTCGGCGGCCGCTTGCTGGCTGGGATTCATCTTGGCGTAGCGCTGGTAGTTGTGGTCGTGGCCGACCAGCACCAGGTCGGCCTTGGCCGCATACAGAGCGTCCCAGAACGGCTTGACCTGGCTGTAGCCGCTGTAGCTGCCGCGGCTGAGCAAGGGATGATGGAAGTAGGCCGCGGTGCAGGGCTTGGTGTTGGCGGCCAGGTCCGCTTTGAGCCAGTTGATCTGGGTCGAGGACACGGTGCCGCCGGTCATGGTGTTGAGGGCGATGAAATGCCAGTCGCCGACGTCCCAGCTGTAATAGCCCTTGCTGCGGTCGCCGGCCGGGCCGGTCTGGTTGCCGACGCCGTTGAAGTAGTCGAAATAGCCGCTGGCGCCGCTGGTGTAGTACTCGTGGTTGCCTGGCGACGGGCTGGTCAAGGCCTTGAAGCGGCCCCAGGTCGGCGCATAGCGGTTGTTGAACTCGCTCAGGGTGCCGCTGTCGTAGGCGTTGTCGCCGGCGGTGAACACCGCGGTGGGGTTGATCGACACGATCAGGTCCGAGGTGCCTTTGCAGGCGGTGCCGCTGGTGTCGCAGATGTCGCCGGCGCCGGCCACGACCACGCTGGCCAGGTTCAGCGGCACCGCGCTGTAGTCGTAGCGGTCGAGCTGGAAGCGGCTGTCGGGCTGGCTGAAGTAGGGCTTGATGTCGACGCATTCGCCGCGCAGGGCGCGGGTGGTGAAGCTGCGCTCGTTCCAGTGCCGGCCTTCGAACACCAGCTTGTCGCCGCCGCTGCTGGTCAGCACCAACGAGTCGTAGCCGGCCAGCTTGAGCTCCTTGAAGCCCAGGCGCAGCCACTTGGCGCCGGCTTCGCAGACCTGGCCGGGCATCGCCGCGACCGCCAGCGGCGTGCCCTTGGCCGCCTGCACCGGCTTGCTGTGGGTGCTGTCCTCGGACAGCTGCAGGGTGCGCTGGGCGGCCTGCGCCGGTGCGCCGGCGAGGGCGCCGATCAAGGCGGCGGCGATCGCGACGCCGATCGGCGCGCGCTGGAGGATGAGGTTCACTGGCTGTCTCCGGAAGACGGTGATGGCGGGCGGCCGCGATCCGTTCGGGTCGCGATGGTTGCGGAGTTTGGCCGGAAAACCGCTACACGATTGCGACGGAAATCGCGTCGATTGCGGATGCCCGTGAGGCTGCCGTCACAGGTTTCGCCTCGTCCGACGGACGGTCGTCGGTGTGTGCGGTGATGGCACATTGATGAGGTGCGGTCCGCGTTCGGATGGACCGCTTCCTTCTGGCGGCCACGCGTTTGCCGTTGCCATAAAGAGCTTGGCGCCGCCTCGATCTCGCGAGACCGCCGTGAAGCCCCGCAGGGCGGGCCGCAAGGATGCGGCCCGTGCGCAGCCAGGCCAGGGGTGGCCTGTGCGGAGCAGCCCTGCGCAAACCGCGTCCCATAGTGGCCCTTGATTCGAAACAGGAATGGCGTTTTCTTTGGCTACCTTTGACCGCAGGAAATCCCGTGGGACTTTGTCGCCTTGGACAAAGAAAGTAGCCCGGCCGCTTGCGGGCGGAAGCTTTTGCTTTAGAGCTTTTGTAGCCTTCGAACGACAAACGGCGCGAGGCCGCAAGAACGCGGTCGCGGCTCACGCCGCTCCTACAAGGAGCGCAGGACAAGACGCGGCGAGGTTGAGGGATGGCGATCGCGGCTTGCGCCGCTCCTACAGGAGTAGCGCGCTCATTCGGCAGCGCCGGTGCCGCCGGCGCCGGCGATTTCGAGCAGTTCGATCTCGAAGTCGAGCACGGTGTTGGGTTCGATCTGCCCGGGCACGCCGCGTTCGCCGTAAGCGAGCTTGGACGGGACCCAGAATCGGTAACGGCTGCCGGGCGTCATCAGCTGCACGCCTTCGGTCCAGCCGGGCATGACCCGGTCGAGGACGAACTCGGCCGGATGATCGGTGTCGTAGGTACTCTCGAACTTGCTGCCGTCGGGCAGGCGGCCGATGTAGTTCACCCGCACCGTGTCGCTGGGCTTGGGGTGCGCGCCCTGGCCCTCGCGCAGCACCCGGTACTGCAGCCCCGAGGCGGTACTGCGCACGCCGGCGCTGCCGGCATTGCGCTTCAAGAACGCCTCGCCGCTTTCCAGGTTGCGCGCCGCCAGCGCCTGCTGTGCCTGGTCCTGCTTGGCGCGCAACGCGGCGCTGAAGCCTTCGCGGATCGTGCGGCTTTGCGCCTCGTCGAACAGCGGCTTGGCGCCGCCCTGGGCGTCGCGGATCGCACGCAGCACGATCTGCGGATCCAGTTCGCCGCGGATCGGCTCGATGCTGCGGGCGAAGTCGCGGCCGATCACGTAGCTGATGCGCGCCTTGTCGTCGCTCAGTTCGGCCGCGGTCAGCGCGGCGGCCGGCATCGCCGCCGCGGTCGCCGTTGCCGGCGGCGCTTTCGATGCGGGCGTGCAGCCGGCCAGCGCCATCGCAAGCGCGAGTCCGACGCGGCGAAAGGGCATGGACGGGGCGGAACCAAAGGCGGACTGACGCGACATGCGGACTCCGTAACGCGGGGTGGACGAGAAGGGAACCGGGATCCGGCGACCCGGGAGCGGGTAGCGGCAAACCAGATGCGGCGATAGGACCATGCGCGCGACCGGCGGCGTCAGTCGGTCACGGCGAAGCTCAGCATCATGCCCATGTCCTCGTGCTCGAGATTGTGGCAATGGAGCATGTAGCGCTGGGTGCCGGCGAAGCTCTGGGCGAAGTCGATGGCCAGACGCACGATCTCGCCGGGCCAGACCACCACGGTGTCGTTCCAGCCCAGGTCCTGCGGGCCCAGGCCGCCGGCGGCGACCTGGCGGCCGCGGATGTCGGGCGGACTGATGCTGCGCGAGAGCACCCGAAACTGGAACCCGTGCAAGTGCATCGGGTGCGGCATGCTGGTCATGCTGTTGCGGATCTCCCACACCTCGCGGCTGCCGCGCCGCACCGAGAACGCCGGCTCGTGGCCGGCGAGGTGGAAGTTCCAGTCGTTGATGAACCAGCGCCCTTGCTCGTCCATGCGCAGCCGCAACGCGCGCACCGGCCAGTCGCGCGTGTCCGGCAACGGCGGGATCCCCGCCATCGCCTCCAGCGGCGGCAGCCGCGCCGGCGGACGGCGTTCGGTCGCGCACTCGATGACGCGCAGTTCCATCAGGTCCAGCGCCTCGCCCATCGCCACGGCGCCGGGATGGTCGCCCATCGGGTCGGGCACGAACGCGCCGGACTCGTCCTCGTTCTCCATCGCCACGTATTCCAGGCTGCGCAACCGCACCCGTTCGCCCGGCGCGAGCGCGCCGAAGTCGACCAGCACGTCGGCGCGCTGGGCCGGCGCCAGGAACAGGTCGTCGACCGGCCAGGCGCGTTCGAGCAGGCCGCCGTCGGTGCCGATCAGCTGCATCGGCAGCACTCTGTCGCCGTGCAGGAAGCACGGCCGCAGCATGCGCGCGTTGGCGACGTTGACCAGGCGGAAGCGGTACCAGGCCGGAATCACGTCGAGGTAGGGCTCGGGCGTCCAGTTCACCAACACGCGGTTGCCGATCCAGTCGTCGGCGCCGTCCTTGTAGACGATGGCGTTGTCGGCGCCGACCTGCTTGTCGGCGATCATCAGCGGCAGATCGCGTTCGCCCCAGCGCATGCCCAGGCGCTGGCGCAGCGCGCGCTCTTCGTCGTCCTCGATCAGCAACAGACCGGCCAGGCCGCGTTGCAGTTGCACCCCGGTGCGACCGTGCGGATGCGCGTGGTACCAGTACAGGCCGGCGCGGTTGTCGATGCGGTAGCGGTAGCGCCGGCGCGCGCCGGGCGCGACCGGGTGCAGGCCGCTGCCGTCGTTGGCCTCGTCGACCGCGAGGCCGTGCCAGTGGATGGTGGTGGCCTCGGCGAGGCGGTTGTCGAGTTCGACCTCGACCGTGTCGCCGCGGCGCGCATGCAGGACCGGGTTGACCAGGGCCCGGCCGGCGACGCTGCCGGCATAGGACCACAGCGTGGTCGGCGCACCGGGAAACAGCGCCTGCGCCGTCGCCTGCGCGGTCAGCCGCAGCGGCGTGCGCAGGTCGGCCTCGGCCAGCAGGCCTTCGCCGCCGGGCAGGCGCAGCGGCTGGACGAAGCGCGCGTCCGGCGGCAGCAGCTGCAGGTCCGGCGCCGGGCCGCTGGCGAAGCGATGACCGTGCCCGCCGGTCCAGCGCCAGATCGCGATCGGGCCGGCGAGGGTCGCCGCACCGCCGATGGCCAGACCGGTCAGGAAGCGGCGGCGTTGCGGATCGGTCATCGTGCGCGGTCCCCGAAGTGCGCTGGAGCGACCCGCCATCTTCCACGGCCGATGTTGCAGTTGTCGCAAGCGCGCGGCGCTTCTGTGACGCCGATCAAGACTGACTCGGCCTCGCGGTCGGTAAGCACACTGCACTCGCGGGCGCTGCGAGCATGGGGCGCGCAGAAGGCCCACGCCAGGGCATGGGCTTAGCGGTGCGGCGCTCAGGCCGCCATCGCCGGCGTCGCGACCTCGCGCTCCTGGCCGCCGAATTCGCGGTAGCGTTGCAGCCACTGCGCCGGATCCAGCAGCAGGTCCGGGGTGTACAGGCCCGGCGCCGGCGCGGCGCCGCCGGACAGGCCGAGCAGGCGTTCCACGCCCAGGGCGATGCCCAATCCGGTCAGCGGCGCCTGGCCTTGCGGGTGGACCAGCTCGTAGCGGCGATGCGCCGGCGCGCCTTGGCGGTCGCGACCGTACAGGTCGAGCGCGATTTCGGTCGAATAGGCTTCGCCGCGGCGCCGGCTGGCGGTTTCGGCCAAGGCCAGGTCCAGGCGCACCGAGTCGGCGTCGGTCGCCGCCGCCAGGCTGACCACGTCCATCGGCGAGTAGGCGCTGGCCGGCAACGGGGTGCCGTCGACGCTGACCACGCGGCGCTCGGCCTCGGCGCCGCGCACCCAGCGCCAACGCCCGCGTTCGAGGATCTGCGCCGCCGCCGCGCTGGTCAGGCGCTCGTAGTCCGCCGCCGCGGCCGGGCCGCCCATGTCGAGTTCGTCGAGCACGGCGCTGATCTCGATCCGCTCGACTTGCTCGAACTCGCGCGCGTAATGCAGCGCGGGCAAGGTCGCCGCGCCGGCCAGCCAGTGGCTGGCGAGCAGGATCGGCGAGCGGTCCGGATGGCGCAGATGCAGCGCCACTTCCGGCGCCATCTCGAACGAGCCGTTGGACGTGCTGAGGTAGGGCAGGCGGTGATGCAGCGCGTACTTGAGCGTGTTCAGGCTCTCGTCCTTGAGCATGGTCACCACCGCGGAGTAACGCGCCGCCGGGTCGAGCCCGAGATCGGCGCGGTCCAGGTCGATCCGCACCGGCACCGCGGCGCCGAGTTCGGCCGCGGCGGCCGCGGCCTTGGCCGGATCGCGGCCGCCGATCGCCAGCGGCAGTTCGGGGTGGAGGCGGCGCAGGGCGCGTGCGACGTGGCGGCCGACGATGCCGGAACCGCCGACGATGAGGACGGGAGCGAGCGAGGAAGCGGTCATGATGGGGTCCTGTGGGTGCGGGCGGCGCGTCCGGCCGGGATGGCCGAAACACAAGCTACGATTGGTAACTTACGATTAGTAAGATACGCTGAGCCCCTGCACTGTCAAGCCCCAGCCAGACGAGAGACTGCGTTCCATGAGCGACACCCCCGCCCCGGCCCGGCGCCTGTCCAAGGCCGATCGCCGCGAGCAGTTGCTGGACACGGCGATGAACATCGTCCGCGAGCAAGGCACCGACGCCCTCACCCTGGGCTACCTGGCCGAGCGCGCCGGAGTCAGCAAACCGATCGCGTACGAGCATTTCGGCACCCGCTCGGGCCTGCTGATCGCGCTGTACCGGAAGATCGACGACCGCCAGTGCGCGATCCAGGCCCAGGCCTTCGAACGCGCGCCCAAGCGTCTGGGCGAAGTGGCGCGGCTGATCGGCGAGACTTACATGAGCTGCTTCCGCACCGCCGGCCCGGAGTACCACGCGATCTTCGCCGCGCTCAAGGGCGACGAGCAGATGGAGCGGGTGCAGCATGAACTGCTCGAAGCCTATGTCGCGTTCTACCGCGGCTTGTTGGCGCCGTACGCCAAATTTGATGCCGACGAGTTGCAGCGCCGCGGCGTCGCCATCGTCGGCGCCGCCGATGCCCTATCGCGCGAGATGACCCACGGCCGCATCGCCGAAGCCGATGCGGCCGCGACCCTGACCGCGGTGATCCTGGGGGCGATGCGGGCGGAAGCTTGAGTCGCTGCCGGCGCCGCGCGGCGCGCCGCTTCTGTAGGAGCGGCGTGAGCCGCGACCGACGAAGCGGTGCGATACCACGCCGCTGTCCTGGCTATCGATGCGGCAAGGCCGAAGCGCCGGGTGGTCCGGGCTTCGGCGACATGCGCTTGCGTACTTCACTTCGCTGGTCGCGGCTTACGCCGCTGCTGCAGGCGAGGATTTACAGCTTCGGTCGAACGCACCGAGCTTGAGCGGCGCGCCGCTTGTGTAGGAGCGGCGTGAGCCGCGACAGCCGAAGCGGTGCGATACCACGCCGCTGTCCTGGCTATCGATACGGCGAGGTCGAAGCGCCGAGGCGATCCGGGCTACGGCAGCCTACGCTTGCGTGCACTGCGGCGGCGGTCGCGGCTTACGCCGCTCCTACAGGGGCGCGGCGATGGCTAGGCCGAATCGATCTCGGCCGCGCGGGCGAGCAACAGCTCGCGTTCGCGTACGTTGCGGGTCAACGCCGCGGCGCGCTCGAACTCGGCGCGCGCCTCCTCGCGCCGGCCCAGCTTGAGCAACAGATCGCCGCGCACGCTCGGCAGCAGGTGGTACTGCTTCATCGACGGCTCGTCGAGCAGGCTGTCGGCCAGTTGCAGGCCGACCGCCGGACCGAACGCCATCGACAGCGCCACCGCGCGGTTGAGCTCGATCACCGGCGACGGGGTCAGCAGGGCCAGGCGCTGGTACAGCGCGGCGATGCGCGGCCAGGGCGTGTCCTGCGCGGTCGGCGCGCGTGCGTGGCAGGCGGCGATCGCCGCCTGCAGGGTGTACGGGCCGTTGCCGTCGGACAGGCGCGCGGCGCGTTCCAGCGCATCCAGGCCGCGCTGGATCTGGATCCGGTCCCAACGCGTGCGGTCCTGGTCCAGCAGCAGGATCGGCTGCCCGTCCGGACCGGTGCGCGCCTTGGCCCGCGAGGCCTGGATTTCCATCAGCGCGACCAGGCCGTGCACCTCGGCCGCCTTGGGCATCAGCCCGGCCAGGATACGGCCCAGGCGCAGGGCGTCCTCGCACAGGCCCGGGCGCATCCAGTCGTCGCCGGCGGTGGCCGAGTAGCCTTCGTTGAAGACCAGGTAGATCACTTCCAGCACCGAGGCCAGGCGCTGCTCCAGTTCCTCGCCGCGCGGCACCTCGAACGGCACCTGGGCGTCGGCGAGGGTGCGCTTGGCGCGGACGATGCGCTGGGCGATGGTCGGTTCGGCGGCGAGGAAGGCGCGGGCGATCTCGTCGGTGGTCAAACCGCCGAGCAGGCGCAGGGTCAGGGCGACGCGGGCCTCGGTCGACAGCACCGGATGGCAGGAGATGAACACCAGCCGCAGCAGATCGTCGCCGATGTCGTCGTCGAGGCGGTCGAAGAAGGCCTCCTCGATCTCGTCCTGGCCGGCTTCGATCTCGCGCCCGATCTCCTCGTGCTTGCGGTCGAGCAGCTTCTTGCGCCGCAACCGGTCGATCGCGCGGTGCTTGGCGGTCTGCATCAGCCAGGCGCCGGGGTTGTCCGGCACGCCGGTTTCCGGCCAGCGCTCCAGCGCCGAGACCAGGGCGTCCTGGGCCAGTTCCTCGGCCAGGCCGACGTCGCGCACCATCCGGGTCAGGCCGGCGATGACTTTCGCCGACTCGATGCGCCAGACCGCGTCGATGGCGCGATGGGTCGCGCCGAGATTGGAAGAGGTGGCCGTCACGGCGACCGATCAGACCACCTCGCGTGCGCCGGCGCAAGCGCCGTTCGGCCGTTGCCGGCGCCCGACCAAGCGCGATCTCAAGGCACGCAGGCCGCTTGCGCGCAGTTGATCATCCACGGCACGCCGAAACGGTCGGCGACGATGCCGTAACGCTGGGCCCAGAAAGTCTGCTGCAGCGGCATCTGCACCATGCCGCCGTCGGCCAGCGCGGCGAAGATGCGTTCGGCCTCGGCGACGTCGCTCAGGCCCAGGGCCACGTGCGCGCCGCTGATGCCGCGATACGGATACAGCGCGGTGGCGTCGGTGCCCATCAGCTCGAAGCCGCCGAGCCGGTAGCAGGCGTGCATGATCTTGTCGCGTTCCTGCGCGCCGATCTCGTCGCAGCCGGGGTTGTCGGCGAAGGTCATCAGCGCGACGACTTCGCCGCCGAGGGTGCGGGCGTAGAACTCGAAGGCCTGGCGGCAGTCGCCGTCGAACGAGAGGTAGGTGCTCAGTTGCATGGTGGCGGGTTTCCGTAGCGGAGTGGGTGAGAGGGCGAAGGCGGCGGACGCGCACGGACGCAGCCGGATCGACAGCAGCGGACGCATGCGCCGGCGGCGCCTCAGTGGGAGCGGGCGACGGCGCTGCCGGCCGGACGCGGCTCGGCCTCGGCGGCCGGATCGAAATCGACCGTGTCGAACACGCGCCGGATCTCGATCTGCGAACGCAGGCCGTCGGGGTTGGGCACGCGCTTGACCCATTCCACCGCCTCTTCCAGCGAACGCGCCTGGATCAACCAGAACCCGGCCACCAGTTGCTCGGTTTCCGGGAACGGGCCGGCGATCACCCGGCGGGCGGTGCCGTCGAAATGCACCCGCGCACCTTGCGCGCTGGGGCGCAGGCCCTCGGCGGCGAGCAATACCCCGGCGCGGACCAGGGCCTGGTTGTAGGCGCCCATCGCCTGCAACAGCGCCGGGTCGGGCGGCCGGCCCGACTCGCTGTCCGGGTCGGCCTTCACTATCAGCATGAATTTCATCGTCGTCTCCTGGCAGAGAGGACCCGGAACCGGGCGCTCACCGGAACGACGAATCGGCAGCGGCAGAATCGACAGGCCGCCCGACACGCCGGCGCGGCAAAAAAAATCGCGGTCCGTCGCACCGCGGGTGGACGGACCGCGAACAAGCGCGCCGGGCTTGGGGAGACCGGCGCGTGGAGGTCCGCGCCAGCGCAGGCGCCGTCCGGCCGTGGCCGAGCGCCTGTCGCACCGATGGTTCGGTTCGACCTTAATCGCTGGCGCCCGCGGCGAACCGGACCGGTGTCCGGTAACGCGGCGAACGCGTTTGCCGAAGTTGCCGGGTTGCCGGGCGCTGCGCCGGACGCCCGCCTACCAAGTCCGTTGCCGTTGCCGTGAAGAGCTTGGCGCGGCAGCGACCTCGCGAGAACGCCCTGAAGCCCCGAAGGGCGGCCCGCAGGGATGCGGCCCGTGCGCAGCCAGGCCAGGGATGGCCTGTGCGGAGCAGCCCCCCGCAGGCCTCGTCCCATAGTGGCTTTTGATTCGAAACAGCCATGGCGTTTTCTTTGGTTACTTTTGACCGAAGGAAATCCCGTGGGACTTTGTCGCCTTGGACAAAGAAAGTGACCCGGCCGCTTGCGGACGGAAGCTTTGCTTTTGAGCTTTTGTAGCCTTCGAACGGCAAACGGCGCGAGATCGCAAGAACGCGGTCGCGGCTTACGCCGCTCCTACAGACGGTAACTTCGAGCTTCGATCGCTGACGACGGTCTTGGGTTCTCTACGCGTCCCGTGGTCGCGGCTTGTGACCGAAGGAAATCCCTGTGGGACGCCGCTCTTACCCTTCGCGATGGTTTCGGGCTTCGATCAACGGCAAAGGCGTTGATTCCTCTGCGCGTCCCTTGGTCGCGGCTCACGCCGCTCCTACAAGGGCGCAGGACAAGGACACGGCGAAGGGCGAGATGGCTTTGAAGCCTTCGAAAAACAAACGGCGCGAGACCGCAGCAGCGCGGTCGCGGCTTGTGACCGAAGGAAATCCCTGTGGGACGCCGCTCCTACCCTTCGCGATGGTTTCGGGCTTCGATCGATGACATCGGCGTTGGATTCTCTGCGCGTCCATTGGTCGCGGCTCACGCCGCTCCTACAGGGGGCGCAGGACAAAGACGCGGCGAAGGGCGAGATGGCGATGACCCCTGCGACGGTTTCGGGCTTCGGCTAGGAGGGTGAGCCGGGCTTCAGGCGCGCGGCGATTTGGGCTTGGCGGGCGCGGACACCGCCGGCCGGGAGACGGTGCGGCGGATCGCGTTGGCCAGCGGACTGGGCAGACCGCAGCATGGGGGCGGCGCGATCGCCGCCGGCGCGCGTTTGCGGCTGCCGCTGCCGGCGTCAGCCATGGACGCGGCCCGGGCCGCGCTCAACCGGCGTCGCAGCCATCGCGCGCCCCGTTCGCCGCCTGCCACTGCTGCAGGTAGTCGTCGAGCCGGTCCAGCCGCTGGTCCCAGAACGCGCGGTAGCGATCGAGCCAGCCGGAAATCTCCTGCAGCCGCGCCGGTTCCAACCGGCACGGCCGCCACTGCGCCTCGCGGCCGCGTGCGATCAGCCCGGCCCGCTCGAGCACCTTGATGTGCTTGGAGATCGCCGGCAGGCTCATGGCGAAGGGTTCGGCCAGCTCGGTCACGCCGGCCTCGCCTTGCGCCAGGCGCGCCAGGATCGCGCGCCGGGTCGGATCGGCCAGGGCCGCAAAGGTACTGCTGAGCGAATCGACGGACATGTCGCTGAACCGAGAGGTTAAATAGCCGAGTCGTTGATAAGCCTGCGCCAAAAGGGTGTCAAGCCACCGTCGTCATGAGCTTGGCGTGCGGGTCCCGCCGGGCCGCTGCGCCCCGCCCTTCAGGACTTCATGCCGCCGGCCGGGCCTCGCCGGCGCGCGCGGCGTCCACAGACCGCGGCCATGCTCGCAGTACAGCCCGGAGCCGAGGCCGGCCGTCGCTGCTTCGCTGCCCCAAGGACGGCCGATCCGATGCCGCCTGTCCCACTCGACGACGCAGCGCTCGCCTGCTGATCGCACCGGCGCAGCTGCGGGCTGCGCCGAAACGCACCGCGTCTGTGCGGCGCCGGCGCCGGCGCGTCCCGACTCGACCTGATCCGCGCCGCCGAGCGGCCCGCGGCTCATTCGTAAGGCGCGTGCTCCAGGCCCTGCGAGGCCAGGATATGGTTGATGTGCGAGACGACGTGGCCGCGCTCCGGGCGCGGAGTCACCGTCAGCAGGCGTTCGACCAGACTGTCGACGCGGCTCCAGAACACTTCGTCGTCGCGCCAATGCCGGCGCCACAACGGCAACGCCGCGCGCAGCTGACACAGATCGCCGTCGAGTTCGGCTCGGGTTCGATGCATCTCACTTCCCCTCCGCAACGGCGGGCCGGAACCCGCCACGCTGTCGACCGCCCAAGGACGGCCTTGGCAACACCAGTCCATGCTGGGGGCGCATGGACGCTTTACCGCCAACCGACCGCCGTCCCCTCCATGGTCCGACGTCCGCTTCCGCGGCGCTCCTGAGTTCGAACGTGGGAGCGCGGCGTTTTCCCCACCTTAGGTCAGGACCGGCCTGCCGATAAAGTGATGATGCTCACAATAGCAAAGCTTGGAGCTGATGAGCGGTAGGCGGGAGGGGCGACAGCGGCGGAGCCGACCCTGGCCTCAGGCCGGATCGGCCGCCGCCGGCGTGGCCTTAGCGCTCGCCCGCAGGCGTTCGCGCAGGCGCAGTCCCGGTCGCTCGATCAGGTAGTGCAGCGCGGCCCCGGCCAGCAACGCGCCGCCGGCGTAGACCGCGAACGCAAGCAGGCCGTGCGGCTCCAGCGCATCGCCATAAGCGCGCGCGACCATGCCGAACACCGCCTTGTGGGTCAGGTAAAGGCTGAACGACGCCGCCGCCAACCAGGCCGCGCCTGGCACGCGCAGGCGTCCGCTCCAGCGGTGCTCGGCGCTGCCCGCCGCGACCAGCAGGGCCAGACCGAGGGACAGCACCGGAAAACCGAACACCGAAGCCTGCAGCCCGAGGCGTTCGCGCGAGAGCCAGATCGCCGCGCCGACCAGGGCCAGGCCGAGCAAGACCAGGCTGCCGGCACGACGCTGCAGGGCCTGCCATGCCGCCGGCCGATAGGCGCGCAGCGCGGCCAGCAACACGCCGGCAAGCAGGCCGTCCAGGCGCATCCAGGTCGGGTAATAGATCCGCTCGACCCAGGCGTTGGCGCCATCGTCCACGCTCGCCTGCCAGACCACGGCGCGCAGCGCCATGCCGCCGCCGACCAGCAACACCGCCAGCAGCACGGTCTTCCATACCGCCGGCCGTCGGGTCAGCCACAGCGCCAGGGCCGGAAACAGCAGATAGAAATGCTCTTCCACGCACAGCGACCAGGCGTGCGAGAACGCCTTGTTGCGTTCGTAGTCGATCAGCAGGTTGATGCTGAAGCTGAGGAACTGCCACGCCGGCTGCATGCCCGGCCGCTCGCGGAACGCCGGCAGCCACAGGTACAGCGCCAACACCACCCAGAACGCGGGCAGCACGCGCAACGCGCGACGCAGATAGAAATCGCCGAACGCCAGCGGTTCGCCGCGGCTCAATGGCCGCAGCACCTGCCAGCCGATCAGATAGCCGCTGAGTACGAAAAACAGATCCACGCCCATCCAGCCGAACTGCGACATCGGCATGTACGGCGAGCCGAGTCCGGCTCCGGCGGCGTGAAAAAACATCACCCAAACGATCGCGATCGCGCGCAGCAGATCGAGGCCGGGCAGTCGGCTCATCTAATGGTCCTGAAGTTGGGAGCAAGGCAGACGGTGTGGCTGCGATCGCATCGCGACGTTGCATCGCGACGTAGAGACCGCGCACACAGTCTGCGCTCTGCGCACAACGGCAACAAGAGGTTTTGCAAGCGCAAGCGGCTTGGGTTGCCACATTTGGTTGGGACTTTCGGGACTCGGGACTCGGGATTCGGGACTCGGGATTCGGGAGTTGGGATTCGGGAGTTGGGATTCGGGAGTTGGGATTCGGGAGTTGGGATGCGGGAGTTGGTGTGAGGTGTGAGGTGTGAGGTGTGAGGTGTGAGGTGTGAGGTGTGAGGAGTGAGGAGTGAGGTGTGAGGTGTGAGATGTGAGGACTTAGGAGTTGGAGTCGGTAGCCGCCGAACAGCATGAGGCATGCACCCACATCGAAGCCGCCATCAACATTCCCCCCCTTTGAAAAAGGGGGGCCAGGGGGGATTTGCTTTGGCTTTGGCTTTGGCTTTGGCTTGGGCTTGGGCTTGGGCTTCGGCTTCGGCTTCGGCTCTGGCTTTTTGCTCATCGCTGTCGAAAGAGCGAACGGCAAAAGCGAATCCCCCCTGGCCCCCTTTTTCAAAGGGGGAACGTCGGTGCGGCGAACAGCGTCTCGGCGTGTGGAACGCAACGGTGCGGTTCGCGTGCGGCCCCAACCTCGCGGACCTAGGGTTGCCCCGAGGATGCCCCCGCCGCGGCGGAGGATTAGCGTCTGCACAGGCGCACCGTGCCGGTGCGGGGTTTCTGCTGGGAGAAGGTCCATGCTGGGAGGGCTGCCAAACTTGTTCGGGGGCGGCAACCGGCCGTCCCTGCCCGGCCTGGGCGGGCCCAACGGGCTGCCCGATCCCCTGGGCCTGGGCGGCGACCACGGCAATGGCCACGGCCCCGGCGGCAACGGCCCGCCGGGTCTGGACGGCGGCCTGCCGCCCGGCCTGGCCAAGCCGCACGACGGCGGCCCGAATCCGGGCGGCAACGTCGACTCGGGCCATCACCACGGCGGCGACCACAACAACGCCGGCAACGGGCCCTCGCCGTCGGGCACCAACCCGACCACGCCCGACGCCGCCAATACCTCCAACCACAACACCCCGAACGTGGTCAGCTCGGGCTCGCCGATCGACGACCAGATCGCCGCGTATCCGAGCCGGCTGTTGCCCGGCCAGTCGGCGCACGGCGCGAATTCGGCGCAGGCCTTCAACCAGGCCACCCAGTACCCGGCGCCGACCCTGTCCGAGCGCGCCCTGAGCAGCTTCGCCGCCTCGCCGGCGGCGATGAACCGCGCCGATGCAGTGCCGGCCAACGTCAACGTGCTGCAAGCCGCGCCGAACCAGACCGCTGCATTGCCGTCCCCGGTCGCCAGCGCCCAGGCCGCGAGCCAGGCCCAGGCCGCCGCGCCGGCGCTGGCGATGCCGCCGGCGCACCCCAATGCGGTGCCGGCCGCGCCGATGGCGGCGATGGCGCACGGCGAATCGCTGGCCGCGCAGCAGAGCCTGCTCAACCAGTTGGCGATGATGCAGAAGCTCGGCCAGCCGCCGGCGGCGGTCGCGGCCAATGCCGCGGCGGCGCACGCCGAGAACGCGACCGCGCCGAACGTGATTCCGCTGACCGTCAACACTTCGGCCAACGACCCGCGCGGCCTGCCGACCGCGCTCAACGACCGCGTGCAGTTGCTGCGCGGCGACAGCGCGCTCAACGGCGGCGCCTACCTCGGCGAGGGGCCGCTGCGGCGGCCGCTGGGCCGCGGCGCGCGCATCGATGCGGCCTCGCTGACCTACTGGCTGTGGACGCTGGGGCGCGGCGGCGTGCATCGCCCGACCCATGAGAACCAGCCCAACCGCGAAGTGCTGCGCGCGCTGCAATGGCTGTTCTGGCTGCTGACCGTGGTCGCCTATGCCTGCCTGGCCACCGCGGTGATCATGCTGTTGCCCACCGGCGAACTGGTCAGCGATCGGGTCGCCACCGCCGGCGGCGGCGGCGCGCTGATGATCGGCGTGGTGGTCGCCGCGGGCGCCTGGCTGGTGGGGCGGCGCTTGAACCGGCGCAGCTGAGCCGCCTTCGATCGTTCCGGCCGGATCGGCCCGCAGGCGGTGCGCAGGGTAGAGATCGTCGCCTGCTACGCCGCGGAGCTACTAACGGCCATGTAGCCCGTTGAAGCGCCTGCGCGTCCCTGTCGCGGCTTGTGACCGGAGCAAATCCCGCCGGCGCCGCTCCCCATTGCGGCCGTCGTCTCGATCGGCGGCGAAGCGGTTGCAGGTTCCGCGCGCGTTCCTTGTCGCGGCTCGCGCCGCTCCTATCCCTTTGCGATGTCGCTTTGGCAGGCGACGACGTGATTGCGCGTTCTGCGCGTCCCTGTCGCGGCTTATGACCGAAGGAAATCCCGCAGGACGCCGCTCCTACAGGCGAGACGGCGGCCATGCCGCCAACCGCCGCGCCACCCTGAGCGGATCTTCAATCCCACGCCCCGAGTCCCGAGTTCCGAGTCCCGGCCTGCAAAAACGAAAACGCCGGGCCCGAAGGCCCGGCGTTCGCGCGACTCGGAGTCGGTGCGGCTTGAGCGCTTAGTTGCGCTTGGCCATCGCGCCCTGGGCTTCGCCCATGGTCTTCAGCGCGGTGCTGACGGCGTTGATGAACATCGAGTACATCTGGCTCTGCACGGTCAGCTCGGTCGAGTCGGCCGCGGTCGGCTTGTCGCCGATGGCCTCGGCCTTGTTCATGAGCGCTTCGCCGGCCTTTTCGATCAGCTTGCCCATCGCAGTGGCGAACGCCACCAGCCAGCCGCCCGCCGCGCCGGCACGGCCGCCGCGCTTGGAACCGCCGGTCTCGTCGACGCCGGCGCTATCGACCATCTGCTGCTGCGAAAACTGAGCGTACGAGGCATTGATGTCCGACATGACACTCTCCCTGGTGATTTGGCGATATCAGCCGCTTGTCGCGTTTCGGTGCGGAAGCGGGATTGAATGACTTGGTGGGTGAATTATCGGCCCGGGCCGAAGCCTGTACAGCTGGGGCGTTCCCTAGGGGAAACCGGGCCGTGGGGCGCGGAATGTGAGGGCACTCACGCTCCGCGCCGCGCCGGGTTCAGCGATAGGTCTTGACCGGGCGCTTGGCGCCCAGCGAGGACGGCAGGCCCGCCGGCGGCGCCGGGGTCGCACTGCTGCCGTTGCCGCCCGCGTTTTCGCCGTCGGCCTGCGACTGCAGCCATTCCAGCGCCTGGTCCTCGCCGTCGCGCTGGCGGCGCTGGGCGAACTCGAGCGCGCGCTTCACGGTCGGGTTGTTCAGCGGCTCGGCGAAGGCCTTGCTGAGCCCGTCGCGGTCGCCGGCCTGGATGACCCGGTTCTCCTGCAGCACGTCCAGGGTCTGGCTGAGGTTGGCCATCAGCGCCTGCGGGTCGGCGACATCGTCCGGCTTGGCTTCGTCGAGGGCGCGGGTGAAGTGATGCATCAGCGCGTCGCGATCGGCCGCGTCGATGCCGGACTGCTCGCGCAGCAGGGCTTCGAAGTCGGCGACCATCTGATCGCGCTGCTCCTGGGTCGGGGTGAAGGGCTGGGACATCGGACTCTCCTGTCGCAACTGATGGTGAAAACGAAACGTATTCGAACGGAACAGTAGACAACGCGCCCGCGCCGCATCGGAAGCGCACCCGCGCCGATCTTCGACGCGGTGCGGATTTCCGTCGCGACCGCGCAGTATCGCCAGTCGCGCGCGGCGGCGAATCCTCGGGCCGCCCCCAGGTCGGCGCGCTGCTCAGCGCTTCGGCGCGAAGCCTCCGTCGCGCAATGCCACCGCGCGGAAATCGATGCCGACCGTGCGCCCGATCGCGGTCATGCCCTCGCGCAGGCTGGCGCGCTCGGCCGGGCCGCGCGCGTTCTGCCAGGCGGCGCCGGCCAAGGTCGCGACCAGGCCGTACAACTCGGCCGCTTCCTGCAATTGCTGCGGCCGCATCGAGGTCAGCTTCTGTCCGCGCGCGAGGCTGTCGGCCAGGCGCGCGCGCAAACCGGCGAACGCCGCCTGGTGATCGCTGCGCGCGCCGTCGTTGGCCAGGGTCCAGCCGTAGACCATGAAGGCGTTGAGCACGTCGCCGAAGTTGCGGGTGGAGTAGCCGTGCGCGCGCAGGCGCTGGCCGAACTGGGCCTGCAGCCGGCCGGACTGCAGGGCCTGCAGCACTCGCTCGCGGTCGTCGCCGCCGATCTGCCGCGCCAGCAGGGCGCGGAACTGCGGATGGCGCTCGAAGGCGCCGTCGATGTCGCGCAGCACCTCGCTGTCCAGGCTCGGCCGGCGTCCGGTCAGGCTGTCGGCGAAAGCGGCGTTGAGCGCCGCCGACACCGCCGGCTGCGGGGCGAAAGCGAGGCTGTCCAGTTGCGCGGCGGCGCTGCGCGCCGGGGCCGGCTTGGGCATGGTGCGCAGCGGCGCGCGCCGGTCGCCGCGCTGGGGTTCGGCCTCGCCGCGGTGGCGCATGATCTGCGAATGGGTATAGGCGCCGACGCCGTCGATCAGCGGCGCGTTGTCCTGCGCCGCGGCGGCGCCTAGGCCGGCCGCGCACATCGACGCGGCCAGGGCGGCGCGCAGCGCGACGGCGTGAACGGCTGCATGAACGGCAATAGTCGTGGACGGGGCCATGGCGGTCTCCTGCCGCGCGCCGACGAGGGCGCGCGGCGCGAGCGGCTCGCGGTCAGCCGTGGAAATGCGGATCGATGCTGAGCTGGCCGAGGTTGCGCGCGGCGAAGCGGCGCGCCAGTTCGGGGCCGGCCTCGCGGATCGCGTCATAGCTGGAGCGCGAACGCACGTCGGCGCGCAACTGCCAGCCCTCGGCGGTCTTGGTCAGCAGCAGGTCGGTGCCCGGCAGAGTGTCGTCTGCCAGGCGCAACAGGACCTGGTTGTCTTCGCCGCTGGCGCCGCCGTCGCTGACCGCGAGCTGGCGCACGTGGCGCTCGACCAGGTCGGCGAAGGCGGCCGCGTTCGAGGTCGGCTGAGTCGGCTGGGTCTGGGTGGCGGCGTCGCGCATCGCCAACTGCGCCTGCCACATCGCCGACGCCTCGGCCGGCGGCAGCGAGGCGTCGGCGCGTTCGCCGCCGGCCTGACGCGATTCCTCGTGGCCGCGTTCGCCTACCGCGTGGTGGCGGGCGGTGTTGGTCGCGGCGCGCTCGCGCACCGCGTCGCCGATCAGGCGCTGGCTGGTCTGCTCGGCGGCCTCGCCCTCGCCTTCCAGCAGGCCGAAACCGCTGTCCTGGGCCGCGTCCTGGCTCTGCGCGCCGGACTGGGCGAACGCGCCCTGGCGCTGCTGCATCAGGTGGCGGAACTGGTCGACGCTCTCCGGCGCGGCCGGCTGGCGCGGCTGTTCGCGCGGCTGCCTGGCCTGCTCGGCGGCCTCGTTGCGCTTGGCCGAATCGGATTCGGACGACGAGGAGCTGTTGCGGATCGTGCTCATGGCGACCTCGGTTCAGAAGGGGCCGTTCGTAGGCTGGCGCTGGGCCATCATCAGATCGGCGGTGAGGGCTTCCTCGCGGCGCTGGTGCTGCAGGTTCTGCTCCTTGCGCCACAGGTCCTTGCGTTTTTCCAGCGCGTCCAGCCGCGCCTTGGCGCGGAAGAACGCCTTGCGCGACTCGTCCAGCGCCGCCTCGGCCTCGCGCAGCTTGCCCTGCGCTTCCTGCAGGCGCTGCTGGGCGGCGACGCCGAGCTCGCCGAGGTGGTCGATATGCGCTTCGCGCTGCGACATCGCCATCGGCCAGGGCACGCCCGGCGGCGGCGGATCCATCAACCGCAGGCGCTGCGCCGCGCGCTCGTCGCGGATCGCGTCGATCTCGCCCTGGATGCGGGTGCAGGCGTCTTGCTTCTCCTGCACCTGGCGCTGGCGCTCGAGCACCAGCATCCGCGCCGTCTCGACCCGGTGCGCGCGCAGTTGCAGCAGCGTGTGCAGGGGATAGCGCTTCATGCGAACAACCTGCGCAGGGCGTCGATGGACTGCTTGTAGTCGGCCAGGTCGGCGGACGGCTGCTGCAGCAGCTTGCGGATCGGGCCGATCTTCTCGATCGCGATGTCGGCCTCCGGGTCGCTGCCGCGCTTGTACTCGCCCAGCTGCAGCAGCAGTTCGATGTCCTGGTGCTTGGCCAGGTACTTGCGCAATTGGCCGGCGGCGCGCTGGTGGGCCTCGTCGGCCACCCGCGGCATGGTGCGGCTGAGGCTGACCAGCACGTCGATGGCCGGGTAGTGGTAGGCCGCGGCGAGCTTGCGCGACAGCACGATGTGGCCGTCGAGGATCGAGCGCACCTCCTCGGCCACCGGGTCGTCGCCGTCCTCGCCTTCCATCAGCACGGTGTAGAACGCGGTGATGCTGCCCTTGTCGTTGTTGCCGGCGCGCTCGAACAGGCGCGGCATCTGGCTGAACACCGACGGCGGGAAGCCGCGCCGCGCCGGCGGCTCGCCGATCGCCAGGCCGACGTCGCGCAGGGCGCGGGCGAAGCGGGTCACCGAGTCGACCAGCAGCATCACCCGCTTGCCGCGGTCGCGGAAGTACTCGGCGATGGCGGTCGCGACCCAGGCCGCGCGGCTGCGCTCCAGCGCCGGCCGGTCGGAGGTGGCGACGACGATGATCGACTTCTGCAACCCGGCTTCGCCGAGGTTGTCGTGGATGAATTCGTTGACCTCGCGGCCGCGCTCGCCGACCAGGGCGATCACGTTGACGTCGGCGTCGCCGCCGCGCGCGAGCATGCCCAGCAAGGTGCTCTTGCCGCCGCCGGCGACGGCGAAGATGCCCAGGCGCTGGCCGACGCCGGCGGTGATGAGGGTGTCGAGCGCGCGCACGCCGGTGGCGAACGGCCGCTCGATCAGCTGCCGCGCCAGCGGATTGGGCGAGGCGGCGTAGATCGGCACTTGCACGGTCGGGCCCAGGCCGCCGCGGCCATCGAGCGGCTCGCCGTTGGCGTCGAGAATGCGCCCGAGCAGGCCGTCGCCGCAGCGCACCGAGGCCTGGCGGCCGGTGGCGACGACTTCGGTGTCGTGAGCCACGCCGTCGAGCGGGCCGAGCGGAGTCAGCAGGGTGTACTGGCGCGACACGCCGACCACTTCGGCGGCGAGGCGGAACTGGCGGTCGCGCGGACTGCGCAGCTCGCACAGCTCGCCGATCATCGCCTTCAGCCCGGTGGCGCGGATCATGGTGCCGTAGGCCTCGGCGACCTTGCCCACGCGCACCACCTTGGGCACCCGCGCCAGCGCGGCGATCAGCGGATCCTGCTGCGACACCGGCGCGGGCGCCGGCTGCAGCACTAGGCGCGGCAGGCTGCTCATCGCCCGCTCCGCGCGTTGCGGCCGCGCCGGCGCGCGGCGTTCACGGCGCCGGCTCCGCGTGCTCGGCGCCGTACTCGGCGCCCGACAGGGCCAGGCGGATCGCCTCGATCTGCTGGGCCACGCCGGCGCGCACTTCGCCGACTTCCGAGACCACCACGCAGCTGAGCTTGTCCAGGCTTTCGTCGTCGACCAGCTCGATCACCCCGACCACGGGGTGCGCCTGGCGCACCAGGCCCAGGCCCTTGGCGACTTCCTCGCGCACGCTGGGGTGGACCCGGATCAGCAGGAACTGCTCGGCCTGGGCGGCCTCGACCGCGTGCATCACCAGCGGCGGCACCACGCTGCGCGCGTCGAAGTCGGGCGAGATCCGCGAGACGATCGCGCAGGCCAGCTCGGTGACCCGGCTGCCTGCGTCGGCGAGCACGCGCGCGCGGCGTTCGTTGAGGTCGGCCAGCTGCTGCGCCATCTGTTGCTGGGCGCGCGCCAGGCCTTCGGCGAAGCCGGCCGCATAGCCGGCCTCGCGGGCTTGCTTGATCTCTTCGCCGGCTTCGGCGTACAGCGCGTTGACCCGCGCCAGCATCTGGTCGAGTTCGGCGATCGCGTTCCACTGCCTGGCCGGCACCACGGTGCCGGCGACGGCGCGTTCGAACTGGCGCCGCTCGAACACCGCCACGGTCGCGCCGCCGCGGCCGGGCTGGAGCCGGCGGGCGCTGCCGTCGGCGGCGCTCGCCGCGGCGGAAGCGGCGGACGGCGTGGCGACGGAGGCGAGCGGGTCGGCGTGCATGGCGGTTCCGGAACGGGGCGCGCGGCGGCTCAGGCGGCCAGCGGACGCGCGCCGTGGTGGGCGTAGAGTCGTTCGACCGCTTCCGGCGGCAGGTGCCCGCGCAGATTGGAAGCGGCCTCATGGGTGGTGCGCGGCAGCAGCAGCCGCGACCAGTCGGCCAGGCCGGGGTCGCGGCGTTCGGCCCACAGCCGCAACTCGGTGCGGCCGCGCCGGTCGAGCAGGTCGAACAGCAGGTGATCGTCGTCGCTGGCGCGCAGCGCCGCGTCGAGTTCGGCGCTGAGCTGGGCGCCGAGCTGAGCCTGGACCTTGCCGTCCCAGACCAGGCTGTCGAGCGCCAGCAGGTAGCTGTTGTCCAGCGCCTGCTTGAGCCGGCGCACCGGCTCGCGCCGGACTTCGGAGCGGATCGCCGGCGCGTAGGCGAGCGCGCCGAGGTCGCGCACCAGCCGGTTCATGCGCTGGCGCGGCCAACGCCGCGCGGCGGCGCCGAAACCGTCGCCGGGTTGCGGCGCCAGCAGCGCCGGCGCGTCGGCGGCGAGCCAGCGCGCGACCAGGCGGCGGCCGAGCGCGCTGCCGCGCGCGTGGTCGAGCAGTTCCGGCGCGAGCGCGTCCTCGCCGACGCCGATCCAGCTCGGATCGACTTCGGCCAGGATCGTCTTCAGCGCCGTCGCGCTCATCCGTTCCATACCCCGCTGCGGGCGTTGCTGACCGGCTCGGCGGCGGCGCCGAAGCGCGAACGCATGCGGGCCAGGAAGAACGCGGCGATGGCCAGCAGCACCAGCACCGCGCCGCCGATGATGACCGCGCTGAGGTCGATCGAGCCGAGCACGGCCGCGAACGGCCCGCCGCTCTGATGCACCTTGGGCGGCGCGGTCACGGTGAAGAACTTCACCGTCACCTTGTTGACGTCGTCCAGACCCTCGACGCTGTCCTTGACGAACACTTTGATGTCGGTCTCGCGGTCGCGCAGGCTCTGGCCCGGGCGCTCGAACACCAGCACCGAAGCCGAAGAGTCCTGGACGTTGCCGCCGAGCGGATCGCGGTCCGGCAGGGCGATGTGCACGCGCGCCTCGACCACTCCGTCGATGCGCGAAAGCGTGCGCGAGAGTTCCTGCGACAGGCCGTAGAGGTAGCGCGCCTTTTCTTCCAGCGCGGAGGAGGCGAAGCCCTCCTTCTTGAACACCTCGCCGAGCGAGCGGTACTGGGCGCGCGGCAGGCCGCGCGAGTTCAGCACCTGCATCGCGTACGGAATGTCGCCGCGATTGACCATGACCTCCCAGCCGGTCTTGCTCGGCGAGGGGTCCTTTTCGGCGGGGATGCCGGCGTCCAGCAACGCCGCCATCAGTTCGTTCGCCTGCTGCTCGTCCAACTGGCTGTACAGCGTGGTGCGCGTGCAGCCGATCATCAGCAGGCAGGCCAGCAGGGCCGCCACGACTCGTACCGCGTTGAAGCCTGAGGCCCTACCCATGCATCCCCCGTTGGATGACGAATTACGACTGCTGACGGAACAGCTGCTGGATGCCGTCCGAGGTGCGATTGGCGACGTTCGAGGTGAGCTGCGAGGTGAACATGAACTGGTGGCAGCGCATGGTCATCTGGATCATCTCGCCCGGCGTCAGGTCCGCGGCGTTGGCCGACATGGTCTTGGACATGGCGTCGATCTTGTCGGCGCCGCCGTTGAGGTTGTCGAGCGCGGCGAGCACGGCGCGCGTGCCCTGCGAGGGCTCGGTGGCGCCGGTCGCGGCGGTCTGGGCGCTGCCGCCCTGCGCGGCCGGCGAGGCGCCGCGGTCGAACGCGGCGGCGAACTCGCGTACGTCGTACGCCGAGGCCTGCGGCGACTGGGCCGGCGAGGCCGCGGCCGGCTGAGCGGCGGGAGCCGCGACTTGAATGGCTTCGATCATGGCCCTGTTCTCCTGAAACGTGGGGTCCGAACGAACAAAAAACGAAACGACGCTCGACGCTGCAGCCGTCGCCCGCCCCGCACCACCGCCGACGCCCGGGTCCGAGGACCCGGGTGCCGTTCCGGCAGGCTGCGGCGACGTCGGGCCGCGAGGCGCCGATATCAGCCGCTGCGCGAGGCCAGCGTCTTCAGCGAATCGCCGACGCTGTTCTGCGAGGTGGCGGCGTTGTTGGAGATGAACTGCATGCGCAGGCTTTCCGCGGTCAGCGCGACCATGCTCGAGGGCTGGTCGTTGCCGCCGCCGATCTGGCCGGACAGGTCGGTGATGCGCGCGGCCTGCGAGTCCAGGGTGGCGCCCCAGGCCTTGGACATGGCCTCGTACCAGCTGCCGCCGCCACCGCCGCCGACGGCACCGCCGCCGCCGCCGCGCGACACGCTGACGTTGTTGGAGTTGTTGGCGTTGGCGATGAACGTGTTCACCAGGCCGTTGGCGGGGTTAACCGTGTTGTTGCTCATTGACGTCTCTCCTGCGGAGTGCGGCGAGGCCGCTGAATGGCGTGGAACTACGGATGGATGTTGCCGAGCCTAATGAAACCGGTTCGTGAGTCGCGAAACCACCTAGTGAAAACCCTGGGTTCCCCTAGCGCCGGGTCGCGGCCGGCTTGGCCGGCGCTTCGGCGACCGCGGCCGCAGCCGCGGCGGGCTTGGCAGGCGGCGCCTGAACCGGGCTCGCGGCGGCGGCCGGCGACGCCGTCGCCGGCGTAGCGGCGGGCGCAGCAGCGGTGCCGCTCGGCGCCGGCGCGGCCGCGGCCTCGCTCGCGGGCGCCGCAGCGGCGGCCAGCTCGGCCGCGGTCAGCGGCTTGGCCTTGATCTCCTCGGCCAGGTTGTTCAGCTTGTTCATCGCCCAGACCTTGACCCCGATTCCCATCAGGTTGCGGCCGTCGGGCAGGGTATCGCCGACCTCGTACTTGTTGCCGTCGACGTCGACCACGTGCGGCGAATCGCCGCGCACGATCTGCACGATCCGGGTCGGCTCGCTGCTGATCGGCTTCTTGGCCGGCTCGGGCAGGCTCGGCCCGGCCGCGGGCTGGTCGGACAGATTGCGCGGGATCACCCGGCGCACGCCGTTGACGTCGCGCATCGCGCGCGAGGCCACCGCGCGCCGGAACGCCTCTTCGTCTTCGAAGCGGCCGGCGACTTCGACGTCGCCGTTGCCCAGGTATTTGGTTTCGGTGCTCAGGCCCTGGCTGCGCAGCACCTCGCGCACGTCGGCGGCGATGTCGTCGCCGGTGCGCAGGTCCAGGCGCGCGGCGACGTTGTCGGTGGCCAGGCGCTTGCGGATCATCTCGCGGGTGGCGGCGTCCTTGACCGTGCCGGTCACCACCACGCTGCCGTCCTCGTGTTCGACCACCCGGCCGCCGAGGATCGAGAACTCCTTGATCAGCGGGGTGGCCAGTTCGGTCGCGGTGGGTTCCTTCTCGAAACCCGGCATCACCGCCGCGGCGATCGCCACCGACACCAGCGACAGCGCGGCCAGGCCGGCGATCAGCGGCAGATGGCGCATCGACGAGCGCGGCGGGCGGGCGGCGTCGCTGAGGTGCTGCGGCAGGATCGCGGCCCAGGCCGGATCCTCGGCGGCGCCGACCGCGAGCGAGGCGCCGCCCAGGTCGACGCGCTGCATCGCGCTGAGTTCGGCCGGGTCGCCCGGGGTCAGGGACTGGCCGTCGATCTGCAAAGGCGCGTCGACCGCGCGCAGCGAGATCGTCCCGCCCATGCGCATGATGAACGCGTGGTGCGGAGCGACGCCGGGGTCGGACAGGACGATGTCGCAGTCGCTGCCACTGCCGATCAACAGGGTTTCCTGCGCCGACAACGGCCGGCTGGCGCCGGCGTGCAGGCCGGAGACGATGCGCAGCACGCTCACCGCGGGCGCGGCGGCGGGGCGCGGCTCGCGGCCGGCGTCGATGGTGGGTTCGGTGTTCGGGTCGGGGGAAGACATGGCGGACTCCTACTCGGCGCCGCCGTCGCAGGCGGCGCAGCGTGCCGGGACGCGCGAGGCGCGCGGGACTGCCGGCCGAAGATGGACACGGAGGGCTGCGCGGCGCTGGAGGGGACGGCTGGGCATCGTCGGGGCTCCGTCAGGCGTTGACCTGGCCCGCCTGCACGATCCGCAGGTCGGGCGCGAGTTCCTGGTAGGACAACACCGGCAGTTCGAAGAAATCGATCTCCAGCAGCTTGCGCAGATGGCGGCGAACGTCCAGTGAACACAGCAGCACCGGCTTGACCCCGTCGGCCTGGCGGCCCAGGTGCGAACGCACCTCGGCGCCGAGCCGGCCGGCCAGCTCGGGCGAGATCGCCAGCTGGGTCGCGCCGCCGGTGACGCGCACCGACTGGCGCAGGCGATCCTCCAGTTCGGGATGGATCAGCAGCACCTGCATGGTGCGTTCGCCGTCGGCGTAGCGGTCGGCGATTTCGCGCTTGAGCGCGACCCGCACGTATTCGGTCAGCAGGACCACGTCCTTCTCGCGCCCGCCGACGTCGGTGATCGCCTCGAACGCGTCGCGCAGGTTGCGGATCGGCACGCCCTCCTCGACCAGCCGGCGCAGCACGTCGGCGACCCGCTGCGGCGCGACCACGCGCAGCATTTCCTTGACCAGGTCGGGGTAGTCGCGCTGCATGCGCCCGAACAGGTTGGAGGTTTCCTGGATGCCGATGAAGCTGCCCATGCGCCGTTCCAGCGCCGCGCGGCAATGCTCGATCACCGTGCTCAGGCCGTCGCGGATGTCGCCGCCGGTCTGGCCGGTCCATTCGCCGGCCAGCGGCGGGAAGAACCCGGCCAGCTTGGGCGCGTTGGCGTCACCGGCGCGGGCCGGGCGGAACTGCGCGTTCGGCGACAGCCGGCCGAAGGCGATGCGCGCGCCGAACGCGGTCAGGCGGTAGCCGCCCAGGCCGTCGCCGTTGTCCAGCTCGGCGGCGATGCGCAGGCTCGGCACCGGCAGCGGCACGCCGTATTCATCGCGCAGCCGGCGCGCGACTTCGACCAGGCGGGTGCGCGCGGCGGTCTCGCCGAACGCGGCCGCCAGCGACGGCGACAGCTCCAGCTGCAACGGCGCCGGCGGCGCGACTTCGTCCTGGTTGACCGGCTTCTCGTCGAGCGCGAGCTCGCCCTCGGGCACCTTGAACGCGCGCCGCAGCACCGCGTGGTGATGGCGGTAGCGCCAGGCGGCGATGCCGAGCAGCACCAGCGACAGCAACAGGAACACCGGCTTGGGGAAGCCCGGCACGAACACCATGCCGAACGCCAGGCAGCCGGTGATCAGCAGCACGCGCGGCTGGCCGGAGACCTGGCGGGTGATCGACTCGCCGAGGTGGCGGTCGTCCTCGTCGCCGGCGGTGCGGGTCACCACCAGGCCGGCGGCGATCGTGGCGAGGATGGCCGGGATCTGCGAGACCAGGCCGTCGCCGATGGTCAGGATGCTGTAGGTGTGGGTCGCGTCGCTGAGCGGCATGCCCTTCTGCAGCACGCCGATCGCCAGGCCGCCGAGCAGGTTGATGATGATGATGACGATGCCGGCGATGGCGTCGCCCTTGACGAACTTCATCGCGCCGTCGAGGCTGCCGTGCAGTTGGCTCTCCACTTCCAGCAGGCGGCGCTTGCGCTTGGCCTCGTCCTTGTCGATCAGGCCGGCGCGCAGGTCCGAGTCGATCGACAGCTGCTTGCCGGGCATGGCGTCGAGGGTGAAGCGCGCGGCGACCTCGGCCACGCGCTCGGCGCCCTTGGCGATGACGATGAACTGGACCACGGTGATGATCAGGAACACCACGAAGCCGACCACCAGGTTGCCGCCGGCGACCAGGCTGCCGAAGGTCTCGACGATGTGGCCGCCGTTGGCTTCGAGCAGGATCGAGCGGGTGATCGCGATCGACAGCGACAGGCGGAACAGCGTGGTCAGCAGCAGCACGCTGGGAAAGCTGGAGAACGCGACCGGGGTCGGGATGTACAGGGCGATCAGCAGCAGGCCGAAGCCGATCGCGATGTTGACCGCGACCAGGGTGTCGATGATCGCCAGCGGCAGCGGCAGGATCATCACCCCGATGATGGTCACCGCGGCCGCGGCCAGGACCACGTCGCTGTAGCCCGCGCGGCGACGCGGCTGGGTGCCGGGCGGTGCGGCGATCAACGAGCTCAGCAATGCGCGCATTCGGTCAGCCCCGGACCCTGGCGGTGGAGACGGCGACGATCGTGGCGGGGCCGTGCGGGCGCGCAGACGGGGACGCGCCAGCCCGCGGGGTCTGGCCGCGGCTGGCGATCGGAAGGAAGTCGACCCTGTCTCGAACGGTGAAAGCAGTCACTGCTTTGTCACGTATCCCTGAGCACCCATGCATGGCGCCTGTCCTCAACACGATCCCGGTTCGGACGGCCGATACTAAGTGCTGTTTGTCATCATTTGTATGAACGAGATGCGATTTGTACGACTTGCGCACAATCACGCTGACTTGTTCACGTACGGCTACATTCGCGCGCATTCATGGTTATTTTTGTGAGCGCGTGCGCAATTGCGTCACCGCGTTCGACTAACGTAGGGTCCGGTTGGTCACGATTCGGGTTCGGCCCCGGACGAGGCCTGTTCCGCGTTGCGATCCGGGGCTGGTCCGGCATCGGCCGCCGCCGGAGCGATGTCGGCGGGGTCGAGTTCGGCGATCAGGTTCGGCGATTGCCCGCCGACGCCGATCGCCAGGGCGCGGCCGCTGCGCGTGCGCAGCACCACGATGCGTTCGCGCGGGCCGACCGGCAGCACCTGCAGGATCGTTAACGGCGCATCGCGCGCGGTCAGGCCATGGCGCTTGCGCAGGTAGTACAGGACCGCGACCAGGCCGACCAGGACCACCGCCACTGGCAGCATGATCGACAGCAGTTCGAAGAAGAACGACGGCGGTTCGGCAGGGCTCGCGGGTTTGGCGGCAGGCGCCGCCGCGGCCGGCAACGGCCAGACGGCCAGGGCGATGCAAAGGCGTAGCAGCGGGCGCGACAGGAAAGGGATGGGCATGACGAGTCGGGACGGAACCGGAACAGGGAATGCGCGGCCGACGTCGCCGCGGCGCCATACCGTAGCAGCCCGCAGCGCCGCCGCCACCTTCGTCGCGTTTCACGCCGCGCAGCGCCGGCCCGGGACAATGATGTGAGCATGGTCACGACTTCCTTCCAATCCACCGGCCCGCGCGCCGCGCCGTCCGCACCGGCCCAGGCCGGCCTGCTCGAAGCGGTGCCGTTCGCCTGCGCCCTGTTCGGCGCCGACGGCGGCCTGCTCGCCGGCAATGCGCGCTACCGCGAGGAGTTCGGCGAATTGCCCGAGCACGGCCGGCGCGAGGCCCTGCTCGCGCGCCTGCATGGCGGCGGCGAGGACGAGGCCGCGCGCGAGGTGCGCGCGCCGCACAGCGGCCGCTGGTACGCCCTGCACTGGGGCCGCGCCGAGCACCAGGGCGCGCCGGCGCAGGTGCTGACCGCGATCGACATCAGCGAACGCATCGAGACCCTGGACTCGCACAAGACCCGCCAGGAGAAACTTCTGTTCACCTCGCGCCTGATGTCGGTCGGCGAGATGGCCGCGACCCTGGCGCACGAGTTGAACCAGCCGCTCGCGGCGATCATGAATTACTTGAACGGCAGTCTGCGCCTGGTCGAGCAGGCCGGCGGCCCGGTCCAGGTCGAGCGCGCCCTGCAGGCCGCGCGCACCCAGGCCGAGCACGCCAGCGCGGTGATCGCGCGGGTGCGCGAATTCGTGCGCGCGCGCGAGCCGCGCCGCGACGCCCACGATCTGGGCCAGATCGCCGCGACCGTGCTCGAGCTGCTGCGGCTGGAGGCCGAGCGCCTGCAGTTGCGCATCGACCTGGGCCTGCCGGCGCAGCTGGCGCCGGTGTTCGCCGACCGGGTGATGATCGAGCAGGTGCTGCTGAACCTGGTCAAGAACGCGATCGAGGCGATGCGCGACATCCCGACCGCGCAGCGCGAGCTGCGCATCGACGCGCGCATGAACCTCGACGACCAGGTCGAGGTGCGGGTGTCCGACCGCGGCGCCGGGCTCAGCCCGGCCGAGCAGGACCAGCTGTTCTCGCCGTTCTTCACCACCAAGACCGACGGCCTGGGCATCGGCCTGGCGATCTGCCGCTCGATCGTCGAGTACCACCAGGGCCGGCTGTTCTTCGAACCGCGCGAAGGCGGCGGCAGCGTGTTCGGCTTCACCCTGCCGCGCTACGAGGCCCGCAATTGATGGCCTGGGTTGCGCCTTCGGCTACGGGCATGACAAAGGTCACGACCGCCGCCCCGGCCTGTCGGGTTATATCGTCGCGCCCGGATCCGCTCCGCGCGCCGGACCGGCCTCGGCCTGGATGCGCGCACCGCCGATGACGCCGATGACCCCGTCCCGCGCCCCGCTCGTCCCCGCCGCCGGCTCCGCCGGGCGCGCGGGCGCGCGCCGCGCGCGCCGCCGGGGCGCGAGGATTCGCCCATGACCGAAGCTCGGATCTACCTGATCGACGACAACGACGGCTTCCGCGAGTCGACCGCCTGGCTGCTGGAAACCGCCGGATTCGAAGTGCTGGCCTACCCTTCGGGCCCGGCGTTCCTGGAGAGCTTCGCCGGCGAACGCCAGGGCGGCGGCGGCGCGCAGTGCATCGTCAGCGACATCCGCATGCCGCTGATGAGCGGGCTGCAGCTGCAGGAGGAGCTGCGCCGGCGCGGCATCGCCCTGCCGCTAGTGTTCGTGACCGCGCACGGCGACGTGCCGCTGGCGGTCGAGGCGATGCGCAAGGGCGCGTCCAACTTCCTCGAGAAGCCGTTCAGCGACGACACCCTGATCGACGCGCTGCGCACCGCGATGGCCCACGCCCGCCAGCACGCCGGCGCCGACGGCGGCGACGACCGCCTGTCCCGGCTCAGCCCGCGCGAGCGCCAGGTCATGGACCTGGTGGTGGCGAGCAAGCCGAACAAGATCATCGCCGACGTACTCGGCATCAGCGTCAAGACCGTGGAACTGCATCGATCGAACATGATGAACAAACTCGGGGTACGCTCGCTGCCCGAACTGATGAAGGTGGCGCTGGGACATGGTTGAGACGAGCGAAGCGATCGCGCCCGCCGCGCATCCCGCCGCCGCGCCGGTGCGCGGGCGCCTGCCGGCGCTGCACCCCTGGCAGGCCGAAGCCCTGCGCGACGTGTTCGCGCTGCGCCAGCGCTGGCCGACCCGCGACGGCGCCTGGCTGCAGTTCGTGCCGGCGCAGCCGGTGCACGGCGAGGTCTTCACCCTGGAAGGCGACGGCGCGCGGATCAAGCTGCATTTCGAGAGCAGCCTGAGCCAGGAGGCCGACACCGGCCTGCACTGGAGCGATTACCAGGGCCGCTCGCGCCTGCTGGCCTGGAGCCTGGCCCACGAGGCGCAGCTGATGAAGCTCAGCCAGGCCATCGACGTGGCGCTGATCCCGGTCGCCGACGACAACGACCCGATTCGCGCCGCCCATGCCGAAGCCGAGGCCGAGCTCGACGGGCTGTGGCTGGCGTTCGCGATCGCCGATCCCTCCGGCCAGCACCTGCTCAGCCGCGGCACCCTGCGCCTGCCGGTGAACTGGGTCGGCCAGTTGCTGTCGCGCTCGGACATCGTCGAATCGGCCCAGGACCCCAACGCGCTGGCGCGCTGGGGCGACCTGCCGGTGCCGGTCGCGCTGCGCTGGAACGGCCCGCAGCTGCGCTACGACCATTTCCGCCAGTTGCGTCCGGGCGACGTGCTGGTGATCGGCAACGCCCAGCGCCCGCCGCCGGTGCAGGCGCACGTGCCCGGCTACGCCTGGCCGGTGAGCGCGAACGCCGACGGCTGGCGCATCGACGGCCCGCCCTTGACCCTTGCCACGCACCAGGAGACTTCCGCGATGTCCGACACCGAGTCCGCCGCCCCCGAGTCCGCGGAACCCACTGCGCCCGACGTGCCGGTCCGGCTCGACTTCGACCTCGGCCGGCTGGAATGCAAATACCAGGAGCTGTCGGGCTTCCAGCCCGGCTACGTGTTCGCCCTGCCCTCGCGGCTGGAAGGCGCGAACGTGGTGATCCGCGCCAACGGCCGCGACGCCGGGCGCGGCGAGATCGTCGCGGTCGGCGACACCCTGGGCGTGCGGCTGATCGGCTGGAGCTGACCGATGGATTTCAGTTCGTTCTCGCCGGCGCTGGTGCTGGTGACGGTGGTCAGCCTGGCGCTGGCCCCGTTCGTCGCGGTCATGGTGACCTCGTTCACCAAGATCGTGGTCGTGCTGAGCCTGCTGCGCAACGCGCTGGGCCTGCAGCAGGTGCCGCCGAACGTGGTCATCAACGGCCTGGCGATCGTGCTGTCGATCTACGTGATGTATCCGGTGATCCTGGAAACCCACGACGCGATCAACGCGCGCATCAGCGGCCAGCCGGCGGCGAGCGCGACCCAGGGCCAGCCGCCGGGCACCGGCGCGCCGCCCGCGGCGACTGCAGCGCCGACCGCAGCCGCCCCCGCCGGCGCAGCGCCCGCGGCCGCACCGGCCAGCGCGGCCGCGCCGGGCGCAACCGCGCCGGGCGCGCTGGCCGCCAACACCAGCGTCGGCTTCAGCACCACCGCCACCCCGGTCGCCGCGCCGCCTGCCGCTCCGGCCGCGGCCGCCGGCGCGAGCAAGCCGCCCTCGGCCCTGCTCAGCTCCGGCGGCAAGATGGACACCGCGCGCCTGCTGGCGCTGATGGACGCCGGCAAGGAACCGCTGCGCAAGTTCCTGATCAAGCACTCCAGCGACGCCGAGCGCGCGTTCTTCCTGCGCAGCGCCCAGCGCCTGCTGCCGCCGGCCGCGCGCAGCGACATCTCGGTCAACGACTTCATCGTGGTGATCCCGGCCTTCACCGTCAGCGAGCTCACCGCCGCGTTCCAGATCGGCTTCCTGATCTTCCTGCCGTTCCTGATCATCGACCTGGTGGTGTCCAACATCCTGCTCTCGCTGGGCATGATGATGCTGTCCCCGACCACCGTCTCGCTGCCGTTCAAGCTGCTGCTGTTCGTGCTGATCGGCGGCTGGGCCAAGCTGGTGCATGGCCTGGTGCTCACCTATGGCGGGTGAGCGCACCCAGCCGGGACTCGGGATTCGGGACTGGGGACTCGCAAGAGCGGCGGCGCCGCGCTTGTCGGTTTCATCCCCAGTCCCGCGCGTCCCCGGCCTCCGAGTCCCGAGTCCCGAACCCCGAGTCCCGAACCATGGGTGACATGCTAGAACTCACCAAACAGGCCCTGTGGCTGACCCTGCTGTTGTCGGGTCCGCCGGTGGTGGCCGCGGCCGTGGTGGGCCTGGTGGTGGCCTTCATCCAGGCCGCGACCCAGTTGCAGGAGCAGACCTTCGCCTACGCGATCAAGTTCGCGGTGATCGTGGTGACCTTGTTCGTCACCGCGTCGATGATCGGCGGCACCCTGTACACCTTCGCCGACCGCATCTTCATCGACTTCCCGGGCCTGGTCCGGCACTGAGGCGCGGCAGGCGATGAATTTCGATTCGGTCGGCAACGTCCTGCTCGCGCTCGGGCTGGTGCTGCCGCGGGTGATCGGCGCGTTCATGATGTTGCCGCTGCTGACCTCGGAGAACATGCCGCCGCTGGTGCGCAACAGCTTCATGGTCAGCCTGGCGATCATCGCCATTCCGGTGGCGATGAACGGCGTGCCGCTCAATACCCTGGGCACCTTCGCCTGGGCGCCGATCATCCTCAAGGAGCTGTTCATCGGGGTCGCGATCGGCTTCTGCTTCGGCATGGTGTTCTGGGCGATCAGCGCCGCCGGCAACATCATCGACACCCAGGTCGGCATGACCCTGGCGCAGGTGTTCGACCCGATCCAGGGTCACCAGGCCTCGCTGCACGGCAGCTTCCTGTCGCAGTTCGCGGCCTGGCTGTTCATGGCCAGCGGCGCCTTCCTGGTGTTCCTCGACCTGCTGCTGTCGAGCTACGCGATGTGGCCGGTGACCACCTACTTCCCGACCCTGCACGCGGTCGGCATGGAGTTGTTCGTCGGTCAGTTCAGCTATCTGATGACCGCCCTGCTGGTGCTGGCCGCGCCGGCGATGGTGGTGCTGCTGCTGATCGACCTGTCGTTCGGCCTGGTCAACCGCTTCGCCCCGCAGCTCAACGTCTTCACCATCACCATGCCGATCAAGGCCTGGCTGGCGACCTGGATCATCCTGCTGATGCTCGGCGTCTACGTCGAGATCGTGCTGGATCGCCTGGCCGACAACCGCGGCTTGCTGGATGCGCTGAATCGCGTGTTCGGCGGCTGAGGCTGGGATTCGGGACTCGGGTTCGGGATTCGGGATTCGGGATTCGGGATTCGGGATTCGGCGGAGCGTGCAGCCGCACGCCCCTTCGCAAGCCTCTGCCCCCTTGAGCCTTTGCTGTTCCCCCCTTTGCTTTGCTGTTCCCCCCTTTGAAAAACGCTCTGTCCTCGATCTGTATTGGTCAGCGGCGCTTCATTCCAACAGATATTTACAACTATTAACTAGCGCCTGCCTACGCGTGGATGGGTATCGCTCTACAAGTCACATCAGGTCCGCCGCTATACTTCAAAGGCACACTGGCGACCTGGGACGCCCGGCGCACTTTCTGATGAAGAATTTAGGCCATACAAGGGCTTAGACCGTGGCAAGCATCCCTTCCAATCTGCTTTTGCTACATCAGGGCGAAGAAGAGTTGCATCAGCGCGCGCTGCATTTGATCGCGGCGGCACCGGACTTGGCTGACCAGTTGGATATCGCTGAGCGAGCCATGGATGTCATGGACAAGCTCCGCCAGCACTATCAGGCCGACGACGACGAGCGCGCCATCAGCCATCTAGCAATCAGAGTATTCAATGGCTTTGCGACCGCATGGAAGCTCATGGCTTCTGGCTACTACCAGGCCGCTACGCTCATCCTGCGCGACGTCATCGAGACGACCAACCTAGTCAATGCCTTTCACGCGGACCGCTCGCTCATCGCAAAATGGCGCAAAGCGGACCGGCGCACGCTTAAGCTGGAATTTGGTCCGGCGGCCATGCGTAAGGTCCTCGACGACCACGCTGGATTAGGTAAGAGCCGCCGCGAAGAGATTTACATTAAATTCTCCACGCTGGCGGGCCACCCAACGATCGATGGCTTCGCCATGCTGCGCCCCCAGGGCATGAACGCCCATATGGGACCATTTTCGGACGCCACCGCGTTACGCGCTGTGCTGGAGGAAATGGGCATGCTGGCGGCCCAAGCCGGCTTCGCCTTTTGTGTCTATCTCGATACCGCCCTTGAAGGCTGCAGCCCGGTCGCTCACCGTTTTTTGGCTGGCGCCATGGACTACTCTGGCAAGTATTTGGGCAAGTCTTACTCTGCGGAGGAGCGCACTGAGGTTGACCGCTTATTTGCGCGTTAGTCTCTTCACTTGAGGATGGCCCGATGAAGAGCTTCGAGGGTATGTAAGGCAACTGTTTGGGGATAGCCAGTTGCGCACCGTAAACGAGTGCCTGCGGACCATTGGCGACCGTCGCGAATTCAGCCGTTATCACTTCAATCAGGCCAAATCCTTGATGGAGAGTGCCTTGCAGGGACGGCAGGACTTCGAGCTGACAGCCGTCTTCTTGTGCGCATTCGACACGGATGAGCAACAGTTTGACACGGCACGATTTCAGGCCTATGCGCATACGGTCGCCTGTGTTCAGAGCATGCACGCCGTCGCTGATAACGTCGTCCACTTCGCTTACTACGCCCTAGGTATAAACCTGGATCCGACCGCGCCCATCAAAGACGAGCGAAACATCGTCTGGGCCAAGGTAGGCAAGAAGCTGGCCGCGGGGCCCATCAAAGACGGACTAGCCACATTGCTGGATGATCCTGGCTTTATTTACTTGGCCGCGTTGAACAACCATTCCAAGCACCGCTCGATCATCGAAGTGTCCTATGCGGTTAGCCACGAAACAGAAGCTGTCCAACACGGCCTGCCTTTCGATGCCTTCACCTTCAATGGCATTGGCTATCCCCCGAAGTGGGTGCGTGCAACATTGATCGATGAATACCAGCGTCAAGAAGTATTGATACTGGCGATCGGAAACGCAGTAAACGACGAGCTAAGGAGCCGTTTGCAGGCGGAGGGGCCGAAGCTGGGAGCTGCAGGAAAATCGTGAGTGCGCTAATCGGTTTCCACGCCCACCGAGGCGGGAACCGCGTTCGAGCGTCATCTACTCGAATGATTCATCCCGGTCTCGGCTCATTTGGCCAATCATTCGATCCCACACGCTGATCCGATCTTTGATCCGCTCGATAGCTTCTTCTTGGGCCTGACGTTCCGGCGATCCGTCCGCAGTTGGCAAGGAAAAAGTAAGGGCCAGCACCTTGCGCAGGATGGGCATCTCCCGCTCTGAGCTGCCGGCGGTCAAGCCTCGCCCCGCGAATTCCAGAAGGAATGCGCTCTTGTCCGGAGCAAGCTCGAATAGACGCCGGGCAATAGACGGGCCATCGTCTGTCGCTTCCGTGAGCTGACAGATGCGGGCGGCAAACAGGATCCGGGTGCCCGGGTCTTCTGCACACCAAGCTACAAGGAGGTCGTCGGAGACTGCGGAGAAAGTATCCCCGTCCTTGCTGATCGAGCTCTCCTCCAAGACTAGATCGCTCATGGCGTGGCGACGCTGGGGATCTTCCAGATTGAACAGATAGGTGAGGGCATCCTGGGGATAGCCTCGGATAATGGGCGCCAAGAAGTTGCCGGTCGTGCTGGGCAAGTAGCGGGAGTGAAGGGTCCTCGCCTCCACGGCCCGTGCGAGCACGGGCTGAATAACCTGAAAGGTTGCCGAGTGTTTGGTGGCGAACTTGATTAGATTTTCAATCTCGAAGTCGACGCGCTCCTGGCCATGTTCGAGGCGAGGCCAATCTACGCGTGCCAGCAGTTCCTGGCAGTAGCGCCCCAATGCGGCCTGCTCCGACGGTTCACGCTCCTTGGCGCTGAAGATCACCATATGAAGGATGTCTAGGGCGACATGCACTCCCTCAAGTCCTTTTGAGGCAATGTCATCCAGAAGCGGGCGAATTTCATCGACGGAGATAGGCATCAGCCTTCCGCCAAACATGAGGTCGCGATAGCGCCACAGCGGCGCTCTTCCGATCGCCAAAGCCCGGCGGATACGTTGCGCTCCCTCGCTGGTCATGGGAATGGCCAATTGGAGCGTGGGTAGCCAACCCCCTAGAGCCTCGTCGTCGAGCATGCCATTCAGTAGCGCGCTGGTTGCTTCTAAGTCACGCTCACCCCATCCGGAAATCAGTCCGAATACAAAAGTGGGATTGAGCTGTTCAAGGTTTGTAGAAGCAAGAGCATGGGCGCGTATATCGCTCATGAGGGGAGCCGGGTCAGGCGTGGCCATGGCAACTCCGCGCCCAACCGCCATGGTGTAGTTCTTGGCGTCAACGCTAAGCAGCCCTGGGATCATTTCCTGGAGTAAAATCGTGTCCGCCGCTAGTTCACGGCCAAGGCGCTCACCTCTCGCAGCAGCGCGCTCCTCGGCATCCAGAATGTCGTCGTCATCTTCCTCGTCGTCAATGGCATCGCGCATCGAGATGACGGCATGGATTTTTGCCCGCAGCGCTTTGGGCGAGATCAGGTCTTTGAACGAAGTTACTTGTTCTCTGAGATCGGGTTCCAGGTCTTTCTGCCGCAACAGCTCATTGATGCTCTTCAGAGCAGGCAGCCAGTCGTCGCAATCGATCAGGCGAGGGGCCAGCGCCTGGATCCGGACCGAAAGCACTGGATCTCGAATGTATCCGAAGACACCGCGCCCGAGCATGACCCGAACCTGGCGGCCGATCGCGTCATGACGGAACGCGTGCTCCTCGGCGATACCGATGAAGAGCAGATACCAGGCTCGATAGTCCTCGATGTCTTTAGGCCACCAGCCCACGC
Source organism: Lysobacter sp. Soil_C_15 (assembly GCF_057657315.1). Taxonomy (NCBI): domain Bacteria; kingdom Pseudomonadati; phylum Pseudomonadota; class Gammaproteobacteria; order Lysobacterales; family Lysobacteraceae; genus Lysobacter; species Lysobacter sp. Soil_C_15. The sequence goes on from NZ_JBDGIR010000006.1 coordinate 41,608, forward strand.
TGCGCTTGCGCGCGCCGAACTGGAAGGTTGAGGTATAGCGGAAGTCCCGCACCTTCAAAGCTTCCTTAAGCAGCGCGAGCCCAATTTCTACTTCTTCAGGAGCGCCGGATGCCAGCAAACGCTTGATATGCGGCGCGCGCTGCACACCGGTGGCTAGCGTGCCCGAGTAGTAGGGCTGGAAGAGTTCTCTCAGCTGCTCCAGCTTCTTTTCTCTAGTATTTCGAACTGTGGGCTGAAGGGGCAGCAAGGTGAGCAATACCCCAACGCACCGATCAAAAAGGTTCGCGTCATAGGCAATGGACTGCATAAGTTGCGTGATCTTTTCGATCTCGAACTCGTGCAGCTTGCCAAGATCCCCGCCTGCCGCATAGCGTTCAGCGGCAGCCAGCGCGTGCTCCGGGGCAACCGCAGCCAAGCGCAGGAAGATCGGCAAGTCCTTGGCGGTAAAGCGGCTGATGTCCGAGACGGAGCCTGTGCCGTCTATCAAGCCTGACACCAGGGTTTTGGCAGCTGGCGAGGCGTGAAGAAAGCTCAAGCGATGTGCGAACGAGGAACGCACGCGCTCTGGCGCATGCGTGAAGAGCCGCTCCTCGATTTCCGATGCCAGCTGTTCTTCCAAAGCCAGCGCCGCCAGTCGGTTTGAAACCGCATGGGGTAGCAGCGCACGCCATTTCCCGCGCTCCTGGAGCAAGCCCCGTCGCTTGAGGTCGACCATGTTGCGCCGGAACTCGGCGACCGTGGTGCCTGCGAACGCGGCTAGGACGGCCATCTCGGAGGTGGGCGACATGTCCTCACCATCAAAAGAATAGATCAGGCTCGCAGCCTTGGCGCAGCGCAATAGTTCGTCGCCAGCGCCCTGGCTCTGCTCGAAAAGGCGTCGGAACAGCTCGCCATCTTTCAGGGAAGACAGGTCATCGGTGTATTTGGAGGTGGAGGCTAGTGCGAAGGCGAGGCGAGAGTTGCCGTCGCTTGCGGCAATGACCGTATGCACATCGTTCAACGACAAGTGCTGATAGCGTGCGCGCAAGAGCGCCGACATGGTTTCGTCAGACGCGCCTTCCAGCCGATAGAACACCGTGTCCTCGGGGAGATCGTCCTGGATGTCGTATTCAATGGTGAGCAGACCGATCGTTTTGGCGGTCTTGGCCTTACGCTCGACAAGGGCCGCATGCGACTTCTGCCCGCAGTTGTCCACGATCAGGATCGACGGAGCGCTAGAGCCCGAGAGCGCCTCGATCATCGCCTCTGGTGACGGATCAGGGCTATTCGAGATATCGGTATAGATCGCCCAGTCCTGAGAGAGGGCTGGCGATTCAGTTTTGATGCGAGGGTCGAACAGGGCCTGTGCCAGTCGGGTCTTACCCACGCCCGACAAGCCCACCAGGCGCACCGTGCCACCTGCCGCTAGATCGCGCCGGATCGCCTCAATGGCTTGGAGGTCAGTCATTCCATCGGTAGCCCCTGGCCCGAAGACCCGCGGCTCCTCGCCTACGACGAACTCAGCCTCCTGGTTGGTTTCCTTGTAAGCCCAAGGCCCATAACCGTTCCATCCCAGGACGGGCTTGCCAATATGCTCACGAACCCAGATCGCGAGCGAGGGAAATTCCTCGACCCAATCGGCGATCTGTCGCACGCCAAGGAAATCGACCTTGATCTTGCCCGCCAAGCGGTGCTTATCGAGCACTTTTTCCATGGCTGCGACGCGATCGGCTCGCCTCGGGTCTGCGGGATCGTCGCGAGTAGAGGCGATGACATACAGGCCACCATCCTTCGCCAGCGCAGCAATCGATGGCCGGATGACACGCTTGGGCTTGGGCGCCATCTCCGGACCAATCTTGGCTCGCTCAAAGGGTTCGGCTTTGACCTGGACGATGGCTACGCTGCGGCCCAGGGGGGCGCTCAGGTCGCAGGCCGGGTGGCTTTCGACCCGCACATCGACCCCGCCGTCGTTTGCCCGCTGGTTGCCGCCCCAGAACACGGCAGCCGGGTCGAGGCCTGCTCGATGGACATGGGAGCGGCACAGACGAGCCAGGAGTTCCCTGGCCTGCCCGTCGTCCAAGGCTCGGATGTGATCGGGCTGGATATGGAAGAGGGGGTGCATGGGGCGATTGTCGCAAGGTGACGCGTAGTCTCCAACCGACACGCTTCCCTTGGACGATCTTTCCCAAAATGCCCAGAGCGAGAGCGTATTGCACGGGCCCTTCTATGACCTGCGGAGCCAAACGGACCCTGATGGCGCTCAGAAAATTGGGTTACGCGCCAATCGGTCATCTGCCGCCGTCGGGCCTACCTTACGGTGACCAGTCCGGTCCAAGCCCTGATCCGATCGAACCATTCGTCGCGCTCTTGGCCGTTGAGCTTGCTGGTCTTGATCCAAGTGTCCGAATGCCGCTCAAAGAGCACCGAATACTGCGGGTAGGCGGTATCGTTGACCTGCAGTTCGATACGCTGCCGGAAGGTGCCATTGCGCCAGTCGTAGTTAGCCCTGGCTACGAGGATGTCCGAGCGGTGGAAGTAGCGTTCACCGCGAAGAGGGTCGCGGATCCACAGCAATTCCATGTTCGCATCGATCGCGATGTTGTCGTGCGCGGCGGTAGGGGTGAAGCCGCCTGCAAATTGACCGGGCAACTTGGGCGGGTGGTGGCGGAACGGCAGAGGCACCAGCCACACGACCGCCAGAACGAAGCCTGCGATCGAAACGCTCATAATCAAGCCGATGATGTCGTCATCGCGAAAGCTAATGAAGAGAAGCAGCGCGCAAATCGCCGTGATTGCCAGCCTGATGAGCTTGAGCAGCGTGAACATGACGTCCGTCCTTAGAGAAATGGGCCGCGGTTGAGCACGGTCTGACCGCCTTTGGCGGCTGTAGGAACTGGTCGCGCTCAGTTCGCGCAACGGAAACACTCGGATGGGTGCAAGCGATCGCCGGCGCCGCTGGACCCCGGTTTACTGGACAACTACTCAGTGCTCGCCTGGGGAAGCGGCGGTTCCGGGCAATAGATCGGTTTCCAGCACGCCCTGGGCGCCGAGCAGCACAACCACCTGGCTAGGGCTCGCAGAGCTGTCTTCGGCCCGTTCGACCAGATAGGCCAGCGCCACCTTGTCGCAGTAGTCGATGACTCGGCCGAACCGGACAGACCCCGTGAGCGACGCCGGCAGCGCCAGCCGCTTGCCGCCGAGCGTCAGCACCGTCGAGGAGGTGGATCCGGCTTCCTGGTCGACCTGGCCCAGGCTGGTCCGGATCGGACCCGTGGCGTCATCGATGCCATGGGCTGCGCTCCAGACGAACTCGCTGGTCCTTGGGGTCTTGGCAGTCCCCGCGATCTGGCCAGCCTGGAGCCGGCACGACAGGCTGGGGGTTTTAGCGGCTTCGGGCGTAGCGGCCTCCGAAAAGCCCGCCACCCCTGCCACCAGCGAAACCAAGACCAAGAAGCGGGATACCTCGCGCGGGATCGATTGGCTCATGTCAGAGCTCCGGTGCGGATGGGCGAACTCTAAAGAAGTCTTAGAAGACAAGTCCAGCGGCTTCTAAGACCCTCTTAGGGATCAGTTCATCCGTCGAGAGCTCTGGTTTGCCCCGAGGTCCAGCCCCCAGCCCTGTTGGCATCGTTGCCATTCGCCTGAGACAGGCGCGGGAGGCCATGGGGTTGTCTCAGCGTGGCCTGGGAATTGCGGCGGGGTTCGACCCTACGGGCGCGTCGCCCAGGGTCAATCAATACGAAGCCGGCAAGCACACACCGGATGTGCGCTCGCTGGAACTGTTAGGAAAGGTGCTGGGTAAGCCGGTGCCTTACTTCTATGCCGTCGACGATGCCTTGGCAGAGGCGATCGAGCTGCTTGCTCGAATGTCTCCGAAAGAAAGAAAAGATGCAGTCAAAATTCTTCGTGAAGGCGACGGCACTAAGTAATGCCGAAGAGGTGATCGCTGCCATCACTCCGGCTGTCTGCGCATTGATATCTATCAGAGTAAAGACGCAATTAATCTACTAACGAACGTATCCATGGGCATCGATGTTGAGATGATGCGTCGGCCCTTTACTTGCGGTATGGCGTCGGCCGAGCGCGTCGTTAATCGAATATTCCTTCGGGGAGGGATAAGCAACATCGAAATGGAAGCTTTCGGGGAGCTTTAAACTAAACTTCCAGTTTCTTGGGATGGGTATGCCGCCATGTCTTTGCCCATCATGATTCCAAGCCAGCCCCCTGGCGTCGTGGCAAACCTTCCCTTTCTTTTGATGGACCCCTTCGAAGCGCGCAATGAGCCGTTCTGCTGCCTTGATTAGCCCCTCATCTCCCCAGCGCGTCGCTCGTTGCCAGATGGTTAGACCACCATCTTTGCAAGAAGAATCGAAGATATGAGGAAGAACTAACACATGCTTCTCATCGCGAGGCAGGACACGCATACGCCATTTATCCTCATCGAGAATGGCGGCCTGCATCAACCCAATAATTTCTTTGGATTGCTGGATGAATGGTTCGCTTGGAAGCCACCGGAGACGAAAATGGGGAGTAAGTCTGCGCTCGACCTCGCTTCGCTCGTTTCTGTTCTCGGTGAGCCCCATAATATGCGGGCTTTCTTCAGGGGACATGTGTCCCACTATATCTTCTAGACCGTTACAACCTACGGCGGCACGCTTTGAGTTTGCTCCTGCTGCAAACTTTATCGACCACCCATCGGGTAGCACGCAGCCCTGCAGGATATGCTTTACACGTGGGATCATACTTTGCGGCAAGCCTGCGATAAGCGCCGTAGGCATGATTATCCCTTTATCTTTCGCTCAAGAAGCTTCAAGACAATATCCATTGGAACGGTGATCCGGCGCAAATCATCCTCAGTCAAAGCGGCCCGCAGGCCGATTAATGCATCTTGAACATGACTAACGCCCGGTGCGTGCTGAAGTCCGCCGGGGCGCGCACCAACCTTTGCCGGATCTTCTATCCAGCTATTTCCCCAGGGAATACCATGGGAGTCGCTCCAGTCCTTAAGCCGGTCGATTAATAATCGCAGCCGAAATTCAACCCAGTCTGACCCGAGATTTTTTGAACGAATAAGTTTCGAAAAAGATGCCTCATTCTCAACGACATCCAGAAGCTGATCGCGCCACTTACTTGCTTCGGCATAAGCTCGTCGAATTTCTATCGGTGAAACGGGCGCGGGGAGTTCAACGCCATCGGCTACAATCTCGTCGGGGGTGTGCCACGAGATGACATCCTGACCAGTTAGGTAAAAAGGCTTTCTCCCATCAGGATGCTCTCTCGCCAGCGCTTCGTAGATATCCCCCCGCAATTTTGCAAACTTTCCTCGCGTAGCGTGCTCAGACGCGAGCAACTCCGGCTGGTCAACTGGAGCGATTAGAAAATCTTGGTGAGGACGCTTTCGAAGAGAAATTATGCTCCTGAAGCGTTCGAGGAAGTCGTAGAATTTTCGCCCGGCCATTTCAGGCGGAGGGAACGGAATTCCCCTCTCCTGAGCAATCCTCTCAAGAAGAATCCGTGCTCTTGCTCCAGCGATTGGGCGCCCCCCCGCAGAGCCAATCATTTCAGCGATTATTTTCTCGAAATCGTCGTTGGTGTTCATATGACCCCAGACGCGAAAACGGGGCCTTTGGCCCCGTTTTCAGTATCCACTTGCGCTGGCGGGTTTAATACATACGACAAATCAACATAGGATGTCGTGGAACAACCTACGGCTCGCCGCACCGGCCTTTGCTCCTTCCGGACCGTAGGGCTAACAACGCACCTTCGAGACGGAATCCAGGCCAATATAGCTTGTGTAAGAGACGAATGCAAGTTCGAACGCTGACTGGACGGTTCCACGCGGTGTGCTTTCCAGCGAAGCGGACCTTCGTGAAACAAGCTGCTGTCACAGAACGAGACCGGGTTCCATTAGGCATGTTAGAGGTGCCACACCCTTAGGACCGATCAACTCACCCCCAATGAGCGATGACCGATTTGATGCGCGCGCATGATGACGGCCAAAGCCGCGATGGCGGTCGTGTTTGTGGCGCGACCGCCATCGCCCCGAATTCAGCTACCGTGAGATTTCAGAAAGAACTCCCGAGCCGGGGCTGCTCCTTTGTTCCCCTCAAGAGCCGATGCCACGCCAGATAAGACGGCAAGTGGTGGGTCGACACGCCGCGAAACGGGATCATCCAGTCCTTGAGGTCGCGCGTGTAGGCGTTCATCGACTGGATGTTGTAGAGGGAGTTCGTTCGGCGCTTGGGTCGCGCGTTGCGCTTGTAGGCGGGGATCGCGTGATGCTCCAGCCCGTGGTGGGCTGCCAACTTCGGATACATGGCGGCGCCGTCGGAACAAAGCACCGTGCCCGGCGCCAGGAGTGGCGAAAGGACTTTGTCAATGCAATCGGTATTGGCGCGAGGAAGCACTGCGGTGAAGGTCAACACAGGATCACGCGATCGCGCGACGAGGACCGCCACCTGATACTTCCGCGAAAGGCCCCGCTTCTTGGCCCGGCCGCCGCTGCTCCGCGGCCGCACGCCACGAGGAAGCTTTCCTCCCTTGTAGGATCGCTTGAAATAGGTTTCGTCGACTTCAACGATTGCCCCCAACTGCGTCGGCCCGTTCTCGATGATTGCGCGCAGGAACTTGTGCCGCCACCGAAAAGCGGTGTTCTTGTCCACGCCAATGCTTTGCGCAACCCGACGCACGGAAAGGCCTTCCAGCATGCGGCGCACATTCTCGAAGTGCTTGTCTTTGAGATGGAGCCCCTTGAGCGCGCTCGTGGTCATGTGCGTAAAGGTCTTCTTGCAGGCCTTGCGCAAGAACCGTTGCTCGCCAAGACGGCATTTACCGTGCTTGGTGAAAGACGGCGCGTGACAGTGCGGGCAGTCCAGGATGGCCGAGCGCCGTTGTGCACCGACCATGTCGGCTTCGACCGCGCTTTCCCGCGCAGCCAGGAGCGGCCTGAGCGCCAAGCACTCATCGGACGACAACTGGCCGACCAAGGCACGCAGCCGGTCAAGGGGCGACGCAGACGACTTCCTTGCCATGACTGCCGATCCGGAGGACGGGCGTGCAACTCTACGGAGCGTAGGCTATACGTAGCCTTTATCTAGCGATGGGGCCGGCCGTATTTGATCGGCGCTTACGACGCGTTTAGGTGGAACGACATCCGCTTCGGCTCGCTGTAACAAAGCGAGGAGCTACTGACATGGCAAAGTTCGATGACTGTCGCCGTTTGGGAGACGCCTCATCGGACAAGTGTCAATGCCCTGGGAGGGCACGGTGGCTAGAGGGAATTAAATGGGGAAGGACCGGGGCTTTTTTAGTTAATAACTGTAAATAACCCGGCGTCGCCACCAACACAGATCGAGGACAGAGCGTTGAAAAAGGGGGGGCAGGGGGGATTTGCTGTTGCTGTTGCTTCATAGCGACCGCATTGAAGCGAAGCCAGAAGCAAATCCAAAAGCAAATCCCCCCTGCCCCTTTTTTCAAGGCAGGAACAGCGGGAACGGTGCGGGCTGAAAGGGAATTGCGGTAGCGGAAGTGCTGGCGACCCCGCGCCTCAGCGCGGCTGTTCCAGCGGCGGCGGCAGTTCCGGCGCGCTGTCGTCGCCGTCGCGCAGGCGGCGCACGCCTTCGGCCCAGTGCAGGACCTCGGCCACCGCTTCGAAGAACTCGTTGCCGATGTAGTCGTCCAGGGCGACGTGCTCGTTGAGGCCGCGCGCGAGTTCGACGTTCTGCAGGATCGGCACCCCGGCCTCGGCCGCCGCGGCCTTGATCTGCTCGGCCATGTAGCCCTCGCCCTTGGCGACCACGACCGGCAGGTCGGTCACGCCGTGCTCGTATTGCAGGGCGATGGCGATGTGGGTGGGATTGGTCACGACCACGTTCGACTGGCGGACGGCATTGAGCATGTTCTGCTGCGACCACTCCTGATGCAACTGCCGGCGCCGGCTCTTCACGTGCGGGTCGCCCTCGTTCTCCTTGACCTCCTGCTGGATGTCGCGGCGGCTCATGCGCAGTTGCTTGAGGTAGGCGAACTTCTGGTACCAGACGTCGATCGCCGAGACGAAGAAGAACACGAAGATCGTCCACACCGCGATCCGCACCAGCCCGTGCCAGATGCCCGCGCCCATCGCCGCCGGCGGCGCGTAGGGCAGCAACATCAGCTGGGCCAGCATCTTGTACAGGACGAAGCCGCCGATGCCGATCAGGGCGGCGCTCTTGAGCACCGACTTGACCAGCTCGACCAGGTTGTCCATGGAGAACATCTTCTTCAGCCCTTCGGCCGGGTTCATCTTCTCCATGCTGGGCTTGAGCTTCTCCAGGGTCATGATCGGCCCGACCTGGAGGAATTCGACGATCACGCCCAGGAACACCGCCATCGCCAGCAGCGGCAGCGACAGCCACAGCAAGGTGTCGAATGCGGCGGCCCCGGACTCGCGCAGGGCGTCGCCGAAGGGCTGGTTGATCGCCTTGAGGCAGGTCTCGAACAGCCGGATCAGCTTGGCGCGCATGAAATCCAGCATCAGCCAGCCGCACACCACCCAGCCGAGCACCAGCACCGTGCTGGTCAGCTCCTTGCTCTTGGCGACATTGCCTTCCTTGCGCGCATCCCGGATCCGTTTTGGGGTAGGCGGTTCGGTCTTGTCGGCGCCCTGGTCCTTCGCCATGCGCGGCCCTTGCAGCGAGAGGGTGACGAGGCTATCACGCAGACCGGAACGCGACCGTGGCGACGTCGCCACTCCGGTCACGCTCCGCGGCCGCGCCTGGCTGAACCCGGGCCGGCGACCTAGGGTCGTCCCGAGTATCCTCCCTCCCCGCCCGGCGCTACATTTCGCCCATCCCCCCCGACTTCACCCGTTGCCCGCCCCGCATGAGCACCATCGGCCCCGATTCGCGCATCGACCGCACCAGCCTCGACGGGCAGGCTGCGCTCGAGAGCCTGCGCGGACGGGAGCCGGCGCCGCAGGAGCAGATCCAGCAGTCGCCCCAGGTCGCCGAAGCGGCTCTGCCGGCCTACGCGCCGCCGGCGGCCGATGCCGGCGAAACCGTGCTCAATGCCGACGCCTGGAGCGGGGTGCCCGCGGGCGAACGCCGCCTGGCCGGCGACCCCGGCTTCGAACACGAACTGGGCGGCCTGGACCTGTCCTCGGCCGCCGACCGCGGCGCCGACGCCGTCCTCGACGCGCTCAGCTGAGCCGGCGCGGAACTAGCCGCGGCGTCCCGCGGGATATCCTGCGCTCGCAAGCGGCGACCGCGTCCGATCCGGGGCGCCTGCCCAGCATCGGCTGCCGCCCCGCGTCCGCGCTACCCTAGGCGCCGGCTTCATCGCGCCCCGTATCCGCTTGAACGACTCCATCCCCAGCCCCGAAGCCCTGCGCGCCGGCGCCGACCGGCTGATCTCCGCGCTGGCCGCGCACAGCGACCCGGAGTACCGCCTGGCGGTGCTCAAGCGCGTGGTGCGCCGGCTCGGCGAGGACCGCTACCCCTTGTTCATCCGCCTGCTCGGGGTGGTCGCCGAGAGCGACGACACCCACGCCCAGCGCCTGCTCGCCGACACCTTCGGCACCGCGTTGCGGCGCATGGACCTGCCCGGCGGCGCGCTGAGCTCCTGGGGCGCGACCCGGTTGCCCGACGCCGGCGGCCCGGTCGCGGTCAGCGCCCTGTCCGGGCATTTCTTCGGCGCCACGCCGCGACGCCTGCTCGGCCCGGTCGAATACCTGACCGTGTGGCACCTGCAGCGCACCCAGCGCACCGCGCTCGGCGCGGCCAGCTTCCGCACCGCGCTGTCGCGCCTGATCGCCCTGCTCAACCGCAGCGAGGACGCGCGCACCCTGTACCCGCAGAAGCTCGCGGCCGACGCCCAGAACGAAATGGAAGGCGCCTACACCCGCGCCACCCGCGAGCGCTTGGCGGCGATGGCCGCGGCGTGGAAGGCCGGGCGCAGCCCGGACGAGGTCGCCCAGGCCGCGCTCGACAGCGGCGAAGACACGCCGCATCCCAGCGGCTGGGTGGTGCGCGACCTGTAGCGCTCCGCAGCGCGCGAGGCACCGCGCTGCGACACTCGGCCACATCCGCCGCCCGCGGCGGCGGTGCTGCAATGCCGGCCTCCCGCATCGTCGAGGCCGCCGCCGTGCCCGCGTCCCGCCTTCCCGTCCCGATCGACCTGCGCGCGCGTCGACGCGTCCTCGCCGGCCTGGCCTGCGCCGGCCTGCTCAGCGCCTGCGGCGGCCAGCGCCCGCTGTCGCTGCACGGCATCAACCTGACCGGGCGCGATTTCGCCCGCGATTTCCAATTGCTCGACCCACAGGGCCGGGTCCGCCGGCTGGCCGATTTCCGCGGCCGTCCGGTGCTGCTGTTCTTCGGCTTCACCCAATGCCCGGACGTGTGCCCGACCGCGCTGACCCGCGCGGTGCAGATCCGCAAGCTGCTCGGCGCGCCGGGCCAGGCGCTGCAGGTGATCTTCGTGACCCTGGACCCGGAGCGCGACACGCCGGCGGTGCTGGACACCTACGTGCGCGCCTTCGACCCGAGTTTCCTCGGCCTGTACGGCGACGCCGATCGCACCGCGCGCACCGCCAAGGACTTCCGCGTGGTCTACGCCAAGGTGCCGACCGGCGCGTCCTACACCATCGACCATTCGGCGCTGAGCTATGTGTTCGACCCACAAGGCGCCTTGCGCATCGCCCTGCGCCACGAGCAGAGCGCGCAGCGCTGCGTCGACGATATCCGCCAGATCCTATGAGCCCGACCCTGTGGGCCAGGCTCATCCCCACTCCCTCCGCGAGCGCCGCCCGATGATCGCCCGTCTCAGTTCCGCGGCCCTCGCCGTGTCCCTGTTCGTGTCCAGTACCGCCGCCGCGGCGCAAGTCGCGGTCGAAGCGCCGTGGGTGCGCGCCAGCGTCGCCCAGCAGCACGCCACCGGCGCCTTCATGCGCCTGACCGCGCAACGCGACACCCGCCTGGTCGGCGCGCGCTCCCCGGCGGCCGAAGCGGTGGAAGTGCACGAGATGGCGATGGAAGGGCAGATGATGCGCATGCGCCAGATCGCCGCCCTGCCCCTGCCGCGCGGCCGCAGCATCGCCCTGGCCCCGGGCGGCTACCACATCATGCTGATCGGCCTGCGCCGCGCCCTGCGCGCCGGCGAACGCGTGCCGATGACCTTGGTGTTCGAGGACGCCCACGGCAAACGCAGCGAGACCCAGGTGCAGGCGTTGGTGCGCCCATTGGGTGCGACGGGGCCGTAAGGCACCGTAGCGACAACGGCGGTTGCGGTTGCGGTTGCGGTTGCGGTTGCCGTTGCCGTTGCCGTTGCCGTTGCCGTTGCCGTTGCCGTTGCCGTAATGAGCTTGGCGCAGCAGCGAAATCGCGAGAACGCCCTGAAGCCCCGAAGGGCGGCCCGCAGGGATGCGGGCCGTGCGCAGCCAGGCCAGGGAGGGCCTGTGCGGAGCAGCCCCGCGCAAGCACCGTCCCATAGTGGCTTTTGACTCGAAACAGGAATGGCGTTTTCTTTGGTTACTTTTGACCGCAGGAAATCCCGTGGGACTTTGTCGCCTTGGACAAAGAAGGGGACCCGGCCGCTTGCGGACGGAAGCTTTGCTTTGGAGCTTTGGAGCTTTTGAAGCCTCCGAACGACATACGCCGCGAGACTGCAGCAGCGCGGTCGCGGCTTGTGACCGAAGGAAATCCCTGTGGGACGCCGCCCCTACCCTTCGCGATGGTTTCGGGCTTCGATCGATGGCGGAGGCGTTGATTCCTCTGCGCGTCCCTTGATCCCGGCTCACGCCGCTCCTACAGGGGCGCAGGATAAAGACGCGGCGACCGGGCGGGATGGCGGGCGCGGCTTGTGACCGAAGTAAATCTCTGGCGGGACGCCGCTGCTACCCCTGGAGAACTACAGGCCGACGATGCGACGCTCGGGGCCGGGGCGCTTGCCCAGCTTGCGCTGCAGCGAGCGGCGGTGCATGCCGAGCAGGCGCGCGGTCGCCGAAATATTGCCGCCGGTGTCGTTGAGCGCCTGCTGGATATGCTCCCACTCCATCCGCCGCAACGGCATCATGGTTTCGCTGGCCGGCGCCGCCGGCAGCGGCGTGTCCGGCGTCTCGATGCCGAGCACCGCCAGGATCGCCGGCACGCTGGCCGGCTTGGGCAGATAGTCGTCGGCGCCGCGCTTGATCGCGTCGACCGCGGTGGCCACGCTGGCGTAGCCGGTGACCAGGACGATGCGCATGTCCGGGCGCAATTCGCGCAGCGGCCGGATCAACTGCAGGCCGGATTCGTGGCCCAGCTTGAGATCCAGCAAGGCGAACCCGGGCGGCTGGGCCAAGGCCAGGTCGAGCGCTTCGCGCACGCTGCCGGCGGTGCGGCTTTCGATCCCGCGTCGGGCGAGGCTGCGTTGCAGGGTGGCGGCGTAGGCCGGATCGTCGTCGACGAGCAGACCGCTCAATAACGGACGGGGCAGTGCGTTCATGCGCCGCATCCTAGTCCTGTCGCCGCGCCGCGAGACTGCGGCAAACCGCCGCAGGACAAACTGTCCAGGGGTCTGCTAACGCGCCGCCCCTGTAGGAGCGGCGTGAGCCGCGACAACCGGAGCGGTGAAATACCACGTCACGCTCACAAACCGACTACCCGCCCGATCCACGGCGGCATTCCCTCGCCCACCGGGCCTTGGCCGCAACGCTCGCGTACGTCGCTTCGGTGGTCGCGGCTCACGCCGCTCCTACAGGACGGCAACGCGCGCTTGTAGGAGCGGCGTGAGCCGCGACAATCGGAGCGGTGAAATACCACGTCACGCTCAAAAACCGACTACCCGCCCGATCCGCGGCGGCATTGCCTCGCCCACCGGGCCCTGGCCGCAACGCTTGCGTACATCGCTTCGGTTGTCGCGGCGCGCGCCGCTCCTACAGGACCGCAACGCGCCTTTGTAGGAGCGGCGTGAGCCGCGACCACCGGAGTGGTGAAATACCACGCTCTTTACCGAAGCCGCGTCGGCCGACGGACAGACAGGCCGGCTGGCCTGGCATCGGAGGCTGAACTTGGATACGCGGCCTCGGTGGTCGCGGCTTACGAGCGCAGGAAATCCCCGTGGGACCGCTCCTACAGGAAAGCGGCGACGCCGCTCCGCCGGGTGGACGGAGCGGCGTTGCGGGCGTCACTGGCGCTTGCAGTCGATCACCGTCTCCGCATCGGTGCCGTACGCCACCTCATGCAAGGTCAGGGTGGTACCGGCGCCGGCCTGCAGGCCGAACGGCACCTCCAGCTTGGCCATCTCCGCTCCCGCGGCGCGCAGGCACTTCAGCGGCACGCCGATGCGCCGCCACTGCCCGGGCGGCAGGCCGCGCACGGCCGCGCCCAGCGGCAGCTGCGCCTCGCACTTCGGGCCGCAGCCGGCCAGCAGGCTGACCTCGCCCTGGCCGATCGCATCGGCCTTGAGCGTGATCAGCAACTGCACGTCGCCGTTGGTCTCGCGCACCAGCTCCACCGGCGCGTCGGCGACCCATTCCAGCCGCGCCGCGTCCTTCCATTGCAGGCGCCACGCGTCCTCTTGCGCGCGATAGTCCACCGCCGTCACCGCCAGCGCCGTGCCGGCCGCCAACGGCGGCTTGATCGCCTCGCTGGCCTTGCCCTGCGCGGTCGCGCGCAGGCGCCAGCCGCGCGGCAGCGCGCCGCGGCCGAGGAACTGCATCGAACGCGGATCGATGTCGGCCGCGCCGGGATCCTCGGCCAGCACACCGACCTTGCCGCCCTCGGCGTAGCTCAGGCCGTAGCCGAAGGCGAACTGCGGCGCGTAGTCACGGTCGCCGACGTTGACCACCTGCACCGCGGTTTTCGGCCACGAGTACGACAGCTTGCCCTTGAAGTCGTGCTGGACCTTGCCGTCGCGCCCGCGCAGCAACACGTCGGCGATGCCGCCGCCCTCCGAACCCGGCAGCCAGGCGGCGACGAAGGCGTCGGAAGCGTTGATCTCGCGATTGACCCACAGCGGCCGGCCCGACAGCAGCACGCTGACCACCGGGATGCCGTCGGCCTTGAGCTTGCGGATCGTCTCCAGTTCGGGATTGCGGGTCGGGCGGAACGCCAGCGTGCGCAAGTCGCCCTGGAACTCGGCATAGGGCTCTTCGCCGTAGACGTAGATCGCCACATCGGGCTTGCGCGCGTAGCGGCCGTCGGCGGACAGCTCGGCCTCGCCGCCGCCGGCCCGGATCTGCTCGCGCAGGCCGCTCCAGATCGACTGCGCGTTGGGGAAGTCGGCCGGCTTGAGCCCGGTGCCCTGCCAGTTCAAGGTCCAGCCGCCGGACTGGCGGGCGACGTCGTCGGCCGCCGCGCCGACCACCAGCACGCGGGCCTTGGGCGAAATCGGCAGCGTTGCGGCGTCGTTCTTCAACAGCACCAGCGATTCGCGCACCGCCTGACGGGCGACGGCGCGATGCGCCGGACTGCCGAGCAGTTCGAACTTGCCGCCGAGCGGGCGTTGCGAGGGCTTGCCGGCCTCGAACAGACCCAGCCGCAGCTTGACCCGCAGGATCCGCGCCACCGCGTCGTCCAGCCGCGCCATCGCGATCTCGCCGCTGCGCACCTGCTTGAGCGCGTTCTCGTAGTAGCCGCGCCAGCTGTCCGGCGCCATCAGCATATCGACGCCGGCGTTGAACGCCGCCGCGCAATCCTCGTTGCGGCAGCCCGGCAACTGGCCGTGCGCGTTCCAGTCGCCGACCACGAAGCCGTCGAAATGCCAGCGTTGCTTGAGCAGGCCGGTCAGCAACTCCTGGTTGCCGTGCATCTTGCGGCCCTGCCAGCTCGAGAACGAGGCCATCACGGTCTGCGCGCCGGCCTGCAGCGCCGGCGGATAGCCGGCGCCGTGCACGCGGCGCAACTCGTCCTCGCCGATCCGCGCATCGCCCTGGTCGCGGCCCTCGAAGGTGCCGCCGTCGGCGAGGAAGTGCTTGGCCGAGGCGATCACGTGCGCGCCGTCGAGGAACTGCTCGCTGCCGAGCTTGCCCTGCAGCCCTTCGATCGCCGCCGCGGCGTAGTCGGCGACCAGCCGCGGATCTTCCGAATAGCCTTCGTAGGTGCGGCCCCAGCGATCGTCGCGCGGCACGGTCAGGGTCGGAGCGAAGGTCCACTCCATGCCGGTGCTGCGCACTTCCGCCGCGGTCGCCTCGCCGATGCGCCGGATCAGTTCGGGATTTCGGGTCGCGCCCAGGCCGATGTTGTGCGGGAACAAAGTCGCGCCGATCAGGTTGTTGTGGCCGTGCACCGCATCGATGCCGAACAGGATCGGAATCGCCGCCTTGCCGTCGGCGCTGTCCATCGAGGCCTCGTAGAAACGGTCCGCGATGTCCAGCCATTCCTGCGGCGGCGCGTCGTAGCGTCCGCCGGGCTCGGAGATGCCGCCGGGCTCGGAATTGCCGCCGGCCAGCACCGAGCCCAGGTGGTACTTGCGCACGTCCTCAGGGGTCGCGCTGTTGATGTCAGCCTGGACGATCTGGCCGACCTTCTCCTCCACGCTCATCCGCGCCAGCAGTGCGGCCACGCGCGCCTCCAACGCCGCATCGCGCGGGATCGGCGCCTGCAATTCGGGCCAGCGCGCGGGATCGAGCGGCGGCGCCTGGGCCTGCAGCACGACCGGCAGCAGGGCCAGGGCGATGCCGCAGGCCAGCCGGCGCCGTGCCGTGGCTCGCGTTTGCGCCGGTGCGTGGACGGCGCCTGCGCGCCCCTTGCTTGCGTTCATGATCCGCTCCTGGGAATCGATGGATGTACCGTGTGGACGTACCGTGTGGACGTACCGTGTGGATGCACCGTGTGGGCATGCCGGACGGACGCTGCATCCGCGCGGCGGAACCGGAATCGCCGCGGCGCGGGCATCCGCCGCCGGTTCTGGCAGAATGCGCCCAACACGCGACAGGGAATCGGCGACTCATGCGGGTGCGAATCGAAGACGTGGCGGACGCGGCAGGCGTGTCGATGAAGACCGTTTCGCGCGTGCTCAACCAGGAACCCAATGTCAGCGAGGAGACGCGCAAGCGCGTCGAGGCCGCTGCGCGCAAGCTCCAGTACCGCCCCAACCCGTCGGCGCGCAGCCTGGCCGGACAGCGCTCGTTCCTGGTCGCGCTGCTGTACGACAACCCGTCCAGCAACTACCTGATGGAAGTGCAGGCCGGCATGCTCGACGCCTGCATCGCCCAGCACTACAACCTGATGCTCGCCCCGGTCACCTACGGCGAGCGCAAGCTGGTGACCCACGTCGACGAGATCGTGCAGCGCTCGCGCGCCGACGGCCTGGTGCTGACTCCGCCGCTGACCGACCACCCGGGGCTGATGAAGCGCCTGGGCCAGCTCGGCATTCCCTACGCCAACATCTCGCCCAAGCTGCGCAGCGGGCGCATCGGCGTGATCCTCGACGAGGAGCGCGCGGTGCGCGAAATGATGGCCCACCTGATCTCGCTCGGTCACCGCCGCATCGCCCATATCAAGGGCCATCCCGAACACGGCGCCAGCCAGTGGCGCCTGAACGGCTACCGCGACGGGCTGGCCGCGGCCGGCATCGAGTACGACCCGGCGCTGGTGGTGGAGGGCGACTTCCACTACGACACCGGCGCGATCTGCGCCCAGCGCCTGCTGCTGATGCCCGACCCGCCGACCGCGATCTTCGCCGCCAACGACGACATGGCCGCCGGCACCATCCGCACCGCCAGCGAAATGGGCCTGTCGATTCCCGGCGACGTGTCGGTATGCGGGTTCGACGACACCCCGATCGCGCGCCAGATCTATCCGCCGCTGACCACGGTGCGCCAGCCCACCCGCGAGATGGGCCGGCTGGCGACCCACGAATTGTTCAAACGGATCAAGTCGCCCGAGGACGGGCAGATGATCGTCGCCGCCTACGAACTGCAACTGCGCCAGTCCACCGGCCCGGTCGGCAAGGCGCGCGCGCGCCGGCGCTGAAAGCAGCGGCTGCGCGGCACCGGCGCCGCGCATGGCGGACCGCACCGTCCTCACCAGAACACGGCGTACAGCGCGATCAGGATCGCCAGCACGGCGACCGCGGCGATGTTGAACGAGGGCGCCGTCGCATAGCCCACGCCGTCGTGGCGGATGCGGTCGACCCCGGCGCCCGAACGCGTCGCCAGCGACACCGTCACCGCCAGCGCGGCGGCGAGCAGGAACACCAGCCCGACCCGGTTCACGAACGGCAGCTCCGGCCAGGCCAGCTTCAGCGCGATCGAGAGCAGGAACGAGCCCAGCGCCGCGGCCAGCGCGCCGGCCTCGTTGGCGCGCTTCCAGAACAGGCCGAGCACGAAGATCACCACGATGCCCGGAGTGAAGAAACCGGTGTATTCCTGGATGTACTGGAAACCCTGGTCGAAGCCGCCGATCAGCGGGCGCGCGGTGAGGATCGCAATCGCGATCGCCGCCGCCGCGGTCAGCCGGCCGATCCGCACCAGCTGCCGCTCCGAGGCGTCGGGCCGGCGCTTGGCGTAGAAGTCGAGAGTGAAGATGGTCGCGACCGAATTGATCTTCGACGCCAGCGAGGCCACGATCGCCGCGACCAGGGCGGCGAACACCAGCCCGAGCACGCCGGTCGGCAGCAGCGCCATCATCGCCGGGTAGGCGTCGTCGGAGCGCGGCAGGTTCGGCGCCAGCATCACCGCGGCGATGCCCGGCAACACCACGATGATCGGCAGGATGATCTTCAAAGCGGCGGCGAACACGATGCCCTTCTGCGCCTCGCGCAGGTCCTTGGCCGCCAGCGCGCGCTGGATGATGTACTGGTTGAAGCCCCAGTAGCTCACGTGCATCACCCACAGTCCGCCGAGCAGCACGCCGATGCCGGGCAGGTCCTTGTAGTGCGGATTGTCGGGCGACAGGATCATCTTGAAGTGATCCGGATGCGCGGCCCACAGGGTCTTGAAGCCGGCCAGGATGCCGGCGTCGCCGCCGATCTTGCCCAGGGTCAGCGCCGCCACCATCAGCCCGCCGAGCACCAGCAAAGTGACCTGGACGATGTCGGTCAACGCCACCGCCTTGAGCCCGCCGTAGAGCTGATAGGCCAGGGCGAACGCGCCGAGCAGGGCCAGGGCCAGGAACTGGTCCATGCCGGTGACCTGGGCCACCGCGATCGAGCCCAGCCACAGGATCGAGGTCAGGTTGACGAACACGTACAGGCCGAGCCAGAACACCGCCATCAGGGTGCGGATGCGGTTGCCGTAGCGCTCTTCCAGGAACTGCGGCATGGTGTAGATGCCGTTGCGCAGGAACACCGGCAGGAAGAACTTGCCGACCACCAGCAGGGTCGCCGCCGCCATCCACTCGTAGGAGGCGATCGCCAGGCCCAGCGCGTAGCCCGAGCCGGACATGCCGATGATCTGTTCGGCGGAGATGTTGGCCGCGATCAGCGACGCGCCGATAGCCCACCACGGCAGCGCCTTGCTGGCCAGGAAGTAGTCCTTGGCGGTTTTCTCGTGCCCGCCTTTCTCGCGCGAGACCCACTGCGCGAGGGCGAACACGCCGGCCAGGTAGACCAGGACGATCAGGGTATCGAGCAGGGAGAGTTTCATGCGGCTCCGGAGAATGGCTGCGCGGTGCCTGCCGTTCTACCGGCCGCCGCCGGGCTTGGCCACGGCGCAACGGAGTTTTCGGGCAAGAATTCGATTGCAATGAAGTCGGGAACGGTTTTCGGCGGGTCGAATCGGGCCGAGGACGATTTGCGTGCGCAGCGCCCGCGCGCGGCAGCAGCCAGCGACCGCGAAAACCGCTCGACGTCATTCACGCGAAAGCGGGAATCCAGGGCCCCACCGAGGCCTGACGCTGAAGCCTCTGGATTACCGCTTTTGCGGGAACGACTGCCCGAAGGTGACGCTAAGGGTGCTGTGTCCGCGCCCGCCCGGATGCCCCGCCGTCCCGCCCGCACGCCGCGGAGCGGAACGCGGGACGGGGCGAAGGGCTTGCGACGCGATCCGGCCATCAGAAGTTCCAGCGCACGCGCACGCCGTAGCTGCGCGCGTCGTTGAGGAAGCGCACGTTGACCCCGGAACCGACCAGGGCCTTTTGCGACACGTCCTTGTTGGTCAGGTTGCTGCCCCAGACCTCGAACCGCCAGGCGCCGTCGAGGGTGGTGAAGCCGGCGCCGGCGTTGATCTGGGTGAAGCCGGGTTGCTCGTCGGGGAAGCCGGCCGTGGCCGAGTCCTCGACCCGGTCGACCGTGCCGGCGGTGTCGCGCAGGAAGGTGACGTCGCGGTCGTTGTACTGGGTCAGGAAGAACGAGGAGCGGTAAGCGGCGAGGATCTGCCAGTCGAAGGTGCCGCGGGCGAACTCGATCGCCTGCTGCAGGCGCGCGTTGAGGGTGAAGCGCGACGACAGCGGCAGCTCGTTGCCGGTCAGGTCGATCTGCGAGGTGATGCCGCCGTTGCCGAAGTCCTGGCTGCGCACGTCGGCGACCACGCCGCGCTTGATCTTGGTCTGCAGGTAGAGCGCGTTGAGGTCGAGGGTGAAGCCGGCGCCGAAGCGCAGCCGGCTTTCGGCCTCCAGGCCGTACAGCTCGGACTTGCCGACGTTGCGGTTGACCAGGGCGAAGCCGGTGGCCTCGCCGTCGGGGTTGAACGCGATCACGCTCAGGTCCTGGAACACCTGGTCGGCGTAGTCGTAGTAGAAGCCGCTGATGTTGAAGGTCGATGTGCGTCCGAGGAAGTCGAACGAGTTCTTCGAACCGATCTCCAGCGCGGTCAGCTTCTCCGGCTTGTAGGTCTCGGGAATGACGTTGACGTCGAAGCTGTCGTTGAAGCCGCCGGCCTTGTGACCGGTGGAGACGGTGGCGTACATCAGATTGCGCGGGGTCAGGTCGTACTCGAAGCCGATTCGCCAGTCGAGGAAGTCGAAGGCGCTGGAGCCGTGCTGCGGCGACGGCACGCCGAGCACCAGGAAGCTGTGCTGGCCGTTGGCCGGGCAGTCGACGCTGTTGCCGCCGGTGTCGGGCCGGTCGACGCAGGTGCCGTTGGGACGCGATCCGTCGACGATGCCCTGCAGCTGTTGCTGCATGGTGTCGCGGGCGCCGGCGCGCAGGATGCCCTGGAGCAGGAAGCGGGCCATGTCGGCGTTGCTGGTCAGGCCGGAGACGTCGAAGCTGGGCCGGTCGAGCAGTGTCGGCATGAAGCCTTCGGTGCCCAGACGGGTCTGGAATACCCCGCCCTCGCCGCCCAGGCCGATGGTCCAGTTGCCGCCGATGCCGTCGCGCGACTTGCGTTCGTCGGTATAGCGCAGCCCGCCCTTGACCCGGAACCTCTCGTTGACGTCGAAGGTGCCGTCGCCGAACACCGCCCAGGACTTGCCGTCGACGTCGGGCATAGTGAACTCGGTGCCCGAGTAGAACGCGCCCTTGTCGGCCAGGGCGATGAAGCCGACCTGCTGCTTCTCGTGGAAGTAGAAACCGCCGGTGGTCCAGCGGAACCGCGCGTCGTCGGCCGAGGACAGGCGCAGTTCGTGGGTCTGCGCCTGCGAACGCGCCTGCAGGTAGTTGGTGCCGAAGTTGTCGTAGTCGATCCCGCCCCAGCTCGCCGGCTGGCCGGGCGGGCGCTCGCGCAGGTCGCGTCCGGGCCAGGTATTGCCGTCGGAAGCGGAATTGATCTGGAAATAGTCGACGTCGCGGTAGCTGCCGTTGTACTCCAGGTTGACCGGGCCGAAGTCGTAGCGCACCGTGCCCTGGAAGCCCCACAGCTTGTTGTCGACCTTGCCCTGCACGCCGCGGTAGAGGATGTCGCGCAACTCGATGTCGTCGGCCTTGTAGCCCTCCTGGGCGGCGCGGAACAGGTTCGCGCCCGGGTAGCCGGTGCCGCGTTCGCGGCCGACGTCGAGCATCGCGAACACCGACAGCTTGTCGTCGGGCTCGTACAGGAACGACAGGCGGCCGGCATGGTCGTCCTGGATTCCGGCCGGCTCGATGTGCCGCCACAGGCCGACGTTCTCGAACCCGGCCTCCTTCTCGATGTGGTAGCCGGCGAAGCGCAGCGCGGCGTAGTCGCCGAGCGGGAAGTTCAGCGCGGTCTCGTAACCGCGCTGTTCGCGATTGCCGACCTCGCCCTGCACGTAGCCGCCGAATTCGCCGCCGAGCTCGGGCTTCTTGGTGACGATGTTGAGGGTGCCGGCCAGCGCGTTGCGGCCGCGCAGGGTGCCCTGCGGGCCCTTGTTGATCTCGACCCGCTCCAGGTCGTAGAACATCCCGCCCAGGCCGCGCGGGCGCGGGATGTAGGCGCCGTTGACGTGCGGTGCGGCGCCGGGGTCGCCGAGTTCGGTGTTGTTGGACGAGCCGACGCCGCGGATGAAGACCTCGGTCGCGCCCTCCTGATTGGCGATGCTCAGGCCGGGCACGGCGACCTGCATCTGGCGCAGTTCGTTGTTGATGCCCAGCCCGCGCAGGTCGTCCTGCGACAACGCCTGGGCGGTACCGGCGTACTTCTGCAGGCTCTGCTCGCGCCGCTCGACGGTGACGATCACCGAATCCAGGTCGGTGGCGTCGCGGTCGGTCGCGGCCTCGTCCGTTGGCGCGGCCGGCGCGGCCTGCTGGGCCCAGGCCGGCGCGGCCAGCAGCACCGAACAGATCGCCAAGCTCAGGCTCGAATCGCGCAGGCGCGCGCTGCTGGACACGGTCATCAGAACATCCCTCCCGGGGGTCGGCCGGCGGCCGCTGCTGTGGTCTGTGGCGCGCGCGGTTCCGGGCCGGGCCCGTCGCCGCGGACGACGATGCGCGGCCGATGTAGCCCGACTATGACAGCGCTGTCAATTTCATGGACACGATGTGGCGGCGCAGCATGGTTGCGGGCGGCGGCCGTTGCGCGACGCGAGCGGCATCGCCGGCGCCAGCAAGCGTGACTGCAATCACGCAAGCGCTTGTACGGGCTCGGCGTAAGCGGTTACAGACGCGCTCGCCGACGGCTCGGGTTCGACCAAAGTCGAATCGGTTTCGAGTGTGCGTCGTCGGCCGGCAGATGTGCCGGCGCGACCACCGCATGGCGCAGTGCATCATGCGTCCGCGCGAGTCGCGCAGGCGCGCGGCGCCGGCGCAAGCGCGAGCCCCGGCCGCAGCCGGGGCTCGCGATGGAACGGTGGCAACAGGCGATCGCTTACGGCGTGGCGTCGGTCGCCGCGTCGGCATTGGCGATGCCGGTACCGATGGTCGGCACCTGCGCGACCGGGAACGGCGTGATGTTGGCCTTGATGATGGACTCGATCCCGGCCGGCGACGGCGCCGCCGCGGGCTTGGAGCGCATCAGCGCGACGATGCCGGCGACGAACGGCGCCGCCATCGAGGTGCCGCTGTAGTTGGCGTAGCTGGCCGCGCCCGGGGTGGTGGTGCCGGTGTTCAAGGTCGACAGGATGCTCGCGCCCGGCGCGGCGACGTCCACCGCCGGGCCGTGGTTGGAGAAGCTGGCACGCACGCCGTTGGAGGTGGTCGCGCCGACGGTGATCACGTTGGCGCAGCTGGCCGGCTGGAAGTTGCGCGCGTCGGCGTTGCTGTTGCCGGCCGCGACCACCACCGTGGTGCCGCGCGACACCGCGCCGTTGATCGCGTTCTGGAAGGTCGAGCTGCAGGCGCCGCCGCCGCCGAGGCTGAGGTTGATCACCCCGGCCTTGTTGACGCCCACCGCCGGCACGCCGGCGACGGTGCCGCCGGAGGCCCAGGTGATCGCATCGGCGATGTCGACCAGGGTGCCGCCGCACTTGCCGAGCACGCGCGCCGACAGCACCTTGGCGCGGAACGCGGTGCCGGCAACGCCGGTGGCGTTGTTGGTGACCGCGGCGGCGATGCCGGTGACGTGGGTGCCGTGCCAGCTGGACGGGTTCGGCGAGCACCAGTCGCCCGGATCGCTGGGGTCGCTGTCGCGCCCGCCGCCGTCGTTGGCGGTGGTGGCGTTGGTGATGAAGTCGTAGCCGCGCGGCGAGGTCAGGTTGGCGACCAGGTCGGGATGGTTGGTGATGCCGGTGTCGAGCACGGCGATGATTTCGCCCTGGCCCTGGTAGCCGTTGTCCCAGCCGGTATTGGCGCGGATGCCCCAGGTGCCGTGCAGGCCCCACTGCGAGGGATAGCTGGGGTCGTTCGGGGTCAGCGCCGGATGGAAGATCGAGTTCGGCTCGACGTATTCGACGTTCGGGTCGGCGGCGATGTGCTGCATCAGCGTGGTCGCTTCGGCGACGTCGAGCGGACGGCTGGTCTCGACCAGTTCGGCGCCGGTCGATACCGAGCGCGCGTGCTTGATGCTCAGGCTCTTCTTGCCGAGCGCGGCGACGGCGCGATCGAGGCGGTGCTGGAAGTCGGCGGCCTTGCCCGGCGAGCCGGACTTGTAGGCGACGATGAAGCCCTCGACCGGACGATCCGGATCGAGGCTGCTCAGGTTGACGCGCTCGGCGGCGAAGGCGGGCGCGGCGACGAGGGCGAGGGTGGCGGCCGCCAGCGCGTGGCGGCGGAGATTGCGCTTGGATTGCTGAGACATTGGCGAAACTCCCGTGAGGTTTCGTTTCGTTTGGCCGCAGGGATGCGGCGAACCGTCCTGGTTCTCTCGCGATCGACGATGGGGATACGGCTGCCTTCCGCGATTGCGTCCGGACGTCGTGGCGGATGCAGCGCTATGCATCCGGGCTAGGCAGCCTAGGCGGGAATATTTATTCGACAACGACAAAACGACTATTCGTCACATCGGTTCCGTGGCTTGGCATGGCAATTGCGATCACGCCCGGCGCCGGGTCGGCCGCGCGCGCGTCCCTCGCCGGCGCGGACGCGACCGTCGCAAACCGGGCCGCGCCGGCGGCGCAACCGAGAGTGGGATGGGCGCGCCGATGTCCGGGCCGGCGCCGGACTTGCGTTGGTTTCGGTGAGCCGCCACAGGCGCCGGCGCGCGGCGGGGTTCACGTGCCGGGTTCACGTGCCGGCCCCCGGCCCGTTCCACGCGTGTGCCCCGGCGCGCGTCGCCGGACCGCAGTGCGAGCGCTCGGCCGAGTTCGTCCGCGCGAATTGGCTGAGCAACGCGCGCCTGCCCAAGCTCGCCTGCCCGAACCGGAGTGCGTTTCATGGCCGAACCGCGATGGCTGATGCTGCTCTTGCCGGCGCTATGGCTGGCCGCGCCGGCGGCGGACGCCGCCGAGCGGGTCGAGGCGAAGATCGACTGGCCGCAGGCGCAGGCCGACATCCGCGCCGCCGACGGTCCTGGCGCCGACAGCGGCGACCGCGCCACCGTCGCCCAGTTGCGCTCCGCGCCGGCCCTGCAGCAGACCCTGGACCGCATCGCCCTGCCGGTGCTGGTGCCGGACCAGGACTCGGTGCGCGCGGCGCCGTCGCTGATCGAGCAGGGCCGCGCCTACGCCGCGGACTATCCGCTCGACGGCGCCGACCTGGTGGTGCTGGGCGCGGCCTCGGCGCTGGCGGTGGCCGAAGACGCGCCGCTCGCCGGGTTGCTGGCCAGCGACGCGCCGGCCTACGTGTTCGAGAGCTACGAGTACGGCGCCGACCTGAGCTTCCTGCGCTACGGCGCGTCGTACGTGTTGCGGCTGGCCTGCGACGAACTCGACGATGCGCGCTGCCGCAAGGACGAATTCCTGCGCAAGATCGCCGAGAGCCTGGTCGCGGTCGGAGGGCGGGCACGATGAAACGATGGCTGATCCTCGCCGCCTGGCTGGCCAGCGCGGCCGCATGGGCCCAGGACGAGCCGGCGTTCTCGCCGCCCGGCCAACTCGAAGCCGGCTCCGGCCGCGGGGTCGCCGACGGCAACGTCTACCTGCGCGACATCCGCTTTCCGATCGAGAAGGCGCCGGCGTTCCTGAACTCGCAGGTTTGGCGCAAGGGCGGCAGCAAAGGCCCGGCCGGCGGGCAGTGCGACCGCGCCAACTACAGCTATCCCTGGCGCGACAACTTCTGCGAGTCGCGCAGTTGGGGCATGCCGCTGTGCCCCTCGGGCCAGGGCCACCAGGGCCAGGACATCCGCCCGGCCACCTGCAAGGCCGGCCAGCATTGGGCCGTCGCGGCCGAGGCCGGCAAGATCGTGCAGATCGGCAAGTACAGCGTCAGCCTGCAAACTCCCGCCGGCACCGTCTACCGCTATCTGCATCTGGAAATGGACGACCTGGCGGTGCGCCGCGGCGACGCGGTCGCGCGCGGCGCGCGCATCGGCAAGGTGTCCAACGACTTCGGCGGCGCCGCGACCACCATTCACCTGCACTTCGACATCAAGGACAGCGTGCGCGTCGGCGGCCGCGGCCAGGTGCTGTTCGTGCCGCCGTACAGCAGCCTGCGCGCCGCCTACGAACGGCTGTTGGCCGGACGGCCCTGAGGCGCGGCCGTGAACGCGCGTGCGCTGCTGCGGTCGGGCTGGCTGGCGCTGCTGCTGGCGGCCGCGCCGGCGCAGGCCGGCGAGTTGACCGTGGCCTCGACCACCGGCGAGGTTACCGTCTACGGCCATAGCCGCGCGCTGGTGATCGGCCAGTCGCGCTACCGCCCCTGGCCGGCGCTGGAAACCGTGCCGGAAGAAACCAGCAACCTGCGCGATGCGCTGTTGCAGCAAGGCTTCGACCAGGTCGATCTGGTCGCCGACCTGGGCGGCGCCGAACTGGGTCAGCGCATCCGCGCTTTCCTCTACCAGCCGGTGCCGCGCGACACCCGCCTGCTGCTGTTCGTCGCCGCGCACGGCCATACCGACCGCCGTTTCACCGGCTTCGTCCTGCCGGTCGACAACCCGCTGGAAGGCGAGCCCGGCTTTCTCGATCACATGGTCAGCCTGGAGGACATCTCCAACTGGTCCAAGCAGTCGCCGGCCAAGCACGTGATGATGGTGTTCGACAGCTGCTTCTCCGGCGCGGTGTTCCTGACCCGCGCCAACCTGCGGCCGGGCGAGCTGTTCCTCAACAACGCCGACAAGGCGGTGCGCCAGTTCATCAGTTCCGGCAGCGCCAGCGACCAGGTGCCGGCGCGCAGCGATTTCGCGGTCAAGTTCATCGAGGGCATCGCCGGCGCCGCCGACACCTACCCCGACGGCATCGTCACCGGCAACGAACTGGGCTACTGGCTCAAGGCCGAGATCACCCGGCTCGGCCGGCAGACGCCGCAATACGGCTCCTCGACGCTGAAGGAATTCCAGCAGGGCGACGTGCTGTTCAAGCCCAGCGGCATGCAGGCCACGGCGCCGATCCGCGCGCGCGCGCCGGGCGGCGACGGCACCCGCGGCGCGCAGGCGCGTTTGCTCGGCGAGCCGGACCGCGCCGAGATGGCGGTGTTCCGCGGCATCGACGTGGTCTATTACCAGAAGATCGCCGACGGCCCGACGATCCACGATGCGCTCAGCCGTAGCGGCATTCCCTACCGCAAGACCCGCGCCCAGTTGCCCGAGCGCCTGCATACCAACGCCATCGCCTGCGGGCCGGACACGCCGGGCGCGGCGATCCGCACCCTGGCCCTGGCCTTGCTCGATCGTGGCGTCGCCCTGCAGGCGATCCTTCCGTTCCGCGATTACCGGCGCAAGCCGCTGCAGCTGGAAGTGCTGACCACCACCTGGCTGGGCGGCCCCGGCCTGCGCGCGAACGGCGCCGACCGGCTCAGCCGCGAGCAGGTCGAAGCCTTGCGCGCCTGCCCCACCGACTGAGCGCGCCGGCCCGGCGCGGAGCCGGGCCGGCGCGCCGCGCGATCAGCTCTCGTACGCCGATTCGCCGTGGCTGGTGATGTCCAGGCCCTCGCGCTCGGCCTCTTCGGCCACGCGCAGGCCGGTGACGGCCTTGACCAGGACGAAGGCGAGCACCGACACCGCGCCCGACCAGACCACGGTGATGCCGACGCTGAGCGCCTGCACGCCGACCTGCTCGAGGATGCTGTCGTTGCCGGCGCCGAGGCCGAAGCCGCCCAGCGCGGGCGCGCTGAACACGCCGGTGAGCAGGGCGCCGATGATCCCGCCCAGGCCGTGCACGCCGAACACGTCGAGCGCGTCGTCGGCGCGCAGCAGGCGCTTGAGTCCGTGCACGCCCCACACGCAGGCCGCGCCGGCGATCGCGCCGATCGCGATCGCGCCGAACGGCCCGACCGTGCCGCAGGCCGGGGTCACCGCGACCAGCCCGGCGACCACGCCCGAGGCGCCGCCGAGCATCGACGGCTTGCCCTTGATCACCGCCTCGACCAGGCTCCAGGCCAGCGCCGCGGCGGCGGTGGCGAGCAGGGTATTGAGGAAGGCCAGGGCCGCGCCGGCGTTCGCTTCCAGGTTGGAGCCGGCGTTGAAGCCGAACCAGCCCACCCACAGCAGCGAAGCGCCGATCATGGTGTAGGCGACGTTGTGCGGCTTGATCGCCTCACGCCCGTAGCCGACCCGCTTGCCGACGAAGTAGGCGCCGACCAGACCGGCGATGCCGGCGTTGATGTGCACCACCGTGCCGCCGGCGAAGTCGATCGCGCCCTTGGCGAACAGGAAGCCGTCCGGCCCGTACCAGACCATGTGCGCGATCGGCAGGTAGGCGAAGGTGAACCAGATCGCCGCGAACAGCAGCACCGCGGAGAACTTGATCCGTTCGGCGAAGGCGCCGACGATCAGCGCGCCGGTGATGCCGGCGAAGGTCGACTGGAACGCCACGAACACGTATTCCGGCAACGCCACGCCGGCGCTGAAGGTCGCCGCCAGCGAGGTCTTGTCGATGCCCTTGAGGAACAGCTTGTCCAAGCTGCCGATCCAGGCGTTGCCGCCGGCGAAGGCCAGCGAATAGCCGTAGCTGACCCACAGCAGCACGATCAGCGAGAATACCGCCAGCACCTGCATCAGCACCGACAGCACGTTCTTGGAGCGCACCAGGCCGCCGTAGAACAGGGCCAGGCCCGGCACCGTCATCAACAGCACCAGCAGGGTCGAGGTCAGCATCCAGGCCACATCGCCCTTGTCGACCGTCGGCGCGGCCGCGGCGGCCGCGTCCTGGGCGCGCGCGGCGCCGGAGGCGAGCCAAGCCAACGCCGGCGCCGCGGCCAGGGCCCAGGCCCGGGCCGAGGCATGGGGGGACCGCTCGCGCGAGCGGGATTCGATCGTCGTGTACTTCATGGTCGTATCTCGCGTGAGGGGTCAGAGAGCGTCGTCGTCGAGTTCGCCGGTGCGGATCCGCACCGTCGCCTCGACCGGCAGGACGATGATCTTGCCGTCGCCGACCTTGCCGGTGCGCGCGGCGTTCTGGATCGCTTCCAGCGCGGCGTCGAGCAGACTGTCGGGCACCGCGCACTCGACCTTGAGCTTGGGCAGGAAATCGACGACGTATTCGGCGCCGCGATACAACTCGGTGTGGCCCTTCTGCCGGCCGAAGCCTTTGACTTCGGTGACGGTGATGCCCGATACGCCGACTTCGGTCAGCGCTTCGCGCACTTCGTCGAGCTTGAACGGGCGGATGATCGCAGTGATCAGTTTCATCTCGCAGCTCCGTGGAGTTCTTGAACGATGGGGCGCAAGGCGTCAGAACGCCTTGGTCAGGGTCAGGGCGAAGGCGTCGTCGGCAAGGAAATGGCCGTGCGCATTGGTGTACAGCGCCTCTTCGGCGTCGGTGCCGCTGTAGGCGACGGCGACCGAGAAGCCGTGGTCGAAGCTCTTGGTCACGCCGAGCTTCCAGTCGACGTACTCGAAGTCCTGGTTGTGCTCGATCCACTGCTTGCCGCCGTGCAGGTTGAGCGTCCAGCCGGGCTGGAAGGTCCAGTTGAGGTTGGCGTCGAGGTAGGACGAGCCGTCGGAGTCGGCGTAGCCGAACAGGTCGGTGACGGCGTAGGAGTACTTCAGCCCGACCGAGACCGTGTCCGAGGGCGCCACCGTACCGCCGAGGTAGATCTCGGTGGTGTTGGGGCTGTTGAAGCCGGAGGGGTAGTCGCCCGGGTAGTAGTAGGTCAGCACGCCGACGTCGTAGGAGACGATCTCGCCGGCCTTGCCGCGGTAGCCCAGGTAGGCGTCGAGTTCCAGGCTGCTGGAGATGTCGTCGCCGACCACCACCGTGTCGGACAGCCAGCTGACGTTGCTGCCCCAGGCGCCGGCGTAGAAGCCGCTGTCGTGGGCGTACTCGATGCCCCCCTGCAGGGCCGGATCCTGGTCGGTCTGCGATACGCCGCGGAACAGGTAGTCGCTGGTCAGGGCGACCGAGCCGGTTACGCCGGCATGGGCGGGCGCCGCGAGCAGCGCGAAGGCGGCCGTCGCGGCCAGGGCGAGCGCGTGCGCGCGCGCCGTGCGGGTGCGACGGGTAGGACGATGTTCGGTGCTGGCGATCGTGATGCGTGACATGACACAGGCACTCCTCATAAGCGGTGGCCCCTCCCCGGTCATTGCTGCGGTGCGCCGGTCCCCTGCGCGGGATGCGGCGGCGGTGGCGCGACGGACTCTGCGGTCCGCCTCGCTGCGATGTCCTTCCTCCTGTGTCGCCGTGCCTGCTTGCCTTGGCGCCGCCGGACTCTTCGGTCTCGTGTCGGTGCCGCCCGGTGCCGCTTTGCCGCGTTTGCCATGGATTTCTTCGGCCAAGCCGCTCCCGCGACGGCGGCCGCGGGCCGTCGTCGGGCGGGGGTGGGCGGGTGGCGCCGCCCGGCTTGGAATTCGTTCCCTGAAAGCGACACGGCCCGGAGCGTTAGCCCCGGGCCGTGTGCCGTTTCACCTCGCCGCGCGCTCCGCCGCGCACCGCCGCATCGCCTCGCGCCGCGCCGCAGCGGGGCGGCACAGTCGGACAGCGGGCGGTGGCGGGGCGAAGGCGTTCATGGCGGAGGCTTGGTGGCTTAGATCGTGTAGTACATCTGGTAATCGAGCGGGCGAACCGGGGGCTTTCCGGAATGCGTTGAAGCGCATTCCGGCCCGGTGAGCGCCCGACCCGCCAGGGACGGGCCGGACATCCGCCGGTCAAAGACCGCGATGCGTCCGTACTGCGTGACTTAGATCGTGTAGTACATCTGGTACTCGAGCGGATGAGTCGCCGCGCGGAACTTGGTCACTTCCTGCATCTTCAGCGCGATGTAGCCGTCGATGAAGTCGTCGGTGAACACGCCGCCGGCCTTGAGGAAGTCGCGGTCCTTGTCCAGCGCTTCCAGGGCCTGGTCGAGCGAGTGGCACACGGTCGGGATGCCCTTCTCCTCTTCCGGCGGCAGGTCGTACAGGTCCTTGTCGCTGGGCGCGCCCGGGTCGATCTGGTTCTTGATGCCGTCCAGGCCGGCCATCATCAGCGCGGCGAAGGTCAGGTAGCCGGACTGGATCGGGTCGGGGAAGCGCATCTCGATGCGGCGCGCCTTCGGGTTGGCCACGTACGGAATGCGGCAGCTCGCCGAACGGTTGCGGGCCGAGTAGGCCAGCATCACCGGCGCTTCGTAGCCCGGCACCAGGCGCTTGTAGCTGTTGGTGCCCGAGTTGGTGAAGGCGTTGATCGCGCGCGCGTGCTTGAACACGCCGCCGATGTACCACAGCGCCAGCTGCGACAGGCCGCCGTAGCCGTCGCCGGAGAACAGGTTGACCCCGCCCTTGGCGAAGGACTGGTGCACGTGCATGCCGCTGCCGTTGTCGCCGACGATCGGCTTGGGCATGAAGGTCGCGGTCTTGCCGTTGCGGTGGGCGACGTTCTTGATGATGTACTTCATCGTCAGCAGCTCGTCGGCCTTGGCGACCAGCGAGTTGAACTTGGTGCCGATTTCGCACTGGCCGGCGTTGGCCACTTCGTGGTGGTGCACTTCGACTTCGATGCCGACCTGCTCCAGGGTCTTGCACATCTCGGCGCGGATGTCGTGCAGCGAGTCCAGCGGAGCGACCGGGAAGTAGCCGCCCTTGATGCCCGGACGGTAGCCGCTGTTGCCGCCTTCGTATTCGCGCGCCGAATTCCAGTGCGCCTCTTCCGAGTCGATGTGGAAGAAGGTGTGGCCCATCTCGTTGGCGTAACGCACCGAGTCGAAGATGAAGAATTCCGGTTCCGGACCGAAGAAGGCCTGGTCGGCGATGCCGCTGGACTTCAGGTAGGCCTCGGCGCGCTTGGCCACGCCGCGCGGATCGCGCGAGTAGGCCTGCATGGTGGCCGGGTCGAGGATGTCGCAGGTCAGGACCAGGGTCGGATCGGCGGTGAACGGATCCAGGAACGCGGTGGTCGAATCCGGCAGCAGGATCATGTCGGACTCGTTGATGCCCTTCCAGCCGCTGATCGAGGAGCCGTCGAACATCTTGCCGTCCTCGAACAGCGCCGGCTCGACGATCGACTTCGGGAAGGTCACGTGGTGCTGCACGCCACGCATGTCGGTGAAGCGCAGATCGACGAATTCGACCTTGTGGTCCTTGATGAGCTTTTCGACGTGTTCGAGGGACATGGCTGGATCCGGGATTGGGGATTCGAGATTGGGGATGGGTGCGTAGCGAGGGCGCTGGCGCCGCTGCCCACAACGGAAGCAAACGGCATGCCAAGTTTTCGTGAGCCGCAAGCGGCTGTTTTTGATGGAGTTCGCCGTGTACGCCGCCCAGGATCGCACCAACCGGATGCACGAAACCGGGGTTTCGCACCAAGTTAGTGCAACATGCTTTCCGCTATCCTGACCGGCCGCCGCGCCTCCCCCGACCGCAGCGGCTCGAACCGAACCCCCATCCCCATCCCCAGTCCCCGCCCCCACGCATGACCGACCTGCTAGCCGCCCTGATCCTGGGCATCATCGAAGGCATCACCGAATTCCTGCCGATTTCCAGCACCGGTCACTTGCTGATCGCCCAGCACTGGCTCGGTCACCGCTCGGACCTGTTCAACATCTCGATCCAGGCCGGCGCGATCCTGGCGGTGGTGGTGATCTACTGGAAGCGGCTGTGGCAACTGGCCACCGGCTTCTCCCGGCGCGAGAACCGCGACTACCTGTTCAAGCTCGGCGCCGCGTTCGGCGTCACCGCGGTGCTCGGCATCGCGGTCAAGAAGGCCGGCTTCCAGTTGCCCGACCAGGTCCTGCCGATCGCCTGGGCGCTGGTGCTGGGCGGGGTGTGGATGATCGCGGCCGAGCATTTCGCCGCCAAGCGCGCCGCCGCGCTCGGCGAGCGCAGCGCGATCACCTGGACCGTGGCGATCCTGGTCGGCATCGCCCAGGTGATCGCCGGCGTGTTCCCCGGCACCTCGCGCTCGGGCGCGACCATCTTCATCGCCCTGCTCGCCGGCACCACCAGCCGCGCCGCGGCGACCGAGTTCACCTTCCTGGTCGGCATCCCGACCATGTTCGCCGCCACCGGCTACGAACTGCTCGACGTGCTCGGCACGCCGGCGGCCGCGAACGAGGACTGGAATGCGCTCGGAGTGGCCTTCATCGCCTCGGCGGTGACCGCCTTCATCGCGGTGAAGTGGCTGCTGCGCTATATCCAGACCCACCGTTTCACCGCTTTCGCGATCTACCGCTTCGTGTTCGGCGCGGCGCTGTTGCTGCTGATGCCGTCGGGCAGCTGATCGCCTTCCGGAGCCCGCCATGCACGACCTCGACGAATCCGATCCGCAACGCCTGCTCGATTACCAGGAACTGTCGGCGCCGGAACGCTACGCGGCCTGGCTGGACGCGGTGGCGCGCGAGGGCCGGCTGTGGGTCGCGGTGTCCGGCGACTACGTGCTGACCCTGTTCGACGAAGACGGCCAGGAACTGCTGCCGGTATGGCCCTCGGCCGAGACCGCGCAGGCCAGCCTGGCCTCGGCGGCCAAGCTCAAGGACTACGCGCCGGCCTCGCGCGAACTGGCCGTCTGGCGCGAGCGCGCGGCGCCGGCGCTGGACCAGGACGGTGTGCTGGTCGGCGTGTTCCCGAATGCGCAGCGGCAATGCGCGGCGGTCGCGCCGGCGCAGGTGCTGGCCCACCTGGATGCCGTGCTCGCCGACCAGGCCGGCGGCGGCGATGCGGACGAGGCTGGCGACAGCGCCGCCGAAGGCATCGACCTGGAGCAGGCGCGGCGCGCGCTGACGCAGAAGTTCGCCAAACCCGAGTCCTGAGCCGCAGCGCCCGGTCGGCGCGACGCCGCCTGGCTAAGATCGCGGTTCCGGCCGGCGCGCGGCGCGCCCGGCCCCACGACAGGGAGGTTCGCCATTGCGCCGGATCGTGCTCGTTCTCTCGCTCGCCGCCGCCCTGGCGGCGTGCGCGCCGGTGGTTGCGGCCGAAGCCGTGCCCGCGCCTGGGCCATCCGTGCCGGCGCCCAGCCAGGCCGAACTGCTGAAAACCTATGTCTGGCAGCCGTTGCGAGCCAGCGACGCGCAGGGACGCGCCGTGCGCGCGTTGCGAGGCGCGCGCAAGCGCGGCTTGTGGGTGCGCTTCGACGACCGCGGCAACCTGCACTACCAGGGTGCCTGCAATACCTCAGGCGGCAGCTACCGGATCGAAGGCGACCGGATCTTGCGCGGCCCCGTCGACGGCATCCAGACCGTCGCAGGCTGCGGCCGCCGTCAGGCGATGGAAGAGGCTTTCTTCGCCCAGCCGCTGCTCGACACGCGCTTCGTCATCGACACGCAGGGCCGCGCGCCCCTGTTGCACCTGATCGCCGACGATGGCGCGCGCATGGAGCTGATCGGCGTGACGGCGGCGCCGGCGCGCTGAAGCGGCCGGCCGCGCGAGCGTTTTCTTCCGCGACAACGTGACCGGGCTCATGGTTTGCCGCGTCCAGGCTATTTCGCGGCATGAACCACGCGCCCAGGCTATGCCATTTCGCCCAGGACGCACCCATGCCCTCGCCATCGCTCTCCGGTCCGGCCCATCGCCGCCTCGCGCATCTGGCGCCCCTGGCCGTCGCCCTGCTTTCGGTTGCCTGCAGCCGCAGCGGCGAGCCACCCGGCCAGATCGCGGCGACGGGGGTAGCGGCGATCGAGCCCGAAGCCGCAGCCGGGGCGGGCGCGGCTCCGGTGCCGGTGACGCCACCCCCGCCGCCGCCGAAACCCGATCCGGGGCCGCAGGGCCTGGTCGGCTACCGTTGGCAGATCCTGCTCGCCACCGCCGCCGACGGTCGCGCGCTGCCGGAGCTGCAACCGAACCGGTTCTCGCAGATCCACTTCGAATTCGACACCGACGGGCGCCTGACCGTCGACGGGCTGTGCGGCGAGCGGTTCGGCGACTATCGGCTGCGCGAGGACGTCATCGAAGTGTTCGAGCAGGGCCAGCAGGCGGTCGGCTGCGAGAGCCAGCTACAGCTCGCGGCCTCGGATGCGGCGAACGAGCACTTGCGGCCGCCTTACCGTTACCGCCTGGACGGCCAGGGCGTGCGCCAGCGCCTGCGCCTGGTCAGCAGCAACGGCACCCATCTGGTCTTGCAGACCGAGGATGCGTTCTGGGGCAGCAAGCCGATCGAAACGACGCTGGAGGTCGCGGCGAAGCCCGTCGATTGCGCCGGTCTGCCGGTCGCCGCGCCCAGCTGCCTTTGGGTGCGCGAGTTGCGCCGCGCGCCGGGACCGCAGGCATCGAACCGGGATTGGCATCGCTTCTACGGTCCGATCGAAGGCTACCGACACCGTTCCGGCACGAACGAACGGGTCGAGCTGCGCCATTACCCGCTGAAATCGCGCGGCGGCTGGGTGAGTTCCTATGTCCTGAACCACGCCACCCCCTGGACGTCGCCGCCGGACGAGCGCAACGGCAGCGTCGGCGGCGAAGCCCCCCACGACTCGCCGTGAAGCGGCGGCCGCGCTCGCGCGCGCGGCGCGAACCCGACCCGCGGCTGAACACCGCCCAACCCCACTGCGCGCGCGGGGCCGTTGATCCGATCTTCGCAGCCCAACCCGGATCATCGCGCCCCATGAATATCCAACGTCCTCTGCTTCTCGCCGCCGCGCTGTCCAGCGTTCTTCTCGCCGCCTGCGCCGCGCCTTCGACCAACCGCGACGGCGCCGACGCCGGCGCCAAGCCCGAGAGCGCCGCACCGGATGCGGCCAAGTCCGACCCGACGCCGGCCGCGTCCGCGACCGAACTGCCCGCTTACGTCTGGAACCTGGAGCGCGCCAGCGACGCCGCCGGCCAGCCGATCGCGCTGCTGCAACGCGAAGGCAAGTACGGCCTGCAACTGAGTTTCCGCGACGGCCGCATCGGCGTGACCGGCGGCTGCAACCGCGCCGGCGCCGCGTACGCGCTCGCCGGCGACAAGCTCGAGATCAAGTCCTTCCAGACCACGCTGATGGCCTGCCAGGACCAGCGCCTGATGCAGATGGACAGCGAGATCGCCAAGCAGTTGGAAGGCAGCGCCCGGTACGCGATCCAGGGCGAAGCGCCGCAGCCGCGCCTGCTGCTGACCACCGCCTCGGGCGCCAAGCTCGAACTCAGCGGCGAAGCGACCGCGGAAACCCGTTACGGCGGCCCGGGCGCGACCGCGTTCTTCGAAGTCGACGCCCAGCGCCGCAGCTGCCCGCATCCGCTGATCCCCAACCATCAGTGCCTGTGGGTGCGCGAGCGCAAGTACGACGCCAGCGGCGTGGCGTTGAAGCCGGAAGGCGAGTGGCAGTTCCTGTACCAGGAGATCGAGGGCTATACCCACGAGCCCGGCGTGCGCAACGTGGTGCGGGTGAAGAAGTTCGACATCAAGAATCCGCCGGCCGACGCCTCGTCGGTGGCTTACGTACTCGACATGGTGGTCGAGAGCGAGCTGGTCTCTCCCAAGCGCTGAGCGACGCAGGCCGAGCAGCCGGTTGCGGGCGCGCTCAGCGCGTCCGCACCACCCGGGTGCGCGGCAGGCGATCGTGCCAGCCGCGTCCGGAGATCAGGACCGACAGCGGCTCGAACGGAATCAGCCGGCACGCCGTACGGCCCAGCACCTGGCCCCAGCTCGGCGGCCAGCCCCGCTCGTCGACCACCCGGGTACCGGTGACCAGCTTGCCCAGGGTCGCGCCGAACATGCCTTCCAGCGGCACGTAGTAGACCAGCATCAGCGCGATGTTGAAGCCGATGTCGCGCGCCAGGTTGGGCTGTTCGAGCGCGCCGACCGCGGCATCGCCGGCGATCAACGCGTAGGCCATGGCGCCGGCGAACATGATCGCCAACATCGCCAGGGTATCGATCACGTGGTTGGCCAGGCGCCGGCCGCGGCTGGCGTCGGCCAGGGCGACGACCCGTTCCGGCACGGCCACCGCCGCCTGCGGCGCGTGGTAGGGGTTGGGTTGCTCTTCCATGCGCGGCACCGCTCCACCGGATCGACGGCGCCGACTCTAAGCCGGCCGCCGCCGGGCCGCAATCCGCGACGAATGTGCTTCGAGGCGGCCGGCCGCACTCAGCCCGCGACCGCGGGATTCAACGAATACGTCGCGTAGGTCGTCGCCTGGCCGAGCACGTGGCCCTGGATGGCGTAGAACACGTCCGCAGCGGTGAAGCGCGGATCCAGCTCCAGGCGTTCGACGTCGAGCGCGAACAGGCGGAAGAAATAACGGTGCAGGCGCAGGTCGTTCGGCGGCGGGAAGGCGCCGTCGTAGCCGTACCAGTCGCCGGCCATGTCCGGATCGGCGGCGAACCAGCCGGTGTAGTCGTTCAGGCCCTGGCGCGAGCCGGCGGGGCCGGCCGGGTCGCGCTTGCCGTGCGCGACCACGCCGTCGCTGCAGCTGCCGGCAGCGATCTCGCGCAGGTCGGCGGGCAGGTCGGCGACCACCCAGTGGATGAAATCGCCGCGCACCTGGTGCTCGGGAATCTGCACGTCGGCGCGTCCGACCATCTCGGCCACGGTCGGCACGTCGGGGTCGATGCAGATCAGCGCGAACGAACGGGTCCCGGCGGGCACCTCGTCCCAGGCCAGGTGCGGGTTGCGGTTGGCGGCGAAACCGTAGCCGTCGCCGCTGGCCTGGCCGGCGGCGAACTCGGCCGGCAGACGCTGGCCGTGCTCGAAGCTGTTGCTGTGGATGCGCATCGGAACTCCTCCTGACATGGGCTCTTGAGACGACGGCTCTGGAACAAGCGTCTCCGGAGCAGGCGGCTCCGGAGCAGGCGGCTCTGGAGCAGGCGACTCTTGAGCTGACAGCTTGCAAGAAAGTATTTCGCGCCGCCCGGATCGCGGCGCGCCAAGACACGACGCTCGGGGCATGAACGATACGCCGTGGCCGCGCGCGCGAACGCGCGCGGCGGCCCGGATCACTGCTCGGGATAGCCCAGCCGGCGCGCGACCGGGGTCAGCACGGCGAAGCATTCGCTCAGCGCCTCGCCGTACTCGCGCCAGCGGCCCGGCGGCAGGCGTTCGCCGCCCAGGCCGACGCCTTCGGGCAGCGAGATCTGCACGCGCAGGGTGTCGGCGATCGTCTGGGCGATCGCGCCGGGATCCTGGCCGATCTCGTCGAGCTTGACCAGCGCGTGCGGGAACAGTTCGCGCTCGTGCAGGTCGGCGATCTGCTCGAGCAGGCGCGCCAACCAGCGCGCGCCGGCTTCCGGGGTCTCCAGCGCGTACGGGGTCGGGCTGCCGTAGGCCAGCCAGTCCAGCAGCATGTCGCGCGGGTCGCGCACCGCGATCAGCAACAGCGCCTCGGCCAGGTTCGGCCGCAGCGCGCGCAGCAGGGCGTTGTCCCACCACAGCAGCCAGTCGAACACCGGGCCGTCGGCGGCGCCGCGCGCCGGCAGGGCGGCGCGGTAGAGCTTGGCCAGGAAGGCCGGATCGAGCTTGCCGGCGACCAGTTCGTCGACCGTGCCGTAGCGCTGCAAGGGATCGGTCGGCGGCTGCGCGCCGAAACGGTCGACCAGCAAAGGCGCGCCGGCCAGGCGCAGCACCTGGGCGACGCGTTCGATCTGCGAGCCCGGCGCGCCCCACAGCAGCAGGATGCCGCGGCTGCCGTCGGCGATCGGCGCCAGCGCCGGCCACTCGTCGCTGCCGCGCGCGCTGATCGCGTTGCGCGGCAGGCGCTGGTCGGCGACTTCCGCGTGCAGTTCGGCCCAGGTCGCGGCGGCGGCGGCGGGCTGGCCGGCCAAGTCCAGCGAACGGCCCAGCAGCTGGCGCAGTTCGCGCTTGACCAGCGGGTCGGCGGCCATCGCGATCAGGCGCTCGATGCGCTCCACCGCGGCGTCGGGATCGCGCTCCGCCAGGCCCTGGACGATGCGCATTTCCGCGCGCGCATCGCCGGGGCTGAGTTCGACGATGCGCTGGGCGATGGCCTCGGCCTGCTCGTGCTCGCCGTGCTGGTCGTGGATCGCCGCGCGCGCTTCCAGCGCGCCCAGGTACTGCGGCATGGCCTGGTGCCAGCGCTCGACCACCGCCAGCGCCTCGGGACCGGCGAACGGCTCCAGCGCCAGGCGCGCGCGCCACAGGTTGGGCTGGTCGGCGTGGGTGGCCAGGGCCGATTCCAGCGTGCGCCGCGCGTCCTCGACATCGCCCAGGCGGCGCCAGGCTTCCATGATCGCGTTGAGCGTGCGCGGATCCTGCGGATGCGCGGCCAGCGCGGCGCGCAGCAAGGGCAGCGCGCGTTCCGGCCGGCCGGCGTCGATCTCCAGTTCGCCCGCCCAGCGCTGCACGCCGAAGCCGGCGTCGGCGGCCTGGGCCAGCGGCGCGATGCGGTCGGCGGCATCGGCGAAACGCTCCTGGCGGCGCAGCAGGTCGGCGATCAGCAGCTGCAGCGAGCTCTGCTCCGGATAGCGCTCGGCCAACTTGGCGAAGGCGCCTTCGGCGAAGGCGAAGTGGCCCTTGGCGAAATAGGCGAAGCCCAGGCTGTGCAGGATCTGCGAGTCGTCCGGGGCCAGTTCGGCGGCGTGGCTGAGCACCGCCAGCGCGCGGTCGGGATCGCCGCGGTGCAGGGCCAGCGCGCCCTCGACCGCCGCCACCTGCGGGTGGTTCGGCGCGATCCGCGCCGCGGTGCGGCCGAGCCGCTCGGCCTCGTCCAGGTCGCCGCGGGCGATCGCCAGGTGGGCGCGCATGACATAGGCCGGGAACTGGTTCGGGTCCAGGCCGATGGCCTGGGCCAGCGCGGCCTGAGCCTGGTCGAGCTGGCGCCCGTCGAGCAGGGCGCCGGCCCGCTCCAGATGCAGTTGCGCATCCTCCGGGGCCAGGCCGATGGCCCGGTCCAGCGCCGCCAGGGCCGCGGCCGGGTCGCCGTTCAAGCGCAGCGCGGCGGCGTGCAGGCGGTGCGCGCCGACGTCTTGCGGATCGGCGGCCACGGCCTGCTCGGCCGCGATCACGGCCTGCGCCGCGTCGCTGCGGCGCAGGGCCTCGAGGATGGGTTCGTACATTGCGCTTGCTTCGGCTGAGGGTAGACCGGCCATTGTAGGGGCCCCGCGGCCCATTTCCCCGGCGGCCCCTCACGGCCCGTTTTCATGGGCCGCCCGCCGGGTCACGGCGGCCCCGGTCATGCGCACCGCGCTCAGGCCGCGGCGAGGGCGGCCAGGCGGTCGGCGATCCACCGCTCGGCGAAACCGTCCAGGCTCGCGTTCTCGAGGAAACCGCAGTGCCCGCCCCAGGGCGCGATCTCCAACCGCGCGTGCGCCGGCAGGACCAGCTCGCGGAAGCCGGCCAGCGGAATCACCGGATCGTCGGCGGCCATCAGAATGCTGGCCGGCACCGCCAGCGCGGCCAGGCGCTCGCGGGCGATCGAATAGCCGTCGAAATAGCGGTCCAGGGTGCCGAAGTCGGTATGCCGCTCGACCATCCACTGGGTCAGCGGGCGCATGCTCAGGCCCAGGGTGCGGTCGTCGAAGTCGTGCAGGGCCGGGAACAGCGCGCGCTTGCGCGCCAGCGAGCCGCGCCATTTGCGCTCGAAATACCACAGGTACACCGGCAGGCCGGCTTCCATCGCGTCCATGGTCCGGGCCGGGTCCAGCACCGGGCAGACCGAGGCGACGTGGGCCAGCTCCAGGCCGGCCTGCGGCGCGCGCAAGGCCAGGCGCAGGGCGAAATTGCCGCCGAGCGAGTAGCCCGCGACCGATAACGGCCGGCCGGGAAAGCGCCGGGCGATTTCCAGCGCCGCCTCGACCACCTCGTCGATGCGGTTGGAGTGGAACAGGCCTTCGTTGAGGTGGTGGGTGTCGCCGTGGTCGCGGAAGTTGAGCCGGAACACCTCGAAACCGCGCGCCAACAGCTGCGCCGCGGTCAGGCGCATGTAATTGGACTCGGCGCTGCCTTCCCAGCCGTGCAGCAGCAGCACCAGGCCGCGGCTGCGCACGCCGGGCATCCAACTGTGCAGGCCGTGCAGGCGTACGCCCTCGGCGGTCTCGATCAGGTGCGACTCGGTGCTCGCGCCGGCCTGCGCCAGGCGCTGTTCGGCGCGGCGCCGGCGCAACGGGCTGGAGCCCAGCACCGACTGCACGTGCGCGTTGCGGAGCCAACGCGGCGGCGCATAGTCGGAGGCGGTCAGCACGGCCTCAGCCCGCCATCGCCTCGAGGATGCGCAGCCGCGCCAGTTCGGCGATGCGGCGGCGCCCGTCGGCCTCGCCCGGGCCGATCGGAGTCAGGAAATGGATCTCGGCCAGCCGGCCGGGTTCGCCGAGCAGGCGCAGGAAGTTGGCGAAGAAGCTTTCCTTGTCCTGGAACGCGACCACGGTCTGGGCGCTGCCGCCCTCGCCGTAGCGCAGCGCCACCGGCTGCACCGGCACCCCGGCCTCGACCGCGGCCAGGAAGATGCGGGCGTGGAACGGGCCGATCTCGCGCCCGCCGCGGGTGCCGCCTTCGGGAAACACGCCGACCGAACGCCCCGCGCGCAGGCGCGACAGCATCTCGTGCAGCACCCCGCCCAGCGATTCGGTGCTGCCGCGGCGGTGGAAGATGGTCTCGCCGCGCGCGGCCAGCCAGCCGACCACCGGCCAGCCGGCGATCTCGCGCTTGGCGACGAAGCCCATCATGCGCTGGCTGTGCAGGATCTCGATGTCGACCCAGCTGACGTGGTTGGCCACGAACAAGGTCGCGCCCGGCAGCGGGGTGCCGATGCGGCGCAACTGGAAGCCGAAGATCCGCATCAGCCCGGCCGACCAGGCCCGGATCAGCCGGTGCTCCAGGCTTTCCGCGCCGATCCGGATGCGGCCGGTCAGCGGCGAGGACAGCAGCAGCACCAGCGGCAGGTGGACGAGCACATGCCACAGCAGCAGGGGCACACGGATCAGGTAACGCAGCGCGCGCGCGGTCGGCGCCCCGGAGGGCGCGAGCGCGCCGGCGTGGGGAGGCGGCGCATTCATTGTGTGCACGATACCGAAGCGTCGGGTCGGCAGCCAGCGGCGATTTCACGCTTGGGCGCGAAACGCGCGCCGCGGTGAATAGTTGACCGGGCGTTCGCTGCCGGCACCGCGGCGGCCGGCCGGCCCGTCGCGGGCCGGCCCGGCGCCCGGCGGGGCTTCAGTTCGGCGCCGCCACGGCCGCGTTCGCGGCGGCGGCGCGCTGGCGCAGCCCGACCCGGTGGCCGGCCTGGGCGAAGTACAGGATGTACAGGTAGCACGGCACCATCAGCAGCAAGAACACCAGCTGGAAGTCCAGATGCTGCTTGAGCACCGCGTACAGCTGCGGAATCACCGCGCCGCCGGCGATGCCCATGATCATGATCGCCGAGCCGACTTCGGTATGGCGGCCGAGCGCGCGGATCCCGAGCGGGAAGATCGCCGGCCACATCATCGCGTTGGCGAAGCCCAGCGCGGCGACGAAGCCGACCGAGACATAGCCATGGGTGGCGAACGCGCCGATGGTCAGCACCACGCCGAGCACCGCCGACACGCTGAGGTAGCGCTCCTGCGAGATGAAGCGCGGAATCACGATCAGGCCGACCACGTAGCCGACCAGCATCCCGCCCAGGGTCAGCGAGGTGAAGAACTTGGTCTTGTCCAAGGGCAGGCCGAAGCTCTGGCCGTAGGTGCCGATCGCGTCGCCGGCCATCACTTCCACGCCGACGTAGACGAAGATGCACAGCGCGCCCAGCCACAGGTGCGGGTACTGCAGCAGGCTGTCGCGGCCGCCGCCGTCGACCGGGCCGCTGTTGACCTCTTCGGCGCGCAGTTCCGGCAGCGGCGAGAACAGCACGCCGACCGCGAGCAGGGCGAGCAGGCCGGCCATCAGCAGATACGGGCCGTGGATGCTGGCGGCGAAGGTGTCGAGCAACTGCGCCTTGGTCGCCGGATCGGCCGCCGCGACCTGCGCGGCCAGGTCGCCCATGCCGTGCAGCACCAGCGCGCCCAGCACCAACGGGGCGAGGATGCCGGCGATCTTGTTGCAGATGCCCATCACCGCGATGCGCTGCGCCGCGCCCTCGATCGGGCCGAGGATGCTGATGTAGGGATTGACCGCGGTCTGCAGCACGGCCAGGCCGGCGCCGATCACGAACAGGCCGCCGAGCGCGCCGGGATACCAGCGCTGGGTGGTGAACTCGCCGAACACCGCCGCGCCGATCGCCATCACCAGCAGGCCCAGGGCCATGCCGCGCTTCATTCCGGTGCGGCGCAGGATCGCCGACGACGGCAGGGCGAGGAAGAAGTAGGACAGATAAAACGCCATCGGCACCAGGAACGCGCCGACTTCGTCGAGATCGAAGGCCAGTTGGGCGAAGGTGATCAGCGGCCCGTTGAGCCAGGTGACGAAGCCGAATACGAAGAACAGCGCGCCGATGATCGCGATCGAACCCAGATACCGCGGCTGAGCGCTGGCGTTGGAAACCGACATTTGACTCCCCTCCCAGAGAGGCGGGTACCGCCCGCCACGTCGCGCGGCCGCTCCGGTTGACCGGCACGACAAGCGTCGGCCCAACGTTGTCACAACTTTTCCGCCGACGCCAGACGCGAGCATGAAACCCCCGCCAAACCGTGATCTCAGGCGCGCGCCGTCATGTTGCGCCGCATCAATTAGGGCGGCCCGATCCGGCCATTTTTGTGTCGCGATGACAATTTCGCGGGAACTTGTTGACAACGTTGTCAAACGCATCGCACTCTCGGCGCCGCCAGGGGAACCGACGGCCGTGGAGGGCGCATGCAGTGGGATTGGTACGGGACGTCGATGTCCCCGCGGGGACGCAGCTTGAACGACGCAGACGCGCAACAGCGCGTCGCCGGAGCGGCCGCATGAGCGCTCCCGCCCGGCTGAATCCGGCCTCGACCCAGTTCATCGCCGCCGACGTCGGCGGCACCCACACCCGGGTCGGCCTGGTCCGTCCCGGCACCGGCGCCGAATCGGCGGTGGCCGTGCTCGCGCACCGCAAGTACGTGTGCGCCGACTACCCCAGCCTGGCCGCGATCCTGGCCGAGTTCATCGCCGGCAACGGGGTCGGCATCGATCGCCTGGTGATCGCCTGCGCCGGCGTGGTGCTGGACGACCAGGTGATCAATTCCAACCTGCCGTGGCGGATCTCGCTGTCCGAGCTGCGGCGCGAACTGGGCCTGCGCGAAGTCCTGTTCATCAACGACTTCCAGGCCAACGCCAACGCCGCCCAATGCATGGCGCCTGGCGATTCGACCCTGTTGACGCCCGGGGTCAGCGAATCGGCGCCGGGTCCGACCCTGGTGATCGGCCCGGGCACCGGGCTGGGCGCGGCGGTGCGCATCCCGCACGGCCGCGGCACGGTGATCCTGCCGACCGAGGCCGGCCACACCGCATTCGCGCCCGGCAACGCGCGCGAAGTCGAGATGCTGCGCCTGGCCCAGCAACGCGGCCAGACCCACGTGCCGACCGAATACTTCGTCTCCGGTCCCGGCCTGGTGAACCTGTACAGCGCGCTGTGCACGCTCAACGGCGTCGAGCCCTCGCTGCGCGCGCCGGCGGCGATCACCGAAGCGGCGCGGCGCGGCGAAGCGCTGGCGCGCGAAGCGGTGCTGACCTTCTGCGCCCTGCTCGGCAGCGTGATCGGCGACCTGGCGACGATCGCCGGCGCCAAGTCGGTGTTCATCGCCGGCGGCATCCTGCCGCAGCTCAAGGACTTCCTGCCCGACAGCCAATTCCACGCCCGCATGCTCGACAAGGGCGCGATGCGGCCGGTGATGGAACGCGTGCCGGTGCGCTTGATCGAGAACGAACGGCTCGGCGTGATCGGCGCGGCGAGCTGGTACCTGGAACACGGTCAGTACGAATCCGGCGACAACGGTTCCGACGGCGGCGCGAACGCGCCCGCAGCGTCGGGACGGCAACAGCAAACGCAGTAGGCGCAAGGCCTCAGGCGCACGCGCCTGCGGCGCGTGCGCGCGTCATCGCGGCCTCGCATCGAAGGCGGCAACACGCAGCAAGCGGAAGCGGCGGCGCCGCGACCGGCACGGCAGCAAATCAAAGAACACAACCGGACTTCGCGACGAACCGGCTGCACGGTCGATCGCCGAGCCATCACCGCCCGAGGGAGGAACAGTAATGAAAGCGCGCAAGACCATCTTGTCGGCCAGTATCGTCGCGGCCCTGGCCTTCGGCCCGGGCCTGGCGATGGCCCAGGACGCCACGGCCCCGGCCGCCGGCGCCGACGCCACCGAGCTCGACGCCGTCGTCGTCACCGGCATCCGTGCCAGCCTGGAGAAGTCGCTCGACACCAAGCGGGCCAACGTGACCGTGTCTGAGGCGATCACCGCCGAAGACATCGGCAAGTTCGCCAGCACCAACGTCGCCGAGGCGATGTCGCAGATCCCGGGCGTGTCGCTCGACCGCCGCTTCGGCCAGGGCGAACGGGTCAGCATCGACGG
The DNA here is from genome assembly GCF_057657315.1 of Lysobacter sp. Soil_C_15. Taxonomy (NCBI): domain Bacteria; kingdom Pseudomonadati; phylum Pseudomonadota; class Gammaproteobacteria; order Lysobacterales; family Lysobacteraceae; genus Lysobacter; species Lysobacter sp. Soil_C_15. The sequence continues at coordinate 86,072 of NZ_JBDGIR010000006.1, forward strand.
CACCGACCCCAGCCTCAACCTGAGCTTCCTCGACAACCATCCGGTCGCGCAGGCGATCTGGCTGTACGGCGAGCAGCCCAACCGCGGCTTCGACTACACCCTGCTGGCGCCGGAAATCCTCGGCCGGCTGGAAGTGATCAAGTCCTCCGAAGCGCGCCTGACCGAAGGCAGCCTCGGCGGCACCGTGCTGATGCACACCCGCCAGCCGCTGGACCTGGACGCCAACTCGATCGCCGGCTCGGTCAGCTGGAACTACAGCGACCAGGGCAGCAAGGGCCGTCCGAGCGGCTCGGTGCTGTACAGCTGGAAGAACCCGGAGGAGACCTTCGGCGTCGCGGTCTCGGCCCAGCACTACGAGGAGCAGGTCGACCGCCAGGGCATGGAGGTGTTCGGCTACGCCAAGGTCTCCGACTTCGCCAACGCCCAGCGCGCCGGCCTGGATCCCAACGCCGAAGTGCCCAACTCGATCAACGCCGCCTGGTTCCAGCAGCACCGCAAGCGCGACAGCGCCGTGGTCAACCTGCAGTTCAAGCCCAGCGACGAGTGGGACATCAACCTGCAGGGCCTGTACATCAAGGAAAACTTCGACAACTACAACCAGTCGCTGTATTCCTTCCTGACCTGGAACGACAACACCCGCGCCGCGGTCGACCGTCTCGGCGACGCGCGCAACGGCATCGTCACCAGCGGCCACTCGGTGCGCAACACCGACGCCACCGGCGGCACCGTGCTGTACGACAACAACGTGCGCGAATCGGAAGTCGAAACCAAGGGCATCGACCTGCGCACCGCGTACAAGGCCGAGAACTGGGGCTTCAAGGGCCAGATCGGCCGCAGCAAATCCGAGAACGAACGCCTGGCCCAGTACTTCATCGAGCCGGTGTTCAACGGCGGCTTCAGCTGGGACATGAACCGCGGCATCACCTTCGACGACCCGGCGGCGGCGCGCAATCCGGCCAACTGGGGTCCGGCCGGCGGCCTGGCCACCGGCTGGCTCGGCAACAACGGCGTGTTCTCGACCGAAAGCGAAGACACCTACGGCCAGATCGATTTCAACGTCGAGTTCGACAGCGCGATCAACAACCTGCAGTTCGGCGTGCGCCGGGCCAAGCACGAGGAATCGTTCGAACTCAACATCTACGGCCCGGTCGACCGCGGCACCCTGGCCGACGTCGGCACCTCCGGCCTGACCGACATCCGCGGCTTCAGCAACGACCACGGCCGCCACATCCAGGTCGGCCGCGGCAACGTGCTCGACTGGGTCAAGGGCAGCCCGCTGAACTTCGCCGCCCCCGACGCCGCCGGCTACCTCAACAACACCTGGGCGCTGGAGCAGACCAACACCGCGGCCTATGTCCAGGCCGATTTCGCCACCGGCGCCTGGCGCGGCAACTTCGGCCTGCGTTACGTCGAATCCAAGACCGACGCCAGCGGCTTCGTCTACGGCGGCGCGCCGTCGCTGACCAACCTGGCCAGCAAGTGGCAGACCAAGTCGAAGAAGGAAGACTTCCTGCTGCCGTCGGTGAACGTGGTCTACGACACCGGCAACGACCTGCTGTTCCGCTTCGGCGCGGCCAAGGTGATCGCCTGGGCGCCGTACAACCAGATGGTCAACAACACCTTCCTCAACGACACCACCTACAACGGCAGCGGCGGCAACGCCGAGCTGTCGCCGTACGAGTCGACCAACTACAACCTGTCGGTGGAGTGGTACTTCGCCGAGCAGGCGGTGCTGGCGGCGTCGGTGTTCTACAAGGACATCGACAACTACATCGACAGCGCCGCGCGGGTGGAGCGCCAGTACAACTCGATCCGCGACACCAACCGGGCGCTGTTCGACGCCACCCTGGTCGGTTTCCACGGCTGCACCAGCGACGGCTATTGCGACTACGACATCCAGCGTCCGCGCAATGCCGGCAAGGGCAAGGTCAAGGGCTTCAACGTCAGCTACCAGCAGCCGTTCGCCGACACCGGCTTCGGCCTGACCGCGAACTACACCTACGCCGACGGCGAGAACAACACCGGCGACCCGTTGCCCTACCAGTCGCGCGACAGCGTCGCGATCAGCCCCTACTACGAGCAGGGTCCGCTGAGCGTGCGCCTGTCCTACAACTGGCGCAGCCATTACCTGGCCGGCGGCTACGTGGCCGGCGCGGCGCCGGCGAGCGTGGACGACTACTCCGAGCTCGGCGCCAGCGTGGGTTGGAAGTTCAACGACAACATGGGCGTGTCGTTCGACGCCATGAACATCCTCGACGAGGAGTACGTGCAGTACTCCGGCAGCAAGGACAAGCTGGTCGGCAAGTACCACAGCGGCCGCCGCTACATGGCCACGTTCCGGTTCAACTTCTGAGCACCGTCCGGCTCCTCCGAGCCGTAAGCGCCGATGCGGCGGCTTCGCGCCGCCGCATCGTCCGCATCGTTCGACCCAAGACGCCGGCCCCGCGCCGGCGTCTTGCGTTATCCGCCGATCGCGCGGCCTTGCGCCGCGCGCGGCGCTTTTCCCGCGCGGCGAGCTTCATCCGCGTCGGCCCGGTCGGGGTCGCCGCGCTCGCCACCGGACCGACCACGCCCCACGCCACCGATCGCCCGTTCGCGCCGCCGCCGCGCGAGTGCGCCGCAAGGACTCTGAGACGATGAAGACACGCACCGCCTGGACCCGCACCGCCGCCGCCGCGCTGAGCCTGGCGCTGGCCGCCTGCAACGGCGCCCATCCCGACGCGCCCGGCGCCGCCCGGCCCGCCGCCGCGACGACCGACGCCGCGGTCGCCACCGCCGCCCATCCCAGCGCGCTGATCCCACGGCCGGCGCAGATGGTGCCGGGCCAGGGCCGCTTCGTATTCGGTCCGCAGACCCGGCTCAGCGTCGCCGCCGGCGACCCGGCGGCGCGCCAGGTGGCCGAAGACTTCGCCGCGCGCGTGCAGCGTGCGCGCGGCTTCGCTCCAGCGATCGATACCGCCGCGTCGCCCGGCGCCGGAACGATCTCGTTCGCCATCGACCCGGCCGCGCCGGCCGGCGACGAAGCCTATGCGCTGGAGGTGCGCGCCGACGGCGTGCAGGTGCGCGCGCGCGCCGCGGCCGGCCTGTTCTACGGCGCGGTCAGCCTGTGGCAACTGGCCACCGCCGCCGGCGGCCAGGGTCCGACCGCGATCGCCGCGCAACGCATCGAGGACGCGCCGCGCTTCGCCTGGCGCGGGCTGATGCTCGACGTCGCGCGCCATTTCCGCAGCGTCGACGAGGTCAAGTCGGTGATCGACCAGATGGCGCTGCACAAGCTCAACACCTTCCACTGGCACCTCACCGACGATCAGGGCTGGCGGATCCAGATCCAGCGCTACCCGCGCCTGACCGAGGTCGGCGGCTGCCGCATCCAGGCCGGCGCCGCCGGCCGCGGCGAGGACGGCAAGCCGCGTCCCTACTGCGGTTTCTACACCCAGCAACAGATCCGCGAGGTGGTCGCCTACGCCGCCGCGCGCCACATCACCGTGGTGCCGGAAATCGAGATGCCCGGCCACGCCCAGGCGGCGATCGCCTCGTATCCGGAATTGGGCGTGCGCGACGTGGTCAAGCAGGCGCCGCCGGTGTCGCCGGACTGGGGCGTGCACACCTATCTGTACGGCGTCGACGACTCGACCTTCGAATTCCTGCGCAACGTGCTCGACGAAGTGGTCGGCCTGTTCCCGTCCAAGTACATCCACATCGGCGGCGACGAAGCGGCCAAGGACCAGTGGATCGCTTCGCCGGCGGTGCAGGCCAAGATCAAGGCGTTGGGGCTGAAGGACGAGATGGCGCTGCAGAGCTGGTTCGTCGGCCGGATCGGCCAGCACCTGGACTCGCACCAGCGGGTGCTGGTCGGCTGGGACGAGATCCTGGAAGGCGGCAAGTTGCCGGCCAGCGCGACGGTGATGTCCTGGCGCGGCACCGCGGGCGCGGTCGAGGCCGCGCGCGAAGGCCACGACGTGGTCCTGTCGCCGGACCGAAAGCTGTACCTGGACTACGTCCAGAGCGATCGCGACGACGAACCCAGCGGCCGCTATCCGGTCAGCACCCTGCAGGACTTCTATGGCTTCGAGGTGATCCCGCAGGAACTGCGCGGCGAGCAGGCTCGGCGCGTGATCGGCGCCCAGGCCAACCTGTGGAGCGAGCACAAGCGCGGCTTCGACCGGGTCGAGCTGGCGTTGTATCCGCGCCTGGACGCGCTGGCGGAGGTGGTGTGGTCGCCGCAGGCCGGGCGCGACTGGAACGATTTCCAGCGCCGTCTGGTGCCGCAGCTGGCGCGCTACCGGGCGCAGCGGGTCGGCGCCAGCGACGCCGCCTACGCGGTCGAGTTCGAACTCGCCGCCGAGCCAGGCGCGCCGGCGCAGATCCGCCTGTCCAACCAGACCGGCTTCGGCCAGATCCGCTACCGCACCGACGGCGGCGAGCCGGACGCGAACTCGCCGGTCTACACCGCGCCGCTGCCGGCCAAGGCGCCGCTGGACCTGGTCGCGACGACCTTCTTCGACACCCAGCCGGTGTCGGCGCCGCGCCGCTACGCGATCGCCGAGGCCGCCGAGTTCGGCGCGCTCGGCAGCGCCGCGCTGACTCCGTGCCGCGAGGGCTACAACCTGCGGGTGGAAGACGACGCCGCGCGCGACGGCCGCGGCGACGGCGAGCGCGCGGCGTTGACCGTGAACCTGATCGACCCGTGCTGGATCTACCCCAACGCCGCGCTGGACGGGATCGGCGAAATCGAGGTCCGGGTCGGCCAGCTGCCGTACAACTTCCAGCTCTGGCACGACACCAAGAACATCGTCGTGCGCAAGGCCGAACTCGGCGGCGCGCTGGAAGTGCGGCTGGACGACTGCAAGCGCGAGCCGGTGGCGCGCCTGCCGCTGGCGCCGGCGCGCGGCTCGGCCGGGTTGACCGTGCTGAAGGCGACGCTGCCGAAGATCGGCGGCCGTCACAACCTGTGCTTCGTCTTCGCCAGCGGCGGCCACGACCCGTTGTGGGCGCTGGACCGGGTGGTGTTGCGTCCGGGCGGTTGAGCGCGAGGGGCCCGCGGCGCCGGCGACGGCGGCGCGGGACTGGATGAACAGGCGGGCCGCATGAGCGGTGCCGCGCAAATACGCGAAAACGCCGGCCGCAAACAGGCCGGCTGCCAGATTATGTCAAAGAGTTATGTGCGCTCGTTCATGGATTGTGCTGTGCAGCGGTTAGCATGTGCGGGTAGCCAGGGGGATTCGATCTACATGCTCATCCGCAACTCGTTGTTGGCGGCGGCGCTTGCCGCGGCCCTCGTGTCCGGCGCTGCCGGCGCCCAGACCCTGTCCAAGCCGGTCGAGTTCTATTTCGACGTGGACGGGCAGACCACCAAGCCGGTGCTCGCGGTCCGCGAAACCGGCGAAGCGGCGATGGAACGCCTGGCCAAGACCCTCGAACGCAAGGCCAACGCCCCGGCCGAGGCGGCCCAGCTGGGCCACCTGGCGATGGCCGCCGGCCGCACCGAAGTCGGCCGCCAGCTGTATGCGCGCGCGTTCCGCGACGCCGACAGCGGCAGCAGCCTGTGGCGCGCGATCAACTGGAACTACGGCTGGGACCTGTACCGCGCCGGCGCCTACGAAGACGCGTTCAAGCAATGGACGGCGCTGCACAACGCGCGCAGCGTCAGCGCCGCCTGGATGCCGCCGACCTTCGCCGTGGCGCTGTGGCAGCTGGGGCGCAAGGACGAGGCGCTGCAGTGGTACGCCGCTGCCGTGCGCACCGAGCCGGACCTGTGGCGCGGCACCGCGCGCTATGCCGAGCTGCTGCCGGAGTGGCGCGAGGCCGAACGCGCCACCCTGGCCGAAGTGCAGCAGGCCTGGGCGGCCGACCCGCCGCGCTGGCCCTGAGCCGCCGCGCCGGGCCGTCGCGCCCGGCGCCGGCAGGACTTCACGCGCCGCCGCCGGGCGGCGCGTAACCTGGGCGGCGACCGTTCGTCGCCGCGCGCTCCGCCGATCCCGCAGACACGGCTACAGTCTGTCGTTCGCGGCCGGATGCCCGCTTCCGGGACTCGGTCTGGCGCCGTAAACGCAGCCGAGGGATCGCATGCCGCTGTCGGCCTTGAGCGTCCTGGTAGTCGAAGACCACGGCTTCCAGCGCCGCATGGCCCTGCGCCTGCTGGCCGAACTCGGCATCGCCCGCCTGCACGAAGCCGGCGACGGCCACGCCGCGCTGCGCCTGCTGCGCGCGCTGCCGCAGGCGCCGGACGTGGTGGTGGTCGACCTGGACATGCCCGGCATGGACGGGATCGAGTTCATCGACCACCTCGCCCAGGAACACCTGGCGCGCTCGATCCTGGTCGCCAGCGCGCTCGACGTCGCCCTGCTGCACACCGTCCAGACCATGGCCCGCGCCTGCGGCCTGCACGTGCTGGAGGCGGTGCCCAAGCCGCTGACCCGGGCCAAGCTGGCCCAGGCCCTGGCCGGGCTGGACCACGCCGTCGATGCCGCCGCCGACGATGACCCGGGCGAAATCAGCCCCGACAGCGCCCGCGCCGCACTCGAAAACAACCACATCCAGCCCTGGTTCCAGCCCCAGGTCGAACTCGGCAACGGCCGGGCGATCGGCGTCGAGGCGCTGGCGCGCTGGCGCCGCAGCGACGGCCGGGTGGTGATGCCGCAGCACTTCATGCCGGTGCTGGAAGAGCTGCAACTGCTCGACGGCCTGACCGAGCGCATTCTCTCCGCCGCCTGCGCCTGGAAGCGGCAATGGGAGCGCCAGGGCCTGCGCCTGAAGCTGTCGGTCAACGTGCCGGCGACCGCGCTCGACGACGCCGGCGCCGCCGACCGCTACCAGCGCATCGTCCGCGAGGCCGGGGTCGAGCCCGGCGAAGTGGTGCTGGAGCTCACCGAAAGCTCGCTGATCGCCGACGCCGCGCGCGGCCTGGGCGTGCTGGCGCGGCTGCGGCTGAAGGGCTTCGGCCTGTCGATCGACGATTTCGGCACCGGCTGGTCGTCGCTGTCGCAGCTGTCGCAGGTGCCGTTCACCGAACTCAAGATCGACCAGGAGTTCGTCGCCGGCGCCGCCCACCAGCCGCGCAAGCGGGCGGTGGTCGAGGCCAGCCTGGACCTGGCGCGCAAGCTCGGCCTGGACGCGGTCGCCGAGGGCGTGGAGACGGTCGAGGACTGGCAGATGCTGGCCGACCTGGGCTGCGCCATCGCCCAGGGCCGGCTGATCGGCGACGCCGTGCCCGGCGCGGAACTGCCGGCCCTGCTCGGCCGCTGGCGCCGGCCCGAGCATTGAGGCGGCGATGCTGGCCTGGCTCGACCGGATCAGCGTGCGCCACCAACTGTGGGGCCTGTTCGGCCTGTTCCTGCTGACCGGCGCCAGCGTGCTGGCGATCGACGAGTTCGAACAGTACCGGGCGCGCAAGACCCTGCACGCGCTGAAGGACGACGGGCTGATCGGCCTGCGCCTGCTCAAGACCGTGTCCGACGCCTACGGTCTGGACGTGGTCGACACCGCCTTCCGGGTGCGCAACGGCCTGGTCGACTGGAACGAAGGCCTGCGCCGCGTCGACGACGCGCGCCGGCGCATCGACCGCGGCTGGCGGCGATTGCAGCACCTGCCGCATACCGCGATCGAGCACGACCAATTGCGCGCCGCCGAACAGGCCCGCCACCGCGCCGACGCCGCCGCGGCCGAACTGCAGGCGATCCTGCGCCGGCGCGACCTGCCGGCGCTGGGCCGCTTCGCCGACACCCGCCTGTATCCGTCGATCGACCCGCTGACCCAGCGCCTGCAGGCCATCTCCGACCTGGAGCTGATCCAGGCCGATGCGGTGGTCCGCGCCGACATCGTCCGCAGCGAGCGGATCAGCCTGCTGCGCATCGGCGTGTCGCTGGCGGCGCTGCTGCTGGCGGCGCTGGTCGGCCAGCGGGTGCTGCGCAACGCCTCGCGCGGCGTGGTCCGGCTGACCTGGCTGGCGCGGCGGATGCGCCAGCACGATTACACCGCCGAACCCGGCGAGCTGCCGCCCGGCGAACTCGGCGCGGTCATGCAGGCCTTCATCGACATGCGCCGCGACGTGCTCGGCTTCGAGACCGAGCTGACCGGCCAGTTGATCCGCAACGAACGCACCCGCGCCGAACTGGAGCGGCGCGAGCGCTTCCAGCGCTCGCTGCTGGAAGCGGCGCAGACCGCGATCCTGGCGGTCGACGAGCAGGGCCGCTTCAGTCTGGTCAATCCGTTCGCCGAACGCTTGCTCGGCATCCGCGCCGAACAGGCGATCGGCCGCGACTACCTGCATTCGGTGTTCGAAGGCCGCGCGCTGCGCGCGCTGGCGACCGAACTGGGCGCGCGCCTGGGCCGGCCGGTGGCGGCCGACTGGACCGCGCTGCGCGAGCTCGCGCAATCGCGCGCCGCGCCGCGCGAGATCCGCCTGCGCCACCGCAACGGCACCTGGGTGCCGGCGCTGGTAGCGGTCTCGGCCACCGCCGACGAGGACGACCGCCCCGGCCTGCTGCTGATCGCCGCCGACCTCAGCGCGCTGAAGCGGCTGGAGCGCGAGCTGCGGGTCAGCGAGGCGCGGGCGCAGGACGCGAGCCGGGCCAAGTCCTCGTTCCTGGCGGCGATGAGCCATGAGATCCGCACGCCGATGATCGGCGTCACCGGCATGATCGAAGTGCTGGCGCATTCGCGCCTGGATCCGGAGCAGCGGCATGCGCTGGAGGTGATCCAGCAATCCTCGCACTCGCTGCTGCAGATCATCGGCGACATCCTGGACTTCTCCAAGATCGAGGCCGGCCGGCTGGAACTGGCGCCGGAGCCGGTGGCGCTGCCGGCCCTGCTGCGCACCACCGTCGCCGGGTTCCTGGGCGCCGCGGCCAGCCGCGGCATCGAACTGCACTGCGAGGTCGACCCGCGGGTGCCGCCGGCGCATCGCGCCGATGCGCTGCGGCTGCGGCAGATCCTCGGCAATTTCCTCTCCAACGCGGTCAAGTTCACCGAGCGCGGCACGGTCGAGGCGCGGCTGAGCTACGAAGGCGAGGCCGCGCCCGATGCCGCCGGCCGGCCGCGCGACGCGCTGTGCTTCTGCATCGCCGACACCGGCATCGGCATCGACGCCGAACAGCAACGGCATTTGTTCGAACCCTTCAGCCAAGCCGACAACGAAACCACCCGGCGTTACGGCGGCACCGGCCTGGGCCTGGCGATCTGCCGCCGGCTGGCGGCGCTGATGGAGGGCGAGATCGAACTGGACAGCGAGCCCGGGCGCGGCACCACTCTGCGCTTGCGGGTGCCGCTGGCGCGCGCCAGCGAGGCCGAACTGCCGCCAGCGCCGGCACCGATCGGCGTGGAGGGCGCGATGCCGGCGCGCGCGGCGCCCGACGTCGAGCAGGCGCAACGCCAGGGCAGTTTGATCCTGCTGATCGACGATCACCCGACCAACCGCCTGGTGATCGCCCGCCAGCTGGCCCTGGCCGGCTACGCCAGCGAATCGGCCGGCAGCGGCGAGGAAGCCCTGCCGCGTTGGCGCAGCGGCCGCTATGCGCTGCTGTTGTCGGACGTGCACATGCCGGGCATGGACGGCTACGCGCTGGCGCGGGCGGTGCGCAGCGAGGAAGCGCGCGAGCGCCGGCCGCGCACGCCGATCGTGGCGCTGACCGCTTCGGCGCTGAAGGGCGAGGCCGAAGCCTGCCTGAGTGCGGGCATGGACGACTACCTGGTCAAGCCGGTCGCGGTCGCGCGGCTGGCCGCGTGTCTGCGCCATTGGCTGCCGCACACGGCGGCGGCGGGCGAGGGAGCCGCGGACGAGACCGGGCCGGATCAGGTCGCGGCGGAGGAAAGCGCGCTGGACGAACCTGCGGCCGACGCCTCGCACGTGCTCGACCGCGAGGTATTGCGCGGCCTGCTCGCCGAGGACGAGGGCGACGGCCGCGAGGTGCTCGACGACTTCCTCGCCACCGCGGCGCAGGACCGCGACGCGCTGCAAGCCGCCCGCCGCGACGGCGACATCGGCGCGATCCAGCGCCAGGCGCACCGGATCAAGGGCGCCGCGGCCCTGATCGGCGCGCACGAACTCGAACGCACCGCGATGGCCCTGGAACAGGCGGCGCGGGCGCAGGACTGGGCCCTGGCGCTGCCGCTGCTGAGCGATCTGGAGACGGCGCTGGAGCGCTTGCGGCGGGTGGTTTGAGGAGCTCGGACTCGGGACTCGGGACTCGGGACTCGGGACTCGGGACTCGGGACTCGGGACTCGGGACTCGGGACTCGGGTAAAGCAAATCCCCCCTGCCCCCCTTTTTCAAGGGGGGACAGCAAATTTTCAAAAAAAGCAGCGAAGGCGGCCTGGCCGGTTGCGACCCAGGCTGGCCAGCCCTGCGCGTCGCGGCATGGCGCAGTGCCGAACCATCGTGGCCGCTAGTGCAAGCGTCGTCGCTGTTGCGTTCGTTGCTGTTGCCTTTGTTGCTACGGGCGTTGCTCTTGCTGTTCCCCCCTTTGAAAAAGGGCGGCAGGGGGGATTTGCTCCTGGCGCCCGCAAGCGACGCCCCACACCCGCCACGACGACGCCCGATCGGCTGCTTAAACCCGCCCCCCAGGCTCACTTGGCCTGCGCGTCCTCGATCGGAATCCGGTGCTCGCGCAGCCATTCCACCACCGCTTCGCGCTGGTCGCGGGTTTGGGCGTTGAGCAGCTTGCTCGGGGTCATGAACATGAAGCGCTGGAAGCTCGCGCCCTGCACGTTGCGTGCGTTCGGGCTGGCGCCGGCCTTGAGCAGGGTCAGAGCATGGCCGAATTCGTTGACCTTGGCCGCCTCGTGCAGCGGGGTGTTGCCGGTACGGTCGGCCAGATCGGGCTTGGCCCCGGCGGCCAACAAGGCTTCGAAGTTCTCCTCGCGCTCGCCCATCAACGCCGACGCCAGCGCGCTGGCGCGAGTAACGGTGTTGGGCAGGTTCGGGTCCACGCCCTGGTCGAGCAGCGCGCGCAGCAGGCGCGGATCATTGGCCATCGCCGCCAGGTGGAGCACCGTCATGCCGTCGTCGCTGCCGACCGCGGGATCGGCGCCGGCGCTGAGCAGCGCCTTCAGGCCGTCGGTGCTGCGGTGGTACAACGCCCACTGCAACGGGGTCACGCCCTTGGCGCCGCGCGCGTTGGGGTCGGCGCCGGCGGCGACCAACTCGCGCACGCGCGCACCGTTGCCTTCGGCGGCCGCCTCGGCCAGTTCGGCGTTGCGCAGGTCGGGGAAAACTTCGCTGGCTTGCATCGATCCGCTCCCAGGGCCGGCACACGCCGTGCAGACCGACAGCATAAGCAAGACGGCGGCGGCCATCACGCGCGAGGACAGGCGCCGCAGGAGCGAGGAGTACGCGGACATGGCAGGTACCTGGGTTCGCTGCATCGGCCGATGCTAACGCAGGCCGGCGCCGGCCGCTGCGAAGTCAGTCGCGGCGTGCGCAGCGCGGCTTACGGGTGCCTGCGTCGGCATGGCCGATGCCTTCCGAAGTGCGGCTTTAAACGGAAGAGCCAAAGCCGGAGCTCCTGCCCCCACGGGCAACATCGGTTCCCGGCGCAGCCGCAATGCCGGGCCCGTCGCGGGCTAGGCTCTCAGCGCGCCCGCGCGCTCAATCGAAGGGATTGAGGAAGCTGCCGACGTCCTTGACCACGTTGACCGTGCCCTCGGCCACGTCGCCGACCACGTCGAAGGTCGCCTCGGCCGCGGTGCCGACGCCGTCGATCACCGCCTCGCTGATGTCGCCCAGGTCCTCGGCGCGCGCGCCGAACCACTGACCGCCATCCTCGAGCCAACCGCCGACGGTGTCGCCGGCGCCTTCCAGGCCGACGTATTCGCCGAGGTCGCGGATCAGGCCGCCGCTCAGTTCGCCGGCGCCCTGCAGCACGTCGCCGGTCAGGTCGAACGCGCCTTCGGCGACGTCGCCGGTCAGGTTGAGCAGGCCTTCGGTTACGTCGCCGGCCAGCTTCAGCGTGCCGTCGACATAGCGGCCGTTGGCGTATTCGTTGTTGATCACGCCGTCGAGGTCGCCGCCGAAGTCGTAGCCGACGTTGAAGGCGTCGACGCCGAGGTCGACCACTTCCTGGATGCCGTCGCCGAGCAGGTCGATGCCGGTCTCGGACACGGTCTCGGCCATCGCGTCGAGCGCGCCGAGTTCGTCGCCCTCGGTGCTCTCGGTCGGGGTCGGCGTCTGGGTCTTCATCGCCTCGATCACGGTCGCGCTGCCGTGCGCGCTGAGCACGTTGGGCCAACCTTCCGGATGCTTGAGGTTGAGCTCGTAGCCGACCGCGTCGGGCATGCCGTTGAGCACTTCGACGCTTTGCTGCACGCCGGTCAGCGGATCGCCGTCGACGTTGTAGCGGCGGATCTGCCCGTCCTCGGCCTGCGAGCGCGCTTCGTGCGGGCTGAAGCCCAGGTCGCGCAGGGTGTCGTTGCTGAGGCCGGCGGCATTGAAGGTCACCGCGGTGTTGCCGGTGGCCAGGGCGGCGGTCGAGGCCAGGCCGCCGCCGAGCGAGTGGCCGGTGTAGACCACGTTGTCGCCGAACGCGGCTTCGGCTTCCTTGGCCAGCGCCACCGCCTGCTTGTACTGGCTGGTGTTGAAGCCCAGACCCTGGCCGACGTCGTTGGCGATGTCGCCGTCGCCGATCGGGTTGTAGCCGTTGGTGCCGGCGAAGGCGACCACGTACTGGCCGTTGCCGTTGGTGTAGATCGCGGCGCGGAAGCCCGAGCTTTCGACCTCCAGGTCGGCCGGGTCGATGCCGGCCGGCTTGCCGTCCGGGGTCTTGAGCGCGCTGACCTGCTCCGGGCTCAACCGGGTCCAGCCGGCGGCGCCCTTGCCTTCGGTGTCGTAGACATCGCTGGACAGCTCGGCCAGGGCGGTATCGATTTCCTTCTGCGGCTGCTGGCCGTACAGCTGCTCGCTGAGCGGCTTGGTCTCGGCCTTCGGCACCGGCGCATGCGGGCTGTAGGGCAGCTCGATCGGCGCGGCCGGCGCCTGCTCGATCACCGGGGCCGGCGTCGCCGGCTGCTGCGGCTGTTGCTGGTGCAGCAGCTGGTCGATCAGCCCGGGCAGTTGCGCGAAACGCAGCAGCGGGTTGGAGAATTCCGGAAAGCTCATGGCAAGGCCCTGTTCCGTTATCTGGACGGCAGCGTATGGGATGACAGGATCGGCACAAAGCTGGTGCCTTCCCCAGCTAGGGTCGACCCTAGGTCGCCCCCGGGAACGCAGGGGGTTGAGCCGCACCGCGGCATCGGCCGGCCGGCATGAGCCAGGCGGCTTAACCTCCTCCGTCCCTTTCCTCCGCATGAGCAGGCCGGCTTAACCCCCTGCGCCCCTTTCCTTCGGCCCGGGCGTAGCCGGGTCCGGCTGCGCTATCGTCGCTCGTCCCCTGGAGAGAGCCTTCATGTCCCGACCGATCCCCGCGCGACGCCGGCCGGCGCTGCGCGCCGCGCTCGCCCTGGCCTGCGCCCTCGCCCTGCCCGGCACCGCGCCGGCGGCCGACCGCATCGGCGGCCAGCCGTTCGCCACCCGCAGCGAGGTCTACGCCCCGCACGCGATCGCCGCGACCTCGCACCCGCTGGCCACCCAAATCGCGCTGGACACGATGAAGGCCGGCGGCAGCGCGATCGACGCGGCGATCGCCGCCAACGCCGCGCTCGGGCTGATGGAGCCGACCGGCAACGGCATCGGCGGCGATCTGTTCGCGATCGTGTGGGACCCCAAGAGCAAGAAGCTCTACGGCTACAACGGCTCCGGCCGCTCGCCCAAGGCGCTGAGCCTGGCCGAGTTCGAGAAGCGCGGGCTCAAGGAAGTGCCGCCGCACGGCCCGCTGCCGGTCACCGTGCCCGGCACGGTCGACGCATGGTTCGCCCTGCACCAGCGCTTCGGCCGCAAGCCGATGGCGCAGAACCTGGCGCCGGCGATCCGTTACGCGCGCGAAGGCCATCCGGTGCACGAGGTGATCGCTTACTACTGGAACGCCTCGGTGCCGCGGCTGTCGAAGTGGCCGGGCTTCAAGGAACAGTTCACCGTCGACGGCCGCGCCCCGCGAACCGGCGAGATGTGGAAGAACCCGAACCTGGCCGACACCCTGGAACGGATCGCCCACGGCGGCCGCGACGCGTTCTACCAGGGCGACATCGCCCGCACCATCGATGCCTATTTCAAAGCCAACGACGGCTTCCTGCGCTACGAGGACCTGGCCGAGCACCGCGGCGAGTGGGTCGAGCCGGTCAGCAGCAATTACCGCGGCTACGATGTCTGGGAACTGCCGCCGAACGGCCAGGGCATCGCCGCGCTGCAGATCCTCAACATCCTGGAAGGCTACGACCTGAAGTCGCACGGCTTCGGCAGCGTCGAGCACGTGCACCTGTTCGCCGAAGCCAAGAAGCTGGCCTTCGCCGACCGCGCGCGCTGGTACGCCGACCCGGCGTTCGAGAAATCTTCGCCGGTGGCCAAGCTGATCTCCAAGGACTACGCCGCGCAGCGGCGCAAGCTGATCTCGATGGACAAGGCGCTGCGCGAGGCGCAGCCGGCGACGCCGGCGCAGCTCGACCAGGGCGACACCATCTATCTGACCGTGGCCGACGCCGACGGCATGATGGTCTCGCTGATCCAGTCCAACTACCGCGGCATGGGCAGCGGCATGGCGCCGCCGGGACTGGGCTTCATCTTCCAGGATCGCGGCGAGCAGTTCGTACTCAAGGAAGGGCACCCGAACTCGTTCGCGCCGGGCAAGCGCCCGTTCCACACCATCATTCCCGCGTTCGTGACCAAGGACGGCAAGCCCTGGCTGTCGTTCGGGGTGATGGGCGGGGCGATGCAGCCGCAGGGGCATGCGCAGATCCTGATCAACCTGATCGACTTCGGCATGAACCTGCAGGAAGCCGGCGACGCGCCGCGGATCCAGCACGACGGTTCGACCGAACCGGCTGGGCAGGCCACGGCGATGAGCGACGGCGGCGAGCTCGACCTGGAGACCGGCTACCCGTACGAAACCGTGCGCGAGCTGATGCGCCGCGGCCACAGCGTGCGCTTCGCCCACGGGCCTTACGGCGGCTACCAGGCGATCATGGTCAACCCGCACGGCGGTTACATCGGCGCCAGCGAATCGCGCAAGGACGGCCAGGCGGCCGGCTATTGATCGACCGCCTTCTCGGCGGCGTACGTCGCTCCTACAAAAGCCTCTGCTCCTTTATCGCGGACATCTGTATGACCGACGCCTACGATCAACGCCTGTTCTCCTACGGCACCCTGCAACTGCCGGCGGTGCAGCAGGCCACCTTCGGCCGCCTGCTGCAGGGCCAGGCCGACGCCCTGACCGGCTTCCGCCGCACCATGGTCAGAATCGAAGACCCGCAGGTCGTCGCCACCAGCGGCGAGGCCCATCACCCCATCGTCGAAGCCAGCGGCGACCCGCACGACCGCGTCGACGGCACGGTGTTCGCGATCAGCGCCGCGGAACTGGCGCGGGCCGACGCGTACGAAGTGGACGAGTACGAACGCGTGCAGGCCGAACTGGCCTCCGGGCAACGCGCCTGGGTATACGTCAAGCGGCGCGGCTGACGCCGCGCCGCGGCATTCGGCGCCGCAGCGGCCCGCCCCCTTCAACGCCGCAGCGACGATCGTGGCCATGGCGGTCGCCGTCGCATCCCCTCATGCATCGCGCCCGAAACCGGCGCGCGCTCAATCCGCCGCGACGGTGCGTCCGTGCGCCCACGCGCGCAGCGCCTGCACTTGCTCGGCCATCGTCACCGACAGCGGCCGGGTCTGCTTGAGCTCGCCGCGCAGGACGAAGTCCGACAACGGCGCGCCGGCGGCGTGCGCGGCGTACAGCGCGGCGACGATGGCCTGTTCGATCTCGGCACCCGAGAAGCCCTCGCTGGCCGCGGCCAGCGCGGGCAGATCGAACTGCTGCGGCTCCAGCGCGCGCTTGCGCAGATGGGCGGCGAACAATTCCTCGCGCACCTCCGCCACCGG
Source organism: Lysobacter sp. Soil_C_15 (assembly GCF_057657315.1). Classification (NCBI taxonomy): domain Bacteria; kingdom Pseudomonadati; phylum Pseudomonadota; class Gammaproteobacteria; order Lysobacterales; family Lysobacteraceae; genus Lysobacter; species Lysobacter sp. Soil_C_15. The sequence goes on from NZ_JBDGIR010000006.1 coordinate 102,024, forward strand.
CAGGTCGACGAAGAAGATTTCGTCGAAGCGGCCCTTGCGCAGCAGTTCCGGCGGCAACGCCTCGATCTGGTTCGCGGTCGCGACCAGGAACAGCCGGGATTTGCGCTCGGCCATCCAGGTCAGCAGATAGCCGAGCACGCGCCGCGACACGCCGCCGTCGCCATCGCCGCCGGAAGCCAGGCCCTTCTCGATTTCGTCGATCCACAGCACCGCCGGCGCCAACTGCTCGGCCGAGGCCAGCGCGGCGCGCAGGTTCTTTTCGGTCTCGCCGTGGAACTTGTCGTACAGGGTGCCGAAGTCCAGGCGCAGCAAGGGCACGCCGAAACCGGAGGCGACCGCCTTGGCCAGCATCGACTTGCCGCAGCCCTGCACGCCGAGCAGCAGCATTCCCTTGGGCGGATCCAGACCCGGCGGCGGCTGGGCGCCGGTGAACACGCTGCGGCGCTGTTCGACCCAACGCTTGAGCCGGCGCGCACCGGCGACTTCGCTCATGCGCGCGCTGTCGTATTCGTAATGCAGATGACCGGAGCGGTTGAGCAACTCGAACTTGAGCTTGGCCAGTTCCGGCAGGTCGTCCGGACCGATCGCGCCGTCGCGGAAGATCAGATGGCGGGCGATGCGGCGCGCGTCGACCAGGTCCAGGCCGCGCAGGTTGCGCACGATCTGCTCGACCGCCTCGGCATCGCTCTCGACCCGGCGGCCGCCGTGCTCGCGCATGTAGTTGGCCGCTTCCTCGCGCACCAGCTTGAGCAGGGCGTTCGCGTCGGGCAGGCGCGGAGCGAAGCGCACCGCCAGCGAATCCAGGTCCGGCGGCAGCTCGACCTGATGCCCGACCAGTACCAGCACATGCGGCTCGCAGTCGCGGCGCTGGGCGATCTCGCGCAGTTGGCGCTGGGTGCTGGCGTAGCCCAGGTAGGGATGGGCGTCGAACAGCAGATAGATGCCGCGCTGGTCGGCCTCGCGGATCGCCTGCAAGGTGGTCGAGATGTCCGGCGCGACCTCGGCCTGGTCCTCGCGATCCAGGTCGATCCGGCGCAGGCCCTCGGTGATCGACCAGCGATGCAGCGCGCGCCAGACGTTCATCAGCGCCTGGCGGAACAGCTCGACCACGCGCGCTTCGTCGCGGGTCTCGATCACGATCAGGGCGGTATTGGAGCGGATCAGCGCGGTCAGGTCTTGCAGGTCGCTCATCGGGGCAGGTCTTCCGTGGAACACCCATGATACGGGCGCTGCGGCTGGACTGACGAAGCAGGAGCAAGAGCATAAGCAAATCCCCCGCGCCCGCTGCGCGGTCGCCGCCCCCTTTGCAAAGGCGGCAACGGCAACATCCACGCCGGCTCCAAGCCGGCTCCACGCCGGCTTCCAAGCCGGCGACAGCAAGCGCCGACACAAGATGGGGTTCCCCCCTTCGAAAAAGGGGGCCAGGGGGATTTGCTTTTTGCTCTCCCCTCCGCTGGCGCGTCACGCCCCCTACCGCCCCTAACCCGAAAGCCGCCTTGAGCCCGCGCCCCGCAACCGCGACCATCGCCTGAGGCACTTCCGCGTATCGACGACTCCACCGCCCATGGCCTTCGACGCCTACGCCCTGATCCTGGCCATGCTGGCGCTGGGCTATTCGTTCCAGCGCCTGCGCGCGCTGCCGGACAACGCCGCCCAGACCCTGAACCTGATCGTGCTCTACGTCTGCCTGCCGGCCGCGGTGCTGCGCTACGCGCCGCGCCTGCAACTGGAGCCGGCCCTGCTCGGCGTCGCCGCGGTGCCCTGGCTGCTGCTCGGCGCGACCGTGCTGTCGGTCGGCCTGCTGGCGCGGCTGCTGGCACTGCGCCGCGACGAACGCGCGGTGCTGCTGCTGACCGTGGCCCTGGGCAACACCAGCTTCCTCGGCTACCCGCTGACCCGCGCCCTGATCGGCGAACACGCCCTGCCCTATGCGGTGGTCTACGACCAGTTCGGCGCCTTCCTGATCCTGTCGACCTTCGGCCTGTGGGTGCTGGCCCGCTACGGCGGCGACGCCCGCCCCGGCCCGCGCGACATGCTGCGCCGGGTGCTGCGCTTCCCGCCGCTGTGGGCGCTGCTGATCGGCTTCAGCGTCATGCCCGCCGAGCCGCCGGCTTGGATCGCCGGCGGCCTGCAGCGCCTGTCCGACGCTCTGCTGCCGTTGGCGATGCTGACGATCGGCCTGTCGGTGAAGCTGGCCCTGCCGCGCGAAGAACTCAAGCCACTGGCCGCCGGCCTGGCGCTGAAACTGGCGCTGATGCCGGCCCTGGCCTGGCTGCTGCTGCCCTGGCTCGGCCTGCACGGCGAAGCGGCCCGCACCGTGGTGCTGGAATCGGCGATGCCGTCGATGGTCACCGCCGGCGCCCTGGCCATCGCCCACAACCTGGCCCCGCGCCTGGCCGCGGCGATGGTCGGCTACGGCCTGATGCTGTCCCTGCTGACCCTGCCGCTGTGGGCGGGGTCGCTGTAGGCTGACCGGCCTTCGCCTGCCACGGTCGCCCAGCGCATGTTGCCTCGTCTGCGGTTCCGCCAACGCCTCGCGGCCGGATGGTTCGTCGCCCTGGTCGCCGCCGTGCTCGGCGCCGGCTGCAACCGAACCATCGGCGCATCCCAGGCGCCGAGCGAAGCGTCCACCGCCTGGCGCGACGCGTTCCAGACGACGTTGCGCAGGCACCTGGAAACCTTGTCCGCCCGCCCCGACCCTGCCAGCCGGCTCGACCTGCTGCGCCTGCAGCCGTTGCTGGACGGCTACTACGGGGAGGGCCCGGCGGTGCTCGCGCGCGAACGCCTGCGGACGATCGCGAGCGTACGCGCGCTGGCGCCCGACGAAGCCGACTGGCAACAGGCGATCCTGTGCGCCGGACCGCGGTCGCCGATAGCGGACGGCTGCGATGCGGATGCCGCACTGCGCCGGCTGCAGGCGCGCGAACCCGACAATGCCGCGGTCTGGCTGATGGCGGCCGATGTCGCCGACGCGCGCGCGGACGAGGCCGGCTTCGCGGCCGCATTGCGCCGCGCCGCGCAAGCGCGCCGCTACGACCTGCACTACGGCAGCCAATGGAGCCGCGTGCGCGAGGCGCTGCAAGGCGTGCCGCTGCCGCCGCTGGACGACGAAACCCGGCGCTATCTCACCGAGGGACGCATCGAACCGGCCACGTCCGACGACATGCGCGCCACCCTGGCCGGAATGGCGGTCGACCTGCCCATCGCCCGGGCGTCCCAACGGCGCTGCCGCGAAGACCGGACGCCGTACCGCAACGACTGCGCCGCGGTCGGTGCCCTGATGGCGGATTCGGACACCTTCATGGGCCAGATGCTCGGCCTGAGCCTGATGGCCCGCCTGACGGCCGACGACGCCGGCGGCCCGGCCTGGCGCGAACGCCTGCGCCAGGCTCACTGGCGCAATGCACAAGCGCGCGAACTGCGGCACCCCGCCCAGCTCGGTGCGGCGCTGGTGCGGGTCGGCGAAGTGGCCGCCTTCGATACGGCCCTGCGTGCTGCCGGCCGCGACCGCGCTCCACCGGACTGGCTGCCGGAGGGCGAGAACGCGCGCGCGCTGGTTTTGACCGGCCGCTTGCCCGAACCCGCCCCGCCCCCGTGATGACCCGCCCCCGCCCCCGGTGTACGCTGCGGGTTCCTTCCGGAGGGGAGCTCGCATGAAGACCGTGCTGGTGGCCAGTTCCAAGGGCGGGGTCGGCAAGACCACGATCGCGACCCATCTCGCCGCGCAGGCGGCCTTGGACGGGTTGCGCACGGCCTTGATCGACGCCGATCCGCAGGGCTCCTCGACCCGCTGGGCGCAGCGCCGCGCGGTGCTGGAAAGCGCGGTCTTGCCGCTGGACGGCACGCGCAAGAAGGCCTGGCGCAAGCAGCTGCCCGAAGACGCCCAGCGCACGGTCATCGACGCGCCGGCCGGGGCGATGGCCGACGACCTGGACGGGTTCCTCGAAATCGCCGACGCGGTGCTGGTGCCGGTGCAGCCCTCGACCCTGGACATCGAGGCCACCGTGCCCTTCCTCGACACCCTGGCCCAGCATCCGCGGGTGCGCCGCGGCCAGCTCCGGGTCGGCCTGGTCGGCAACAAGCTCAAGCCCTGGACCAACGCCTCGCAGCAGGCGGTCGAGCTGCTGCGCGAATGGCCTTATCCGGTGGTCGGGCAGATCCGCGACAGCCAGGCCTACGTGGTCATGACCGCGCTGGGCAAGAGCCTGTTCGACTACCACTCGCAGCAAATCCGCGACCATCAGGCCGACTGGCAACCGCTGCTGAAGTGGATCCGCAAGTAAGCCTTCCGTCCGCGCGCGCCGGCGCCGCCTTGCGCGGCGCGCGTTCACGCGCCCGCCGCCGCCGCGCCGCTACCCTTCCCCCGCGCCGACAGGCATGCTTCGACCACGTTCGCGCCCCCGCCGCGGCCCGTTTCCTTTCCTCACCACACTGGCTCTCATGCGCGAATTGATCCTGCTGCGTCATGCCCACGCCGAGCCGGCCGCCCAAGGCCAGGCCGACCTCGACCGCCCGCTGTCCGCCGAGGGACTGGCCGAAGCCGAAGCCGCCGGGCGCTGGCTGGCGCAGAACAAGCTGGTGCCCGACTGCGTGCTGTGCTCGCCGTCGCGGCGCACCCGCGAAACCCTCGAGGCGGTGCTCGGCGCGGTCGGCTACGTCGAACAGCGCATCGAGCCGTCGATCTACGAGGCCACGCCGGGCACCCTGATCGGCTTGGCCGACACCCACCTGGAAGCCGAGCGGCTGATGCTGGTCGGCCACAACCCGGGCCTGGAACGGCTGGCGGCGCTGCTGTACAGCGGCCAGTCCGGCGACTATCGCGGCATGCCGCCGGCGGGCATCGCCGTGCTCACCGTGCCGGCCGGCACCGGCCTGGAACCGGGCATCGCCCAGCTCAGCCAGTTCTGGTGGCCGTGAACCCGGCGGCGCCGGCGCCGATGCGCTGGCGAGGCCGGGTCCGGCGGACCCTGGGCGGCATCGCGCTGGCGCTGTGCGCCGGCGCGGGCCTGGCGCAACCGCCCGCCGTGGCGCACAGCCAGGGCTTCGACCCGCTGCACACCCGTTTCGGTTTCGAACTGCGCACCCGCTGGGGGCAGAAGGTCACCGGCGAGTTCCCACGCTACGAAGGCGAGGTCGCGACCCTGGCCGACGGCCGCCACCAGGTCCGCATCCGCCTGGCCACCACCGCCGTGGTCGTCGGCGAATCCGAGCGCTACACCCGGCTGGCGCGCGGCGAGCGTTTCTTCGACGCCGCCCGCTACCCGGCCATCGAGTTCGTGTCCGAGCCGCATGCCGCCGACCTGGTCCGCACCGGCGGGCCGCTGCGCGGCCGGCTGACCCTGCACGGGGTCAGCCGCTGGGAGACCTTCGTCCTGCCCCCCGGCGCCTGCGCCCGCCCGGGCGAGGACTGCGACGCCTACGCCTACGGCAGCGTCAGCCGCTACGATTACCGCCTGGACGGCTGGCAGCTCGCGCTCGGCGACCGGGTCCGCTTCACCATGCAGGTACGGTTGAAGCCTGCAGGCCTCAGAATGGCCGACCCGAAACCCAGCGACAGCAAGACTCCGGCCGGCGACGGCACGGAACGCAAGGAGCCGTCCCGTTGAACCCCGTGCCGCGCGGCCTGACCGCCGCCCTGCTGGCCCTGAGCCTGACCGCCTGCGCGACCCTGAGTCCGGCGCAGCGCGACCGCGCCAGCCAGATCGCCGCGCAGGCCCGCTCGCAGCAGGTCGACTGCCAGGCCGCCGACGCCTGCGCCCAGGTGTCGCCGCTGCGCGACCTGGGCCTGCGCGCGCGCGCCGCCTCGACCCCGGAGCGGCCGCGCCACTACGCCCTGATCCTGGACCGCGGCCCCGATGCGATGCTGGCGCGGCTGGACCTGATCCGCGGCGCCACCCGTAGCCTGGACCTGCAGACCTACATCTTCGACGAGGACGACGCCGGCAAGCTGGTGCTCGACGAACTGCTCGCCGCCGCGCGCCGCGGCGTGCGCGTGCGCCTGTTGCTGGACCAGCTGTCGGCGCTGCGCCACGTCGATACCCTGGCCGCGCTGTCCGGCGCGCACGTCAACTTCGAAGTCCGGCTGTACAACCCGGTGCTGCAACGCGCCCGGATCAGCTATCCGCAGTACGTGCTGGCCGCGGCCTGCTGCTGGCGCCGGCTCAACCAGCGCATGCACACCAAGCTGTTGCTGGCCGACCGCCAGACCGGCATCGCCGGCGGCCGCAATTACCAGGACGACTATTACGACTGGGACGACGAATACAACTTCCGCGACCGCGACGTGCTGGTCGCCGGCCCGGTCGCCGACCTGATGGGCGCCGACTTCGAGCTGTTCTGGAACGACCGCCGCAGCGTTCCGGTCGAGCGGCTCGGCGACGTCGGCCGGCGTTTGCTCAAGCAGGGCGTGCCGACCCTGCCCAAGACCGAGTTCGAGCGCCCGCAGCGCGCCGCGCGGATGCGCGAGGACGCGGCCGACACCGAGCAGGTGCGCCAGCGGCTGGCCGCGCAGGCGCTGGAAGTCGGCGCGGTGCGCTACATCTCCGACACCCCGGACAAGCACCGCGAGGACAGCGCCGCCGCCGCGCTGGCTTCCGACTCGCTGCGCAATCTGATCGCCAACTCGCGCGACGAGGTGATGCTGCAAACGCCCTATCTGGTGCTGTCGAAATCGGCCCAGCAATTGTTCCGCACCCTGCACGAACGCCCCGACGCGCCGCGGGTGATCGTCTCGACCAACAGCCTGGCCGCGACCGACGCCTTCATCGCCTACGCGCTGTCGTACAAATACAAGCGCCGCTACCTGCGCGAGTTCGGCTTCGACATCTACGAGTACAAGCCCTTCCCCGCCGACGCGCCGATCGACATCGCCGCCACCGGCGCGCAGTTGCCCGACCTGGACCTGCCCGGCCTGCCCGAATCGCAGGGCCCGGACCAGAGCGGGCCGCGCGATCGCAGCCGGCCCAACCGGGTGGCCCTGCAGGGCAGCGGATCGCGCGGCAGCCTGCCCGACCGCAGCAGCGTGCTGTACGGCCAACGCTACCGCCAGCCGCTGGCGCGCGAGTACGCCGCGATCCGCTACGCGCGCCGGCGCAGCAACGAACCGGTGCCGCTCAAGCGCGCCGGCGTGCGCATCGGCATGCATGCCAAGTCGATGGTGATCGACGAACGCATCGGCGTGATCGGCACCCACAACTTCGACCCGCGCGGCGACCACTACAACACCGAAAGCGCGGTAGTGATCGACGATCCGGCCTTCGCCCGCGCCCTGGCCGACAGCATCCGCCGCGACATCGCGCCGGCCAACTCCTGGGTGATCGCGCGCCGCGACAAGCCGCCGGTGTTCTCCGGGCTGGAGTACTCGCTGGCCAAGATCTCCGAACACCTGCCGATCTTCGACCTGTGGCCGGTGCGCTACGCGACCAGCTACGAGTTCGTGCCCGGCCCGAACTGCCCGCACCCGCTGTACCGCAACGACCCGGGCTTCCGCGCCTGCTACAAGCCGGTCGGCGACTTCCCCGAGGTCAACCTGGGCGTCAAGAGCTTGACCACGCGCATGTTCACCGCCTTCGGGGCAGGGTTGGCGCCGATTCTTTGAGTCGGGAGTCGGGAGTCGAAGCAGCGCCCTCGTCCTGACTCCTTCGGGTCAATCGTTGCATGCGGCAATCAGTGTTGCCGCAACCGCTAAGCCCGCAAGCCGCTGTCCCCGCCGATAAGACCAAGCGGCCAGCGTGAACCCACTACAGACCCGGGAAGCGACATGAGCAAGGCCGAGGCGCTGCACACCGTGGCGATCTACCTCAAAGGCGATGATCTGATGCCTGAGGAGCTGAGCGCTCGCCTCGGCGTCGTAGCGACGAAATCGCATCGACGTGGCCAGAAGTCCATCGCCAAAAGCGGCAAGGAAATCGTCGCACGGACAGGACTGTGGAAGTCGAGCCGGACCGCGAAATCGGCGATCGACCTGCCGCTGCTGCTGCAGCAGATCGCTTCGGAACTCCTGGCCAGCGGCAACGACCTCTCGAGCCTGCCCGGCGTGGAAGACGCTTTCGTGGACATCTTCATCGCCCAGACGGCCGAGCACGATGGAGGCGGCACCAGCGAGTTCTTCATGGACGCCGCCGCTGTCGCGACCTTGAACCAACTGGCGTTGCCGGTCCGGTTTACCGTCGCGATCATTCGCGACTGATCTGGAGCTTCGAGGCTGCGCCCTGGGTCGGCCGAAGTCCTGCAGCGGCCGCGTCGACGCGGGGATTTGCTCTTCCGCCGGTCGCGCGGCTACGGCAACCGCGCTTGAACTAGACGGCGCCCCGGCGCCGGCATCCGCAGCGGCGTAAGCCCGGCGAAAAGAACCCGGCCCCGGCGCGGTCACATTTTCCGCCCTGGCTAGGTCTTCAGTCATAGGCGCGGCGATGCAACCAAGCCGCTCCGGAAGACATCTCTATCTACGAACCCTGGCAGGTGCCCAGCACCCGCCGCCCAGTCCGGAACCCCTGTTCAGGATCTCGCCGAAAGGACCATGACTTACGGCACGGGTGGGAACCAGACCAGGTGTTGTACTTTACCAACACACCGAAGCACTACGACTCCACAACACGAGGAAAAGGAAACCGCCATGAACGCCCTGACCACCACCCGCACCGTCGCCACCACCGCCCCGACCGCCGCCAAGACCGTCGCTCCGGTCCGCCACCTGCACCGCCAGCGCGACTTCGGCGTCGGCTACGGCAACAGCAGCGGCTACGCCAGCAACCGCAGCTACGCCAGCAACTGGGTCCAGCCGCGCTTCCGCTTCGCCTGATCGCCGGTCGCCGACCATGGACCGGCCGATCGCAGCAAGTCTCCGTCCACCTTCACCCCGACCCGGATCGGCGCGCCCCCGCAATCATTGCCCGGCGCGCCGAATCCGGGCTTCTTGAAGTTCCGCGCAACGCCCGCGCAGTACCTGCGCCTGTCCGCTTTCCGCCGCATCGCGACTGGCCGGGCCCCGTCCGCGCCGCTATCGTGGAGCGATGAACGCTCCCGCCTCCGCCGCGCGTCCCCTGTTCCGCGGCACCACCACCGTCGACGACCTCAACCGGCTCTCGCGCAATACCGCGATGGAACCGCTCGGCATCGTCTTCACCGAAATCGGCCCCGACTACGTGCGCGGCACCATGCCGGTCGACGCCCGCACCCACCAGCCCTATGGCCTGCTGCACGGCGGCGCCTCGGTCCTGCTCGCCGAAACCCTGGGCAGCAGCGCCGGCAACCTGTGCTGCCCGGAGGGCAAGGTCTGCGTCGGCATCGAGATCAACGCCAATCACCTGCGCGGCGTGCGCCAAGGCCAGGTCACCGGTACCGCGCGGCCGCTGCACGTCGGCGCCAGCACCCAGGTGTGGGAGATCCGCATCGAGGACGAGGCCGGCCGTCTGGCCTGCGTCTCGCGCCTGACCCTGGCCGTGGTACCCAAGGCCTGAGCCGGCGAGTAGGCTAGACCTCCGACGGCGCGCCCGCGCCGGCCGCGCCGCCGCAGGAGCCCCGTGCGCCGACCCACCATCAAAGACGTCGCCGAACTCGCCCAGGTCTCGCTGAAGACCGTGTCGCGGGTGATCAACGACGAATCCGGCGTCCGCGCGCGCACCCGCGCGCGGGTGCACGAAGCCATCGCCGAACTCGACTACCGGCCCGATCCGTCGGCGCGCAGCCTGCGCAGCGCCCAGCCGTACGCCTTGGGCGTGGTCTACGACAACCCGAACCCGTACTACATCATCAGCGTGCAGAACGGCGTGCTCGCCGCCTGCCGCGAAACCGGCTACGGCCTGCAGATCCATCCCTGCGACTCGTCCTCGCCGCTGCTGGCCGCCGACCTGATCGACCTGGTCCAGGGCGCGCGCCTGGCCGGGCTGGTGCTGGCGCCGCCGATGTCCGAACGCATGGAACTGGTCAGCGAACTGGTCGCGCACGGCATCAAGCTGGTGCGCATCGTCTCCGCCGCCGAAGACCCCAAGGACGGCTCGCCCTGCGTCTGGGTCGACGATCGCGACGCCGCCTACGACATCACCGAGCATCTGATCCAGCTCGGCCATCAGCGCATCGGTTTCCTGTGGGGCGGCAAGTCGCACCGCTCCAGTTGGGAACGCTACAAGGGCTATGCGCAGGCGCTGGCCGACTACGGCATCGGCGAGGACGAAAACCTGGTGTTGCCGGGCGACTATTCCTTCGACGACGGTTTCCGCGGCGCGCGCCGGCTGTTCGCCCTGCCCGACCGGCCGACCGCGATCTTCGGCAGCAACGACGAGATCGCCGCCGGCGTGCTGGCCGCGGCCAAGTCCTCGGGGATGCACGTGCCTTACGACCTGTCGATCGCCGGCTTCGAGGACAGCCCGTTCTCCAAGCAGTCCTGGCCGACCCTGACCACCGCGCGCCAGGCCACCGAAGAGATCGCCCGGCATGCCGCGTACCGGCTGATCGCCGAGCTGCGCCGCGAGACCGACCAGCCGGTGGAAGCGCCGGCCAACGAAGGCTTCAGCCCGATCCTGGTGGTGCGCGGCTCGACCGCGCCGCCGCGACCGGCGCAGCCGGCATAGCGCCGAGCCATAGCGCCGAGCCACCGCTGCGGCAACCGCCCCCCTCTGCCTTTGCTACTACCCCCCTTTGAAAAAGGGGGGCAGGGGGGATTTGTTTTGGCTTGTGCTCTTACGCTCTAAACAACAGCAACAGCAACAGCAAATCCCCCCTACCCCCCTTTTTCAAAGGGGGGAACAGCAGTTTCAGCCGCGCAACGCCGCCGCCTCGCGCGCCAGCGCTTCGATCCTGGCCCAATCGCCGGCCTGCACCGCCGCCGCCGGCGCCACCCAGGAGCCGCCCACGCAGGGCACGTTGTGCAACGCCAGATACTCGCCGGCGTTGTGCGCGCCGATCCCGCCGGTGGCGCAGAACCGCAGCTCCGGCAGCGGCCCGCCGATGCCTTTCAGCGCGGTCGCGCCGCCGATCGATTCGGCCGGGAAGAATTTCAACTGGGTATAGCCCTGCTCCAACAACGCCATCGCTTCCGAGGCGGTGGCCGCGCCGGGCAGCCACGGCAGGTCGATGTCGCGCGCGGCGGCGAGCAGGCCCGGCGAACTGCCCGGCGACACCGCGAAAGTCGCGCCGGCCTTCAACGCGTCGGCGAAATCCGACGGCCGGCGCACGCTGCCGACGCCGACCGCAGCGCCTTCGACTTCGGCCGCGATCGCGCGCACCGCGTCCAGCGCCACCGGCGTGCGCAAGGTGACTTCGATCGCCGGCAAGCCGCCGGCGACCAGGGCGCGCGCCAGCGGCACCGCGTCCTTCAACTCATCGATCACCAGCACCGGCACCACCGGCGCTAACGCCAGCACTGCGCCGACGCGCTGTTGCAGATCCTGGATCGAACTCATGCCCGTAACTCCCGATAGCTGGAATGCTGGCTCAAAGACGCTCGCCCGAAGATGCGCGCTCAAGGACGCGCGGCGACTTCGTCGATGTGCTTGAGCAGGTCGGCCGGATCTTCGTAAACCCGGAACGCGCCGGCGCGCTCGAGTTCTTCCTGGCCGTAGCCGCCCGACAGCAGCCCCACGCCGAGCGCACGCGCGCGACGCGCGGCGAGCAGGTCCCAGATGCTGTCGCCGACCACCACCGAATGCTCGATGTCGGCGCCGACCTGGTCGGCCGCGGCCAGGAACAGGTCCGGGTCGGGTTTGGCGTGCTTGACCATGTCGCGGGTGATGACCACCGAACGCTCCGGATCGACGCCGAGCGCGACCAGGTTGTGGCGCGCGGTCTCCATCCGGCCGCTGGTGGCGATCGCCCAGGGAATGCCGTTGTCGCTCAGATACGCGAGCAACTCGACCGCGCCCGGCAGCGGCCGGATCTGGGTCGCCTGCGCGGCATAGGCCTGGGCGTGCAGGCGGTGCAGGCGTTCGACCCGTTCCGGGGTGATGTCGATCCCGGTCTCGCGCAGCAGGATATTGGTGAACAAGCCGCCGCTCATGCCGATCTTGCGGTGGATGCGCCACACCGACAGCGGAATGCCGTCGGCATCGAGCGCGTGCTTCCACGCCAACACGTGCTGGTAAACGCTGTCGACGAGCGTGCCGTCGAGGTCGAACAGGAAGGTGGTGCGTACGGGGGCGGGCATGGCGGGCCGGGATTGAGGATTCGGGATTCGGGATTCGGGATTCGGGATTCGGGATTCGAAAAATCGGCTATAGCGGCAGCGGCGGGAACACCCCGGCGCCCTGATCGGCCGGCGCCGCGTAACCGCGGAAGGCGGCGAACAGCTCGCGGCCGAAACCGACGTGGTGCGCCGACAGGTCGGCCGTGGCCTGCTCGCGCGCGGCCCAATCGGCCGGCTCGATCACGCTCAAGCTGCCCGCCACCGCATCCACCCGCAACACGTCGCCGTCGCGCAGCTTGGCCAAGGGGCCGCCGGCGCTGGCTTCGGGGGTGACGTGGATCGCCGCCGGCACCTGGCCGGAGGCGCCGGACATGCGTCCGTCGGTGACCAGGGCGACGCGGTGGCCGCGCTTCTGCAGCACGGTCAGGGTCGGGGTGAGCTGGTGCAGCTCGGGCATGCCGTTGGCGCGCGGGCCCTGGAAGCGCACCACCACGACCACGTCGCGGTCGAGTTCGCCGCGCTCGAAGGCCTGCTTGACCTCGTGCTGTTCGGCGAACACCCGGCACGGCGCCTCGACCGTCCAACGGTCTTCCGGCACCGCCGAGACCTTGATCGCGGCGGTGCCGAGGTTGCCGGTGAGCACGCGCAGGCCGCCGTCGGCGCGGAACGGCTCGGCGACCGGGCGCAGCACTGCGGTGTCGGCGCTGACCGGCGCCGAGGGCACGTAGGCCACCGTGCCGTCGTCGGCCAGCCGCGCCTCGACCCGGTAGCGCGCCAGGCCGGGGCCGGCGACGGTTTCGACGTCGCCGTGCAGCAGGCCGTGGTCGAGCAGTTCGCCGATCAGGAACGCCAGGCCGCCGGCGGCGTGGAAATGGTTCACGTCGGCGCTGCCGTTCGGATACACCCGCGCCAGCAGCGGAATCGCCGAGGACAGCGCGTCGAAGTCCTCCAGGCGCAGTTCGATCCCGGCCGCCGCGGCCATCGCGATCAGATGCAGCAGGTGGTTGGTCGAACCGCCGGTGGCGTGCAGGCCGATCACGCCGTTGACGATCGCGCGTTCGTCGACGATCCGGCCGATCGGACGGTAGTCGTCGCCGAGCGCGGTGATCTGCGCCGCGCGCTGCGCCGCCTGCGCGGTGAGCGCATCGCGCAGCGGCGTGTTGGGATGGACGAAGCTGGAGCCCGGCAGGTGCAGGCCCATCATCTCCATCAGCATCTGGTTGGAGTTGGCGGTGCCGTAGAAGGTGCAGGTGCCGGGGCCGTGATAGCTGCGCGCCTCGGCCTCGAGCAGTTCCTCGCGGCTGGCCTCGCCGGTGGCGTAACGCTGGCGCACGCGCGACTTCTCGTCGTTGGGCAGGCCCGAGGTCATCGGCCCGGCCGGCACGAAGATGCCCGGCAGGTGGCCGTACTGCAGCGCGCCGATCAGCAGGCCCGGCACGATCTTGTCGCACACGCCCAGGTACAGCGCCGCGTCGAACATGTCGTGCGACAGCGCGATCGCGGTCGACATCGCGATCACGTCGCGCGAGAACAGCGACAGCTCCATGCCTTCGCGGCCCTGGGTGACGCCGTCGCACATCGCCGGCACGCCGCCGGCGACCTGCGCGGTGGCGCCGCAGTCGCGCGCCGCGCTCTTGATCAGTTCGGGAAAGCGCTCCAGCGGCTGATGCGCGGAGAGCATGTCGTTGTAGGAGTTGACGATGCCCAGGTTGGGCGCGACGCCGCTGCGCAGCGCATGCTTGTCGCCGACCGTGCAGGCGGCGAAACCGTGGGCCAGGTTGCCGCAGGACAGACGCCGCCGATGCGGACCGCTGCCGCTGGCCGCCTCGATCCGGGCCAGGTAGGCGGTACGGCGCGCGCGGCTGCGTTCGACGATGCGTTGCGTGACTTGCGCGACTACGGGGTGCAGTTGGGTATTCACGGGTACTCGGTTCGTTCGGGGCGCCTCCAACAGCGCCGACCAATTCCCCCCTTTGAAAAAGGGGGGTTAGGGGGGATTTGCTCTTCCTACACCTTCCGCAGAAGCAGAGGCAAAAGCAAATCCCCCCACGCCCGCGAGGCGGGCGCTGCCCCCTTCGTCCGAAGGGGGCGACAGCAAAAGCCGTAACTTGGGAGGGGAGGGAGTCAGGGCTTGGCTGTCTTGGGCGCCGAAGGTGCGGCGGGCGCCAATGGAGCGGGAATCGGGACTCGGGACTCGGGAAAGCCTGAAGCGCAAGGCGCGTTACGGGCTCCAGTACAGGGTCGGGGGTTGCGGGGCGCCGAGCAGGACCGAGCGGATCGGCAGGACGTTGCGCGGATCGCGCTGGGCGTTGTCGAGCACGGCGCGCTTCTTCTCGCCTTCGATGTGCAGGTACAGCGCCGGCGCGGTGAAGATCGCGCTCAAGGTCAGGGTCATGCGCGGCTCGGGCATCGCGTCGGTGCGGATCGCCATCACCGGCGCGCGGCCGCGCGGCTGCAGGCCGATCTCACGCAGCGCCGGGTTGTCGCGGCCCAGGTCCGGGAACAGCGAAGCGACATGGCCGTCGTCGCCCATGCCGAGCACGGCGACGTCCAGCGGCAGGCCTTCGTTGGCGATCTTGGTCAATACCGGCATCAGCGCCGCTTCCGGGGTCGGCGTCGGCCGGTACATCGGCAGCAGGCGCGCCGCGGCGGCGTTGCGCTGCAGCAGATGTTCGCGCAGCAGGCGTTCGTTGGAGCGCGGATGCTCCGGCGGCAGCCAGCGCTCGTCGATCGGCAGCACGGTGACCCGCGCCCAGTCCAGGGTCTGGGTCGACAGCGCCTGGAAGAAGCGCTTGGGCGTGTTGCCGCCGGACAGGGCGATGCAGGCCTCGCCATGGCGGGCCAGCGCGCCGCGCAGGTCGGCGGCGACCTGGCGCGCCAGCGCCTGGGCCAGTTGTTCGCTGTCGTCGAACAGACGCTCGTGCAGTGGCAGGGGCAAGGGTTCGATCACTTTCAGTCGCTCAGCCTGCATCTTCATGCCAGGTCCTCCCATCGCGTTCGATCAGGGCCACCGCGGCACTCGGGCCCCAGCTGCCGGCGGTGTACGGGCGCGCCGCGTCGGCGCTCGCCGCCCAGGCGGCGCGGATCGGGTCGATCCATTTCCAGGCCGCGTCGACTTCGTCGCGGCGCATGAACAACATCGGATTGCCGCGCACCACGTCCATCAGCAGGCGCTCGTAGGCGTCGGCCTGGCGCCCGCCGAACGCGGCGGCGAAGCTCATGTCCAGCGGCACGTGGCGCAGGCGCAGGCCGCCGGGGCCGGGCACCTTGTTCATCAGCCACAGCTTCACGCCCTCGTCGGGCTGCAGGCGCAGCACCAGCTTGTTCGGCGCCAGCCGGCTCGACGGGTCCTGCTCGGTCAGATCTTCGAAGATCGAATGCGGCACCTGGCGGAAGGTGACCACGATTTCCGAGACGCGCTCGGCCAGGCGCTTGCCGGTGCGCAGGTAGAACGGCACCCCGGCCCAGCGCCAGTTCTTCACTTCGGCCTTCAGCGCGACGAAGGTTTCGGTCAGCGACTGCGCGCCGAGCTCCTGCGCATAGCCCGGCACCGCGCGGCCCTCGACCGCGCCGGCCTTGTACTGGCCGCGCACGGTGAACTGGGCGGCGTTGCCGTTCTCGATCGGGCGCAGCGCGCGCAGCACTTTCAGCTTCTCGTCGCGGATCGCGTCGGCGGCGAGCGAGGACGGCGGCTCCATCGCGACCAGGCACAGCAGCTGCAGCAAATGGTTCTGGACCATGTCTCGCAGCGCGCCGGACTTGTCGTAGTACGGCGCGCGCGATTCCACGCCGACGGTCTCGGCGACGGTGATCTGCACGTGGTCGATGTGCTCGGCCTTCCACAACGGCTCGAACAGCGCGTTGCCGAAGCGCAGCGCGGTGAGGTTCTGCACCGTCTCCTTGCCCAGGTAATGGTCGATGCGGAAGATCTGGGTCTCGGCGAACACCCGCGCCAATGCGTCGTTGATGGTGTCGGCGCTGGCGCCGTCCTTGCCGAGCGGCTTTTCCACCACCACGCGGGTCTTTGGGTTGACCAGGCCGTGCGACTGCAGGCGGTCGCCGACCACGCCGAATAGGTCCGGGCCGACCGCGAGGTAGAACACCCGCACCCGCTCCTGGTCCGGGAACTCGGCCGCGAACTCCGGCCAGCCGCCGTCGGAGCTCAGGTCCAGGCGGCGGTAGTGCAGCAGCGCGAGGAACCCGTCCAGGGCCTCGTCCTGCTGCGCCTGTTCGCCGGCGAAGCTGCGCAGCGCTTCGCGCACCTTGCCGCGGTAGTCCTCGTCGCCGCGCTCGTCGCGGGCGATGCCGACCAGGCGGGTGCCGGCGACGATCTGGCCGTCGACGTAGCGGTGGAACAGCGCCGGCAGCAGCTTGCGCAGGGCCAGGTCGCCGGTGCCGCCGAAGATCACCAGATCGAACGGGGCCAACGGCGCCAGATGCGGCGCCTGGGACGGGGACGGTACGGAGTAGACGCTCATGGTCGGGCTCGAACTGGTCTGGGTGAAACCATACCAGCAAAGATACCAGTAAGATACCACTCCGGCAAATTAACCTTAATTCAACAATTTAGACGCGATCTACGTGCCTTTGTTGCCGCCATTGGTCTTGCACTGGTATCTTTTCACACTATGCAGCCCTATCTGCTCGACGAGTTCCGCCGGCAGTCCGACGCGCGACGCGCGCCGGCCTACCAGCACCTGCGCCGGACCCTCCAGCACGCGATCGAGAACGGCGAGCTGACCGCCGGCCAGGCCCTGCCCGGCGAACGCGAGCTGGGCAAATGGCTGGACCTGTCGCGGGTCACCGTGCGCAAAGCCATCGCCGGCCTGGTCGCCGACGGCCTGCTGGTGCAGCGCCAGGGCGCCGGCACTTTCGTCGCCGAGCGCATCGTCAAGTCCTTCTCGCGCCTGACCAGCTTCACCGACGACCTGCGCGCGCGCGGCCTCGACCCGCGCTCGACCTTCCTCGAGCGCGGCGTCGGCGAGGTCACCCCGGAAGAAGCCATGGCGCTGAACCTGTCGCCCGGCGCGCAGGTGGTCCGTTACTACCGCTTGCGCACCGCCGACGGCGTGGCGCTGGCACTCGAACGGACCGTGGTGCCCGCATCGGTGCTCACGACGCCCGACATGGTCGAGAACTCGCTGTACGAAGCCTTCGCCAAGCTCGGCATCCGCCCCAGCCGCGCTCTGCAGCGGCTGCGCGCGATCGCCTTCGACGCCGAACAGGCGCGGCTGATGAACCTGCCCGAAGGCGCGCCCGGATTGTTCATCGAACGCCGCACCTTCCTCGACGACGGCCGCGTCGTCGAATTCACCCGGTCCTTCTACCGCGGCGACGCCTACGACTTCGTCGCCGAACTACAGAGCGAAACCACGCCGTGACCACCCAGACCCTGCTCGACCCGACCGGTACCCGCATGTACGCCGAGGCGCAGGAGGCCGGCGACGCGGTCGCGCGCCAGCTCAAAGCCAACGCCGATCTCGTCGACGACCTGGTCGACCGCCTGCGCCAGCGTCCGCCGCGCTTCATCGTCACCTGCGCGCGCGGCAGCTCCGACCACGCCGCCACCTACGGCAAGTACCTGTTCGAAACCCAGCTCGGCCTGGTCACAGCCTCGGCCTCGCCGTCGGTGGGTTCGGTGTATGCGGTCAAGCCGCAGCTGCAGGACGCGCTGTTCGTCGCCGTCTCGCAGTCGGGCAAGAGCCCGGACCTGGTGCGCAACGCCGAAATCGCCAAGGCCGCCGGCGCCCACGTCGTCGCCCTGGTCAACGTGACCGACTCGCCGCTGGCCCAGGTCGCCGACACCGTGCTCGGCCTGCACGCCGGCCCGGAAACCAGCGTCGCGGCGACCAAGAGCTATCTGTGCTCGCTGGCCGCGCTGCTGCAGCTGACCGCGCGCTGGAGCCACGAGGCGCGGCTGTTCGACGCCGTGCACGCCCTGCCCGAGGCGCTGCGCGAAGCCTCGCGCCAGGACTGGTCGGCGCTGGTCGAGGGCCTGGTCGAGGCGCGCAATCTGTTCGTGATCGGCCGCGGCCTCGGCCTGGGCGCGGCCCAGGAAGCGGCGCTGAAGTTCAAGGAAACCTGCGGCCTGCACGCCGAGGCGTTCAGCAGCGCCGAGGTCAAGCACGGGCCGATGGCGATCGTCGGGCCCGGCTTTCCGGTGCTGGCCTTCGCCCAGGACGACGGCACCGGCGACGGCACGGTCGCGGTGGCGCGCGAGTTCCGCCAGCGCGGCGCGCCGGTGTGGCTGGCCGCGCCGGGCATCCACGGCGGCGACAGCCTGCCGCTGGCGCGCTCGCTGCATCCGGCGATGACCCCGCTGATCACCGTGGCCAGCTTCTACAAGGCGGTGAACGCCTTGTCGGTGGCGCGCGGGCACAACCCGGACCTGCCGCCGCACCTCAACAAAGTCACCGAAACGGTTTGAGGCCTAGACGATGACCGCTACCGCTTTCGTCAACGCCCGCGTGCTCGGCGAGCGCGGCTTCGAGTCCGACCTCAGCGTGATCGTCGAGGAAGGCCACATCGTCGCGGTGCTGCCCGGCCCGGCGCCGCGCGGCGCCGAGGCGATCGACCTGCGCGGCCGCTACCTGGTGCCCGGCTTCATCGACACCCAGGTCAACGGCGGCGGCGATGTGCTGTTCAACGACGAGCCGACGGTCGAAGGCGTGCGCCGCATCGCCCGGGCGCACCGCCGGTTCGGCACCACCGGCCTGCTGCCGACCCTGATCAGCGACGACGTCGCGACCATGCGCGAGGCGATCGGCGCGGTGCGCGAAGCGATGCACCAGGGTCTGCCCGGCGTGCTCGGCATCCACCTGGAAGGCCCCTACCTGGCGCAGGCGCGCAAGGGGGTGCACGACCCGGACAAGTTCCACACCCCGGGCGAGGACGAACTGGACCTGGTCGCCTCGCTCGGCATCGGCCGGACCCTGCTGACCCTGGCCCCGGAACGCTTCGACGACGCCGTGCTGCAGGCCCTGGCCGCGCGCGGCGTGCTGGTCTGCGCCGGCCACACCGCCGCCGACTACCAGCGCCTGCGCTCGGCCTTCGCCCACGGCGTGCGCGGCGCGACCCACCTGTTCAACGCCATGACCCCGCTCGGCAGCCGCGAGCCCGGCGGCGTCGGCGCCTGCCTCGACGACCCGGACAGCTGGTGCGGGGTGATCGTCGACGGCGAGCACGTGCACGACGCCTCGCTGCGCATCGCCATCGCCGCCAAGCCGCGCGGCAAGATCATGCTGGTCACCGACGCGATGCCGCCGGTCGGCGGCGAACGCGAGGACTTCGTCCTCTACGGCCAGACCATGACCTGCCGCAACGGCAAGTGCAGCACCGCCGAGGGCACCCTGGCCGGCTCCGCGCTGGACATGGCCAGCGCCGTGCGCAACACCGTGCGCCGGCTCGGCCTGCCGCTGGACGAAGCCTGCCGCATGGCCTCGGCCTACCCCGCCGACTTCCTCGGCCTCGGCGACGAGCTGGGCCGGATCGCGCCGGGCTACCGCGCCGACCTGGTCGCGTTGGACGAAGACCTGCAGGTGACGGGGACCTGGATCGGCGGCTTGCCGTAAGCGCCGCCGGTCGCTAGATCCGCTCCGGCGGGGCTTCGACGCCGAGCAGGATCGGGTTGAACACCTCCAGCACGGTCGCGAAGCCGACCGGCCGCGCGCCCTCGCTGATATCCAGGCGGCGTCCGACCCAGAGCGTGCCCGGGTAGTGTTCGGGCGTCAGCAGCCAAACTTCAGCCTCGACGGATTCCCCGCTGTGGACTTCGGTCGCATCCAGAAAACGATGCTGAGCGGACGTGTGGTAATCCGGCCGGATGCGGTAGTGCGGCCGGTAGCCGTCGAGCACGCGCCTACGCCGACCGTCCGCGCCAAGCCCGGTCAGTTCGAAGCGCACGCGGGCATCGGCGGCGCGCATTGGGTACAACACTTGGGTCATGGGACTTGGGTCATGGGACTTGGGTCATGGGACTTGGGTCATGGGACTCGGGTCATGGATTCGGTTCAGGGGATCCGCGCCAGGCGCTCGATCGCGGCGATACCCGCCTGCATCCGCAACCGCGCCGAAGGATTGGCCGAATGCACCCGGATCGACGGCGGCACGAATCCGTCCAGGGCCACCGCTTCCTCGATCCAGGCGATCACGTCGTAGCCGGTGCCGCGCGCGTCGTCGCCCAGGTCGTGGTCCAGGCTGATCTCGGTCACCCCGCCCTGGCGCAGCAGGGCGATGGCCTCATCGGGCCAGTACACCCGCACCCAGCCCTCGGGCGTGGAGCGTTCGTCGTCGAGATACACACGCATGGCGGCAATCTAGCCGATGCGGTCGGCGCGCCGCCAGGAGCGCGGCTCACGGCAGCCTTGTAGGAGCGGCGTGAGCCGCGACCGCTGGAGCGGTGAAATACCACGCCACGCGCCGAAGCCCGGAAAACGCCGAACCGCGGCCGAATGTCCTGGCTTCGGTCGATCACGCTTGCGTCCATCGCTTCGGCTGTCGCGGCTTACGCCGCTCCTACAGGGGACTAGCGCGCCAGTCTCGGCGCAGCAGGCCGTACAGGGCGGTGTCGGAGACTTCGCCGGCGACGAGATAGACACGCATGGCGGCAATCTAGCCGATGCGGCCGGCGCGCCGCCAGGAACGCGGCTCACGGCAGCCTTGTAGGAGCGGCGTGAGCCGCGACCACCGAAGCGGCGAGATACCACGCCATTCGCCGAAATCCGGGAGGGGCAAATCGCAGCCGCAGGCCCGAATTTCGCCGGAGTACGCTTACGTCCACCTCTTCGGCTGTCGCGGCTTACGCCGCTCCTACAGGGGACTAGCGCGCCAGTCTCGGCGTAGCAGGCCGTACAGGGCGGTGTCGGAGACTTCGCCGGCGACGATCCAGCGCTCGCGCAGCAGGCCTTCGCGGACGAAGCCCAGCCGTTCCAGGCAACGCACCGAACCGAGGTTGCGCGGGTCGGTGTCGGCCTCGACGCGGTGCAGGTCGAGCGCGTCGAAACCGTAGTCGAGCAGGGCGCGCAGCGCTTCGCCCATGTAGCCCTGCGACCAGGCCGCGGCGGCGAGCACGTAGCCCAGTTCGGCGCGACG
This sequence comes from Lysobacter sp. Soil_C_15, assembly GCF_057657315.1. Classification (NCBI taxonomy): domain Bacteria; kingdom Pseudomonadati; phylum Pseudomonadota; class Gammaproteobacteria; order Lysobacterales; family Lysobacteraceae; genus Lysobacter; species Lysobacter sp. Soil_C_15. Next base: position 123,232 of record NZ_JBDGIR010000006.1, read on the forward strand.
GTTCTGCGCGTCGAGCTGGAACAGGGTGCAGTAGCCGATCAGGCGGCCGTCGCGCTCGAGGCCCAGGCGCAGGTACTGCCCGGCCGCCATCGCCTCGCGATCGCGTGCGATCAGCGCCTGCGCCTGGTCGATCGCGTGCCATGGCGGCGAACTCCAGTAACGCATCACCTTCGGGTCGGAGCAGATCGCCAGCAACGCCGATGCGTCGTCGCCGCGCAATGGACGCAGCCGCAGGCGCGGGGTGCTCAGGACGACGGAATCGAAAGCGGCCATGCGCGCATCGTAGCCGCGCCCGGGATCGGACGTAGCGGATCGGCAACGCGCCGTCGCCGCCGGCGCTCAGCCCGCGCGCGGCGTTCCGCAATCCGCGCAAAAACTCGCGCGCTGCGTGCGCAGGGGCTTGCCGCAGTGGGCGCAGGGCGGGCCGATCTGGCTGAGCCGATGGTGATCGATCGCATAGGCCTCGAAGAAACTGCAGTCCGGGTCGACCACCGGATAGCCCACCAGGTTCTGGTAGAAGTCCGCGACGACTTCGATGAGGCTCTTCGCCGGCTGCGGCAAGCGCCGGCCGGCGGCGTCGCGGCTGCCTTCGCGCTTGAAATCGCGAACGTAGTCTTCGACCAGCGTCCGGTACCGCGCCCACTCGGCTTCGTCGAGCATCGGCACCACGCGCTTGCATCGCCAGCAGTACAGGTCCTGGGTCACGCCTCCTCCTCGGCGTCGTATGTCGCGCCGGCTGCGAGGCCGAACCGGACCGGCCGCTCGCGCCGCCGTGCCCGTCGCCGCCTCGCCGGCGCGGCCGCGAATCATGGCATCCACCCAACCGAAAGCGCAGGCCCGGCAATGCGCTTCGGTACGGACGTCGCATTCAGCCAACGCCCGCCGCCCCCGTCGGGCGCCCCCGGCGTCGCCTGGCGGCCCGATTCCGCACAAAGGCTATAATTCCGAGTCTTTGTTCGGGCCTCGGCGCGCCGCCGCCGTCCCGCCGGACGCCGCCCCGCCCCGCCAGCCAACCCGCGGCACCGCCGCGAGAGCCCGCCATGACCAGCACCGCAGAACTCAGCTCGCCGTCCTCGGCGAACACCGAACTGACCAACTCCGTACTCGATCCGGATTACACCCTGGAGCACAAGTACACCCGTCAGGAAGGCCGCATCTATCTGTCCGGCGTGCAGGCGCTGGTGCGCCTGCCGCTGATGCAGCGGCTGCGCGACCAGGCCGCGGGGCTGAACACCGCCGGCTTCATCTCCGGCTACCGCGGCTCGCCGCTGGGCGGCTTCGACCTGGAACTGTGGCGCGCGCGCAAGCATCTGGAGGCGGCCGGGGTGAAGTTCACCCCGGGCCTCAACGAGGACCTGGGCGCGACCATGGTCTGGGGCACCCAGCAGACCAACCTGTTCCCGGGCGCCAAGGTCGAAGGCGTGTACGGCATGTGGTACGGCAAGGGCCCGGGCGTGGACCGCACCGGCGACGTGTTCAAGCACGCCAACGCCGCCGGCACCAGCAAGTACGGCGGCGTGCTGGCGCTGGCCGCCGACGACCACGCCTGCCGCTCCTCGACCCTGCCGCACGGCTCGGAGGGCGAGTTCACCAGCGCGATGATGCCGATCCTCAATCCGGCCGGGGTGCAGGACATCCTCGACATGGGCCTGATCGGCTGGGCGATGTCGCGCTATACCGGCCGCTGGGTCGGCTTCAAGACCATCGCCGAGACGGTCGAATCCTCGGCCTCGGTCGACGTCAATCCGCTCGCGCTGCAGATCGTCGCCCCCGACGACTTCGTGATGCCGCCGGGCGGCCTCAATATCCGTTGGCCGGACCCGCCGATGGACCAGGAGATGCGCCTGCACCAGTACGCGGTCAAGGCCGCGCAGGCGTTCGCGCGCGCCAACCGCATCGACCGGATCGTGATCGATTCGCCGAACCCGCGCCTGGGCATCATCACCACCGGCAAGAGCTACCTCGACGTGCTGCAGGCCCTGGAATACCTGGGCCTGGACGCGCGCGCCTGCGCCGACCTCGGCATCCGCGTGTACAAGGTCGGCATGACCTGGCCGCTGGAGCCGGTCGGCCTGCGCGCGTTCGCGCGCGGCCTGGACGACATCCTGGTGGTCGAGGAGAAGCACGCCTTCATCGAAAGCCAGATGAAGGAGTCGATGTACAACTGGGACGAGGGCCGCCGGCCGTCGATCGTCGGCAAGTACGACGAGAACGGCGAGTGGATCCTGCCCTCGACCGGCGAGCTGACCCCGGCGCGCATCGCCGGCGTGATCGCGCGCCGCATCCAGCGCTTCCACGACTCCGAGCAGATGCGCAACGTGCTGCGCTGGATGGAGGAGAAGGAAAGCGAGCTGGCGCTGCCGCGCGCCGCGTTCCCGCGCGTGCCGCACTACTGCTCGGGCTGCCCGCACAACACCTCCACGCTGGTGCCGGAAGGCTCGCGCGCGCTCGGCGGCATCGGCTGCCATTACATGGTCACCTGGATGGACCGCGCCACCGACACCTTCACCCAGATGGGCGGCGAAGGCGTGACCTGGTGCGGCCAGGCCGGTTTCACCGAAACCGAGCACGTGTTCCAGAACCTCGGCGACGGCACCTATTTCCACAGCGGCTCGCTGGCGATCCGGCAGTCGGTCGCCGCCGGCGTCAACATCACCTACAAGATCCTCTACAACGACGCGGTGGCGATGACCGGCGGCCAGCCGGTCGACGGCCAGCTGTCGGTGCCGCAGATCGCCCACCAGGTGCGTTCGGAAGGCGTGCACACGATCGTCCTGTTGTCGGACGACATCGCCAAGTGGAACAAGCGCGAGCTGTTCCCCAGCGACGTCGAGTTCCACGACCGCAAGGAACTGGACGCGATCCAGAAGCGCCTGCGCACGGTCAAGGGCGTCAGCGTGCTGATCTACGACCAGACCTGCGCCACCGAGAAGCGCCGCCGGCGCAAGCGCGGCAAGATGGTCGACCCGCAGAAGCGGGTGATGGTCAACACCCTGGTCTGCGAAGGCTGCGGCGACTGCGGCAAGAAGTCCTTCTGCGTCTCGGTGCTGCCGAAGGAGACCGAATTCGGGCGCAAGCGCGAGATCGACCAGTCGAACTGCAACAAGGACTATTCCTGCGTGAATGGTTTTTGCCCCAGCTTCGTCACCGTCGAAGGCGGCGGACTGAAGAAGAAGAAGGGTTCATCGGCCAAGGACCGCTTGTCCGACCTGCCGATGCCGGTGCTGCCGTCGCTGGACCAGCCCTGGAACATCCTGATCACCGGCGTCGGCGGCACCGGCGTGGTCACCATCGGCGCCCTGCTCGGCATGGCCGGCCACCTGGAAGGCAAGGGCGCCAGCGTGCTCGACCAGACCGGCCTGGCCCAGAAGGGCGGCGCGGTCACCACCCACATCCGCATCGCCAAGACCCCGCACGACATCCACGCCGTGCGCATCGCCGCCGGCGAGGCCGACCTGGTGCTGGGCTGCGACATGGTCGTGGTCAACGACTACTGGGCGCTATCGAAGATCCGCGCCGGCCGCAGCCAGGTCGTGCTCAACAGCTACGAAGCGATGCCGGGCACCTTCACCACCCGTCCGGACATGCAGTTCCCGGCCACCGACATCGTCGCCGCGATCAAGCTCGCGCTCGGCAACCAGGACCCGCACCTGGTCGATGCGACCCAGCTCGCCACCGCCCTGCTCGGCGATGCCATCGCCGCCAACCTGTTCATCCTCGGCTACGCCTGGCAGCGCGCGCTGGTGCCGATCTCCTTCGATGCGCTGATGCGCGCGATCGAGCTCAACGGCGCGGCGATCGAGATGAACAAGACCGCCTTCGCCTGGGGCCGCCTGGCCGCGATCGACCCGCGCGCGGTGGCCGAAGCCGCCGGCGTCGTGCGCAAGGTGCCGACCGCCGCCGAAGCCACCCCGCACGATCTGCCGCACCTCAAGCCCGGCGAGTGGGAAGGCAACGAATGGGGCGCGACCTCGGCGCCGCGCGCCACGCGCAAGGAAGACGAACTGCGCCACGTGCCGGCGAAGGCCGCCGACGGCGACGGCGTCGCCTTCCTGCCGCTCGACGACCTGCGCCTGTCGCGCTCGCTCGACGAGCTGATCGCGCGCCGCGTCGCCTTCCTCACCGACTACCAGGACGCCGCCTACGCCAAGCGCTACAGCGACTTCGTCGCCAAGGTGCGCGAGGCCGAACAGAAGAAGGCGCCGGGTTCGACCGATCTGGCCGAGGCGGTCGCGCGCTACTTCTTCAAGCTGATGGCCTACAAGGACGAGTACGAAGTCGCGCGCCTGTACACCAGCGGCGAGTTCCAGCGCCGCCTGCAGCAGCAGTTCGACGGCGACTACAAGCTCAAGTTCCACCTCGCCCCGCCGCTGCTGGCGAAGAAGGACGCGCAGGGCCGGCTGATCAAGCAGGAGTTCGGCCCCTGGGTGTTCACCGCGTTCAAGTGGATGGCCAAGCTGCGCGGCCTGCGAGGCGGCGCCTTCGACATCTTCGGCTACACCGAAGAGCGCAAGATGGAACGCCGCCTGATCGCCGAGTACGAGCAGACCGTCGGCGACCTGCTGTCCTCGCTGGACGGCGGCAACGTCGACCTGGCGGCGGAAATCGCCAGCATCCCCGAGCACATCCGCGGCTACGGCCACGTCAAGGAAGACCACCTGCACAAGGCCAAGGCGCGCGAAGCGGAGCTGCTGAAGGAATTCCGCAACCCGCTGCGGATCGTGCAGGCGGCCTGAGCCCGCCGGTACCGGAAAGGCCCCGCTCGCTGCGGGGCCTTTCTTTGCCGACGCGCGCGGCGCTAGGCGTTGAAGCGGCGGTCGATCTCGCTCGCCAGCGCCTGCACTTTCGCCGACTCGGTCGGCATCTGCGGCTGGTGCTGCGAGGCCCGCACCAGTTCGACCCGGGCCGCTTCCAGGGTCGGGTCGGGGTACTGCGCGATCGTGAAGCGGCGCCAGTCCTGCTGCGTCGCCGAGCCTTCCGCCAACGAGTGCAAGAAGGTTTTGAACGCGTCGCGCGTTTCCGGGGTGTGCGCACAGATCATCGTCGTGGCCTTGGCTGAATGCGTCAGATGGCGCCGGCGAGCGCCTGCCTGACGACTTTCGCCGACGCTCCGTCGCTCACCATTGCATAGTTGTAGCCGCCGCGCGACCAGTATTGGGCCAGCAGGCCGCCGTCGCGGCGGTCGCCGCGCGGCAGCAGGTAATGGCGGGGACCCGGCGGACGGATGTAGAAGCTGATCGCCGCGCCGGCCGGGTCCTGGTACAGCACCAGCGCCGCGGCGCCCTGGTCGGTGGCCAGGGCGCGCGCGCCGACCGGACGATAGCCTGCGGCGCTCAGGTCGGGCAGGCGCATGGGCTCGCGGAAGTTCGCATCCAGCCACGCCTGCACCTCGCCGGCGCCGGCATCGGTGCGCAGATCGCGGCGCGCGGCGAACAATCGGTGCGCGGCGATCGCGTCGGCCATCGGCGCGGCCGCGATCATCGACCGCGGCGCGGGGCGGCTCCATTCGCGCGCCTGCCAGCCGCCGATGCCGCCGACGCCCAGGCTCAGCAACACCGTCGCGGCGACCGCGTAGCGCGCGCTGCGCCGGCGCGCGAGGCCGGCGCGCAGGCGCGCGGGATCGAGCAGCGGATCGGGCGGCGGCGCGGCGCCGGCGAGGCCGGCGCGCAGTTGCTGCGCATCGCGCTGCCACGCCTGCAGTTCGGCCAGCCGTTCGGGCTGGCGCGCCAGCCAGGCCTCGACCTCGGCGCGACGCTCGGGCGCCAGGCGTCCGTCGATGTAGGCGTGCAGGTCGTGTTCGTCGGGGGCGTAGTGGCTCATACGGAACTCGCAAACGTAAACGGAATACGGCCGCGCGGAATGCGCCGCGACGACGTCATTTCAGCAGCCTCAGCGGCGGCGTCGCGGTCTCGCCTTCGCTGAGCCGGCGCAGCGCCTGCCGCGCGCGCGACAGGCGCGACATCACCGTGCCGATCGGCACCTCGAGGATCCCGGCCACGTCCTGGTAACTCAGCCCCTCGACCGACACCCACAGCAACAGGCTGCGCTGCTCCACCGGCAGTCGCTGCAGGGCCTCCAGCGCCGAGCGCGCGACCGCCTCGCGTTCGGCCGAAGGCTGGCTTTCCGCAGCTCCCAGGCCGATCCGCGCGAGCAGGCCGGCGTAGCGCTGGGCGCGGCGCTGGCCGTCGAGGAACTGGCGGTAGAGGATCGAGAACAGCCACGGCCGCAGCGCCGCCGCGTCGCGGCGCTGGCCCCAGCCGGCGATGGCGCGTTCCAGCGCGCTCTGGACCAGATCGTCGGCGGCGTGCGGGTCGCGCGCCAGCCAGCGGGCGAAGCGTCGCAGCGAGGGCAGTTGTTCGCGCAGGGCCTGGTCGAGTTCGTGCGGGGACATGAGCGCAGGGCCGATTCGGAGAGGGTTCGTCCGTAGGACGCCGCCGGGCGCAGTTTATTCCCGCGGCGCGGTCGCGGCTTACGACCGAAGGAAATCCCCGCGGGACGCCGCTCCTACCAGGCAGCGGCGCTTGGCCTATCCGCGACCACGAATCCCCGATCCCGGCGGGAATAAGCCGCGCCGGCGCGCGTCGTACCCGGTATCGCAGCCACGGCCTTGCCCATGAACGAGCCTCTCGCCCCGCCCCGACCGCCCGTCCCCCTCGCTCGCTGGGCCTTGATCGCGCTCGCGGTCGGCGGCCTCGGCGCCGCTTTCGCCTACGTCGCCGGTCCGCTCGACCCGCGAAGGCTGACCCCGCAGCGCCTGGTCGACCAGTTGCAGGCCAACGGCGGCGCGCATCCGGGCTATCGCCGCAACCACGCCAAGGGCGTGTGCGTGATCGGCCATTTCGACAGCAGCGGCGCAGCCGCGCGCTATTCGCGCGCGGCGCTGTTCGCGTCCGGCGCCCGCACTCCGCTGGTCGGCCGTTTCGCCCTGCCCGGCGGCAATCCGCATGCGCCCGACGGCGGCGTGCCGATCCGCAGCCTGGCCCTGCGCCTGACCCAGGACGACGGCCAGCAATGGCGCACCGGCATGAACAACATGCCGGTGTTTCCGGTCGCCACCCCGCAGGCGTTCTACGAACAACTGCGCGCGACCGCGCCCGATCCGGCCACCGGCAAACCCGATCCGGCGCGGCAGCAGGCGTTCTTCGCCGCACATCCGGAAACCTCAGCGTTCCGCGCCTGGATCAAGGACCAACGGCCGTCGGCCAGCTATGCGACCGAGCCTTACTACGGCCTCAACGCGTTCTACTTCGTCGCCGCCGACGGCGCGCGCCGGGCGGTGCGTTGGCGGGTCGAACCCGACAACGGCGCGGCCGCCGCGCCGCTGGGCACGCAGGAGCGCGAGAGGCTCGGCGCCGAACTGCGACAACGCCTCGCCCGCGGGCCGCTGCGTTGGACGCTGTGGGCGACCCTGGCCGCGCCCGGCGATCCGGTCGACGACGCCAGCCGGGCCTGGCCCGCGCAACGCGAACAGATCGACGCCGGCACGGTGGTGATCGAACGCGCCCAGGATCAGGACAGCGGCGCTTGCCGCGACATCAACTACGACCCGCTGATCCTGCCCGACGGCATCGTCGCTTCGGCCGATCCGCTGCTGCCGGCGCGCTCGGCGGCCTATGCCGAGTCCTACCGTCGCCGCAGCGCCGAAACCGCACGCGCAGGCGGCCGCCCGCCCCAGGAGAGCGCACGATGAACCGCGACGAGACGATGTTCTGGTGGCCGGCGCGCGTCCTGCACTGGCTGATGGCGGTCATGATCCTGACGATGCTGTTCGTCGGCGCGGGCCTGGTCGCGAGCGTATCGGAGCGGCACGCCTGGCTGCTGGCGCTGCACAAACCGCTGGGGATCGCGATCCTGGCGCTGGCGGCCTTGCGCCTGGCGTTGCGGCTGTGGCGCCGGCCGCCGCCGCTGCCGCGCGAACTCGGTCCGGCGCAGCGGCTGGCCGCGCAGGCCTCGCATTGGCTGCTGTACGCGCTGATGCTGGCGATGCCGCTGATCGGCTGGGCGATGCTGTCGGCCGGCGGCTATCCGATCGAACTCGGCGCCGGCCTGCGGCTGCCGCCGATCGCGCCGTTCGATCCGGCCTGGTTCGCGCCGTTGCGCTGGCTGCACCGGGCCCTGGCCTATGCCTTGTTCGCGCTGGTGCTGCTGCACCTGGGCGCGGCCCTGCATCACGGCTTGATCCGTCGCGACGGGGTCTTGCGCAGCATGCTGTGGCGAAAGCGCGATATCGTCCCGGCAGCCGAAGACGAGGCGGGTTGAAGCAAGGCGCTCACGCAGCGCAGGAAGCTCCCGCAAGCGCGCGATCGCGGACCGCGCCGACGCCGCCGCTGCGGTTTCGCCGTCGCGGCTTGTGACCGAAGGCCATCCCCGAGGGGCGTCGCTCCCCCCGATGCCGGCGCGCTCGCCGGCGTCGGCTAGCAAACGCGGCGCACCGGCACTAACCGGCCGTAGTCAATCCGTGCCCGCCGACCGGTTCGGTTTCGACGTGCGAGTCGAAGCCGGCGATCAACGGCCGGGCCTGGGCGATCGCCGCCTGCACCTGCGGCAGCGCCAGCGAAGCGCGATGGCTGTCGGCGCGGTCCCAGACCTCGGTGATCCAGATCGCGTCGGCGTCCTTGGGATCGCGCGCGACCACGTAGCTCAGGCAGCCGGGCATCGCCTCGATGCCGTCGAGCAGGATCGCCAGCAACGCGTCGCGCTGGCCGGCGACGGCGGTCATTTTTCCGATCAGTCCGTACATGGCGGGGCATCCGAAGAGGAAGAGACGGCATGGGCCGGGGCCGTCGCGACTTTAGCGCCGAATCGAGGGCGGATCGCGGACAGCCGCAGCGCATTGCGCCGCCGCGGATCGCGGCCTGCCGGAAGACGGCGGTCCGCGGCAGACCGCCGCGCCGGGCGCCGCTCACTTCGGCGCGAAGATCCTGGTCAGGCGGTCCGGGGTGCCTTCGATGCGCTCCAGGCGCGGATACTTCAGGCCTTCGCGGTAATCGATCCGCACCGTGCGCACCAGGTCGGCGTTCTTGACGATCAGCTCGATCGGCTTGCCGTCCTTGGCCGCGCTCACCGCATCCTTGAGACGTTCGCCGTTGGCGGCATAACCGTTCACCGCCAGCAGCACGCTGCCGGGCGCGATGCCGGCGTCGAAGGCCGGCCCGTCCCAACGCACCGAGACCACGTTGGCGTCGCTGTTGGCCACGCTCATGCCCAGCGAATAGGTCAGGTCGGTCGCCTTGCGCTCGCCCTCGGCGAGTTTCTGGTACTCGCTCGGGGTGTCGGCAAAGCTCAGCTTCCAGCCGCTCGCGGCCAGGCCGTCGAGCGGCGGCGCGTGGGCGTCCAGGCGCTGGCGCAGGAAGCCGGCCCAGTCGAACGCGGCGACGCGGTTCAGGGTCGCGACCACGTCCTCGAAGGCATAGGGCTTGACCTGGTAGTCGCCGTTCTCGCCGCCGAAGAAGGCGCGGGCGAAATCGTCGAGCGAACGCTTTTCGCCGCTGAGCTCGCGCAACTTGGCGTCGACCGCGAGCCAGACCAACTGGCCGCCGCTGTAGTAGTCCTCGCTGAGCTGGTAGCTGCCGTAGGGCTTGGCCCGGCGCTGGGCGATCACCGGATCGTAGGTGGTGTCCTGCAAGGTGCGCCAGGCCAGGCCCGGGCGGTCGTGGGCGTAGCGCGCCACCACCTGGGCCAGCGCGTCGCGGGCGAACTCGGGCTTCCACAGGCCCGAGCGCGCGGCCAGCACATAGCCCCAGTACTGGGTCTGGCCTTCGTAGACCCACAGCAGCTCGTCGTTCAAGGGTTGGTTGAAGTTGTCGGCCACCAGCCCGGTCGGGCGCCGGTACTTGCCGTTCCAGGCATGGACGAATTCGTGCGCGAGCAGATCGCGGCCGGTCGCGCTGCCGCCGTCCCAGCCGGTGAAGTAGTCGGCGTCGACGCCGTTCTCGCTGGAGCGGTGATGCTCCAGGCCGATGCCGCTGAGCTGGCCCGACAAGGACAACAGAAAATCGTAGCGGTCGTAAGGCTGCGAACCGAACAGCCGCCCGGCCTGCGTCACCAGCTCGCGATGCGGCTTGAGCTGCTCGGGCTTGGCTTCCAGGTATTTGGCCGCGTCGGCGACCACGTTGAGCCGGACCGGAATCTTGGCTCCGGGAGCGAGATCGAACTGCTTGTAGTGGCGGCCTGCGAACACCGGCGAGTCCAGCAGGGTGTGCAGCGGCACCGGGCGGTAGCGCAGGCGGTCGCCGTCGCGCGCTTCCAGTTCCAGCGCGGTGCCGGCCTGCCAGCCGGCCGGCAGGGTCAGGCTCGGCTCGACCTCGATGCTGCGCGCCGGAAGCCCGGCCGGGTACAGCGCGACCTGGTTCCATTGCAGGTTGAGCACGTCCGGCGTCATCACCACCCGGCCCTGGTTGCCGGCGGTCGGGGTCAGCACGTCGAAACTCAGCTCCAGCTCGCTCACGCCTTCGGGCACGACCAGCTTGAACGCGTAGACGTTGAGCGGGTCGCGCTGCCAGGCGATGGCCTGGCCGTTGCCGCGGATGCGCAGGCCGGCGAGCTTGTCGATCGGCCCGGTCGGCGAATGATTGCCCTGGATCCATTGCGGATACAGCAGGGTCAGCGCGCCGGCCCGCACCGCGATGCGTTGCCGCGCGTGCAGCACCCGCCGCGACAGGTCGCTGGCGTCGACCTCCAGGCGCATGGCGACGGAAGCGGCCGCCGGCGCCGGCGACGCGGTCTGTGCGGCGGCCGGGGCCGTGGCGAGAGCGGTGGCGATCAGCAGCGGCAGGGCGGCGACGGCGAGTCGGGGCATGGCGAGTCCGGTGGCGCGAAGACGATCCCGCATCCTACCCATCGCGCCCGCCCTGCCCCCTGCCATTCGGCATGGCCGCGACCCGCCGGGCCGGACTCGGCCCGATCGCGCACAAGGCAAACGCAACGAGGGAACAAGGCGAGCCTGCCGCCGCGGTTCGCGCCAGGGCGGAAGCCGGAGCTTCGTCGGGGCATGGCGCTGTAGCCTCTGGATCCCCGCCTTCGCGCGGATGACGGGTTTGCGCAGACGCGACGAAACCCGCCTATCGTCGTTGCCGCGAAGGAGGCAGCGCTGGGCGTCGCCGAAGCAGGGCGCTGAAATCTCCGGATTCCCGCCTTCGCGGGGATGACGCGTCGGAGAAGCGCCGCAATCCCCTCCTATCGTCGCTCCCGCGAAGGCGGGAGCCAGGGCTTTATCCAGGCAAGAGGATCGGTTTGCGGATTGAACGCGCCGGGCGAAGATCCGGCCGCGCCCGCAGGCGATCGCCGCGAACAGGCCTCGGCTCAGCCGCGGCCCAGGCCCGCCATGATGCTGAGCGCCACCGCTTCGGCGGCCTTGATCCCGTCCACGCCCGCCGACAGGATGCCGCCGGCGTAACCCGCGCCTTCGCCGGCCGGGAACAGGCCGCGGGTGTTGAGGCTGTGGCCGTCGGGTCCGCGCGCGATCCGCACCGGCGAGGAGGTGCGCGTCTCCACCCCGGTCAGCATCGCGTCGGCCATGGCGAAGCCCTTGATCTGCTTGTCGAACGCCGGCAAGGCTTCGCGGATCGCCGCGATCGCGTACTCGGGCAGCGAGCGGCCCAGATCGGTCAGGCGCACGCCCGGCGTGTACGACGGCTGCACCGCGCCGAGCGCGGTCGAGGGCCGGCCGGCGAGGAAATCGCCGACGGTTTGGCCGGGCGCGTCGTATTCGCCGCCGCCCAGTGCGAAGGCCTGCGCCTCCCAGTGCCGCTGCAGGGCGATGCCGGCCAGCGGGCTGCCACTGTCGTCGTAGGCGCGATAGTCCTCGGGAGTGATGCCGACCACGATCGCCGCATTGGCGTTGCGCTCGTTGCGCGAGTACTGGCTCATGCCGTTGGTGACCACCCGCCCGGGCTCGCTGGCGGCAGCGACCACGGTGCCGCCGGGGCACATGCAGAAGCTGTACACCGAGCGGCCGTTGCGGCAGTGATGGACCAGCTTGTAGTCGGCCGCGCCGAGGATCTCGTGGCCGGCCTGCGGGCCGAAGCGGGCGCGGTCGATCAGCGACTGCGGATGCTCGATGCGGAACCCGATCGAGAACGGCTTGGCCTCCATGTGCACGCCGCGCGCGTGCAGCATCGCGAAGGTGTCGCGCGCGCTGTGGCCGACCGCCAGCACCACGTGGTCGGCGCGCAATTGGCTGCCGTCGGCGAGCGCCACGCCGCGCAGTTGCCCGTCCTCGATCAGCACGTCCTCGACCCGCTGCGAGAAGCGGATTTCGCCGCCCAGCGACTCGATGGTTTCGCGCATGTTCTCGACCATCGAGACCAGGCGGAAGGTGCCGATGTGCGGCTTGCTGACGTAGAGGATCTCCTCCGGCGCGCCGGCCTTGACGAACTCGGTCAGCACCTTGCGGCCGTGGTGCTGCTTGTCGCTGATCTGGCTGTAGAGCTTGCCGTCGGAAAAGGTGCCGGCGCCGCCTTCGCCGAACTGCACGTTCGACTCCGGGTTGAGCACGCGCTTGCGCCACAGGCCGAAGGTGTCGACGGTACGCTCGCGCACCGCCTTGCCGCGTTCCAGGATGATCGGACGGAAGCCCATCTGCGCCAGCACCAGGCCGGCGAACAGGCCGCAGGGGCCCATGCCGATCACGACCGGCCGCAGCGGCAGCGCGTCCGGCGCGCGGGCGACGAACTTGTATTCGGTGTCCGGGGTCGGCAGCACCTTGACCTTGCCCGCGTCGGCCGCGCCCTTGCGCGCGCCGGCGGTCGCTGCCGCGGCGGCCTGCTCGCGCTGCAGGATCTCGGCCGCGCGCGGCGTGTCCACGTCGATCGAATAGATCAGCTCGATGCCGCCACGCTTGCGCGCGTCGTAGCTGCGCTTGGCGACGGTGTAGCCGGTCAGTTCGGCCGCGGCGAGGCCGAGGCGGGCGAGGATGGCGTCGGTGAGCGCGCTGGCCGGGTGATCCAGCGGCAGTCGGAGGTCGGTGAGTCGAAGCATGGCGATATTCTAGAGGCTTCGGTCGCGAGCGGTTTTCCGGCCGCGGCATGGGGCGCTGGTTCCGCGACGGCCCGGCGCCGGACGGCCCTCGCTCCGGCCCGCTCCGCTTTGCGCCTGCTTCGGTCGGCCTTGCACTTGCTTCGGTCGCCGCCGCGGGCGTGCGGCGGGAAGCGCTCGCTGGGCTGCGCCAATCGTCGAATTTCCCTGCTCCCGCTCGCGGGAGCGAAGCCCGTCCCCGAAGCGCGCTCGATCGGGGTGCGCGCAGGGCGGATGAGGGCCGCCCCAGCCGCGCCCGCAACGCCCGCATAACCATCGCCGCGCCGGTATTGGCTAGCATGCTGCGTCCCGTTGCCACGACGTCGCCTGCCCCATGATCCGACGCCAGTTTCTCAAGCGCGCCGCCGGCGCCCTCGCCGCCGCCGGCCTGCCCCTGCCGGTGCTGGCCTTCGCCGCGCCCTCGACCCGCCTCGGCCCGCCGCAGCCGTTCGACTTCGCCACCCTCAAGGGCCAGGCCCGGGCGTTGGCCGAGCGCGCCTACGTCGCCCGCAATACCGCCCTGCCGGCGCCGGTCGCGGCGATGAATTGGGACCAGTACCAGTCGATCCGCTTCCAGCGCGAGCATGCCCTGTGGGGCGCGGACGACGGCAAGTTCCTGGCCCAGTTCTTCCACCTCGGCCTGTTCTTCAAGTCGGCCGTGCGCATGTACGAAGTCGCCGGCGGCCAGGCGCGCGAGATCGGCTACGACCCGGCGATGTTCGACCGCCGCCGCAGCGGCCTGGACGGCAAGCCGCTGCCGGCCGACCTGGGCTTCGCCGGTTTCCGCCTCAACACCCGAAGCGATCCGGAACGCGATTTCGCCGCCTTCCTCGGCGCCAGCTATTTCCGCGCGGTCGGCGGCGAAGGCCAGTACGGCCAGTCGGCGCGCGGCCTGGCGATCGACACCGGCACCGGCCGGCCCGAGGAGTTCCCCGATTTCACCGCGTTCTGGCTGGAACGCCCGGCCCCGGGCTCGGACACGCTGATCGTCTACGCCCTGCTCGACTCGCCCAGCATCGCCGGCGCTTACCGCTTCGCGATCACCCCGGGCGAGGTGCTGCTGATGGACATCGATTGCGCGCTGTATCCGCGCAAGAGCATCGAACGCATGGGACTGGGGCCGTGCACCAGCATGTACCAGGTCGGCGAGAACGACCGCCGCATGGACTGGGACTGGCGCCCGGAAATCCACGACACCGACGGCCTGGCGATGTGGACCGGCGGCGGCGAGTGGATCTGGCGCCCGCTGTGCAATCCCGAACAGTTGCGTTTCAACATGTTCGCCGACGAGAACCCGCGCGGTTTCGGCCTGCTGCAGCGCGACCGCAACTTCGACCACTACCAGGACGACGGCGTGTTCTACGAGAAGCGCCCCTGCCTGTGGGTCGAACCCAAGCAGGGCTGGGGCGCCGGTTCGGTGCAGTTGGTCGAGATCCCGACCGTCGACGAGTCCTTCGACAACATCGTCGCGTTCTGGAACCCGCGCGAGAAACCGCAGCCCGGGCAGGAACTGCTGTACGGCTATCGCCTGTACTGGGGCGCGCAACCGCCGGCGGCGCCGAGCCTGGCGCGCTGCGTCGCCACCCGCACCGGCCTGGGCGGACGGATCGGCTTCAAGCGCGATTATTTTTCCTGGCGCTTCGCGGTCGACTTCGCCGGCGGCCGCCTGGCCGAGCTGGCCAAGCGCAAGGCCACGGTCGAACCGGTGCTGCAGATCGGCCGCGGCGGCCGCCTGGAAACCGTGTCGTGCCGGCCCCTGCACGAGATCGGCGGCTACCGGGCGATGTTCGACGCGGTACCGCCGGGCGATGCCACCGAGCAACTCGACCTGCGCCTGTTCCTGCGCGACGCCAGCGGCGCGCTGAGCGAAACCTGGCTGTACCAGTGGTCGCCGCCGAGCAAGGCCGAGCGGCGTTTGTACTGAGGGCGAGGGCGGGCAAGAGCAAGAGCAAGAGGCAAGAGCAAATCCCCCTGCCCCCCTTTTTCAAAGGGGGAACAGCAACAGCGGGCGCGCGCGGCGCATACGTTGTCCGTCGCGCCGTTGCCAGTTGCCAGTTGCCAGTTGCCAGTTGCCAGTTGGCCGTTGCTAGTTGCCGGTTGCCGGTTGCCGGTTGCAAATGGGCAATGGGCAATGGGCAATGGGCAATTATTGGTGCTGGTGCTGGTTGCTGGTTAGCCGTACCGCTTCGTTCCTTTGACTGAGCGTGCAAGTTCGCCCCCTTTGAAAAAGGGGGCTGACGCCTGCGCTGATCGATGAGCGGACGCAGTGTCTGCGCCGGGGGATTTGCTCTGTCCCGCACACCACGACGAACCTCAGCAGCGACGGCACCTCCTGTGCACGTGCCCCCGCGTCAAACCCATCCCAACGCCTCCAATCCCCGCCCTCAAGCCACCCGCGTCCGGCGGGCGCGGGTCAGGTGCACCAGCAACAGCGAAATCGCCGCCGGGGTCATGCCGGGGATGCGCTGGGCCTGGCCGACGGTCTGCGGGCGCACCCGCTCCAGCTTCTGCTGCACTTCCGCCGACAGGCCGCGCACCGCGGCGTAGTCGAAGCCGTCCGGAATCGGCGTGCTCTCGTTGCGCTGCTGGCGCTCGATCTCGTCGCGCTGGCGGTCCAGGTAGCCGGCGTACTTGACCCCGATCTCGACCTGTTCGGCGACCTCCGCATCGGCCACCGCCGGGCCCAGCGAGGCCACCTGCATCAGCTTGGCGTAGTCCAGCTCGGGACGCTTGAGCAGATCGCGCGCGCTGCTTTCGCGGCTGACCTCGACCCCGAGGGTCTGGGCGATCTCGCGTCCCAGCGCGTTGTTCGGCGCCGCCCAGACCGCGCCCAGGCGCGCGGTCTCGCGCTCGATCGCCTCGCGCTTGCGCGCGAACGCGTCCCAGCGCGCGTCGTCGACCAGCCCCAGCTCGCGTCCGAACGGGGTCAGGCGCAGGTCGGCGTTGTCCTCGCGCAACTGCAGCCGGTACTCGGCGCGCGAGGTGAACATGCGGTAGGGCTCGCTGGTGCCGTGAGTGATCAGGTCGTCGACCAGCACGCCCAGATAGGCCTCGTCGCGGCGCGGGCTCCAGCCCTCGCGGCCGAGCACGAAGCGGGCGGCGTTGACCCCGGCCAGCAGGCCCTGCGCGGCGGCCTCCTCGTAGCCGGTGGTGCCGTTGATCTGGCCGGCGAAGAACAGCCCGGCGACCGACTTGGTCTCCAGCGTGGTCTTGAGCCCGCGCGGATCGAAGAAGTCGTACTCGATCGCGTAGCCCGGACGGGTGATGTGGGCGCGCTCGAAGCCGCGGATCGAACGCACCAGCTCGAGCTGGACGTCGAACGGCAGCGAGGTCGAGATCCCGTTCGGATAGATCTCGGCCACGTCCAGGCCTTCGGGCTCGACGAAGATCTGGTGGCTGGCCTTCTCGGCGAAGCGCACCACCTTGTCCTCGATCGAGGGGCAGTAGCGCGGGCCGATGCCTTCGATCTGCCCGGTGTACAGCGGCGAGCGGTCGAGCGCGCCGCGGATGATCTCGTGGGTGCGCTCGCTGGTATGGGTGATCCAGCACGACACCTGACGCGGATGGTCGGCCCGCGTGCCGAGGAAGGACATGACCGGACGCGGATCGTCGCCCGGCTGCTCTTCCATCACCGAGTAGTCCAGGCTGCGGCCGTCGATGCGCGGCGGGGTGCCGGTCTTGAGCCGGTCGACCACGAACGGGCCTTCGCGCAGCCGCGCCGCCAACGCGATCGCGGGCGGATCGCCGGCGCGGCCGGCGGCGTAGGTGGTCTGGCCGACATGGACCTTGCCGGCGAGGAAGGTGCCGGCGGTCAGCACCACCGCCGGCGCGCGGAAGCGCAGGCCGGTCTGGGTCAGCACGCCGGCCACCCGGCCGGCGTCGAATTCGATGTCGTCGACCGCGGCCTGGAACAGGGTCAGGCCCGGCTGGGCTTCGACCGCGCGGCGGATGAAGCCGCGGTACAAGGCGCGATCGGCCTGGCAGCGGGTGGCGCGCACGGCCGGGCCCTTGCTGGCGTTGAGCCGGCGCCACTGGATGCCGGCGGCGTCGGCGGCGCGGCCCATGACCCCGCCAAGAGCGTCGATCTCCTTGACCAGGTGGCCCTTGCCGATGCCGCCGATGGCCGGGTTGCAGCTCATCGCGCCGACCGTCTCCACCGAATGGGTCAGCAGCAGCGTGCGCGCGCCGGCGCGCGCCGCGGCCAGCGCGGCCTCGGTGCCGGCGTGGCCGCCGCCGACCACGATCACGTCGTATTGGTAGAAAGAATCGCTCATCGCTTCGTCGTCGCCGCAACGGTCGTCGCCCACGGACGACCCGGCGCTGATTTTACGGCCAGGGACCGGCCGGGGGCTTCACTCAGAGTTGGCACACTTCATGCTTGGGATACATGTGCACCTTGCGGGGCAGGCGCTAGACGCCGGCTGGAATTGGAACAGGGGCTGGCCAAGCGCTCGCGGGGGAAGCCGGGGGGCCGAATGTCGGGGGACATTCGGCCCCTTTTTTATTGCGCCCTGCCGGCCGGCGACCGGCATGCGCGCGGCGCCCACGGCATCGCCGGCATCGAACCCGGCCGTCCCGGCCGCACGACGCAAGTCATTGAATCGCAAAAAAGCAAAAGCGCACGGCTAGGCGTGCGCTTTGGCTATGCCCCGAGTCCGGGGGAATGGGCGCCGACGCCTGACGGGGACGGAACAGGGGGGATCCGTGATTCCTCGCCAGGCGCCGACATAGAAGTCTCTGCTTACCGAAAACGTCCAAATACGACGTAAGCGGTCAGTAGCGGTAGATTGCGGTCACTTCGGCCGGAACGCAAGTGCGCACCGTTCCACTTTTGCAGCACCGGGGTGCACGACCGTGCACCCCGGCAGGCCTCCGTTCAGCGTTGCACCTCGCGCCAGGGCACGCCGCGCCGGCCGCTGGCGGGGGGGCTGGACGGCTGCGGCATCGACGGCCGCGGGATGCTGCTGGGCTGCGGCACGCTGCCGGGGCCCGGGCCGTTCCAGCGCTGGCCCCGATCGCTGCGCGCGTCGCGCCACGGAATGCCGCGCGGGTGGTCGGGCAGCGACGGCCGGGTGGTCGGCGGACGATGCGGGCGGTTCGGGTAGTAGTAGCGCGGGTACGGCGACGGGTAGTAGCCGTAGGGATAACCGTAGCCGCCGTAACGGTACGGGTTGCCGTAGTAGCCGCCGTAGCGGTAGTACGAGCCGCCGTAACCGTAGGGATAGCCGTAGCCGTAAGGCGCGCCGTAATAGCGGTAGTCGACGCTCGGCCGGCCGTAGTAGTACGAGCCGCCGCCGCTGCCGCCGCGCAGGGAATAGTCGGTTACGCAGCCCGCCAGCAAGGCGGTCGCGAGCAATGGGAACAGCAATTTGCGGATCATGTCGGACCCCCGGTTCTCAGGGGTCCAGCTTCGGTCCGGCGTTTTGAACTCGGGCTTAATTCAACCCGGGCCGGCCTGTATGGTTCAGCCCGCGGCCTTGGCGTCGGCCGTGGCCTGGGCAGTGGGCGCCGACACCATGGTCGGATTGAGCCGCGGCGGCATGCAGCCGGCGAGCAGAACCGCGAGCAGGCATACCGAGAGTTTGCGGAACATGGGTCATCCCCTGTTTTTGTTGGACATCGACGGAATGCCGCGTCCTGGGTTCGGTTGAGCCATCGTGGCGCGTCGCCCGGAGTATAGCCAGACCGCCCCCGGCGTCGTTCCGTGACCGGATCGGCGCACGATGAGATCCAAACTAGCCGCGCCCGAGGGCGAATTCCGGTACCGGCTCACAGATCCGCAGCGCCGCTTCGTGCCGCGCCCGATCGTCGCGGTTGGCACACTGCCGCGCGCGCCTGCGCTTGAGGTAGATTGCCGCGACGGTCGACCGGCCCGTCGCGCGCCGCGGTGCGCGCGCCGGCGGGAACCTTCCGCGCCTGCGGCGGGTCTTCGACCTCGGCGCCGGAGCGGCGCCGTCGCGCACCACTCATCTTTGGCCCGGCAGTTCTCGATGATCGAATTGGAAGCGGTCCATCGTCGCTATGAGATGAATGGGCAGGCGGTAAACGCGTTGGATGGGGTCGACCTGAGCATCCGAGCCGGCGAGTTCGTCGCCATCACCGGCGCCTCCGGCTCGGGCAAGTCCAGCCTGCTCAACATCCTCGGCTGCCTCGACCGGCCCAGCCGCGGCCGCTACCTGATCGAAGGCCGCGACGTCGCCGCGCTCGACGACGAAGCCGCCAGCGACATCCGCAATCGCCGCATCGGCTTCGTGTTCCAGAGCTTCCATCTGCTGCCGCGGCTGAGCGTGCTGGAGAACGTGCTGCTGCCGCTGCGCTTCCACCGCGCGCCGCCGGCCGACAGCGCACAGCGGGCGCGCCAGCTGCTGGACCGGGTCGGCCTGGGCGCGCGCCAAGAGCACCGCCCCAGCGAACTGTCCGGCGGCCAGCAGCAACGCGCGGCGATCGCCCGCGCGCTGTTGTTGCAGCCGGCGCTGCTGCTGGCCGACGAACCCACCGGCAACCTGGATTCGAAAAGCGCCGCCGACGTGCTCGACCTGATCGGCGAAGTGCACGGCGGCGGCCAGACCGTGGTGCTGGTGACCCACGACCGCGACCTGGCCGCGCGCGCGCCGCGCGAGGTGCGCTTGCACGACGGCAGGATCGAACATGACTCGGCGGCTTGATCGCGGCGCCGCCGCGGCGTTGGCGCTGCTGGCCTGCGCGCCGGCGGCCGCGGCCGTGCTGACCGGCGAAGTGCGCTCGCTCGGCGCGCAGCCGATCTACACCCCGCAGTCCAATACCGCGCCGGTGACGATCCGCTACTTCGTCCCCGAGGGCCAGGCGGTCAAGGCCGGCGAGGTGGTGCTGCGCATCGACCCCGGCCAGGCCGGCACCCAGATTCCCGAACTCGACGCCAAGCTCGAACAGACCCGGGCCAAGGCGGCCAAGGAAATGGCCGAACTCGAGGTCAAGGCGGTCGACGCCGAAGTCGCGCTGGCCGACGCCGAAGCCGCGCTGGCCACGGCCCGGATCGAAGCGGCGATCCCGCGCGGGCTGATTTCGCAGCTCGACTACGACCGCCACCAGGGCGAGCTGGACAAGACCACCCGCGAACTCAAGCTCAAGCGCGAACAGCTCGCCGCCGCCCATTCCGCCCAGGCGCGCCAGCGCGAGGACGCGCGCCTGGAGCTGGCCAAGCTGAGCGGCCAGCGCGATTACTACGCCCTGCTGCTGCGCCAGTCGGAAGTGCGCGCCGAACGCGACGGCATCGTCCTGCACGGGTTCAACGCCAACTGGATCGGCGGCCGCATCGACGAAGGCAGTTCGACCATGCCCGGCAGCAAAGCCGGCGAAATCGCCGGCGGCGGCGACATGCAGGTCCGCGCCTGGGCGCTGGAACCGGACCGGCGCGGGCTGCGCGTCGGCCAGCCGGTGCAGCTGGCCTTCGACGCCCTGCCGCGGCAGCGCCTGCAGGGGCGGATCACGGCGATCGCCGGCGCCCCGGACCGCAAGCCCGAATGGGGCGAGGGGCGTTATTTCAGCATCGACATCGCCCTGCCGCCGGGCCATGCGCTGAAGCTGTTGCCGGGCATGAGCGTGCGGGTCAGCCCCCTGGCTCCGGCCGGAGCCGCGCGATGAGGCGCCTGCGCCCGGCCGTCGCGCTGGCGCTGATCGCCGCCGCCGGCGCCGCCGCGGCCGCGCCGCTGCGCGTGGACGGCGAAGTCTATGCGCGCCGCACCTCGGCGCTGATGCCGCCGACGGTCGAACGCATGTGGCAGTTCAACATCACCCAGCTCGCCGCCGACGGCGCGCCGGTCAAGCGCGGCCAGCCGGTGATCGCGTTCGACAGCAGCGACGTGGTCAAGCAATTGGCGGAAAAGCGCAGCCGGCTCAAGGAAAAGCAGGTCGAGCTGGACAAGCTCGACCTGGAACTGGCCGAACGCGAACGCAGCGAGCGCCTGGCCACCGACGAAGCGCGCGCCGCGCTCGACAAGGCGCGGCGCAAGACCCAGCAACCGGCCGAGCTGATCGCCGGGATCGAATACCGCAAGCTGCTGATCGCGCGCACCCAGGCCGAGCGCAAGCTGGCCTTGGCGCAACGCCGCGAGGCCTTGTCGGCGCAGCAGCGCCGGCAGGAACGGCGCCTGCTCGCCGCCGAGCGCGCCCAGCTTCAGGCCGACGTCGACCGTCTGCAGCGCTCCCTGGCGGCGCTGGAAGTGCGCGCGCCGCGCGACGGCCTGATGATGCATCGGAGCAACTGGGAAGGCGAAAAATACGACGTCGGCTCGCAGGCCTGGGTCGGCCAGACCGTGGCCGAGATTCCCGACATGAGCACGCTCGCGGTGCGCGCCGAATTGCCCGAACGCGAACTGCAGCGCGTCGCGGTCGGCGCGCCGGTGCGGATCGTGGTCGAGGGCGGCGCCGGCAGCGTGCTGCGCGGGCGGATCGAATCGGTCGGCCGCGCGGTGCGCAGCAAATCGCAGGTGCAGCCGGTGCCGGTGTTGGACCTGGACGTGCGCCTGGACGATCCGCGCGCGCCGTTGCGCCCGGGCCAGGCGGTGCGGGTCGAGATCCCGGCGCCGCGGGGCGCGCGATGAGCCGGCGCTGGCACCTGCTGCGCGCCGCCGGCGCGACCGGTCTGGCGCTGGCGCTGCTCGCCGGCTGCGCCGCCGAGCAGGCGCCGGCGGCGACCGAAACCGTGAGCGCGGCGCCGCTGCGGCTCAGCGTCGCCGGCGAAGGCGAGCTCAAATCGGCCAAGGCCGCGCCGCTGCAGGTGCCCGGACGCAACTGGTCGGCGCGGCAGCTGGAATGGATGCTGCCGGAGGGCAGCGCGGTCAAGCGCGGCGATCTGATCGCACGCTTCTCCGCCGCGCAGGGCAAACAGGAACTGGCCCAGACCCTGATCGACCTGCAGCGCAACGAATTGGCGCGCGCGGCCAAGCAGGGCGACCTGGACACCGCGCAGAGCAAGCTTGCGGTCGACCTGGCCCAGGTCGCGGTGCAGTTGGGCATCGCCGAACGCTATGCCAGCGCCGACCTGAGCACGATGGCGCGCAACGAAGTGCTGGACGCGGTCGAGGACGCGCGCTTCCTGCACGCCAAGCGCGACACCCTGGAGTGGCAGCGCGGCCAGGCCGGCGTGCGCGGCAGCGCCGAACTGGCGGTGCTCGACGCCCAGCGCGCGACCTTCGACATCACCGCCAAGGCGCGCCAGGCCGACCTGGACGCGCTGGAGCTGCGCGCGCCCAACGACGGCGTGCTGATGCTCAGCGCCAACTGGTCCGGCGACAAGCCCAGCGTCGGCGCGACCCTGCGCGCCGGCTTCGACTACGGCAGCCTGCCGGACGCCTCGGCGATGGAACTGGAACTGAGCCTGCCGCAGATCGAGGCGCAAGGAGTCCAGGTCGGCGACGCGGTCGAGATGGCGCCGGTCGGCCGCCCCGAGCAGCGCATCGTCGGCAAGCTGTCGTGGGTCGCCAGCGCGGCCAAGGTCCGCAGCCAGGAAAGTCCGGTGAAGTATCTGTCGATGAAGGCGCCGATCCCGGCCGAGGCGATCGCCCGCTACAAGCTGGTGCCGGGGCAGCGGCTGCGCGCGCGGGTGATCCTGTTCGACGCGCCGCGCACGCTCAGCGTCGCCAACGTCGCCATCGAAGGCGATGCCGGCAAGGAATACGTGCGGGTGCGGAACGGCGGCGGCTTCCTGCGCCGCGAGGTGCGCCTGGGCGCGCGCGGGCCGGCGCGCTCGCAGGTGCTGTCGGGCCTGCGCGACGGCGACGAGGTCTTGCTGGCCGCGGCCGGCGCGGTCGACGGCGGCATCGGAACCGACGACGGCACGGGCCCCGGCGCAGATGCCGCGGCGCCGGCGGAAACCGCGGCCGTCGCGCCGAGCGCCGCGGCGCGCAGTCCGCGCCAGGCGCGCCCATGAGCGGTCTGTCGCGGATGCTGCCGCCGATCTGGCGCGAGGCGGTCGAAGAACTGTGGCGGCGCCGCCTGCGTACCCTGCTGACCCTGCTCGGGCTGATCTTCGGCGTCGGCGCGATCGTCGCCATGCAGGCGGTCGGCGAAGGCAGCCGGCGCGAAGCGCTGCGTCTGGTCGAAAGCCTGGGCCTGAACAATCTGATCGCCGAAGCCAAGGCGCAGGACGAAAGCAGCCTGCGCGAGACCCGCGCGCGCAGCCTCGGCCTGAGCCTGGCCGACGCCGATGCCGCGCTGGCGGTGGTGCCCGGCGCCGAGCGCTACGCCGCCGAGAAACCGGTGCGCACCCATTCGGTGTTCAGCGACCACGGCCGCAGCGACGCCCAGACCAGCGGCGTCAGCCCGGACTATTTCGCCCTGTCCTCGCTGCGCATCGCCCGCGGCCGTACGCTCAGCGCCGAAGACGACCAGCGCCTGGCCGCGGTCGCGGTGCTCGGCCACCAGGCCGCGGCGGACCTGTTCCCGGGCATGGATCCGGTCGGGCAACTGCTCAAGGTCAATCACGTGTGGTTGGAGGTGGTCGGCGTGCTCGCCGACCGCGACCTCAGCAAGGATCAGTTCGAAGGCGTGCAACTGGGGCTGGAGAGCAATCGGGTCTACCTGCCGCTGGCCAGCGCGCGGGCGCGCTTCCGCTTCCAGCCGCAGGAGGACGAAATCGACCGCTTCCTGTTGCGCCTGCGCGATCCGGCGCAGCTCGCCGCCGGCGCGCGCGTGCTGTCGACCGTGCTGGCCCAGCGCCACGCCGGGATGGCCGATTTCCGCCTGGTGGTGCCGCAACAGTTGTTCCAGCAGCACCAGAAGACCCAGCGCATCTTCCGCGTGGTGATGGGCGCGATCGCCGGGGTCAGCCTGCTGGTCGGCGGCATCGGCATCATGAACATCATGCTCGCCAACGTGCTCGAGCGGCGGCGCGAGATCGGCCTGCTGCGCGCGCTCGGCGCGCGCCGGCGCGACGTGGTCGCGCAGTTCCTGCGCGAGGCGACGGTGATCTGCGTCGCCGGCGCCGCGCTGGGCCTGTTGTTCGGCGTCGTCCTGGCCTATCTGATCGCCTTCCTCGCCGGCTGGCAGGTGGCCTGGGCGCCGCTGCCGGTGCTGCTGTCGGCGTTGTTCTGCGCCGCGGTCGGCTTGGCCTTCGGCGTGTATCCGGCGCGCCAGGCCGCGCGCCTGGACCCGATCGCGGCCCTGCGCCACGACTGACCCGGGCCACGACCGACCTGGCCCGCCGCCGAGCCGGCGGACGCGGCCGGTCCGCGTTCGGCGACCCGGCGCACACCTCGCGCGGCGGCCAGGCGCACCCGCCAGGGCGCGCACGCCGCCCTCGCCGCCCCTGCGCTACGCTTGGGCCATGAACGAGATGACCGCTCCGCTCGCGGCCGACGCCGCCCTCGCCCCGGCCGCGCCGGAATTTTCCGACGTCCTCGCCGCCGCCGCGCGCATCGCGCCGCTGGCGCACGCCACTCCGGTGCTGCGTTCGCGCGCGCTGGACGAGCTGGCCGGCTGCGAGCTGCACTTCAAGTGCGAGAACCTGCAGCGCGGCGGCGCGTTCAAGTTCCGCGGCGCGAGCAATGCGGTGTTCGCGCTCAGCGACGAAGACGCCGCGCGCGGCATCGTCACCCAGAGCTCGGGCAACCACGGCGGCGCGATCGCCCTGGCCGCGCGCCTGCGCGGCACCACCGCGACCGTGGTCGCGCCGCACAACACGCCGCAGGTCAAGCTGGCGGCGATCCGCGCCTACGGCGCGCGCATCGTGACCTGCGAACCGCTGCAGGCCTCGCGCGACGCGGTCACCGCCCAGGTGCTGGCCGAAACCGGCGGCGTGCTGGTGCATCCGTTCAACGACCCCCGGGTGATCGCCGGCCAGGGCACCGCGACCCTGGAACTGCTCGGCCAGGCGCCGGGGCTGGACGCGGTGATCGCCCCGGTCAGCGGCGGCGGGCTGCTGTCCGGCACCGCCATCGCCGCCCACGGCATCGACCCGGCGATCGAGGTCTACGGCGCCGAGCCGCTGGGCGCGCGCGACGCGCACGATTCGCTGCGCGAAGGCCGCCGCATCACCGGCCGCCTGCCCGACACGATCTGCGACGGCCTGCGCGCCGAACTGGGCACGCTCACCTTTCCTATCCTGAGCCGGCACGTGCGCGAGATCCTGCTGGCCGACGACGCCCAGGCGATCGCGGCGATGCGGCTGATCTGGGAACGGATGAAGCTGGTGGTCGAGCCCTCCGGCGCGGTGCCGCTGGCGGCGGTGCTGGCCCAGCGCGAGCGCTTCGCCGGGCGCCGGGTCGGGCTGATCGTGTCCGGCGGCAACGTCGATCTGGGGCTGGCGTCCGCCTGGTTCGCCGACGCGCCCTGACCGGTTCGCGAACTGCTTCGCGTTTGTTATGCGGCAGCGTTTTCTACGGACACGAACGGCCGCATAAAACGCGTAAAAACCCCCTTCATCTGTGATCTTGGTTTGCGTTTTTTGTGAACGCAGCTGGCACGCTGCGCCATCGCGCGCCAGTCCCTGTCATGACGCGCCGCTCGAGCAGCGAGCCGTCTTCAGGAACATGCACAGGCCAGGGGAGTAACACATGGTGGATGTCGAGTTCCGCGTGGTGTCCGACCGGCGCGACGGGCTGCTGCTCGCGTTGGGACAGGTGGTGATCGCCAACGGCTTCACCCTGCTGCGCCAACGCATGCTCAACAGCGAAGAAGGCGTGGTCCTGAGCATGGTCGTTCGTGGCCCGGCCGAGTCGCTGCTGGTGCTGGAAGAGCGCCTGGGGACGCACCACCTGGTGCAGAGCTTCGAAGCCGCGGCTTACGAAGGCGGCAACGGCGCGGCCGCAGCGCCGCCCGCGGCGCCGGTGCGCAGCAATGGCGCGGCCAGCGCGCCGAACCTGCCGCCGCCGGCCGCAGCGCCGGCCCCCGCGGCGGTCCAGGCCGCCACGGCGCCCATCGACACGCAGCGGGTCGAGACCCTGCTGCCGCAGCTGGCGCGCAATTACCCCAACATCCTGCTGCAGCTGGTGGCGCTGGAGCGCGAGCTGCCGCCGAGCCAGCGCGAGGCGACCTTGCGCTACATCGGCCAGCGCGTCGGCGCCTGGGTCTACAAGCGCGACTACGCGCTCGGCGGGCAACTGCCCCTGCACGACTCGGTGCGCCGCATCGCCTTGCCGGCGATGCGCCAGCTGGTCCAGGCCGAGCTGCAGGACGACGCCTTG
The DNA here is from genome assembly GCF_057657315.1 of Lysobacter sp. Soil_C_15. Taxonomy (NCBI): domain Bacteria; kingdom Pseudomonadati; phylum Pseudomonadota; class Gammaproteobacteria; order Lysobacterales; family Lysobacteraceae; genus Lysobacter; species Lysobacter sp. Soil_C_15. Next base: position 149,406 of record NZ_JBDGIR010000006.1, read on the forward strand.
CGGATCCGCAACAGCCCCTTCTGCCATCGCGGCGAAAGCGGCGAATGCTGCCATTTCCTGCGCGGCATGCTCGGCGGCCTGCTGGAGGGCCAGCACGGCGCCGAAAGCGTGCGGGTGGTGGAAAGCCAATGCCGCAACACCGGCGCGGAAGCGTGCCGGTTCGAATTCCAAGCCTGACCGGTCCGATACCGGTCGGCCACGGCGCGGACGGCCGTGGCGTTCCGGACGCTCCGGCCGCAAGCCGGAGCCGCATTGCCGCAACGGCGCGGGGAAGGCGCCGCCGCGGCCCATAGCCAGACAACCCACCAGGGGGTTCCGCCATGCCGCTCGAACACGCCATCCAGTGCATCCATGACCCGTTCCTCGTCGTTCTGTCCTACGTCGTGTCGGTGCTGGGCTCGTTCACCGCCTTGCAGCTGGCGATCGCGATCCCCAGCGCGACCACCCCAGGACAGCGCTGGCGCGCGGTGACCGCGGCCGGCATCGCGATGGGCGGCGGCGCCATCTGGGCGATGCACTTCATCGCCATGCTCGCCTGCAAGATGGACGTGGCGGTGACCTACGACCTGCCGATCACGATCGGTTCGGCGATCGTCGCGGTGATCTCGTGCATGGCCGGGCTGGCCATCGCCGGCACCGGCCTGTTCAACTGGGGCAAGCTGATCCTCGGCGGCGTGCTGATGGGCCTGGGCGTCACCGGCATGCACTACGCCGGCATGGCGGCGATGCTGATGCCGGCCGACACCGTCTACAACAGCAACCTGGTGCTGGCCTCGGCGGCGATCGCGGTGGTCGCCTCGATCGTCGCCCTGTGGCTGGCGTTCAACCTGCGCGGCTGGGGCCAGATGCTCGGCAGCGCTCTGGTGATGGGCGTGGCGGTATGCGGCATGCACTACACCGGCATGCTCGCGGCCAGCTTCATCCCCAACAAGGCCGGCAGCGCGGCGCTCGCCGGCGGCGTCAGCGGCGGTTACCTCGGCATCGGCATCTTCGTCGTCACCACCGCCCTGCTCGCCGCGGTGCTGACCCTGAGCCTGCTGCGCCAGCGCCAGCGCGCGATGGTGCGGATCTGATCCTGCGCATCCGCAAGCCCGGCCGGCAATAAGGAAAGGCCCGCCTCGGGCGGGCCTTTCCGATTGCGTACGACGCGTTTTGTACAACGCGTTCCGCGCCGCGCGGACGGCGGCCCGGCGCGATCGCGCTGGATCGGCGATCATGGCCGCCTGCCCCGTACCGCCTGGAGTTCCGATGAAGATCGACGGCACCCGCCGCGACGACCGCGCCACCGAACTGGTGCTGTCGTATTACGCCGCCTTCAATCGCGGCGACTGGGACGGCATGCTCGCCACCCTCGCCGACGACGTCGCCCACGATCTCAACCAGGGCGCGCGCGAAACCGGCCGCGAAGCCTTCGCCGCGTTCCTGCAGCGCATGGCCCGGCACTACCGGGAGCAGTTGCGCGAGGTGGTGGTGATGACCTCGCCCGACGGCGTCCGCGCCGCGGCCGAGTACGTGGTCCACGGCGAATACCTGGTCACCGATCCGGGCCTGCCGGAAGCGCGCGGGCAACGCTACGTGCTGCCCGGCGGCGCCTTCTTCGAGATCGCCGACGGGCGCATCCGCCGGGTCAGCAACTACTACAACCTCGGCGACTGGACCGCCCAGGTCGGCGCCTGAACGGCGCGGCGCTCAACCGCCGCGGTCGCTGCGCAGTTGCTTCACCCGGCGCTCGTTGCCGGCCGCGGCGCGCGCGGCGACCGCGCTGAACATGACGATGCCGATCCCGACCAGGCAGGCGCCGGCGAGAGTGCGCCCCTGCGGCCAGGCCTCGCCCAGCCACAGCGCGCCGATCACGGTCGCGAACAGGATTTCCGCGGCCTGCATCGCTTCGGCCGCGGCCAGCGCGGTCGGCTCGTTGCGGACCATGCCGGTGGCCTGGAAGAACAGCACGGTGGCGATCACGCCCGCGCCCAGGGCCACGCCCGCCGCCAGCCACAGCTGTCCCACCGGCGGCGCGCCGGCCTGCGCGCCCGCGTACGCCGCCACCGCCCACCACAGCGGCTGGCTGGCCAGGGTCATGCCGAACACGCGCTGGGTGGCGTTGAGCTCGGTGCCGCTGCGCTCCAGGTGCAGCAGCAGGCCGCGGTTGCCCAGGGGATAGGCGAAGGCCGAGATCGCGACGCAGATCAGCGCGATCCAGCCGGCGCGGTCGAGCCGGCCGCCGCCGTGGCCGAACTGCATGATCAGCACGCCGGCGACGATCAACAGGCCGACCAGCAAGGCCGGCAACGGCACCCGCGCGCGCGCGTCGCGGTACAGGAACGGCGCGCACAGCATTCCGGCGATCACGGTCAGCTGGAAGGTGCCGGCGATCAGCCACGACGGCCCGCTGGCGGCGGCGTAGCTGAGGCAGACGTAGAACAGCACGAAACCGATCCCGCTCCACAGCAGCCACGGCCAGGGATGGGCGCGGATCGCCTTCCATACCGGCTTGACCCCGCCGAGCAGCGGCATCGCCAGCAACAGCATCGGCAGGGTGAACAGATAGCGCAGCGCCGCGGTCCAGGCCCAATGCCCGCCGGCGGTCGCGGCGGCGCGGTTGAGCACGTAGGTGCAGGTGAAGAACAGCGCCGAGGCCAGCGCGATCGACACCGCCCACAGGGCGTGGCGGCGCTCGCTCATCGCTGGCGCACGCGGATGCTGGACGCCGGCACCTGCACCTCGTCGATCCCGCCGCTGCGGATCGGCGTGCCCGGCGCCGGGCCCCAGGCGTGGGCGTAGATCACCTCCCAGGTCGCCGGCAGCTTGCCGTCGCCGCCGCGCAGCGCCTCGTAGGCCTGGGCGGCGCGGGCGAAGCGGGCGCGACCGGTCAGGCTGCGCCGGCGCTCGCTCATCGCGTTGGTCGCGCCGAGCGTGCGCAGCTCGCGCATCAGGTGGCCGAGGTCGGGATGGCCGAGCACGAACTCGTCGCGGTCCAGCACCGGGTTCTTGAAGCCGGCGGCGATCAGCGCGTCGCCGAACTGGGCGATCGACGGGAACAGGCTGACGTGCGGCGCCGAGTCGGCCTCGGCGAAGGCGCCGCGCAACTCGAACAAGGTGTCGGGGCCGAAGGTGGACACCAACAGCAGGCCGCCGGGCTTGAGCACGCGGCGGAAGCCGGCGAACACCGACGGCAGGTCCTCGACCCATTGCAGGCACAGGTTGGAGAACAGCACGTCGACGCTGGCGTCGCGCAGCGGCAGCGCGCGCGCGTCGGCGCAGATCAGGTCGGGACGGCGCGGACCGCCGAGCAGGCGCGGCCGCCAGCGGCTGCCGGCATGGCCGCGCGCTTCGCGCAGCATCGGCAGGGCCAGGTCGAGGCCGATCACCTGCGCGCGCGGCCAGCGCTGCTGCATCGCCGCGGTCAGGTGGCCGGGACCGCAGCCGACGTCGACCACCACCTCGGGCACGCGGTCGTCGAGATAATCCAGGGTTTCCGACAGGCGCGCGCCGACTTCGCGCTGCAACGCGGCGGCGCCGTCGTAGCCGTGCGCGGCGCGCGAGAACGAGCGCCGTACCTGGCGGTGGTCGAACAGATCGGTCATGACGAGGTCACTGCCTGCGCAGCGCTGGAGTGGGCGGGAGCGACGAATTCGCGCAGCAGTTGCGCGACCTGCGCGGTGGCGCCGAGGAAGGGCGCGTGGCCGGCGCCGGCGATGGCTTCGCTGCGCGCCTGCGGCGCCAGCGCGGCGGCGGCGGGCATCGCCCCCGCCGGCACCAGCCGGTCGCGGCGGCCGGAGATCCACAGGCTGGGCACCCGCAGCCCGGGCAGCTCGCCGCGCACGTCGAAACCGTCGAGCAGCAGCAGGCCCTCCTGCAAGGCGCGCTCGGCCGGTTCGCCGCGCTCGAAGGCGCGTTGCTTGAGGCAGCGAAGATCGTCCTGGGCGCTGCTGGAACCGAGCGCTTCCAGGGCGAGGAAGCCTTCCAGGGTGCCGCGGAAGTCGTTCTTCAATGCGCCGCCGAAATTGCGGAACAGCTCCGGAGAGACGCCGTGCGGCCAGTCGGCGCCGGTGACGAAGCGCGGCGAGGACGCGACCAGGATCAGCCCGCGCACGCGCGTCGCATGGTCGAGCCCGGCGCGCAGCGCGACCTGGCCGCCGAGCGACCAGCCCAGCCAGTAGGCATCGGGAAAGCGCCCGACCAGTTCGGCCGCGAGCGCGGCCGGATCCAGCGGCGTCGCATCGTCGCGGGCGTAGCCATGACCGGGCAGGTCGACCAGGTGCAGGGTGCAGTGCTCGGCCAGGGCCTCGACCAAGGGCGCGAACAAGCCGCCGTGCATGGCCCAGCCGTGGATCAGGACGAGCGCCGGGCGGCCGCTGTCGGGCGCCGCGCCGGTGGTTTCGATGTACATGGAGGTTCCGTCTTGCCTGGTTTGTTGCCTGGTTTCGTTACTGCGCGGCCGATCCGTCCGGAGCGGCCGATGAAAGGGTTCGGCTGCGGCGGCCGGCGCGCGCGATCGCCTCAGGCCGGCGTCGCTCCGCCGTCGCCGCGCAGCGCCCGCAGCGCCGCCAGCGCGTCCTCGCGCCGCGCCGCCGGCACCAGCAGGTGATCGTGGTGATAGCCGGCCAGCACGTTGCAGGCGATGCCGCGCGCGGCCAGCGCCTGCGCCACCGCCGCGGTCAGGCCGACCGCCTGCAGCGCCGAGTGCACGCGCAGGCTCAACCAGGCGGCGACGAAGTCGTAATCCAGCCCCCGCGCATCGGCGTGCTCGCGGCGCAGCACGCAGGTCGGCCCTTCGGCCTCGACGATCGTGGCCTGGGCCAGTTCGCGCGGCAGCGCGTCCCAGTGCGGCGCGCTGACGAACACGTACTCGCCGTCGCGCGCGTCGACCTGCAAGGTGGCCAGCATCTTCGCCAGATCGGTTTCGGCGGCGGCGAGCGGTCCGGCTGCGGTCATCGGGCCGGAGTCATCGGGCCGCGCTCGCCGGCGGCGCCGGCGCGTCGTCGCTGCGCTCGATCGCGACCCGCTCGGCGGCGCGCGCCAAGGCCTCGATCAGGCCGTCGACCTGCTCGCGCGTGTGCAGCGCCGAGAAGGTCACGCGCAGGCGCGCACGGCCTTCCGGCACGGTCGGCGGACGGATCGCCGCGACCCAGTAGCCCTGCTGTTCCAGCGCCTGCGCCATCGCCAGCGCGCGCCGGTCGCTGCCGCAGACCACCGGCTGGATCGGAGTGCCCGAGGCCAGCAGCTCCAGGCCGAGCTTGGACGCGCGGTCGCGGAAATGCGCGGTCAGTTCGGCCAGCTTCTCGCGTCGCCAATGGTCGTTGCGCGCCAGCTTGATCGCCGCGCGGGTGGCCGCGGCCTGGGCCGGCGGCAGGGCGGTGGTGTACAGATGGCTGCGCGCGGTTTCGGCCAGATGGCCGATCAGGTCGGCGTCGCCGTGCAACGCCGCGCCGTAGCTGCCCAGGGCCTTGCCGAAGGTCGCCAGCTGCAGCGGCACTTCCTGCACCGACAACCGCGCCGCGGCGACCGTGCCGCGGCCGTCGGGGCCGTTGACGCCGACGCCGTGGGCGTCGTCGACGTACAGCAAAGCCTTTTGCGCGCGCGCCACCAGCGCCAGATCGCGCAGCGGAGCGACATCGCCGTCCATGCTGAACACCCCGTCGGTGGCGAGCATGGCCAGGCCGTCGGGCACGTTGCGCAATTGCCGGATCGCGCCTTCGGGGTCGGCATGCGGATAGCGCCGCAGGCGGCAGCCGGACAGGCGCGCGGCGTCGATCAGGCTGGCGTGGTTGAGCTTGTCCTGCACGCAGACGTCGTCTTCGCCGAGCAGGGCCTGGACCGCGGCCAGGTTGGCCATGAAGCCGCTGCCGAACAGCAGCGCGCGCGGCGATCCCAGCCAGTCGGCCAGCTCGCGCTCCAGCGCTTCGTGCTGAGCGTGATGGCCGCAGACCAGGTGCGAGGCCAGGCCGCCGACGCCTTCGCGCGAGGCCGCGTCCTGGAACGCGTTGATCACCGCGAAATGCTGCGACAGGCCGAGGTAGTCGTTGCCGCAGAAGTTGAGCAGCGAGCGCCCGTCGACCTCGCAACGGGCGCCGTCGCGGTGGGCGACCGCGCGATGGCGGCGCGTGCGCGCCTCGGCCACGCGCTGGTCGTGGGCCGCCTGAATCCGTTCGCGCCAAAGGGGTCGCTGGCTGCTCATTGCGATAGCTCCGCCGCCTCAGGCGGCGCAGGTGTGGACGGGCTCGACCGGGGGCTCGAGGTGCTCCTCAATACTCGCATGGACGGTGCCCGCGGTCTCGACGATCTGCATCGGCCGCAGGCCCAGGCGGGCGAACAGGGCCAGGTCGCGCTCGGTGTCCGGGTTGCCGGTGGTCAGCAGCTTTTCGCCGTAGAAGATCGAGTTGGCGCCGGCCAGGAAGCACAGCGCCTGCAGTTCGTCGCTCATGGCTTCTCGCCCGGCGGAGAGACGGACCATGGACTTGGGCATCATCAGCCGGGCGACCGCGATGGTGCGGACGAACTCGAACGGGTCCAGCTCGGTGGTGCCGGCCAGCGGCGTGCCCTCGACCTGGACCAGGCGGTTGATCGGCACCGAGTCCGGATGCGCCGGCAGATTGGCCAGGGTCTGCAGCAGGCCGGCGCGCTGCTCGCGCGACTCGCCCATGCCGACGATGCCGCCGCAGCAGGTCTTCATGCCGGCGTCGCGGACGTGTTCCAGCGTGTCCAGGCGGTCCTGGAACTCGCGGGTGCGGATGATCTCGTTGTAGAACTCCGGCGCGGTGTCCAGGTTGTGGTTGTAGTAGTCCAGCCCGGCCGCCTTCAGCGCCTGGGCCTGGTCGCCGGAGAGCATGCCCAGGGTGGCGCAGGTCTCCAGGCCCAACGACTTCACTTCGCGGATCATCGCCGCGACCTTGGGGATGTCGCGGTCCTTGGGCGAGCGCCAGGCCGCGCCCATGCAGAAGCGCGAGGCGCCGGCGGCCTTGGCCTGGCGGGCCTTCTCCAGCACCGCTTCGGTGCTCATCAGCTTGGTCGCGTCGACCCCGGTGTGATAGCGCTGGGCCTGCGGGCAGTAGGCGCAGTCCTCGGGGCAGCCACCGGTCTTCACCGACAACAGGGTGCTGACCTGGACCTCGGCGGGGTCGAAATTCTCGCGGTGCACGGCACCGGCGCGGTGCAGCAGTTCCGGGAACGGCAGGTCGAACAGGGCGCGCGCTTCCGCGCGGGACCAATCGTGGCGAAGCGGGGTCGTTGACACTAGGGCTGGCTCCACAGCGGGGACTTCACTGACGGCGGGCAGAGGAATGCACCGACAGCAGGGGCGAGTCGGAGCCGGCAGTCTGGGAAGCATGACCCGGACTGTCAACCGCAGCTTGCCCATTCCAGTTGACAGTCTCTGGCGGCGGCTGGGCTGGGCGCTGTGGCCGGCGCGCTGCCTGGTCTGCGACGAAGCCGCCGAGGCCGGCTGCGACCTCTGCCCGGCCTGCGCCGCGGACTGGCCGCACGCGGGGCCGGCCTGCGCGCGCTGCGCCTTGCCGCTGCCGCAGGGGGACCTGGGGCAGATGCCCGGCGTTGACCGCATGTTGGCGGCGATTGCCGACACGGCGCGCGGCCGCGGCCCGGATCGCGGCGTCCACGGCGGCCAGGCCGGCGAACGGCATCGGCGCGGCGCCCTGCCCTTCGCGGACGATGGCCCGGTCTGCGGCGACTGCCTGCGCCGGCCCCCGCCGCTGGACCGGGTCCGCGCCGCCTGCCTGTACCGGCCGCCGCTGGACCGCCTGCTGCCGCGCTTCAAGTTCCACCGCGACCTCGCCGCCGGCCGGCTGCTGGCGACGATGATGGCGCGGGCTTTCGACGAAGCCGGGGCCGCGGCGGGCGGTCATCGCGGCGCCGAAGCGCGCGCCCCGGCGCCGGGTCCCGACTGCGGCCGCGCGCCGGACACGGCCGCCCCGGTGCTGATCCCGGTGCCGCTGCACCCGGCCCGGCTGCGCCGGCGCGGCTACGACCAGGCCCTGGAACTGGCCCGGCCGCTGGCGCGCCGGCTCGGCCTGCGCTTGTACGACGACGGCCTGCGCCGCAGCCGCGACACCGCCGCGCAATCGCGACTGGACGCCCGCCAGCGCCGGCGCAACCTGCGCGACGCTTTCGCCTGGCACGGCGGCGCCGCCCCGGCGCAGGTGGTGCTGGTCGACGACGTCATGACCACCGGCGCCACCCTGCACGCCGCTGCGCGCGTGCTGCGCCGCGCCGGCGCGCAACGCATCGAGGCCTGGGTCTGCGCGCGCGTGCCGCTGGGGTGATAGCGCTTGCAGGCGTTGCGACGCTGCGCGCTCCGTATGGCCAGCTCAGCGCGCGGCCGCCAGCGAACGCACCGCGCTGCCGACCCGGATCGTCCAGCGCCGCTGGTGCAGCAACAGGTCGCCGGCCATCGAAGGCTGCACGAAGGCGGTGCGGTCGGTCACCCGCAGTTCCAGCGTGCGCGTCGCCGGCGTGGCCGCGGACTGGACGAAGTCGTAGCTCGGCGAAGTCGCGCCGGGGATCGCCACGCCGTCGAGATACCACTGCACGCCCAAGGTGCCGACGCTGGGCTGCAGCAGGCCGGCCGAGAACCGGCGAGCGCTGCCGCGCCGGTAGTTCACCGCGGTCGTCGGCGAAGGCGATTCGCTGCCCGGCTCGATCAGGTCGATCCCGGCCGACGGCGAGCCGAAACCGCCGCGATAGAGCTTGCGCACGTACTCCTGCCGGCACACCGGGCAGAACGACGTGCCGAGATCGCGCATCAGGCAGCTGGCATCGACCGGCCGGTATATGCCGGCGGCGCGGTAGCGCGCGCCCTCGAACAGGCCGGTGCCAGCGGTGCCGTCCGGGGTCGGGATCGGCAGGCCGGGCGTGAACCAACTGCGCCATTTCACCAGGCTGGCATTGCTCTGGTTGGTGACGTTGGCTTCGCAGGGCACGCTGCCGCCGATGTCGCTGCAGGCCGGGAACCCTGGGTACGGCGCTTCGTATTCGTCGGCCAGGCCGTGGAAGCTGTGGCCGAATTCGTGGATCGCGATCAGCGCGGCGCTGGCGTGCGCGGACAGCACCGCATACGAGCCGCCGGCGCCGCCGTAGACCGGGTCGTTGACGGTGACGATGATCTTGTCCCAATCGGGAAAGCCCGCCGCCGCGGCCATGACCTTGGACGAGCGCGCGGTCAGCAGGCGGTGGATCTGGCTGGTGCAGAACGTCGCGTCGAGCGCGGTGGCGACGAAGCGGCCGGCAAGCGGATCGTTGCGCGCCTCGCTGTCGGCGCAACAACTCGTGCCGGTGCAGCCGGCCTGATACGGCGGATGGTCGGCGCCGGACTGGCTGGAAGCGACGAAACCGGCCTGCCAGTTCACGAAGCTCTGGTACTCCTTGTACGGACTGACCTGGAACATCGCGGTCTTCAGCGCCGCAGCATGATCGGCGAACACGCCTTGCTCGGCGGCGGTATAGCCGTCGCCGAGCACCAGGATGTCGAGCCGGTTGGCGGAGTTGGCCGCCTTGTCGGCGGTCGCGGCGGCTACTGCGGTCGGCGCCGCCGTCGCCGCCAACGGCAACTGCGCCGAACGCAGGGCCAACTCGCGCAGGTCGAAGCGCTGCACGGCCTTGCCGGCGCCGCCGCCGAGTTCGATCGCATCGGCCTGCGCCAACGGCAGGCGCACGACGAAGGCGCGATGCGGATCGCGCACCAGCGGATGCGATTCGATCGCGCCGTAGCCGCGCTGCGGATCGCGGGCGAACTCGGCGCGCAGGAAGTTCGGCTGCCGCGCCTCGTAGGCGACGGCGCTCCTGGCGCCGTTGCGCAATGCGCGATAGCCGATGCGCTCTACGCCGCGTTCGGCCGCGGCCGCGCCGGCGCGGTCGTGGCCGTCGTCGGCCAGTCGCACCTGGGCGTAGAACACCGGCTCGGCGAGGCCCTGGGCATCGCGTTCGAATACGACGTAGTGGGCCGGCACCGCGGCCCGGGCGGAAGACATCGCCAACAAACACAGGCCGAGCAACCGCAACAACGGCGAGAACGTCATGACGGACTCCGACGGACAAGTGTGGAGGAAGCCGCGCAGGCAATGCGCGGCCGCCCTCGCCGATGCATCCGCCGGTTTCGATCCGGCCTGCCAGCGAAACGGCTCCGCGCGGCACGGGTCCGCACGGATATCGCTCCGCCTCTCGATCGACGACAGCGGCACGCTACTCCAGGGCAGAACGCGTCTTGGTCGGATCGGTCACAGTCTGCCGCCCCCGGCGCGGGAACGATTTGTGATGCACGGCGGCGAATGCGAATGTCGCGGCTCCAACCGCCCGCCCCGAACAGCCGCAATGCGGCGCCTTCGGTTGCCGTTGCCGTTGCCGTTGCCGTTGCCGTTGCCGTTGCCGTTGCCGTTGCCGTTGCCGTTGCCGTTGCCGTTGCCGTTGC
>NZ_JBDGIR010000006.1:159922-189439 GCF_057657315.1 Lysobacter sp. Soil_C_15
CGTGAAAAGCTTGGCGCGGGACCGAACTCGCGAGAAGACCTGCAGCCCTGGAGGGCGGCCCGTAGGGATGCGGGCCGTGCGCAGCCAGGCCAGGGATGGCCTGTGCGGAGCAGCCCGCGCAAACCTCGTCCCATAGTGGCTTTTGATTCGAAACAGCCATGGCGTCTTCTTTGGTTACTTTTGACCGCAGGAAATCCCGTGGGACTTTGTCGCCTTGGACAAAGAAAGTGACCCGGCCGCTTGCGGACGGAAGCTTTGAAGCTTTGAAGCTTTGAAGCCTTCGGACACAGGCGTCGCGAGACAGCAGCAACGCGGTCGCGGCTTGTGACCGAAGGAAATCCCCGTGGGACGCCGCTCCTACAAGGGCGCAGGGCAAAGACGGGGCGAGTGGGAGGGATGGCGGTCGCGGCTTTCGGAGCCTTCGAACACAGACGCCGCGAGACCGCAGAGCGGTCGCGGCTCACGCCGCTCCTACAGGGGGGCAGGACAAGACGTGGCGAGAGGGAGGGACGGCGGTCGCGGCCTATGACCGAAGGAAATTCCCTGCGGGACGCCGCTCCTACCCCGCGCGCGGCAGGCGGGCGATGGCGCGGTCGAAGGTCGCCGCCAGCAGCACCACCCGCAGCACGTCGGTCAGCAGCGAAGTGCGGAACGACAGCGGCGTGGTCAGGAACACCGACCAGGGCTGACCGATGACCCGCTGCCAGTCCGGATCCTGCGGGCCGATCCACAGCGTCATCAGCCGCCACGACCAAGAGTCGAGGTAAGCCAGCAACTGCCAGCACACGCACAGGGTCAGCAGCGCCGGCAGGCCGGCGCGCAGCACCAGGCGCAGGCTGTTGACCACCGGCACGCCCTTGCTGGTCCAGCCCGCGCTGGCCTTGTCGGCGAGCATGCGCAGGGTGAAGTGCATGGCCTTGAAGCGCTGGGTGACCTTGCCCAGCGCTTCGTCCGCGTCGTCCAGGCGCTGCGCGCGGCGCAGGTCGATGCCGTAGACGATCGCGGTGATCGCCAGCCAGATCAGCGGCAACGCGACCGCGCCGGCGGCGGTGGAGAAGAACTCCCACAGCGGCGCCAGGCCGCGCTTGGTCGGCGCCAGGGTCTTGTACAGCGCGGTCGGGCTTTCCCACCAGGTTGTCACGGCGACGTAGACCACGCGCTCGTGCCACCAGTCCTGGGCCAGCTTGGTCAGCTGGGCGATCGCGGCGACGCCGACGAACACCCAATAGGCCTCGCAGCTGGTCGCGATCACGTTCCACAGCGCATGCCCGCTGGCGGTCGCGCGGCGCTTGCTGAACCAGCGCACCGCCCAGGCCACCGCCAGCGCGATCCACAGGCCCTTGAGCTTGAGCACCTGGTTGAGGTTCTCCTTTTCCCAGACGCTGAACACGTACTCGGTGCGGAACTGCCGGCGCAGGTCTTCGAGCAGGCCCCAGCCGGCGTAGTAGGCGAAGAACGGCAGCATCGCGATCGCCAGCGCGGTGATCCACTGCTTGCGCACCGCGCGGGTGTCCGGGGTCAACGCGCCGCCGGCCAGCATCGGCAGCGACGGCCGCAGCGACTGGAACATCAGGATGGTGCCGGCCAGCTGGGTCACGATCAGCACCGACAGGGCCGCGAACGACAGCAGCACCGAGCGCTCGCCGAGCTTGACCGCCAGGTCCATCAACAGGTCGTAGCAGACCCGTTGGGCGAAGAACCAGAACGCCAGCGCCGGCCAGTGCCGCCACAGCAGGCGCACGGTCAGCGCCGGAATCTCCAGCCAGGCGTTGCCCGCCGCCGGAGCGGCGTCGGACGCGACGGTGGTCGCCGAGGACGTCGGCAGGGACAACGTGGACGTGGACATCGACGGCAGCCGGACGGAGTCGAGGGGCGATGGTACCCGGCCGATGCGGCGGTTGGCAGTGACGGGTATCAGGGCGGGGCAGGCCGGCCGAAGCCAGAAACGAGTGAAGAGGAACCAGCCGGTGGCCGGTCGTTGCTCCTCACTCTTTCCCCTTCACTGGTTCCTAGGATGCCTGTGGCGCGTTCAAGCCGTCGCCTTGTCGCCGCCTTCCGCCGGCTCCGGCTTGGCCGCCATCTCCGGGCTGATCTTCTCGATGGTGTGGCGCAGCTCGCGGCCGAGGATGACCTTGGCGTCCTTGGCCCAGGCGTCCAGGCGCTGGTCGAAGGCCAGCTTGGCCTGGCTGTCCGGCCACACCAGCTTGAGCTCGCGCAGCTTCTGGATGAAGCCGCGGAACAGGGTCTTGTCGAAGAATTCCGGCGCCGCCGGCGCGTACAGCAGCGACAGGCGCTGCGCGGCGAGCTGGCACAGGCTTTCCAGTTCGGACGCCGAGAGCGTGCCGGGGCCGTTCTTCACCAGCACCGAAATGGCGATGTAGTAGCGCTCGAAGGCCTGCTGCAGCGAGTGGCCGATCGCGCGCAGGCGGAACACCTCGTCGGTCTGGCCGGCGTTGCGGGCCAGGATGCCGCCGTCGTCGTCGCTGACCCGCTCCAGCAGGCCCTCGCGCACGAACACCTCGACCGTGCGCACCAGGCGCTGCGACCATTGCTCCTCGGTCCAGGGCAGGAACAGCTCGGCCTGCAGGAACGGGTACACGCTGCGGCCCAGGCGCAGCACGCCGGCCAGGCTCATGCGCCGGTTGTGCTGGAAGCAGCAGGCGATCCACGAGGCCGCGGTGAACAGGTGCAGGACGTTGTTGCGGAAGTAGCTCAGCAGCACCGCCTTGTCTTCGCCGTCGACGCCGAGCACGTCGCCGAGCGGATGGGCGACGCGCTCGAGCACGCCGATCTCCTCGCCGTGGGCGACGATTTCCTGCGGCGTGTGCGGGGTCACGGTGACCCGGTCGGAGTACGGCAGCTCGGCCAGCAGGGTCTTGCTCAGCGCGATCTGCGCCAGCAGGTCGGCCTCGCCCATCGCGTGCTTGGGCGTGGACAGCAGCGCCAGCGCGAGCAGGTTGATCGGGTTGACGTCGGCGGCGCGGTTGACGTTGACCTGGATCCGTTCGGCCAGTGCGTCGATGGTGTCGGACAGCCAGGCCGGCTTGTCGTCTTCGCCGATCGGCTGGCCGGTCCACTGCGGCGCGTGCTCGGCGAGCAGGTCGTTGAGCCGGATCGGCTCGCCGAAGTTCACCACCACCTGGCCGTAGTTGGAGCGCAGCACCTTGGGGATGCCCCACAGCAGCTGCCAGATCGATTCCTTTTCCTTCGGCTTGCCGGACAGCTCGTCGAGGTAGCTGTTGCCCTCCATCAGCTTCTCGTAGCCGATGTAGACCGGCTGGAACAGCACCGGCCGGGTCGGCTGGCGCAGGAAGCCGCGCACCGTCATCACCAGCATGCCGCCCTTGGGCGGCAGCAGCCGGCCGGTGCGCGAGCGCCCGCCTTCGATGAAGTATTCGATCGAGTAGCCGCCGGCGACCAGTTGCGCCACGTATTCGGAGAACACCGCCGAATACAGCGCGCTGCCGCGGATGCTGCGGCGCAGGAAGAACGCGCCGCCCTTGCGCAGGATGGTGCCGACCACCGGCAGGTTGAGGTTGACCCCGGCGGCGATGTGCGGCGGCACGATGCCCTTGGTGTAGAGCAGATAGCTCAGCAGCAGGTAGTCCAGATGGCTGCGGTGGCTGGGCACGTAGACCACTTCGTAACCGGGCGCGGCCTGCTTGAGCTTGTCCAGGTGGTGCACCAGCACGCCGCGGTAGATCCGGTTCCACACCGGGGTCAGCAGGAAGCTGGCCGAGCGCACCGCCGGATGCGAGTAGTCGGCGGCGATCTCGTAGGCCATCGCATGGGCCTTTTTCCACGCGTCGGCTTGGCTGCTGTTGTCGCGCTTGGCCTGGTCGTTGATCGCGTCCTTGACCGGATCGGCGGCGAGCACGCGGTCGATCAGCATGCGCCGGGTCGACAGGTCGGGGCCGATCACCGCCGCGCGGATGCGGCGGAAGTGGGTGCGCAGCACGCGCGAGAGCTTGCGCACGGTGCGCTCGGGCTCCAGGCCCTCGGCGACGATGCCGCGCAGCGACACCGGCGGTGCGAAGCGGACCATCGTGTGGCGGCCGTTGAGGGCGATCGCCAGCAGCCGGCGGAAGCGGCCGACCAGGGTCCAGTTTTCCGAGAACAGCACCGAGAACCAGCCGCTGCTGCGGTCCGGGGCGCGGCCGACGAAGATCGACACCGGCACCAGCTGCACGTCCAGCGCCGGGTCGGCGCGGTGCGCCTGCAGCAGGCGCGCCAGCGAGCCGGAATGAGTCTTGGCCGAGGGCGGGCCGGAGGGGGCCAGGGTGCCGGCGTGGCGGCGCGACAGGGCGACGTAGGCGCGCTTGCGGCCGAGCGGGTCGCCCGGCAGCGGCTGCAGCGGCGAGGGCAGGCCGGCCTCCAGGCAGGCGCGCTCCAGGATCAGGGCGTTGGACAGGCCGTAGTCTTCCAGCACGTAGCAGACCGGGCGCCCGTCCCATTCTTCGGCGATGTGCTCGGCCGGGTCCTTGGGTTCGATGCTGACCGACACCCAGGGCGCCATCAGCTTGCCGAGCAGGCGCGCCCACCACGGCCGCGGCGTCGCCGGGACGGCCGCGCGCACGGCACCGGCCGGGGCGGTCATCGGCAGCTCGGCCTGGGCCGGCGGCGGCTCGGCGGCCTCGACGCGGGCGACCGGCTCGGCCGGCGCGGGCGCGGCGGCGACAGAGTCGGTCGTTGCGGGCTCGGCTGGAGCGGGCTCGATCGAAGCAGGCGCGGACGCGGTGGATTCGTCGGGCCCGAGCCCGTCGGCGTTCGGCGCGGTCGCGACCTGCGCTTCGGCCGCCTCGGCGGCGTCGCCGGCCTCGGCGGGACGAGCGGGCGCGTCCGGATCGTTCGGTTGGGCGTGGGGGAACGGCAGGGGCGTTTGTTTCGGCATCCGAATCATTATGCCTATTCGGCTTCGGCGCGCGCCTGACCCGCTGCGGCGGCGCAGCCGGCCCGCGCGGCGGCGCTCAGCGCGCCTGGGCCGGTGCCGTCGCCGGCCGCGCGACGGCTGCCGCGGCCTTGCCGGCGCGCACGCCGGCGGCCCCCGCGGCCGGCGGCTTGGCCGGCGCATCGGCCTCGGCCTCGGCGTGGCGCAGCAGATCGCTGAGGTACCAGCGGCCGTCGCGGCGCTCGACCAGGACGTAGGCGTCGACCGCCTCGCCGGCCAGTCGGTAGCGGATCCGCACCCGCGCGGTGTCGCCGGTCTGCTCGGCCAGGCTGGCCTGGACGCTGCCCAGGGCCGCGTCCAGGTCCAGGCCGTATCCGGTCAGCACCTGCTTGAGCCGCTCCACGAACGGCCCCAGCCGGCGCAGGCTGCGGTCCATGCCGGCATGGGCGAAGGCGTCCGGCGCGGCCAGGCCGGTCGCGCGCGCCGCCGCGACCAACTGCGGGATGGCCACGCGGGCGCGCTTGGAATCGCCCAGCGGCGCGGTCTGGGCCCAGGCGCTGAACGCGACGATCAACTGGGCGTGGTGATCGCGCTCGGTCTCGCTGTAGCCGGGCTCGCTGCGCACGTACTGGGCCGCGAACAGGCCCAGGGTCTTGGCCGCCGAACGCAACTCGGCATCGGCGCCGGCGAACTGGCGCCGGTAAGCCGCCACCAGGGTGCGCTCGGCATCCGGCGCGGCCAACGCGGCGATGAAGCTGGGGAAGCGGTCGTCCAGCGGCAGTTCGGTCAGCGGCCAGACCGTGCGGCCCTCGCTCCATGCCGTTTCCAGGCGCGCATGCAGCGGCGCCGGCACGGCGTGGCGGGCATACGCCTCCAGGTCGTTGCGGCGCAGGTCGGCGACCAGTTGGGTCACCGCCTGCACCGGCTGGGTCGCGACCGGCTCGGGCGGCGGCGGCGCGCGGCCGCAGCCGGCCGCCACCAGCACGGCGGTCGACAGCAGCGCGGCGCAGGCGCGTCGGACGATGGACATCGGGTGCGGCTCCCCAGTCGCGGACCGGCATCTTGGCCGCGGGCCGGTAGCGACACAAGCCGACCGCCGTCGCGGCGACGTCGAAGCACACCAGTTGCCGCGCCGTGTCGGCTTTTTGCGCGGGCGGTTCAAATGCAAATACGTGATGAATTTCCCATTTTTTCATCTGGACGGGCAGGCGACCGAGTCGTGTGACCGACCGCTCCTTCTGTCCGTTTATGGCCGGCTATGGTGCCGGTATTGGCATGTTTTCTGCGTTCTAGCAGTTAGCCGGCAGCCTCGCCGGCGCGCCACAGCGCGATCCGCGCCAGGAGAACCGATCCATGCGTTCCGCCTCGCTCCGTTCCGCCGCCGTCCTCGCCCTGCTCGCCGCCGCCGCGCCCGTCCTGGCCGCCGACGACAGCACCACCTTCGACGTCACCATCACCATCACCAGCAGTTGCACGATCAGCGCCACCGCGCCGACCGACGTCAACTTCGGCAGCGTCGCCTCGACCGCGACCAACGTCGACGCGCAGGGCCAGTTGGTCGTCACCTGCACCCCGGGCACCGCTTACACGATCGCCCTGGACGACGGCCAGAACGGGACCGACGTCAACAGCCGCAAGATGAGCGACGGCACCAACGAAGTGCCCTACCAGCTCTACCGCGCCGCAGCGCGCGGCGCCGGCGATGTCTGGGGCAGCACCACCGGCGTCGGCGGCAACGTCCTGGCCGGTTCCGGTACCGGCGCGGCGCAGAACCTGCCGGTCTATGGGAGGACCCCCAGCGCCAACTTTCCCGCTGCGACTTACAGCGACGTGGTGACCGCCACGATCACCTACTGACCGGGCGCCGATGCCCGGCCGCCGGCCCGCCCCCGCCGTCCGCCGCCTGACCGCCGCGCTGCTGTGCGCGGCCGTCGCCCTGGCCGCTCCGGCCGCGGGCGCCGGCGGACTGCAGCTGACCCCGACCACCCTGACCCTGAGCGCGCGCCGCCAGGCCGACGGGCTGTGGCTGATCAACGGCGGCGAACGCCCCCTGCAGGCCCAGGTGCGGGTGTTCCGCTGGATCCAGGACGAGGCCGGCGAGCGCTTCGAACCCAGCCGCGCGCTGGCGGCGAGCCCGCCGATGCTCGAACTCGCGCCCGGCGCGCGCCAGTTGGTGCGGGTGATCCGGCTCGGCCCGCCGCCGCCGGCCGAGGAAAGCTATCGCCTGCTCGTCGACGAATTGCCGCCGCCGGACGGCGCCCGCAAGCCCGGCCTGCAGTTCGTCCTGCGCTACTCGGTGCCGGTGTTCCTGGCCGCGGCCGGCGACCCGCCGGCCGCGCCGCGGTTGGGCGCGGCACTGAGCTTCGACGGCGACCGCGCCAGCCTGGAGGTGCGCAACCGCGGCGACCGGCACGCGCAGCTGGCCGACCTGGCCTTCGTCGACGAACGCGGCCAGCGTCACCCGGTCGCGACCGGACTGCTCGGCTACGTCCTGCCCGGCCAGCGCATGCGCTGGCCGCTGACCGCTCCGGCGGCGCTGCTGCGCGGCGCCGGCACTCTCAAGGCGAGGATCAATGGCGAAGCCACCGAGCAGGCCCTGGCGCTGGATCCGCCGGCTCGCTGACGCCATGGCGGCCGGCCTGCTCGCGGCGTTGTCGCCGACCTACGCGGCGGAGCCGCCGCCGCTGCTGGCCCGCGCCGGCGATGCCCAGGCCGCGAGCCTGCCGCTGTACCTGGAAGTCAGCCTCAACCAGGGGCCGTACCAGGCGCCGCAACCGTTCGAACTGCGCGCCGGCCGGCTCCACGCCAGCGTCGCCACCCTGCGCGGGCTCGGCTTCGTCCTGGCCGGACACGATCCGGCCGAGGTGCTGGCCGTGGACGCCGTGCCGGGCGTGGCCGTGCGCTACGACGCCGCCCTGCAGCGGGTCGCGATCGACGCGCCGCTGTCGCAACTGTCGCTGGCCACCACCCGGCTCAACCAGCCCGGCCTGGACGTGCCCGAAGCCAGCGCCTCGCCCGGGCTGCTGCTCAACTACGACCTCTACGCCAGCCGCGAGCGGCGCAGCGACAACGTCACCGCCTACGCCGAACTGCGCGCGTTCGGCCTCGGCCCCGGGGTATTCAGCCAGACCGCGGCGACCCGCCACTACCGCAACGACGGCGCGCCGCGCCGCACCGACTCGGTGCGCCTGGACAGCACCTGGCGCTGGTCGGCGCCGGAATCGATGCTCAGCCTCAGCGTCGGCGACGTGGTCAGCGGCCGGCTCGACTGGACCCGGCCGCTGCGCCTGGGCGGCCTGCGCCTGGGCCGCGACTTCGGCCTACAGCCCTACCGCATCACCACCCCGCTGCCGACCTTCGCCGGCGAAGTCGCGCTGCCCTCGGCGGTGGACCTGTACGTCAACGGCCTGCGCCAGTACAGCGGCGAACTGCCGCCGGGCCCGTTCCAGCTCGCCACCGTGCCCGGCATCAGCGGCGCCGGCAGCGCCCAGATCGTCATCACCGACGCCTTCGGCCGCACCCGCCAACTCGACTTCCCGTTCTACGCCGCGCAGCAACTGCTCGCGCGCGGTCTGTCGGACTGGTCGCTGAGCCTGGGCCTGGCGCGCGAGGACTACGCGCTGAAGTCGTTCTCCTACGCCGACTCGGCGCTGGCCAGCGCCGAGCTGCGCTACGGCCTCAGCGACCGGCTGACCGTCGAAGCGCATGGCGAAGGCGGCGACGGCATCGCCAACGCCGGCTTCGGCGCGGTCGCCCTGCTCGGCCGCGCCGGCGTGCTCAGCGGCTCGCTCGCGCACGGCCGCGACGCGCGCAACGAGCGGCCCTGGGAACGCAGCGGCTGGCAGTACGCGGCGGCCTACAACTGGGGCAACGGCCGCTTCAATCTTTCCCTCGACAGCCGCCGCGCCGAACGCGGCTACCGCGACCTGGCCTCGCGCTACGGCCTCGGCCCGGCGCGGGTCAGCGAACGCGCTTTGCTGAGCTGGAACGACGCCGACCTGGGCAGCTTCGGCCTGAACTACGTGCGCCTGGCCTACCGCGACGAAGCCGGCCGCCGGCAAGCGCCGGCGCGCTACGCCGGCCTGCACTGGAGCCGCAGCTTCGGCGGCCGCGCCCACCTCAGCCTGAGCTACAACCAGAACCTGGATCTGGCCGCCGACCGCAGCGCCTACCTCGGCCTCAGCCTGGACCTGGGCGAACGCACCCGCCTGGCCGCTTCGCTGCAACGCGATCGCGGCCGCGACCAGGCGGTGCTGGATCTTTCGCAACCGGTGCCGGGCGACGGCGGCTTCGGCTGGCGCCTGCAGGCGCGCGGCGGCGACGGCGCCGAAGGCGGCCTGGCCGAATTGGGCTGGTTGAACTCGGTCGGCCGCTTCGGCCTGGGCCTGGCCCGCGTCGCCGACCAGGACTACGCCTACGCCAGCGGCAGCGGCGCGCTGGTATGGATGGGCGGCCACGCCTTCGCCGCGCGCTCGGTCAGCGACGCCTTCGCGGTGGTGTCCACCGACGGCGTCGCCGGCGTGCCGGTGCTGCTGGAGAACCGCCCGATCGGCCGCACCGACGCCGACGGCATGCTGCTGGTCACCCCGCTCAACGCCTGGCAGCGCAATCGGCTGGGCATCGATGCGATGGCGTTGCCGGCGCAGATGCGGGTCGACCGGGTCGAGGCCCAGGCCACCCCGCGCGACCGCTCCGGCACCCTGGTGCGCTTCGGCCTGACCCCGATCCGCGCCGCGGTGGTGGTGCTGCACGACGCCGCCGGCCGGCCGCTGGCGCCGGGCAGCCGGGTGCGCAGCGAGCACGGCGAGGACGCCTGGGTCGGCTACGACGGCGAGACCTATCTGGAAGCGCTGCAGGACCACAACCGCTTGCGCGCGACCGCGCCGGACGGCCGCGCCTGCGTAGCGCGTTTCGAGCATGCGCGTTCCGAGCACGCTGGCGACGGCATCGCCCGGATCGGGCCGGTGATTTGCGCTGCGGAGGCACCGCGATGAGCGCGTACGCGTCCGTGCGCACCGCCCTCGCCGCGCTGGCGCTGCTATGGCTGGTGTTGGACGCGCCGGCGGCGCGCGCCGCCACCACCTGCACCGCCTCGATGACCGATCTCAACTTCGCGCCGAGCAACGGCGGCGTGGTCGACGCCACCGCGACCCTGACCGTGACCTGTTCGACCTTCGGCCTGTCGCTGCTCGCCGATGCCAAGGTCAACATGTGCGTGAGCATCTTCAGCGGCACCGACGGCGGCGGCACGCTCAATCCGCGCCGGGTGATCAACAGCTTCAACGACCCGATGCAGATGCAGTTGTACTCGGACGCCGGCCGCAGCTCGATCTGGGGCGCGCGCGGCAATGCGACCGTGCCCAATTTCGTGCCCCTGCAGTTCGACTACCCGGTGCCGGTGCTCGGCGGCAACCAGACTCTCACCCGCACGCTGTACGGCCGCATTCCCGCGCAAAGCGGCCTCAACGCCGGCACCTACCTCAACCGCTTCACCGCGGCGGCGGATACGCGCATCGAATTCCGCTACGCCGAATCGGTCATCGGCCCACCGGCCATGCCCGCGTCCTGCACCTCCGGCGGCAGCGCCGGCACGTCCAGTTCGTTCCCCTTCACCGTCAACGGCTCGGTGCCCAACGCCTGCACCCTGACGCCCAAGCCGGTGCCGACGCTCGGCTTCGGCAGCACGCCCGGCTTCATCACCGGCAACGTCGACCAGACCACCAGCATCGGCCTGGTCTGCACCGGCCGCACGCCGTGGCAGATCGGCCTCAACAACGGCCTGCACGCCAGCGGCAACGTCCGCCGCATGGCCAACGGCAGCGGCCAGTTCGTGCCCTACGAGCTGTACCGCGACGGCGGCCGCAGCCAACGCTGG
This sequence comes from Lysobacter sp. Soil_C_15, assembly GCF_057657315.1. Classification (NCBI taxonomy): domain Bacteria; kingdom Pseudomonadati; phylum Pseudomonadota; class Gammaproteobacteria; order Lysobacterales; family Lysobacteraceae; genus Lysobacter; species Lysobacter sp. Soil_C_15. Next base: position 170,686 of record NZ_JBDGIR010000006.1, read on the forward strand.
GGCAATACCCTCAACAACGACACCCTCAGCGGCACCGGCAGCGGCGCCAGCCAATCGCTGACCGTGTACGGCCGCGTCGCGCCGCAGACCGCCACCGTCGGCAGCTACAGCGACACGATCACGGTGTTGGTGACGTATTAGCGCGCTTCGTCATCGCGAGTAGATCTGGCCTTGGCCACGACCAGGGTGCTTTCAGACTGAGTGCCGGATCGAAATACACCGCCACACGCGTCGCAGCTGAGCGACAGCGCTCCCTTGGTCTTGAGCCCTGGCGACATCCGCAGAGCCGGAGACAGCGGTCGCTCCCAGGACTCCTGGCCAATCGTCGATCAACTTCGTTCGCGCAAGAAAGACTCCGCGCGCGCAGCTTGGCGACGAAATCGCCGCAATCGCAGAATGTCTTTTTTCAATGCTGGATAGAAGACTCTTCATAGTCGATCGAGCCAGACGCAGCGTATGACTCGATCAGCTCCATGACGCGCGCATAATCGACTACTGGCGGCACATCGACCGCAAGCAAGGCGGGGAGATTCGACACCTCCGAGGAACAGCCGAGCCGCTTCAGCGACGCGCGCAACTCGGGAACGACGTGTTCATCGAATGCAACGACACGGACCGTGGCGTGGCCACCCGGCGCGGCCATCGTTGTGAATTCAAGGCGACCGTTCACGGCGACCGCAGTAACCGTATCGCCGGAACTTACGCCCCGGGCATAGAACGGCGTGTTATCGAGCATGTAGAGCGCTTCTCCCACTGGAGTGGCCCACAGACTCTCCCAGTCAACCGGAGGGTAGCCTTCTTCATCCTGCTCCAGCTTGAAATGGATCTTTACCGGATCCGACGCCGAATTCATGGGGTTCCGCCCTGGCAGCTTCCGCTTGATCTTCGCACCCGCCCGAGCGGCAGGACAGTCGTTCGGCACAAGGCGGGTCGCCCGGCAAGCCGATGGCCCTGAATCGAACGCCCCTCGCTCAAGCCCGTCGCAACGGGGCTGTCCGCGTGCGAGAGAAGCGCGAAGAGGGTTTCCCGCCGGAACCGGCGCGGCCAAAGAAAAAGGAGGCGCGAGGCCTCCTTGCAAAACCGGCTTGCGCCGGCAGATGTCGAGTTGTGGCATGGCCCCGGCTCGCACCGGGATGGGTGCAGCCTAGCGCCGGCCTCAAGTTAATGCAACACCTGAAGAAACATCTTTCAAGCTATTGATTTTATTGAACAGAATGTCGCCTTTCCCGCTGAGATCGCTCAGGGCGCCACGTCCAGCGCGGCGCGTTTGGCCGCGCGGCGGGCCTCGCGCGGCTGGCTGTAGTCGTTGTTGAAGGTCATCGCCTCCCACGAGCCGTAGCTCGGGTTGGGCAGCATCCACCAGCGTTCGCCGAACCAGTCGTGATGCTGCTGCAGCAGCGCGTCGCGGCCTTCCGGCGTGTTCGCCACCACCTGGACGAAGTCGCCGAGCTGGTCACCGAACTGCATCAGCACGCGGTACTGGCGGCCGGCCAGCAGGCGGCGGCAGTTCTTCTCGCTGCCGTTCTGCTCGCAGCCCTCGACCACCGTGCCCAGGCCGAGGAAGACCTGGTCGTCGGCGACCGGCAGGCCGGCGCTGCGCAGGTTGGCCAGGGTCGCGTCCTTGAGGTGCACGGCGCGGTTGGACAGGTACAGGATGGCGACGCCCTTGGCCTGCGCGGCCTTGGCGAAATCGACTACGCCCGGCAGTGGCTTGGCTTTCTTTTCCGCGACCCAGGCGTCCCAGGTCGCCTCGTCGTACTCCTTGCCGTCGCGCACCAGGCGCGCCTGGTAGGGCGAGTTGTCGAGCACGGTCTCGTCGACGTCCATGATCACCGCCGGCTTCAGGCCCTTGGCGGCATTGCCGCGCTCCTCGGGCACCAGCGCGTCCCAGTTCGGCTGCTTCAGCGCCTGCTCGAGCTTGTCGGCGGCAGCGCGATAGATGGTCTCGGTGCTGGCGCGGTATTCGACCGCGCGCTGCATCCACAGCACGGCGTTGAGGTTGTCGTCGGCCTGGCCGGCAGCGGGCCTGGCCGCCGGCGCGGCGGCGGGAGCGGCCGGCGCGGGCTGCGGCTGCGCATCCTGGGCCGCGGGGGCGCCGGGCTGGGGCTTGCAGGCGGCCAGCGCCAGCGCGGCGGCGAGGACGGCGAGTGGCAGGGCGCGGAGGTTCATGCGCAAGAGGTCCCGGAGAAAACGGCCGAGTGTAGGCCGGGGCGCAAAACCGTGTCGAGCGCGGCCGGCCGCGCCTCAGTACGGCGCCGCGGCGGCGGCGGCCCGGCGCGCGCGCCACGAGGCGCGGCGCAAGGTCAGCGCGGTGCCGCGCTCGCGCGCGTCGCCGATCACCGCCTCGACCCAGGGCCGCGACACCAGGTAACTGCTGCCGCTCATCGAAGCCTCGTCGGCGACCACGTCGCGGCGCAGGTCGATCCGCGCCTTGCTCCGGTACCAGCCCAGGGCGAGCTCGTCGTAGCGCTGGTGCGGATCGGCGCAGCCGCGGTCGAGCTGGACCAGCACGATCGCCTGCGAGCGCGGCCAGTACACCCGCACCCCGTCGTGGTCCTGATCCGGGTGTTCGAGCACCCGGCCGATATGGAAGGTGCTGGCGCCGCCCGGACCGTCGGCATCGAGCAGTTGCTGCAGCAGGTTGACCAGACAGGGGTAGCCGGGATGCCGATCGGCCGGCGCCGTGCCGAGTTCGGCCTCGGCGGCCGCGAGCGGCGCGGCGGCGCAGCACAGCGCCAGGCCGAGGGCCGCCAGCGCGGAGAGCTTGCTCATCTTGGTTCCTTCCGTGGACCGGCCGATGCCGGCGTGTGCGTCGCAAGCCGCGCGCGTCAGGCGTCGGCCGCGACCGGCGCGATCTGCAGCGAAACTTGCTTGCGTCCTTCCGCGACCCACTGCGTGCCGACCTCGGCGAAACCGTAGCGGGCGTGGAAGCGGCTGGACGCCTGGTTGAACGGCACGATGTAGAACTCGCAGGCGATGCGCTCGAAGCCGCCGTCGCGGGCGAAACCGAACAGGTCGTCGTAGAGCAGGCCGCCCAACCGGCGCCCGCGATGGCTGGCCGCGATCGCGATCCGGTCGACGTACAGGAACGCCGGATAGCGCTCGCCGAACCACAGGTAGTTGGGGCTGTCGTAGGCGGCGCCTTCGCGCAGCGCGAGCAGGAACCCGACCACCTCGTCGCCGTCGCAGACCACCCGGTGGTAGGCCGCCTCGCGCTCCAGTTCGCGCAGGCGCTGCGCGTCCATCGGGCTCATCAGATCCACCGACTCGAGATTGAGGGCGAGGATGGCCGGATGATCGGCGGCGGTGGCGTCGCGGACGGTGAGGGGCATGGGCGAGGAGTGAGCGAAGAGGAGTGAGGAGCGAGCCAAAGCCGCAGCGGCCGGGCCGGAGACAGCCTACCAAGCTTGTCCCCGGCTCGCGCCTCCGCTCACTCCTCACTCCTCTCCGCTCGCTCCCTGCTTCACGTCGGCGTTCCCACCTCGTCCCAGTCCTGCTCGTCGAAGCGCAGCAGCCAGTTGAGCGCGTAGTGGCGTTCGTAGACCACGCTGGGGTGCAGGCCGATCGGCGGTTCGGCCTCGTCCAGGCGGGCCTGGCGCACCAGCCAGTGGCGGCGGTAGATCGCGTCGAGGGCGTCGAGCAGTTCGGCGACCGGGCGCAGCCGGGCCTGGGCGATGCGCGCCTCGTCGGCGTGGTCGATGGCCACCCGGGCGACGTCGGCGGCGTCGCAGGTTCCGGTCGGTTCCGGCAGGGTATCGCGCAGGCCCAGCGCCCATTGCAGCAGGGCGGCGCTTTCGTAGCGCCAGCCCTGGTCGGCCCAGGACTCCTGGTCGGGCGAGGCCTCGTCGATGAAGGCGCGCTCGACCGGAGTCAGCGCGGCCACGCCGGGGCCGAGCTTGGCCGCGATCTCCTGCGCCGACAGCGGCTGCGTATGCAGCGACTCGGCGCGCACCGCGACCGCGCACAGGGCCAGCATGCGCCGCGCGGCTTCGTCGTTGCCGCGCAGCCGCACTTCGCCCTCGCCGAGCACCGGCGGCAGGTGCGCCGGCGGTGGCGCGCCGAGCGCGCGCAGGGCCTGCTCGCTGCGCGCCTTGCGCGCGCGCGCGTCGTCCGGATACGGCAGGGTCGCGTCGGTCTCCACCGGCGGTTCGCCGCGGCTGACCAGGACGTTGCCGGCGGCGTCGCGCACGCTGCCGTCGGGCAGGAAGCAGATCGCGTTGGCGGCCTGGCCCCAGGTGGTCAGGGCGTCGAAGGCGTCGTCCTCGACCTCGAAGCTGTAATGGGTCTGGACCCGCTGCAGGTGCCGGATCACCGCGAAGGTGCGCGCGTCCATGCCCTGCTCGACCGTGCCCAGAACGTAACCGACGAAGCCCTGCAGGTGCGGCACCAGCTCCGGGTCGCTGCGGTCGCGCCGGTTGGCCGGCGCGCGCGCGAACTCCGGCGCCGGCGGCGCGGCGAGGGTGGAATAGGCGTTGATCAGCAGGGGCATGGCGACCGCCTCGATGGCTTGGGCAGCGGCCAGCCTAGCCGATTCGCGGGTCGCGATCGCGACGGAAGTTGGCGCTTCCGTGCGGCCGCCGCTCACCCTTCTTCGAGCAAAGCCTTGATCGCCGCGAACCCGGCCATCGAGCGCTCGCGCTTGCGCGCCGCGTCGGCGACCGGGTCGGCGCCGTCGCGTTGCAGTTCTTCCGCCGGCAGCTCGTCGATGAAGCGGCTGGGCTTGAGCCGGATCCGCTCGCCCCAGCGCTGGGTCTCGCGCGAATGCGACAGGTACAGCACTTCCTTGGCCCGGGTGATGCCCACGTACATCAGCCGCCGCTCCTCGTCCAGGCGGCCCTCGTCGAGGCTGGCGTCGTGCGGCAGGTTGCCGTCCTCGACGCCGACGATGAACACGAAGCGGAACTCCAGGCCCTTGGCCGCGTGCAGGCTCATCAGCCGCACCTGGTTGCCCGCCTCGCCCTTGTCGGCGTGCGACAGCAGCGCCAGCTGCGCGGCCAGTTCGCCCGGGCCGGAGCCGCGGCCGCCGTCGAACCAGCCCGACAGTTCCTCCAGGTTCTCCTTGCGCCGCTGGAAGCTGGCCTCGTCCTTGCACTGCGCGCGCATCGCCGACAGCAGGCCGCTGCGCTCGGCCAGCACGCCGACCAGTTCGGCCGGACTGATCTTCTGCGCCTGGTCGCGCAGGTAGCGCACGATCTGGACGAAGCCGTCCAAGGCGGTGCCGGCGCGCGGGGTCAGCTGCTTGATCGCGTGGATCGATTCGGCCATGCGCGACATCGGCAACTGCGCGTGCTGGGCCATCTCGGCCAGCTTGGCCAGGGTGGTGGCGCCGATCTCGCGCTTGGGCGAGGTCACCGCGCGCAGGAAGGCGGTGTCGTCGTCGGGGTTGGCGATCAGGCGCAGCCACGACAGCGCGTCCTTGACTTCGCCGCGCTCCAGGAACGCGGTGCCGCCGCTGAGGTGGTAGGGCACGCGCAGCAGCTGCAAGGCCTTTTCCAGCGCGCGGCTCTGGTGGTTGCCGCGGAACAGGATGCAGAAGTCGCTCCACGGCGCTTGGTGCTTCTGCGCCAGGAAGTGGATCTCGGCGGCGACCTTCTCCGCCTCATGGGCGCTGTCGCGGCATTCCCAGACCTTGATCCGCTCGCCGTCGGCCTGGTCGCTCCACAGGGTCTTGGGGTGTTCGTGCGGGTTGTTGGCGATCAGCGCGTTGGCCGCGCGCAGCACCCGGTTGCTGCAGCGGTAGTTCTGCTCCAGCTTGATGATCTGCAGGCTCGGGTAGTCCTTGCCCAGCTCGAGCAGGTTGTCGGGATTGGCGCCGCGCCAGGCGTAGATCGACTGGTCGTCGTCGCCCACGCAGGTGAACAGTCCGGTCGGCCCGGACAGCGCCTTGAGCAGGCGGTACTGGGCGTCGTTGGTGTCCTGGCATTCGTCGACCAGCAGGTAGCCGATGCGCTCGCGCCAGGCCAGCTGCAGGTCGGCGTGGCTTTCCAGCAGTTCCACCGGCAGCCGGATCAGGTCGTCGAAGTCGACCGCGTTGAAGGTAGTCAGGCGCGCCTGGTAGCGCTCGTACAGCACCGCCGCCTCGATCTCGCGCGGGGTGCGCGAAGCGGCCATCGCCTCGCCCGGCGACAGGCCGGCGTTCTTGGCCCGCGAGATCAGGTTGCGCATGTCCTCGAGCACGTCGGGCTTGGTCCCGGCCGGCATCAGGTCCTTGACCTGGGCCGCGCTGTCGTCGCTGTCGAACACGCTGAAGCCGCGCCGCAGGCCGGCCCGGGCGTGTTCGATCTGCAGGAACTTCAGGCCCAGGGCGTGGAAGGTGCAGATGGTCAGGCCGTCGGCGCCGTCGCCGCGGATGCGCTTGGCCACGCGCTCGCGCATTTCCTTGGCCGACTTGTTGGTGAAGGTGATCGCGGCGATGCGCCTGGCCGGCATCCGGCCGCTGGCGATCAGATGGGCGATCTTCTCGACGATCACGCGGGTCTTGCCGCTGCCCGCGCCGGCGAGCACGAGCAGAGGGCCATCGGTGTGCAGGACGGCGGCGCGCTGGGGGGGATTGAGGCCTTGCATGCGGTCTTCGTCGCCGGCGGGGAGCCGGCCCGGGCGCGGCAGTTTAGCCGACCGGCGCGGCTGGCCGGCCGCGCCCGCGGATGAACGGGCGGGCGTCCGCCGCCGCGGGACGAAACCGGGCGAAACCGCGATCGATGCGATTCCCGCCGGCTCCGGCGCGGCGTATGGTGCGGCGTATGGGCGGGGCCGCGGGGCCTGCCGCCCCACACCGAGGAGAACCCGGCATGAAACGCCTGCTCGTACTCGCCATCGCCCTCGGCGGCGCACTCGCCGCCCCCGTCCTGGCTGCGCCGGACGACGCCGCGGCCGCCGCCGCGGTCGGCGCCGACAGCGACCGCATGCAGCGCGAACATTTCGACCAGCGCAGCCGGATGGCCAAGACCCATCCCAACGAATTGTGGCGCCTGTACGGCAGCCAGGCCGCCGCGCAGGGCGACTGGGACGACGCCTTCCGCCATTTCCGCCGCGCCGCGCGCTACGCCGACAAGTATTCGCAGCACCGCCTGAGCCTGATGTACTGGTACGGCCTGGGCGCAAGCCAGGACCGCGCCCTGGCCTACGCCTGGGCCGATCTGGCCGCCGAGCGCCAGTACCCGCAGTTCGCGATCCTGCGCGAGAAGATGTGGCAGGAACTGGGCGAGGCCGAGCGCGAACGCGCCCTGCGCGAGGGCCAGGCGCTGTACGATCAATACGGCGACCGCGTCGCCAAGCCGCGCTTCGAGCAGGCGCTGTCGCGCTCCAAGCGCGAGATTACCGGCAGCCGCACCGGCGAGGTCGGCCGGCTGCAGGTGTTCACCCCGGGCCCGGCCCGGCTGTTCGAGCCCGGCGCCACCGACCTGACCGCGATGTACCACGACTGGCGCTTCGACAGCGCCCGCTACTGGGCCGCCGAGGACGTGGTCTGGCGCGACGGCAACGTCGAGGTCGGCCCGGCGCAAAACGCACCGCGTTCGAACTGAACGCACCGGCGTCGGACCGGCCGTGCCGGTTCGACGTCCGCCGCGCGCGCCGTCAAGTCTGTGGCGCGGCCCGCGCGCGGCCTACACTGCGCGCATGGCCAAGCTCTATTTCTATTATTCGGCGATGAACGCCGGCAAGACCACGACCTTGCTGCAGTCGGCGCACAACTACCGCGAGCGCGGCATGCGCGTGGCGATCCTGACCCCGCACCTGGACGACCGCGCCGGGCGCGGTACCGTGGCCTCGCGGATCGGCCTGCGCGCCGACGGCGAAGCCTTCGATCGCGATCAGGACCTGGAAGCGCTGATCCGCGCCGACATCGCCGCGCGCGGCGCGCTGCATTGCGTGCTGGTCGACGAGGCCCAGTTCCTGAGCCGGGCCCAGGTCTGGCAGCTCAGCGAGGTGGTCGATGCGCTGCGCATTCCGGTGCTGTGCTACGGCCTGCGCACCGATTTCCGCGGCGAGCTGTTCGAGGGCAGCCAGTACCTGCTGGCCTGGGCGGACGAGATCAGCGAGATCAAGACCATCTGCCATTCCGGCAAGAAGGCGACCATGAACGTGCGCGTCGACGCCGCCGGCCGCGCGGTGCAGGACGGGCCGCAGGTCGAGATCGGCGGCAACGACCGCTACATCTCGGTCTCGCGCGCCGAGTACAAGAAGGTGATGCGCGGCGAGGGCACGATCGAGCCGCTGCAACAGCCGTTGCCGTTGTCGAACTGAGGGCGTCCCGGCATCGGCGGATGGCGGATGGCGGATGGCGGATGGCGGATGGCGGATGGCGGAGCTAAAGCCAAAGCAAATCCCCCTAGCCCCCTTTTTCAAAGGGGGAATGCTTGCGGCGGCGCTGGCTTGACCCACGCCCGGGAGAATCGCTGCCGGTTTCCATTGGCCCCCTTTTGAAAACCGGCCCCCTTAACACTGGCCCCTTTTGAAAAAGGGGGCTGGCGCCGGCGTTGTCCGATGGCCCGTGCTCCGGCGGCGCCGGGGGATTTGCTCTGCGCTGTTCCCGCCCTTCCCGCTCAACCCAGCGCCGAACGGAAATACGCGTCCAGCGTTTCCTGGCGGCCGCTGCCGGCGGCCAGCGCCGGCGGCGCGGCCTGCATCCGCGCCAGTTCGGCTTCGAGGAAATCGCTGATCGCGGCGATCCGCGGCCCGGCCTCGGTTTCGGCGCTGCGGCGCTTGCGTTCGAGCAAGGCGTCGACGGCCTCGCGCACCGGGCCGTCCGGCAGCAGCCGCGCCATCAGGTCTTCGAACGCCATCGGCGGCGGCGTGCGCTCGCGCTCGATCCACTGGCAGGCCAGCACCGGGCGCAGCACGTACAGGTACTTCTTGGTCCGGATCGCCTCGCCGCCGAGGTGGCCGCGGAAGGTGCCCAGGGCCAGGCTCAGGTAGTGGTGCCAGGCCGCGACCGGCGAGTAGAACGTCTCGGCCAGCCGGCGCAGGCCCGGGCCCAGCGCCGGATCCTCGCGGTACACCACCGGCGAGCGCACCCACTCCAGCAGGGTCGGGTTGGACTTGGACAGCAGGCGCAGGGCCTTGCGCAGGTCCCAGCCACTGACGTCCAGATCGTGCTCGATCGGCAGCTCGATCACGTCGCGCTGCGGCTGGTTCGGGCCGGTCAGCTCGTTGACGGTCAAATACCAGTCGCGCTCGTGGACATAGACGAAGCGCGCGTCGTAATCGCTGTCGGCCGAGGAAAAGCCCCAGCCGCGGCTGCCCGATTCGCAGGCATAGACGATCCGCACCGCATGCTCTCGCTCGATCGCGGCCAGGGCGTCGAGCACCGCGCGGCGCTTGTCCTCGGCGATGGGATGCAGTTCGGGCAGGGCGGACAGGACGGTCATGCGCGGCGAGCGGAGGCGGACGGCCCTCCAGTCTAGCCGCGCGGCGGCGCCGACTTCATCGTCGCCACACCGACCCGCGTCACTGTCGTATCGTTGCCCGCGTCCTCACTCCCGCCCGCTCGCCCGATGCCGCCGATGCCGTCCGCCCTGCCGATCCAGACCGAACGCCTGCTGCTGCGCGAACTCGTGCCCGCCGACGCGCCTTTCATCCTCGAACTGGTCACCGACCCGGCCTTCCTGCAGAACATCGGCGACCGCGGCGTGCGCGACCTGGACAGCGCCGCGCGCTACATCGCCGACGGCCCGGCGGCCAGCTACGCCCGCAACGGTTTCGGCCTGTGGCGGGTCGAACTGCGCGACAGCGGCGAGCCGATCGGGATGTGCGGCCTGCTGCGCCGCGACGCCCTGCCCGACCCGGACATCGGCTACGCCTACCTGCCGCAGCATCGCGCGCGCGGCTACGCTCAGGAAGCCGGCGCCGCGGTGCTGCGCTACGCGCGCGACGTGCTGGCGCTGCCGCGGGTGCTGGCGATCGTGCATCCGGCCAACGCCGCTTCGATCCGAGTGCTGGAGCGGCTGGGGCTGTGCGCCGAAGGCAGCCTGCGCATGAACGGCGAAAGCCACGACGTGCGCCTGTTCGCCACGGCGCCGGCCGCGGACTGAGCGCATGCGCCGCGCCTGGCCCGCTCTGCTCGGCCTGCTGCTGGCCGCCTGCACGGCCCAAGCGCAGGCACGGCCGCAGCCGCCGGCGGTGCGCGACGGCGACCTGATCTTCCAGGTCTCGCGCTCCTCGCAGAGCCAGGCGATCCAGCGCGCCACCGGCTCGCGCTACAGCCACTTGGGCGTGATCCTGCATCGCGACGGCCGGCCCTACGTGTTCGAAGCGATCGATCCGGTGTCCTACACCCCGCTCGCCGCCTGGATCGCGCGCGGCGAACGCGGCCACTACGTGCTCAAGCGCCTGCGCACGCCGCCGGACGCGACCCAGCAGGCGCGGCTGCACGCGCAGGCGGCGCGGTTTGTCGGCCGCCGCTACGACCTCGCCTTCGAATGGTCGGACCGGCGCATCTACTGCAGCGAGCTGGCCTGGAAGCTGTACCAGCGCGCGCTCGGCCTGCGCATCGGCCAGACCCGGCCGCTGCGCAGCTTCCGCCTCGACGACGCGGCGGTGAAGGCCAAGCTGCGCGAGCGCTACGGCGAACGCGTGCCGTTGGACGAACCGGTGATCGCGCCGGCGGAGATGTTCGATTCGCCCTTGCTGCGCACCGTCGCCTCGGGCTGAACCCTGGCCCCGCGCAGCCGCGGCCGGCCGTCGACCAGGTCGGTCCAGACCGCATAGGCCGCGCCGCCGGCCAGGGCCAGTTGCGGGAAACCGGTGCCGCGACCCCGGCCGCGCACCTGGGCCAGCGTCAGGCGCTGGCGTTCCTGGCTCAGGTCCGGCGCCAGCCGCGCCAGTTGCAGGCTCTGGCCGCCGCGGTCCTCGCGCATCCACAGCACCCAGGCCTGGTCCGCGTCCAGGGCCAGATCGACCCGGCCCTGCACCGCCTCGCCGCGGTCCAGGGTCGACGGCGCGCCGAAGCGCGCGCCGGCATCGGCGCTGGCGGCGATGCGCAGCGACGGCGCCTCGCCGGCGCCGGTGTACCAGGCCACCAACGCCCGCTCGCCCTGGGCCGCGACCGCCGGGCCGTTGACCGGGCAACCGGGCATGACCCAGCCGTCGGCGTGCACCGGCTGCGGCGGCGTCCAGGCGCCGTCGATCAGGCGGGCGGCGGCGATGTCGCGCACCTCCTGTTCGCCGCGATCGCGATAGACCAGCAAGGCGCCGCGCGCGGTCGCGGCGGCGTCGGTCTGGCAGCAGTCGCAGGTGCGGGTGTCGAGCACGGTCTCGGCCGAGCGCTGCAGGTCGGCGCCGAAGCGCGCGCTGCGCAGGGTCATCGCGCCGCCGTGGCCGGCGTGTTCGCCATGGTCTGGGCCCTTGCCGCTGGCGCGGCCGTCCAGCCAGGCCACCCGCATCGCGTCGGCGCCTTCGGCCCATAGCGAGACGAAACCGTGCTCGGTCGGGGTGCCGTCGTCGTTGACCGGCAGCGGCGCCGACCAGTGCGCGCCGCCGTCGGCCGAACGCACCAGCACCACGTCGTAGGCATAGGGCGCGTCGCCGGACTTGCGCAGCCAATGCGCCCACAGCGCGCCGTCGGCCGACACCCCCAGGTGCGGCGTGTCGGCCCAATTCACGAACCAGTCGCGGCCGTGGGCGATCGCCCGCGGCGCACCGCGCCAACGCCCGTCGGCGCCGGCCTGGGCGAACTTCAAGGCATGCAGGCCGTCGCGCGACTCGATCCACGACAGCAGCAGGCCGCCGTCGGGGGCGGCGATCAGGTCCGGCTGGGCGCCGCCGTCGACCGGCAAGGGCCAGTCTTCGACCCGCCACGGCGCTGCGGCGGGTGCCGCCTGCGTGGGCCGATTCGCCGTAGCCTCGGTGGCCGGCGGCGCCGGGGGCGCATCGCAGGCGGCGACGAGCAGCGCGGCCAGGGCCGGCGACCAGCAACGGATCGGGCAACGGATCGAAGACGGAAGCATCGGCGCAGGACCCGCAACGAGGACGCCGCATTGTGCGGCGCGCCGGCCCGCTGCCGTCAACGCCGCCGCGCGGCATTTCGCCGCGGTATCAAGCGCCGCGGCGCCAGACCCGGCAGCGGTTGTTGGCCGGCATGGCCAGGTCCGCGACCAGGGCCAGGCCGTGGTCGGCGGCCAAAGCATCGACCGCCTCGGCATCGCGCAGCCCCGACGCCGGGTCGCGCGCTTTCAACCAGGCGTCGAACTCGCGGTTGCTGTCGCTGCTGTAGCGGCCTTGGTCATTGAACGGCCCGTAGACCACGACCGTGGCCTGTTCCGCCAGTACGTTCGCCAGACCGGCGAAGAACGCCTCGACCTGGGGCCAGCCCATGATGTGCAGGGTATTGGCGCTGAACGCCGCATCGAAACCCGGCCTGCGTCCGTTCACGGCGGGCGGCAGCGACGGCAACGGCACCAGCCCGGTCGCCGAACCGGCCACCGCTTCCAACACCAACGGGGCCGGCGTGTTCGCCAGTCCGGCCTCATCCAGCCACAGCCGAATCCCCGGCAAGTAGTCGGCGCGATCCGAGCACTGCCAGCGCAGCCACGGCATCGCCGCGGCGAAATGCACCGCATGCTGGCCGGTGCCGCTGCCGATCTCCAGCACCTCGCGGCGGTCGGCGAACCGCTCGCGCAGCACCGCCAGGATCGGCTCGCGGTTGCGCTCGCAGGCGGGGGAATGGGGTTTCATGCTGGCGCCACCATGCCACAAGCGCAGGATGCGTCCACGCGCCAGCGTCGTCCGGCTTAGCCGGCCGTGGTACGCAACGCCGCGAACGCCAGCCCCGACACCACGCCCAGCGACGGGTCGCCGGCGACCTGCTTCGCGTCAGGGAAGCAGCGGCGCACGGCTTCGCGCACGTAGGGCGCGCGCGACATGCCGCCGGTCAGGAATACGGTCGCCGGCGGTTCGCCGATCTCCTGGGCGACCTCGGCCAACAGCTCGGCGACGAAGCCGAGGAAGGGCTCGGCGGCCTGGCTCAGGTCGACGGCGCTGGAGGCCAGGCTCAGGCCGGTTTCGATGTAGTCCAGTTCGGCGCGGCTGTCGGCTTCGCTGCTGAGCCGGACCTTGGTCGCTTCGACCGCACGGCTGAGGCGGGTGGTGTTGCCGGCCTGCTGCAGGGCGATCAGGCGCGGGCCGAACGGGGCCTCGACCTCGCGGTAGCTGTCGCGACGCTGGAACTCGCGCTGGCGCACCACGTCGTGCACGGTCGCGGCCTCGACGTAGTGGTGCGCCGGTACCCGGGTGGCGCTCTTGCCGAACAGCGGCATGAAGCGCGACAGGCTCAGCGACAGATCGACGTCGACGCCGCCGCGGGCGATGCCCCAGGAACCGAGCACCACCGGCTCGCGTTCGCCGCCGACCTCGGCCAGGGTCACGTCGGTGGTGCCGCCGCCGATGTCGACCACCAGGGTGCGATGGCGATGCGCGCTCTGGGCGTGGTAGCCCAGCGCCGCGGCCACCGGCTCCTCGAGGAATTCGACCTGGTCGAAACCGGCGCCCTGCGCGGCCTCGGTCAGGATCGCCAGGGCCTGCTCGCCGCCGGCCGCGCCCATCGAGCTGCGGAACTGCACCGGCCGGCCCAGCACCGCCGAGCGCACGTTGGCGCCGAGCTGCTGGCTGGCGCTGAGGCGGATGTGTTCGAGGATGTAACCGGCGATGCCGACGATGGTCTGGCGCACGTGCGGGGCCAGCTGGTAGCCGAGCATCGACTTGGGCGACTGGACCAGGTTGCCGTAGCCCTCGGCGAGGTAGGCCTCGACCGCGTCCTCGCCGTAAACCGCGTTCTGCAGGGTCGCCGCCGAGGCGCGCGCCTCGCGCACCTGCTGTTCCAGCCATTGCCGGCGCACCGCGCGGATCGCGTCGCGGCGCAGGTCGGCCTCGTTGCGCTGGAGCGGGCTCGGGATCAGCGCTAGCGCCGCCTCGCGCTGCCCGGCCGGCAACCGCGCGGCGTGCTCGCGCCGGGCCTGGGCCTCGTTGAGGGCGCGGGTCTGCTGGGCGCGGGCGCTGCGCACCAGGGCGTCGACCTCGGCCTCGAGCGCGTCGGTCAGCTCGAACCGGCTCGGGTCGGGCACCGCCTCGGGGAAATACACGGTGGTGCGGAACTGGCGCTCCTCGCCGAACGCGACCGTGCGCACCGCGCCGTCGATCACCGCCGCGGCGGCGGAGTAGCTGGTGCCGAAATCGATGCCGATCTTCATGGGTTGGGCGTTTTTTGCGGCGCGCAAGGATACCGGTTGCGCGCCGCCGCGGCCTGAATCGTTTAGGCACGGCCGGCAAAGCCTATGGCGTCTCACACGCTGAGATCGCAGTCTCGTACAACGAGACTCCCCTCCGCCGCCTGCGCCCATGTCCGCCCTGATCGATCCGTCCCCGCGCGACCTCGTCCCCGCTGCGCAGCGCTCGCAGGCCCTGGCCCGCAGCGAAGAAGCCATCGACGCCCGCCACGGCGGCGCCCTGGCCGAGCGGCTGCAGCGCCGCTACCGCGACCGCATCACCGGCGCCTTCACCCTGCCCGGGCGCGAAGGCCGCTACGCGCCGCTGCCGGACGACCTGCCCGAGCCGCTGCGGCGGGCGCTGCGCGCGCGCGGCATCGAACGGCTCTACAGCCACCAGGCCGAGGCCTGGGCGGCGACCCAGGCCGGCGAGGACGTGGCGGTGGTGACCCCGACCGCCTCGGGCAAGTCGCTGTGCTACACCCTGCCGGTGGTCGCCGCGGCCATGGCCGGCGCCGCCGGCGCGCCCGCGTCGAAGGCGCTGTACCTGTTTCCGACCAAGGCCCTGGCCCAGGACCAGGTCGCCGAATTGCTGGAACTCAACCGCGCCGGCGACCTAGGGGTGAAGGCCTTCACCTTCGACGGCGACACCCCCGGCGACGCGCGCCAGGCGATCCGCCTGCACGGCGATATCGTGGTCTCCAACCCGGACATGCTGCACCAGGCGATCCTGCCGCATCACACCAAGTGGGCGCAGTTCTTCGAGAACCTGCGCTACGTGGTGATCGACGAAATCCACACCTACCGCGGCGTGTTCGGCAGCCACGTCGCCAACGTGCTGCGCCGGCTGCAGCGGATCTGCGCGTTCTACGGCGCGCGGCCGCAGTTCATCCTGTGCTCGGCGACGATCGGCAACCCCCAGGCCCACGCCGAGGCGCTGATCGAGCGGCCGGTGCGGGCGATCCTGGAGTCCGGCGCGCCGACCGGCGACAAGCACGTGCTGCTGTGGAACCCGCCGGTGATCAATCCCGACCTGGGCCTGCGCGCCTCGGCGCGTTCGCAGAGCAACCGCATCGCCCGGATCGCGATCAAGGCCGGGCTGAAAACCCTGGTGTTCGCCCAGACCCGGCTGATGGTCGAGGTGCTGACCAAGTACCTCAAGGACGTGTTCGACCACGACCCGCGCAAGCCGGCGCGGATCCGCGCCTACCGCGGCGGCTACCTGCCGAGCGAGCGGCGCGAGGCCGAGCGGGCGATGCGCGACGGCCGCATCGACGGCGTCGTCTCGACCTCGGCGCTGGAGCTGGGCGTGGACATCGGCAGCCTCGACGTGGTCGTGCTCAACGGCTACCCGGGTTCGGTCGCCGCGACCTGGCAGCGCTTCGGCCGCGCCGGCCGCCGCCGCCAGCCGTCGTTGGGCGTGCTGGTGGCCAATTCGCAGCCGCTCGACCAATACATGGTGCGGCATCCGGACTTCTTCGCCGACGCGCCGCCGGAGCACGCGCGCATCGCCCCGGACCAGCCGCTGGTGCTGTTCGACCACATCCGCTGCGCTGCGTTCGAGCTGCCGTTCCTGCACGGCGAACGCTTCGGTCCGATCGACCCGGCGGTGTTCCTGGAGGCGCTGGCCGAAACCGGTGTGGTCCATCGCGAGGGCGAACGCTGGGAATGGATCGCCGACAGCTACCCGGCCAACGCGGTCAGCCTGCGCTCGGTCGCCGACGGCAACTTCGTCGTGGTCGACCGCAGCGACGGCCGCCAGGCGATCATCGCCGAGGTCGATTACTCGGCCGCGGCGCTGACCCTGTACGAGGGCGCGATCCACATGGTGCAGTCGGTGCCCTACCAGGTCGAACGCCTGGACTGGGACGGGCGCAAGGCCTACGTCGTGCGCACCCACGTCGACTACTACACCGACTCGATCGACTACACCAAGCTCAAGGTGCTGGACCGTTTCGACGGCGCCGCCGCCGGACGCGGCGACAGCCATCACGGCGAAGTGCACGTGGTCCGGCGGGTGGCCGGCTACAAGAAGATCCGCTACTACACCCACGAGAACATCGGCTACGGCCCGGTCGCCCTGCCCGACCAGGAACTGCACACCACCGCGGTGTGGTGGCAGCTGCCGCAGGGCGTGCTGCTGTCGCGCTTCGAATCGCGCCAGGACGCCCTGGACGGTTTCCTCGGCGCGGCGCACGCGCTGCACGTGGTCGCCACGGTGGCGGTGATGGCCGATGCGCGCGACCTGCAGAAGTCGGTCGGCAACGGCGACGGCGCCTGGTTCGCGACCCAGGACGCGAGCGGCCGCGGCCAGTTGCGCGGGGTCGAGTCCGACGCCGCGGCCGGGTCGCTGGCGACCCTGGAGGTGCAGCAGTTCGTGCCGACCGTGTACTTGTACGACAACTTCCCCGGCGGGGTCGGCCTCAGCGAACCGCTGTGGCTGCGCCAGGCCGAACTGGTCCAGCGCGCGCGCGAACTGGTCGGCCGCTGCGACTGCCGCGCCGGCTGTCCGGCCTGCGTCGGCCCGGTATTGGCCGCCGACGAAGACCGCGCCGGCGGCGCGACGCCGAAGGCCCTGGCCTTGAAGGTGCTGGGCCTGCTCGGCGAGGGTACGCCGGACGACGGTTCGCCGGACAACAGCCGGCTGGATGCCGATCTGCTCGACCCAGCCTCGCTCGACCGCGATTCGCTCGCCCTGCTCGACCAAGCCGCCCTGGGCGAAGGCCGCGAGGCGTGAGCCTGGACCTGGCCAAGCTGCGCCTGCTGCAGCGGCAGGCAGGACGGACGCAGGCCGATCCGCCGCCGGCCGCCGCCTCGCCGGCCGCAGCGCGCACTGCCGCCTTTGCCCCACCCGCGCCCGCGAGCGCAGGCCATCGCCAAGCCGCGGACGCACAAGGCGCCAGCCGCGCCGACGCCGGCGCTCTCCTCCTCGAAAATGAGGGGTTGGGGGAGATTCGCTCTTCGGCCGATCCGACCGCGCCGCTGCCGCGCTCATCGGCGAAGCCGAACCAAAGCCGGATCGCCGCCAGCGACATCCCTTTCCTCGACGATGCGCTCGACCATGCGCAGCCCCGCCCGGCCGCCACCGACGCCGCGCAGTTGCGCCGCCTGATCGCCTTGCGCGAGCGCAAGCCCGGCGCGGATATCGGCGCATCCCCTGCCGCCGAACCGACGTCCCCGGCGACCGCGCCGCCCTCGCCTGCTCCCAGCCCAGCCGCTGCGCCCCTACCCCGCGGCGAGAGCGAAACGCCCAGCCGCGCCCGCGGCCCGCGCACCGACATCGACGCCCTGCGCCGCTTGATCGCCCTGCGCGAACGCAAGCCGACGCCGTCGGCCGCGATCGAATCCCCGCCGGTCGCGGCCGGCTTCGCCGCGTCGCCGGCGCGTCGCTCGCTCGACCGTTCCTTGCCGGGCGAGGAAATCGCGCCCGGCCTGTACTACCTGCAAGCGCATCTGCCGCTGCCGGTGCCGGCCAGCGCGCTGTCGCTGGCTTTCGCCAAGCGCGGCGACGAAAGCGTCGAGCCGCAACGGCTGCTGTTCTTCGACACCGAAACCACCGGCCTGGCCGGCGGCACCGGCACCCGCGCCTTCATGATCGGCGCCGCCGACTGGCGCCACGACCCCGGCCGCGGCGCCGGCCTGCGCATCCGCCAGCTGACCATCGCCAGCCTCGCCGCCGAACCGGCGATGCTGCGCGAATTCGCCGGCTGGCTGCGGCCCGATACCGTGCTGTCGAGCTACAACGGCCGCTGCTACGACGCGCCGCTGTTGAACGCGCGCTACCGGCTGGCGCGGCAACCCAATCCGCTGCTCGGCCTGGATCACGTCGACCTGCTGTTTCCGACCCGACGGCTGTACCGCGGGGTGTGGGAGAACTGCAAACTGGCGACGATCGAACGCGAACTGCTGCGCATCCTGCGCGAAGACGACTTGCCCGGCGCACAGGCGCCGGCGGCGTGGCTGCAGTATCTGCGCGGCGGCAGCGCGGCGTTGCTGCGGCGGGTGATCGCGCACAACCACCAGGACGTGGCGACCCTGGCCCAGCTGCTGCCGCGCCTGGTCCAGGCCCACGCCGAACTGGCCGCCGCGGGGTAGGAGCGGCGCGAGCCGCGACCGCGAAACCGCAACGGCGGCGCGATCGGCTGCAACGTGTCGCGACTCACGCCGCTCCTACAAGAGACTTGCGAACGCTTGCGGATCGGGTCGCCGCGGCGGGAGGCGGCGCGGTCGCGGCTTGCGTCGCTCCTACCCCAAGCCCGCGGTGCCGCATCCCTGTAGGAGCGGCGTGAGCCGCGACCGCGAAACCACAACGACGACGCGACCGGCTGCAACGTGTCGCGGCTCACGCCGCTCCTACAAGAGACTTGCGAACGCTTGCGGATCGGGTCGACGCGACGGGCAAGAGCGCGGTCGCGACTTGCGTCGCTCCTACCCCAAGCCCGCGGTGCCGCATCCCTGTAGGAGCGGCGTGAGCCGCGACGCGAAACCACAACGACGACGCGACCGGCTGCAACGTGTCGCGGCTCACGCCGCTCCTACAAGAGACTTGCGAACGC